>NZ_CP015225.1:2691666-3364583 GCF_001623525.1 Pseudomonas fluorescens | reverse complement strand
GTAAAGGAAAAATGCTGCAAGCCTACTCGCTGCGTGGCGGCCGCTTGTGGCTCAGGGCCTGGGCAATCCAGGCCAGCACGTCGGCGGTCACTTCATCGCGGTTGGTTTCATTGAACAGTTCGTGTCGGGCCTGCGGATAAATCGTCAATTGCAGGTGCCGGATGCCGGCGTCACGCAAGGCGTCGGCCAGATCCTTCAGACGCTTGCCTTCGCTCACCGGATCACATTCGCCACCGATCACCAGCAGGGGCAGGCCCGGATCGATCTGGGCGAGATTGGACGCTTTGCTGATTTGCTGCAACCCGCCGAGCAGGTCGACCCACAGTTGATTGGTGCAGCGAAAGCCACACAGCGGGTCGTGGACGTACTTGTCGACTTCGACCGGGTCGCGGCTGAGCCAGTCGAAGGGGGTGCGCGTGGGTTTGAATTTCTTGTTGAAGCTGCCGAACGACAGCCACTCGATCAACGCGCTGCGCCCCGTGGCACCCTGGCGCCAGCGTTCGAAGCGGGCGATCAGGCGAGCGCTGCGGTAGAGCGTCACCGGCTGAAAGTTCGAGCCGCTGAGAATCGCCCCGTGCAGGCTGGCGCTGTGATGCAAGAGGTAACCCTGGGCGATGTAGCTGCCCATGCTGTGGCCCAACAGCAGGATGGGGGTATCGGGATATTGCTGGACGATATGGTGGTTGAGGCTGGCCAGGTCGCCCACGACTTTGGTCCAGCCGTCCTCGTCGGCAAAATGGCCGAGAAGCGCTTCCTCGCCGGTCTTGCCATGGCCGCGCAGGTCCACAGCGCAGACACCATAGCCTTCGTCGCACAGTGCCTGGGCCAGGCGGGCGTAGCGGCCGCTGTGTTCGGCCATGCCGTGAGCCAGCATGATCACCGCCAAAGGAGCGGTTTCGGGCAGCCACTGGTTGACGAACAGGCGGCTGTGGTCGGTCGCGGTCAGCCAGAACGTTTGGTGGATCATGGCGATTCCTTTGCACAAAGTCAGACGCAGCGTCGCTGCATTGTATAGCGCATCCGCTGCGTCTCGCCTGATCAGGCTATGCCATGGCAAGAAGATTCACACAATCTATGACGCAGGTTGCCATATTTGCCTGATTGGCCATAGCTGCTAGTGTCCCAGGAGCTCCGCCTCTGCAAGCGATACAGAGGCGGCCCGGACATGCTCAGGTAAAGAGGACAAAAACAATGCAGCCTGATTTCTGGAATGACAAACGCCCGGCCGGGGTGCCCCTGGATGTTGACCTTGGGGCCTACAAGTCGGTAATCGAGGTGTTCGAACGTTCCTGCAAGAAATTTGCCGACCGTCCGGCGTTCAGCAACATGGGGGTGACCCTCACCTATGCCGAGCTGGAGCGCTACAGCGCGGCTTTCGCCGGCTACCTGCAAGCCCATACCGACCTGGCGCCAGGTGATCGAATCGCGGTGCAGATGCCCAACATCCTGCAATACCCGATCGCCGTGTTCGGTGCCTTGCGCGCCGGGCTGATCGTGGTCAACACCAACCCTTTGTACACCGCGCGGGAAATGCGTCATCAGTTCAAGGACTCCGGTGCCCGGGCGCTGGTGTACCTGAACATGTTCGGGCAGAAAGTCCAGGAGGTGTTGCCCGATACGGACCTGCAGTACCTGATCGAAGCGAAGATGGGCGACCTGATGCCCACCGCCAAGGGCTGGCTGGTCAACACGATGGTGAGCAAGGTCAAGAAAATGGTCCCGGCCTATTCGCTGCCCCAGGCCATTTCCTTCAAGAGCGCCTTGCGCCTGGGACGCGGCCAGGGCATCAAGCCGCTGAAAGTCAGTCTCGACGATATTGCGGTGTTGCAATACACCGGCGGCACCACCGGGTTGGCGAAGGGCGCGATGCTGACCCACGGCAACCTGGTGGCCAACATGCAACAGGCCCGGGCCTGCCTGGGGCAGCTCGGCGATGACGGCCATCCGCTGTTGCGCGAGGGCCAGGAGGTCATGATCGCACCGCTGCCGCTTTACCATATCTATGCGTTCACGGCGAACTGCATGTGCATGATGGTGACCGGCAACCACAACGTGCTGATCACCAATCCGCGGGACATCGGTGGTTTCATCAAGGAACTGAAGAACTGGCGTTTCTCGCTGCTGCTGGGGCTCAACACGTTGTTCGTGGCCTTGATGGACCATCCGGATTTCAAGACCCTGGATTTTTCCAACCTCAAGGTCACCAACTCAGGTGGCACGGCGCTGATCAAGGCCACCGCCGAGCGTTGGGAGCAGATCACCGGGTGCGGTATCACCGAAGGTTATGGCCTGACCGAAACCTCACCGGTGGCCAGTGCCAATCCTTACGGCGGCAAGTCCCGGCTGGGCACGGTGGGGATGCCGGTGCCGGGCACGCTGATGAAAGTGATCAACGACGATGGCGTCGAGCAGCCCCTGGGCGAGCGCGGCGAGCTGTGCATCAAGGGCCCGCAGATCATGAAAGGCTACTGGAACAAGCCTGAGGCCACGGCCGAAGTGCTTGACCACGAGGGCTGGTTCAGGTCCGGCGATATTGCGGTGATCGACCCGGACGGTTTCGTGCGCATCGTCGACCGCAAGAAGGACATGATCATTGTCTCGGGCTTCAATGTGTACCCCAACGAGATCGAAGACGTGGTGATGGCCCATCCCAAGGTGGCCAACTGTGCGGTGATCGGCGTGCCGGACGAACGCTCGGGGGAGGCGGTGAAGCTGTTCGTGGTGGCGCGCGAAACCGGCGTCAGCCTTGAAGAACTCAAGGCCTACTGCAAGGAGAACTTCACCGGCTACAAGATACCCAAGCACATCGTGTTGCGGGACTCATTGCCGATGACCCCGGTGGGCAAGATCCTGCGGCGGGAGCTGCGGGATATCGCCTGAGGCCAGAGAGGTCCAGTAGAACCCCCTGTGGGAGCGAGCTTGCTCGCTCCCACAGTTTTTTGGGTATCCAGGGCGATTCAGATGAGGTTTGGTATTTTTACTCTAAAAATGACTATTAGGTGTTCATGAGTCATGTTTGTGACTGTGGGGGCTGCTTTTGGCTCTAGTCGGCCCCCGGCAAAGCTGCTACTCTCGGCGCGCTTTTGTGACTTCTCGGCCTTGATTCAAGCCAGATTCACCAATAAACACACACCAATAATAATCGCATCAAATGCGGTGAGAATTCGCGTTGCTGAGGAGTGGGCTTCCATGATTGAAGACTTTTGGAAGGATAAGTACCCAGCTGGGATTGCTGCCGACATCAATCCAGACGAGTATCCGAATATTCAGGCGGTGTTGAAGCAGTCCTGCCAACGCTTTGCCAACAAGCCGGCATTCAGCAACCTCGGCAAGACGATCACCTACGGTGAACTCTACGAGTTGTCCGGTGCCTTTGCCGCGTACCTGCAACAGCATACCGATTTACAGCCCGGCGATCGAATCGCCGTGCAGTTGCCCAACGTTCTCCAGTACCCGGTGGCCGTGTTTGGTGCGATCCGCGCCGGGCTGATCGTGGTCAACACCAACCCGCTGTACACCGCGCGGGAAATGGAACACCAGTTCAATGACTCCGGGGCCAAGGCGCTGGTGTGTTTGGCGAACATGGCGCACCTGGCCGAGGCCGTGGTGCCCAAGACGAGCGTCAAGCACGTCATCGTCACCGAAGTCGCCGACCTGCTGCCGCCGCTCAAGCGCCTGTTGATCAACAGCGTGATCAAGTACGTCAAGAAGATGGTCCCGGCCTATCACTTGCCCAAGGCCGTCAAGTTCAACGACGTGCTGAGCAAAGGCCACGACCAACCCGTGAGCGAAGCCAACCCCACCAGCGACGATGTCGCCGTGCTGCAATACACCGGTGGCACCACCGGCGTGGCCAAGGGCGCGATGCTCACCCACCGCAACCTGGTGGCGAACATGTTGCAGTGCAAGGCGCTGATGGGCTCCAACCTCAATGAAGGTTGCGAGATCCTGATCACGCCGCTGCCGCTGTACCACATCTATGCCTTCACCTTTCATTGCATGGCGATGATGCTGATCGGCAACCACAACATCCTGATCAGCAACCCGCGTGACCTGCCGGCGATGGTCAAGGAGCTGTCGAAGTGGAAGTTCAGCGGTTTCGTCGGCCTCAATACGCTGTTCGTGGCCCTGTGCAACAACGAAGCCTTCCGCAAGCTGGATTTCTCGGCCCTGAAAGTCACCCTGTCTGGCGGCATGGCCCTGCAACTGGCAGCAGCCGAGCGCTGGAAAGCGGTGACCGGCTGCCCGATCTGCGAAGGTTATGGCATGACCGAAACCAGCCCGGTGGCTACCGTCAACCCGATCCAGAACATCCAGATCGGCACCATCGGCATCCCGGTGCCGTCGACGCTGTGCAAGGTGATCAATGACGCGGGCGTCGAACAGCCATTGGGCGAAATCGGTGAACTGTGTGTGAAAGGGCCGCAGGTCATGAAGGGCTACTGGCAGCGCCAGGACGCCACCGACGAGATCCTCGACAGCGAAGGCTGGCTCAAGACCGGTGACATTGCGCTGATCCAGCCGGACGGCTACATGCGTATCGTCGATCGCAAGAAAGACATGATCCTGATCTCCGGTTTCAACGTGTACCCCAACGAACTGGAAGACGTGCTGGCAACCCTGCCGGGCGTGCTGCAGTGCGCGGCCATCGGCATACCGGACGAGAAGTCCGGCGAGGCGATCAAGATCTTCATCGTCGCACGACCGGGTGTCACGTTGACCAAGGAGCAGGTGATGGAACACATGCGTGCCAACGTCACCGGCTACAAGGTGCCCAAGGCCGTGGAGTTCCGTGATGCCTTGCCGACCACCAACGTGGGCAAGATCCTGCGGCGCGAGTTGCGGGATGAAGAGCTCAGGAAGCTGGGGCTGAAAAAGTAAAAGCTTGTAGACGAAAGCCCCGCAGAAGCGGGGCTTTTTGTTGGGCGATGACCTGAAGCGATACCGCCTTTGTGGCGAGGGAGCTTGCTCCCGCTGGACGCGCAGCGGCCCCTTGTGGGGTGTCAGTTGGATCGAAGGGGGCCGCTGCGCAGCCCAGCGGGAGCAAGCTCCCTCGCCACAGGTGAGCAGGTGCTTCTCGGGTCCGGTTACAACCGGAACTGCGCAAAATCCAGGTTAGTACCACCTGGTCGCATGTCCTGCAGGTAGGAATCCTTGTCGGCGCTCAGCTCCAGGCTCAGGGCCGCCTTGCGCTTGCCCTGGTTGCGCACTTCCAAGCCTTCCATTTTCTCGCGCAGGAACACGGTCGGCACCTTCAGGTGCAGCAGCTCATCGGTGGCCGGCGTGTGCAGCAGCAGGTGAATCCATTCGTATTGACCGATGGCCAGGCGCGCCACCGGGATATCGAACCAGAAGATGTTGCGGTTGCGGTTCAATTCGCTGAAGTGGCAGTTGTTGACGCCGAGTACGGCGCCGCCCAGTTCCTGGTTCCTGCGGGCGATGGCCTGCTTTTTATCGAGTTTCATAACGTTCCTACGGGGTTGGAGCTTCAGGCCGCAGCCTGAATACGTGGGGCATTCTCGGTGGTTGCCGGGCAAACATAAAGCCCCGCCTGTAGGAACAATGAAACTTGGCTTGGCAATCGCCGGTCAATTCAGCGTCGGGCATGAAAGACGAAATTGATCCAGCGTCGCCAAACAGGCTACTTTGTTGTGATAACGGCCCCTGAGTCGCCAAGCGACCCCCTTTTTTTGCGGCGAAAGGAGACGCACATGATGTTCCCGGCCTTGAAAGGCTTACCCTTGCATCGTGTGATGATGCGCACCGTGACCGAGTTTCTCGACGACGAGATGTCGACCTACGCCTCGGCATTGGCCTACCAAATGCTATTTTCGCTGTTTCCTTTCATTCTCTTTTTGATCGCGTTGATCGGCTTCCTGCACCTGCCGGACTTCTTCTCCTGGCTGCGCCTGCAATCGGAACTGGTGCTGCCACCCCAGGCCCTGGAGCAGGTCAACCCGGTTATCGACCAGCTCCAGCAATCCAAGGGCGGATTGTTGTCGGTGGGTATCGTCATTGCGTTGTGGACCGCCTCGGCAGGCGTGCGGCTGATGATGAGCGCGATGAACGCCGCCTACGATGTGGTGGAAGGCCGTCCGGCCTGGAAGCGTTTTCCGCTGTCGATCTTCTACACCGTCGGTATCGCCGGCATGCTGCTGGCCGCTGCGGCGTTGATGGTGCTCGGGCCACAAGTGATGGGCTGGATTGCGGCCCAGGTCGGCTTGGAGGAGTTCATCGTCACGCTCTGGACGATCGTGCGCTGGCCGGTGATCGTGATCTTGCTGATGGTGGCCGTGGCGCTGATCTATTACGTGATGCCCGACGTCAAGCAGGAGTTTCGCTTCATCACGCCGGGGTCGGTGCTGGCTGTGGTGGTGTGGATCATTGCCTCCCTGGGCTTTGCGTTTTACGTCAAGACCTTTGCCAACTACAACGCCATGTATGGCAGCATCGGTGCGATCATCGTGTTGTTGCTGTATTTCTATATTTCTTCGGCAGTGCTGCTGCTCGGTGCGGAGATGAATGCGGTGATCGAGCACATGTCCACCGAGGGCAAGAACCCGGGGGAAAAGAGCGCCGGCGAGCACGAAAAACAGCATGTGTCGGGCCTGGGCCGCGACCATTCCATCCCTCATCCCCACCCTGACGAAGCCCGACCATGATCCGTGACATCCTGAAAATGGGCGACGAACGCCTGCTGCGCATCGCCCCGCCTGTGCCCACCGAAATGTTCGACAGCCCAGAATTGTGGCAATTGATCGACGACATGTTCCAGACCATGGAAAGCGTGGGCGGCGTCGGCCTGGCGGCGCCACAGATCGGCGTGGACCTGCAACTGGTGATCTTCGGCTTCGAGCACAGCGAGCGTTACCCCGACGCCGAGGCGGTGCCCCAGACCATCCTGATCAACCCGCTGATCACCCCACTGGGCCCGCAGATGGAAGAGGGGTTCGAAGGTTGCCTGTCAGTGCCGGGCCTGCGCGGGGCGGTCGAGCGCTACCAGGACATCCGCTACGAAGGCTTCGATCCCAAGGGCGAGCCGATCGTGCGTTACGCGTCGGGCTTTCATGCGCGGGTGGTGCAGCATGAGTGTGATCACCTGATCGGGCGCTTGTACCCGTCGCGTATCAGTGATTTCAGCAAGTTCGGGTTTACCGAGGTGATGTTCCCGGACCTGGACCCCGCGGCCGACGATTGATACCCCACCGAACCCTGTGGGAGCTATGTCAGGAAGGGCGCGAAGGCTCCCACCCCATCGCAATCATCGGCTTGCTACGCGCATATCGGCTCAGGCGCTCAGCCATCGCATAGGGCAGTTCAGGGTCGAAGCTGAACCCGCGCCGCTCATAAAAGCCGCGCAAATTCGGGTGGCAGAACAGCCACACCGGCCCTTCAACGTCTTTCACCGCTTCAGCGACCAACCGTGCCGCGATACCTTGTACACGGTACGCCGGGTCGACGAACAACCCTGTCAACCAATGTCCGCCCGACACCGGTCGCAGGCACAGGGCGGCGACGATCTCATCCCGCCGCGCCACCCAAAGCTGCGCGTCACGCACCGCTTTCATCGAGGATTGGTGGGCGCGATAAAACTTGTTCATCAGCGGCCAAAGCGATTCTTCGAGCGCTGCGTATTGGATTTCGGACATGACAGGGTCGTGGGCGATAAGGGGAGGGCGATTATAAAAGAACGCATGGGCGGCGATAGGTGTATACCTGACTTCACATCCCGTATGAGTGGAGTACGTATCATGGCCAAAGGCATGGATTCAAAAAAAGCGGCAAAGAAAAAACCGGCGAAGACTGCCGATGAAAAGCGCGCCGACAAAAAAACCAAGAAGGTGAACCTGTTCGGACATTGAGCCGATACTGCCTCGGCTGACCTCAGGTTTGAGCTGGGACGCTAACCCCAGCTCAAACGCTCCGCCATGTGCCGAGGCTCAAAGCGAGGCGAGAAACATGTCAGTGGCCGAGGCTTTGTCGTCGGTGCGGTTCTGCTGGGCCTTTTCCACTTGTGCCATCGCCGACTTGTCCTGCATGCGCTGGGCAATCTCCTGGCTGACCGCCATCTGCTTCTCGGGCGGCATCGCCTCGAACTCTTCCTCAGTAATGCCCATCTCTTCGAGAATGCTGTCGCGCAAGCGCTCTTCGGGCGTCTTGCTCATGTAGTCCTTGAATTCTGCCGTCGCAGAACCTCCAAGCGTCGTGGTTTCTTCGGACGCGGGTGAAGCAACAGTCTGCAATTGCACGCGGGTCTTGGCGAATGCCTCGTCGACGTTGTCGCTGATGGCGGTGCTCGCATTGACCTGCTGCGTGGCTCGTTTGGTGAAGGAGTCCTGGACTTGGGCAGCGCCCTGGCTGGCCTGGACCTGGACGTTATCGCGCAAGGCCTGCAACGCGGCACTTTGCAGGCCGCTGGCGGCTTCGGCGGTGGGATCTTCGCCCGGGCGTTTGAGCGGCAAGACCATCGCTTGCTGTTTTGCACTGATCAACATGATGAACACCTGTGGGTAATGGCTGAGCGATGGGCAGGAGCAATTCCCATGCCGCCCTCGCAAGGTCCGTATTCCAAGGGGTGTGGACTAGCGCGCGACGAGCGGGGCGGCCAACCCTTGCCGTCGGACGGCATGGATCGACCGCTTGAACGTGGCGCCTCAGGTGCTTTCGCGAACCTTGAGTTCGAAACCCAGGTCCACCACCGGCTGCGCGATGCGGTTGCCGGCCATCAGCGTCAGCATTTGCTCGGCAGCGCGGCGGCCGATGGCTTCCCGTGGGGTGCTGATGCTGCTCAGGCGCGGCACCATGTGGGCCGAGGCGGGCAGGTCGTTGAAACCGAGGATCGACACCTGCTCGGGAATCTTGATGCCGCAGCGCAATGCTTCGAGCAGGGCGCCGTGGGCCAGGTCGTCGTTGCCGAAGAAGATTGCGTCGACGTCCGGATGACTGGCCAGCAATTGCAGGAACAGCTCGCCGCCCAGGCCTACCGATGACGGACGCGGGGTCAGCAGTTCCAGGTCCGGGTCATAGCGGCCGGCTTTCTGCAGGGCGCGGCGAAAACCTTCGCCACGCAGCAGGGTGCGTTGATCCAGTTGCGCGCCGATGTAGGCCAGGCGCTTGCGGCCTTTGGAAATCAGGTGCTCAGCCGCTGTTTCGCCGGCCTTGAGCTGGGAAAAACCGACGCAGTTGAGCCCCGCGCCGGGGTCCAGTTCCATCATGTACACGCAGGGAATGTTGCTGGCCTCGATCATGCGTCGGGCACTTTCGGTGCGGTCGAAACCGGTCAGCAGCAAACCACGCGGCTGATAGGCCATGTAGTTGCGCAGCAGGTCTTCTTCTTCGTCCCGGGAGTAGTGATAGTTGCCGATCACCACTTCGAAACCCTTGGGGCGCAGCACCCGATGAATGGCTTCCAGGGTGTCGATGAACAACAGGTTGGACAACGACGGCACCAGCACCACCACCGAATGGCTCTGGGCCGAAGCCAGGGCGCGGGCGGCGGGGTTGACGACGTAGTTGAGCTCCGAGGCGGCCTGGCGGACTTTTTCCACCAGATCGACGGCTACGGTGCTGACGCCGCGAAGGGCACGGGAGGCGGTGATGGGGCTGACACCGGCCAGGCGTGCGACTTCGTTGAGCGTAGGGCGACCGGTGGTGCGAGTATTCTTATCGTTTTTAGGGGCGGTCATCAGGGCGGCTTGCCAAACAAAAATCAAGGTACTAAGGTAGCGCTGTCTCGACGCGGCTGCAATTGCGTAAGTGGGGTTTGCCTGATCCCCCGTGTGCTGGTGTCGTGAACGAACATGCTGTAACCACAAAAATGACAAGAAGGCGTCGGCAACTTCTGCTTTTGCTGCGGTGTCATAACTGGCAAAGGTAGCGCTGTCTGCGCGCTGAGGTGTTACATGAATAATCCCATCACCGCCCTGGTCATCATGGGCGTTGCCGGTTGCGGCAAAACTTGCGTCAGCCAGGCGCTATGCGAGTTGAGCGGCGCCACTGCCATTGAAGGCGACACTTTCCATCCTGCGGCCAACATCCAGAAGATGAGCGCCGGTATTCCCTTGAACGACGACGACCGTGCCGGCTGGCTCGACAGCCTGTGTGATGAGTTGCGCCGTGTCGACGCCATGGGCGAGCGCCCGGTGCTGACCTGCTCGGCCCTCAAGCACAGTTATCGCGAGCGTCTGCGCAGTGCCTTGCCAGGCCTTGGCTTCGTGTTCCTTGAATTGACCCCTGAAGTGGCCGCCGACCGGGTTTCCCATCGTCCCGGCCATTTCATGCCGTCGACGTTGATCGACAGCCAGTTTGCCACCCTGCAATCCCCTGTCGGCGAGCCCCTGACCCTGGCTCTGGATGCGTCCAGCCACAGCGTTGAAGAGTTGGCGCATCAGGCTTACGTCTGGTGGTTGGACCATGGTTTGAAGCTTGCTGGCTGAGTTTCAAAAAGTTTGCGTCAGAAAGATAGCGCTACCCCGACGGCTAACCAATAACTGCTTCAATAACAACAACAAATCAGGAGACACCTCCCATGTTCGGCATGTCCCACGAGACGTTCCTGCTGCTCGATGCAGTGGTCACGGTGATCGGACTCATCATCCTCATCACCAAGTTCAAATTCCACCCGTTCATCGCACTGACCATCGCCGCCGCGTTCCTCGGCCTGACGTCGGGCATGCCGACCGGCACCATCATCAAGGCGTTCCAGGACGGCTTCGGTGGCGTACTGGGCTTTGTCGGCATCATCCTGGCGCTGGGCACGATGCTCGGCAAAATGATGGCCGAGTCGGGCGGGGCCGACCAGATCGCCCAGACCCTGATCCGCGCCTTCGGCAAGGACAAGGTGCAGTGGGCCATGATGTTCGCCGCGTTCCTGGTAGGCATTCCGCTGTTCTTCGAAATCGGCTTCGTGCTGCTGATCCCGCTGGTGTTCATCGTTGCACGTCGCACGGGCGTGTCGATCATCAAGATCGGTATCCCGCTGCTGGCCGGTCTTTCCGCGGTCCACGGCCTGGTGCCGCCGCACCCGGGGCCGTTGCTGGCGATTGGCATATTTGGCGCCGACATCGGCAAGACCATTCTCTATGGCCTGATCGTCGCACTGCCGACGGCCATCATTGCCGGCCCGATCTTCGGTACGTTCATTGCCAAGCACATTCCCGGTCATCCAAACCAGGAGCTGGTGGATCAACTGGCCCGTAAGACGGACTCCGCAGATCTGCCAAGCTTCAGCATCACCCTGATCACCGTGCTGTCGCCGGTATTCCTGATGCTGCTCAAGACCTTCGCTGACGTGGCGCTGCCCGATGGCAACCTCTTCCGCGCCTGGATGGACATGATCGGCCACCCGATCTCGGCGTTGCTGCTGGCGTTGCTGCTGTCGCTGTACACCTTCGGCTACAAGCAGGGCATCGGTTCCAGCCAGATGCTCAAATGGCTGGACGCCAGCCTGGCGCCGACCGCCGCGATTATCCTGATCATCGGTGCGGGCGGTGGCTTCAAGCAGATGCTGGTGACCAGTGGTGTGGGTGACGTGATCGGCCACATGGCGGTGAGTGCGCAGATCTCGCCGATCCTGCTGGCGTGGCTGGTGGCTGCGGTGATCCGCATTGCCACAGGCTCGGCGACAGTGGCGACCATTACCGGTGCCGGGATCGTGGTGCCGGTGGTGGGGATGATGCCGGGTGTGAACCGTGAGCTGCTGGTGCTGGCGACCGGTGCCGGTTCGTTGATCCTGTCCCACGTCAACGACGCGGGCTTCTGGTTGGTCAAGCAGTACTTCAACATGACCGTGGCCGAGACCTTCAAGACCTGGACCGCGATGGAAACCATCCTGTCGGTGGTGGGATTGATCTTTATCCTGCTGCTGTCGCTGGTGGTCTAAGCGCAACAACCATGTGTGGCGAGGGAGCTTGCTCCCGCTAGACTGCGAAGCAGTCGCAACGGCTACCGCGATTCATTGGAATGCAGCGGTGGCCGCATTGGGGCCGCTTCGCGGCCCAGCGGGAGCAAGCTCCCTCGCCACAATGGGTTCTTGTCTCAGCCGTTGGTTTTGTGAACCAAGCCATCGGCCCTGAACATCCCACGGATCCCACGTACCGCCTGGCGAATCCGGTCCTGGTTTTCGATCAGCGCGAAGCGCACGTGATCATCCCCATATTCCCCGAACCCCACCCCCGGCGAGACGCAGACCTTGGCTTCGGCCAACAGCTTCTTGGCAAATTCCAGTGAGCCCAGGTGGGCATAGGCTTCGGGAATCTTGGCCCAGACGTACATCGACGCCTTGGGGTTTTCCACCATCCAGCCCAGTTCATGCAGCCCCTTGACCAGTACGTTGCGGCGCTGGCGGTACTGCTCGGCGATGTCGCGCACGCATTGCTGGTCGCCTTCAAGGGCGGCGATGGCGGCCACTTGCAGCGGCGTGAAGGTGCCGTAGTCGTGGTAGCTCTTGATCCGCGCGAGGGCGTTGACCAGTTCCGGGTTGCCCACCATGAAACCGATGCGCCAGCCAGCCATGTTGTAGCTCTTGGACAGCGTGAAGAACTCCACCGCGATGTCTTTCGCGCCGGGCACCTGCATGATCGACGGGGCTTTCCAACCGTCGTAGACGATGTCGGCGTAGGCCAGGTCGTGGATCACCAGGACGTCGTACTGTTTGGCCAGGGCGATGACCCGTTCGAAGAAATCCAGCTCCACGCACTGGGCGGTGGGGTTGGAGGGGAAGCCGAGGATCATCATCTTCGGCTTGGGAATCGAGCCGCGGATGGCCCGCTCCAGTTCAGCGAAGAAATCCACCCCTGGCACCAGCGGTACCGAACGGACTTGGGCGCCGGCGATCACCGCGCCGTAGATGTGGATCGGATAGCTGGGATTGGGCACCAGCACCGTGTCGCCCTGGTCCAGGGTGGCCAGCATCAGGTGGGCCAGGCCTTCCTTGGAGCCGATGGTGACAATGGCTTCGGTTTCCGGGTCGATGTCCACCTCATAGCGATCCTTGTACCAGCGCGAAATGGCGCGGCGCAGGCGCGGGATGCCTTTGGAGGTGGAATAGCCGTGGGTGTCTTCCCGCTGGGCGACGGTGACCAGTTTTTCCACGATGTGCGGGGGTGTGGCGCCGTCGGGGTTACCCATGCTCAAGTCGATGATGTCTTCGCCGCGCCGACGCGCAGCCATCTTCAGCTCGGCAGTGATATTGAATACGTAAGGGGGGAGTCGATCGATGCGCGCAAAGCGGCGCGGCGAACCTTGTTCGGCCATTGTTGCCTCGAGATACGTGAGCGCCCGGAACCGTCCGAGCGACGTTGGCCACTGCGGTGGCCTGCGGCGCAAGATAATCGGGCGGATATCGGATTGTCCAGTAGCCGCGCGCAACTATTTTCGACGACACTGTCGGCCTTGCCACGCAACCATCAACACCCGGCTGCGGACTGTTGAATTCGCTGTAGCCCAATCGAACGGAATGAATAATGGAATTTTCCAGCGGTTTCCTGCTGAGTCTCTCCCTGTGCCTGGACATAGGCGTGGCCAATATCGCAATGATCACCCTGGCGATGCAGCGCGGTTACTTCCAGGGTTTCGCCTTGGGCCTGGGCACCTGCGTGGGCGACCTGATCTACGCCGTCCTGGCCTTGGCGGGCATGACAGTCCTGCTGCAATACGAGGCGGTGCGTTGGGTGCTGTGGCTCGGTGGCTCGGTGCTGTTGCTGTATTTCGCGGCGAAGATGATCCATTCGGCGATTTATCACAGCGCCGTGCTCGCCGAGGCCGGGGAGGTGCAGGGCAGTTCCTCGCGCCAGGAGTTCTTTCGCGGGATTTTCCTGGCCATGTCGTCGCCCAGTGCCATCCTCTGGTTCGCTGCGGTGGGCGGTACACTTATCGCGCGTTCGGGTGGTGGCACCTTGCTCAGCTCGGCGCTGTTCCTCAGTGGTTTTCTCTGCGCCGGATTGTTGTGGTGCGCGGCCCTGTGCCTGGCGGCAACCCAGGGTGGCAAATTGTTGGGGGATAAACTGCTGCGTTACTCCTATTGGGCATCCGCCGCGATCTTCTGCTATTTCGCGGTGTACGTGATCGTTTCTGGCTACAACGAGTTTGTAGGAAAAGCTGTCGCCAACGCCTTGCCTGGAATCTGACAGGCGAAACGGCCCTGGCAATCACGGTTTGGCTTCTATACTGCCAAACCCGACTTCACGTTTTGCTGGAGTGTTGCCGCATGGAAAAGCACAAACGCGATTACACAGCCCAACCACGCTTTGAACAGGGACGTTTTCAGCTTATCGCCGGCTTTGGTGCTCGGTTTACCCAGGACACTGCCCAGGACATTCCTTTGCTCTGGGAAAAGTTCCTGCCCTGGCTCGGCAAGGTGCCAGGGCAGCAAGATGAAGTGACCTACGGCGTGTGTTGCAACCCGGACGGGAAGGGTGGGTTCGAATACATCGCTGGCGTGGAAATCAGCCGGCTCGACGATCTGCCGGAGCAATACCGCTGGGTCGAAATCCAGCCTGGGTATTACGCCGTCTTCGAACACAAGGGGCCGTTGAAACAACTACCGGACACGTTCCAATACATCTGGAACGAGTGGCTGCCACATTCCGGTCATACAGCGGCCGAGCTGCCGGAGTTCGAGCGCTACAGCGAGGATTTCAACCCCAGGACCGGCGAAGGCACCCTGGAGATCTGGATCCCGCTCAAGCCAAGCTGACCGTCGCCGCTTCAGTACAGGCTGGCCTGCACCCGCGCAGGTGCTTCACGGTCATAAGTTTCGGCATCGAACTGCCCACCATTCAAGCGCTTGTGGATCGCCCCGGCGCTGGGCAGGGCCGAGCGCTCGAGATGGCGAGCCGGATTCCACAGGTCTGAGCGCACGATGGCTTTGGAGCAATGGAAAAACGCCGCTTCGACCGTCACCAGCAGCACCGTGCGAGCCGGCTTGCCGTTGACTGCAAAGCGTTCCAGCAGTGCGGGGTCGGCGCTGATCCGGGCCGTACCGTTGACCCGCAAGGTCTCGCCAATCCCGGGAATGAGGAACAGCAGCGACACCCGTGGATCGTGCAGGACGTTGCGCAGGGTGTCGATGCGGTTGTTGCCGAGGCGATCCGGCAAGGCCAGGGTGTGCTCGTCGAGGACCTGCACGAAACCCGGCACATCGCCCCGGGGCGAGCTATCGAGGCCGTCGGGCCCTGCCGAACCGATGACCACCAGGGGCGAGGCCCGGACCATCGCCTGGTAATCCTCGTTCAGGAAGGGGATCTGTTTGCGTACGGCCCGTTCGTGGGGCAGGCCATAAAGGGCTTCCAGCTGTTCAATCGAGGTCAACATCATCCATTCATCCTGAGTCTATGGGGCGAGGTCCATCAGAACGCCAACCCCATCCGCCGCTCGTAACCGATGCGGCCCTTGTAGGCCTCGCCACTGTCGACCCAGCCCAGCCGGGAGTACAGGCCGATGGCCGAGTCGTTATCGGCGTCAACCGACAGTTCCAGCCCGCGGATTTCCGGCCAGGCGGCTCGCGCCACGGCGGGTAGCGCCTGTAGGCAGGCCTTGCCATAACCTTTGCCCTGGGCCCGGTGATCGACTTGCAGGGCATGCAGGGTGGCGCTGTGTTCATTGGCCCAGGCGGGCAGTACCGGTGGGCGCTTGAGCAGCAGGAAGGCCACCGGCACCTCTTCAGCCAATAGCGCAAACCCTTTGACCCCGGGGCCTGGCTTGGACAGCAGGGTGTGCAGGGCACCGTGGATATCGCCAGCGAACTTGATCTGTTCGGGGTGGATTTCGATGGCGCTGACCTGTTCGCGTTGCAGCGGGGTCAGGTCTTCGTAGGGGACAAGCTGAGCGGTCACAAGAACGTCCGTTGTTTGCCTGCAGAATAGAACCTGGATTCTAGCGAATTTTTTCTTCGAATCATTTTTGTTGGGTTGTCGATTTGCTGTTTGTCCAAACGACAAAGGGTGTCCTCAACAAAAACCTGCGGAGAATCACCATGAATACCCAAGTCACGGAAACCGAAATCCAGGTCCTGATCGACACCTATCGCCAAGCGGTCATGGCCAAGGACGTTGAAAAGGTCATGGCACTCTATGACGAAGACATCGTCTCGTTCGATGCCATCCAGGCCTTGCAATTCAAGGGCAAGACCGCTTACCGGGCCCATTGGCAAGCCTGCATGGAAATGTGCCCCGGCCCGCACAAGTTCGACTTCCATCAGGTCAAGATTACCCCGGCAGAGAACATCGCCTTCGCCCACTGGCTGGCCTATTGCGGCGGCACCAATGACAAGGGCGAGGAGCAGGCCTGCTGGATGCGTGTGACGGCCTGCTACCGGCGTGTAGCCGGGCAATGGCGGATCGTCCATGAACATTGGTCCGCGCCGTTCGACCCGATGGCCGGTACGACGCTGTTTGACCTACAACCCTGATCGTCGGTTTTTTTGCTGGGCCACATTCTACCGTCCATAGTTGATCAGTCTGATCGCGGAGCCTTCCATGAAGTACCTATGCCTGGTGTATAGCAACGAACACACGCTGCACAACTCGCCCGACAGCCCGGAGGACGCCGAGTGCATGGCCTATGCGGAATCGATCCAGGGCAGTGGGCGGATGCTGGCCGCCGAGGCCCTGGAGTCGGTGCAGACCGCCACCACGGTGCGCATGCGCGGCGGCAAGCTGTCGATCATCGACGGCCCGTTCGCCGAAACCAAGGAGCAACTGGCGGGCTTCTACCTGATCGATGCCAAGGACCTCAACGAAGCCATCCAGGTCGCCGGCAATATCCCGGCGGCCCGGGTCGGCTGCGTCGAAGTGCGACCGGTACGCCAACTGAACCCCTGAACAATAAATACAAACAGGACTTCATTCATGAACCTTGCAGCTGCCCCCTACGCGTTATTCATCAGCCGAACGATCGACGCCCCGCGTCAGAAGATTTTCCGCCCCCGGAGCGAGCCAGCCTTGTTGGTCCAAGGGTGGGGCCCCCAAGGCATGCCCGACTGATGTCGGTCGAAGCGGTCCAGGCGCGGGTCGAGCAGGTTTATCGGCAAGACTCGCGGAGAATCCTGGCGACGTTGATTCGCCTGCTGGGGGACTTCGACCTCGCCGAAGAAGCCTTGCACGAGGCCTTCTTCATTGCGGTCGAGCGCTGGCAGCGCGACGGGGTGCCGGACAACCCGCGGGCCTGGCTGGTGTCTGCCGGGCGTTTCAAAGCCATCGACAGTTTGCGCCGGCGCGCGCGTTTCGCCGCGTCCCGGCCGATGTTGATCGCCCAGCTCGAAGAGCTGGAGCAGGGCCAGTGGAGTGACGAAGACGTGGAAGATGATCGCCTGCGGCTGATTTTCACCTGTTGCCACCCGGCCCTGGCGGCGGATGTCCAAGTGCCCCTGACGCTGCGGGAAGTCTGCGACCTGACCACTGAGCAAATCGCCCGGGCATTCCTCGCCGCCCCGGCGGCCATTGCCCAGCGTATCGTGCGGGCCAAGGCGAAAATTCGCGATGCCAGGATCCCCTACCAAGTGCCGTCCCGCGCGGAACTGCCGGAACGGCTGGACAGCGTGCTGCGGGTGATCTATCTGGTGTTCAACGAGGGTTATTCGGCCTCGATGGGCGCCGAGCTGACCCGCGAAGACCTGACGCGCGAAGCCATCCGCCTCGGGCGCCTGCTGATGGAATTGCTGCCCGACGCTGAGGTCATGGGGTTACTGGCATTGATGCTGCTGCACGAATCCCGGCGCCCGGCACGAACGTCATCGACCGGTGAACTGATCCTGCTGGATGAACAGGCACGATCCTTGTGGGATGCCGAGCTGATCGCCGAGGGCTGTGCATTGGTGGAGGCTGCGCTGAAGACCCGGCGGTTCGGGCCGTACTGCCTGCAGGCGGCGATTGCGGCGGTGCATGCCGAAGCACCGACGGCAGAGCAGACCGACTGGCCGCAGATCGTCGGGCTTTATGATGAGCTGCTGCGCGCCGTGCCGTCGCCGGTGATCGAACTCAACCGCGCCGCTGCCCTGGCCAAGCGCGACGGACCGGAAGTCGGCTTGCGCCTGGTCGAGGCGATCCTGGCGCGTGGGGAATTACTCGACTATCACCTGGCCTATTCGGCGCAGGCGGAATTCTGTCGTCAACTGGGACGATTGGACGAGGCGAGGGCGGCGTATCGACGGGCGCTCGAGTTGACGCAGCAACTGCCGGAACGGCGGTTTATCGAAGGGCGGCTTGCGGGGTTGCAGTGATGAGCCACCAAGGACCTGCAAGCACCGAATCTGTGGCGAGGGGATTTATCCCCGTTGGATTGCGAAGCAATCCCAGAACTCTGTGCAACGCTGCCAGTTGTCGGCGAGCGCTGCGCACTCGAGCGGGGATAAATCCCCTCGCCACAAGAACAGCTTCGGCTTTATTTCTACTGAGTGACGGGCATCAGGCAAAAAAAAAGCGACCCGAAGGTCGCTTTTTTTCAGCCAGCCGGCGTTGATCAGAACTCGTGATCAGCGTTGTCCGGGTTCAGGTCGCTGATACCCAGTTTGCCCGCGGCCTGTTCGATCGAACCGGTCTGCTTGACCAGTGCGGCGATGGCGTCGCGCACGATCTGGTTGCCCGCGGTGTTGCCGGCGGCGATCAGTTGGTCGTAGTGCTCACCCTTGTTGGCGTGATCGACCATGACCTGGATCTTGGCCTCGGTGTCGGCCAGGTCGGCCTTGAGCGCCGTATCCGCGGCTGGATCGGCTTTGGCGACCAGGGACGACAGGCTCGCGCCGGTCATCTTGGTGCCGTCGACGCGGGTGTATTCGCCCAGGTACACGTTACGCACGCCCTTGGCATCGTAGAAGTGCGAGTTGTGGGTGTTGTCGCTGAAGCAATCCTGCTCGTCTTCTGGCGAGTTGGCTTCCAGGGACACCTTCATGCGCTCGCCCGCCAGTTCACCCAGGGACAGGCTGCCCATGCCGAACAGCATCTTGCGCAGGCCGCTTTCGGCGGGCTCTGCTTCCAGGGTGGCGCGGTAGTTGTCGGCCACGTTCGGCTTCCAGTTGCCGACCATCTCTTCGAGGTCGTTGACCAGCAATTGGGTCACGGACTTGAGGTAGGCACGACGACGGTCGTTGTGACCACCGGTGGCGCCAGTACCTTGCAGGTAGTCCGATGCCGGGCGGTTGCCCGCACCAGGGCCGGTGCCGTTGAGGTCCTGGCCCCACAGCAGGAATTCGATGGCGTGGTAGCCGGTGGCGACGTTGGCCTCGGAACCGCCCAGCTCGTTGAGGCTGGCGAGTTTTTCCGGGGTGATGTCTTTTACATCGACTTTGTCTTCGCCAACCTGGACTTCGGTATTGGCGATGATGTTGGCGGTGGCGCCAGGGTTACCCAGGGCGTGTTCGTAGGATTTGTCGACGTAGTCGATCAGGCCTTCATCCAGGGGCCAGGCGTTCACTTGGCCTTCCCAGTCGTCGATGATGGTGTTGCCGAAGCGGAACACTTCACTTTGCAGGTAAGGCACGCGTGCGGCGACCCAGGCAGCCTTGGCGGCCTTCAGGGTCTCGGCGTTCGGCTTGGCCAGGAACGCGTCGACGGCGGTTTGCAGGGTTTTTGCAGTGGATTCGGCATCGCTGTAGACGGCATAGACGATGTCGGCATAGTGCGCGACGACGGCCTTGGCGGCCGCTTCGTCGATTTTGCCGGCGGCAGCAGGGGCGACCGGTGCCGCGGTGCTGGCGGCAGGCGTTGGCGCTTGCGGGGCGGCGGCCTTGTCTTTGCCTTCGCCGCAACCGGCGAGGGAAATAGCGATAGCCAGCAGACTGGCGGTAGCCAGGGGCATACGAATCATGGCAAACATCCTGCTTCGATGATGGATGGGACAGGCGCGAGGGTGCGCAAAACTGCGACATAATGCGAAAGATTTGCATTATGTGTAAAGGGTCGCAGGTGTAAATATTTCTTATTTAATGATGAAAGATTGCAGCCTTCGATAGTGTCTGTAGGAACTGCCTCGCAAAGCGAGGCTTGGCGCCCAGGGGCAGGAATCAGATGATGGACGCCTTGCTGCGCTCGGCCTGCTTCAAGTAAAGGCCCAATTCCCGTGCCGGCAGCGGTTTGCTGTAGTAATACCCCTGACCTTCGTGGCAGCCCTCGGCGATGATGTAGGCTTCCTGCTCGACTGTTTCGACGCCTTCGGCAATGACCTGCATCCCCAGGCTCTTGCCCAACTGGATGATGGCCCGGACGATGGTTGCATCGTCCTCGTCGTCGAGCAGGTCCTGGACGAAGCTCTTGTCGATCTTGATCTTGTCCAGCGGCAGGCTCTTGAGGTAGCTCAGGGACGAATAGCCGGTCCCGAAGTCATCGATGGCAATCAGCGCCCCGGAGCGGCGCAGGCTCAGCAAATGCTGGGCAGCGGTGGTGATGTCTTCCATCAGGCCGGTCTCGGTAACCTCCAGCTCCAGGCTGCGCGGCGGCAGCCGGTACATTTGCAGGAGATTGTTCACCACCCGCGGCAGTTCGGTGTGGTGCAGTTGCACCGTCGACAGGTTGACCGCCATGCGCAGGTCGACGAAGCCCTGGTCGTGCCAGTCGCGCAATTGCCTGCAAGCCTGGTCCAGCACCCATTCACCGATGGCGATAATGGTGCCGTTCTGCTCGGCCAGGGGAATGAACAGATCCGGCGGCACCAGGCCGTGTTCGGGATGGTGCCAGCGGATCAGGGCTTCGGTGCCCACCACCCGCAGGTCGCGGTAGCTGATCTGCGGCTGGTACACCAGCGTGAACTGCTCGCGGGCCAGGGCCTCGCGCAAGTCTTTCTCCAGTTCGCGGCGACGGCGCATCTCGCTGTCGACGCTGGCGATGTAGAACTGGTAGCGATTGCGCGAGCGGCTCTTGGCCAGGGTCATGGTCTGTTCGGCTTTCTGCAACAGTTTCTCGGTGCTGTCGCCGTCTTCGGGGAAGAGGGTGATGCCGATGGTGGCCCGCAGGCGGATTTGTTGATCGTCGATGGCGAACGGCGCTTCCAGGTCGTCGAGGATGCTTTGAGCCAGTTCGGCCGCCTCGTAAGGCTGTTCGATGTCGGCCTGGACCAGCGCGAACTGATCGCCCCCCAGCCGCGCCAGTGCGCCGAGTCGACCGCTGTGGGCCCGCAGCCGATCGGCCAGGGCCAGCAGCAACTGGTCGCCGGTCTGATAGCTGAACTGTTCGTTGATGCCCTTGAAATCATCCAGCCCTACACACAACACCGCCACCCGGCGTTGCAGGCGCCCGGCGTCCACCAGGATCTTGTCCAGTTGCTGTTGAAGTTGCTGGCGGTTGGGCAGACCGGTGAGAAAGTCGTACTGGGCCATGCGCAGCAGGCTGTTTTCCGCTTCGTGGCGCAGGTGCGTGTTGCGCTCGATGGATTCGAGCAGTTGGTTGGCCGTATTGATCCACAGGCCCAGTTCGTTTTGCTCGTGGCCGCGCAGCTGCGGGATCTTGTGGGCGCTGGGGCGATCGGGGTTGATCTCGGTCAGGTGCTCGATGATCCGCGACAACGGCTTGGTCAGCAGCCAGTGATAGACCAGGTACAGCACCAGGCCCATGGCCAGGGCCCGCAGCATTCCGGAGATGAAGATGATCACCGAGCTGACGATGAAACCCTCGCCGTAGGTGGCGGTGTCGAGGGTAATGCTCAGGTCGCCGTAATATTCGCTATAGGGGCCGCGTCCCACCAGTTGCGTGGTGAAGGTGCGCTCCTTGCCCAGGATCAGGTCGGTCAGCCAGCGGCTTTCGGAGCGCTGCAAGGGCCGGGTTTTTTCGGCGAGCATGGTTTCGCGTGGATGGCCGATGGAAGCCATGCGTACGGCTTCGTCCTGGAACAGGCCCTCGATCACTTGCATGCCCATCTCCCGGTCCAGGCTGTAGACGGCCTGGGTCGAAGGATCGCGGAACATGTCGAGGATCCGTTGGGCGTCACTGGCGACAGCCTGGTTGGTTTTGTAGGCATCGAACACGATCTGGGCGCAGCTCAAGACCATGCCAACGATCAATGCCGAGAGGAGCACGACCCGGAGTAACTTCACAGACAAGCTGTTCTTGAGTTCCAGCTTCAAAGAGTGGTTCCTTGTTCCGTGCGGGTAGCGTCAAGTTGCCATGAGTATTGGCAATCCTGTGATGTCAGTCAAAGGGACAATCAAACACAAGGTTTTTCGCTTGAAACCTTGCCGGTGTACGTTTTTTCCAGAGTGATTGCTCTACGACCATTGTGTCGGTTGGAAGGGGCCGCAACTTGAGGCCTCCAGGGATTTTTTCTTGGGGTTCCAGACGCGAGGTATTTTGCCTGCGGTCATTTTTTTCCGGCAAAAAAAACCCGGCACGACGCCGGGTTTTCTTGTCTGGCATTGGCGCTTAGGCGGTGAAGGCTTTGCCTTCGAACTGCTCGGCGACGAATTTCCAGTTGACCAGGTTCCAGAACGCTTCGACGTATTTCGGGCGAAGGTTGCGGTAGTCGATGTAGTAAGCGTGTTCCCACACGTCGCAGGTCAGCAGCGGGGTGTCACCGCTGGTCAGCGGGTTGCCGGCACCAATGGTGCTGGCCAGGGCCAGGGAACCGTCGGCCTTTTTCACCAGCCAGCCCCAGCCGGAACCGAAGGTGCCGATGGAGGTTTTGCTGAACTCTTCCTTGAACTTGTCGAACGAACCGAAGGCCTTGTTGATGGCTTCAGCCAGCGCGCCGGTTGGTTGACCGCCGGCGTTCGGTGCCAGGCAGTTCCAGTAGAAGGTGTGGTTCCAGACCTGAGCGGCGTTGTTGAAGATACCGCCCGAGGAAGTCTTGACGATTTCTTCCAGGGTCTTGCCTTCGAACTCGGTGCCAGGCACCAGGTTGTTCAGGTTCACGACATAGGTGTTGTGGTGCTTGTCGTGGTGGTATTCCAG
Source organism: Pseudomonas fluorescens (assembly GCF_001623525.1). Classification (NCBI taxonomy): domain Bacteria; kingdom Pseudomonadati; phylum Pseudomonadota; class Gammaproteobacteria; order Pseudomonadales; family Pseudomonadaceae; genus Pseudomonas; species Pseudomonas fluorescens. The sequence continues at coordinate 3,341,712 of NZ_CP015225.1, read as the reverse complement.
TGTTTCCTTGGAAATGTGTGGCGCCAGTGCGTCGTGTGGATAGGGCAGCGGCGGCAATTCGAAAGCCATGGTGATTCTCCTAATCAGGTCAGTTGCGGTGAGCGCAAGGCCGATCACGGGCGGCCAGACTAGCGCCGGGGAGTTTGTACTCTTTGCGGCGCAGGAGTCGGATCATAGCACCGGGGGGGCGGCATAACCACGCAACAACTGTGTGGAATAGAGGTTCCAGAGCGGTTTGGAATAATCAGCCGTTGACGATCAATTGCACCGCCACGGTAAACATCATCACCGCCACGAGCAGGTCGAGGATCCGCCAGGTGCTTGGACGAGCCAGCCAGGGTGCCAGCCACGCAGCGCCGAAGGCCAGGGTGAAGAACCACAGCAGCGAGGCACTGGCCGCGCCCACGACATAGGCGCCAGGCACGCTCTGCTGGGCACCGAGAGAGCCGATCAGCAGCACGGTGTCGAGGTAGACGTGGGGGTTGAGCAGCGTCACCGCCAGGGCGCTGAGCAGCACCGCCCGCAGCGAGCGTACAGCCTGGTTTTCCCCCTGTCGCAGGCTTTGCTTCGAGCAGGCCCGGCGCAGGGCCAGGCTGGCGTACCAGAGCAGGAACGCTGCACCGCCCCAGCGGGCAATCGACAGCAGCAACGGACTCTGGGCCAGCAAGGTCGCCAAGCCGAAAACCCCGGCGGCGACCAGCAGCGCATCGAACGTGACGCACAGCGCCGCCACGGGCAGATGATGTTCGCGGCGCAGGCTCTGGGCCAGCACAAATGCGTTCTGGGCGCCGATGGCCATGATCAGCCCAAAGGCCACCAGCAGGCCGTTCATATAACTTTGCCACATAGGTTTGATCCCCGGTTTGTGTCTCAATGCTGGCCATTCTCCGGGGAAGGGCTGTATAAGAAAAACCAATCCTGCTGACTGCTCATTAGGAAAACTGATGTTCGATTACAAATTGCTTTCTGCCCTGGCTGCCGTGGTCGAGCAGGCCGGTTTCGAGCGCGCGGCCCAAGTGTTGGGTTTGTCGCAATCGGCCATTTCCCAACGAATCAAACTGTTGGAAGCACGCGTCGGCCAGCCCGTGCTGGTACGTGCCACGCCGCCAGCGCCCACGGAGATCGGCCGACGGCTGCTCAATCACGTGCAACAGGTGCGTCTGCTTGAGCGCGACCTGCAAGGCCTGGTGCCGGCCCTGGATGAAGAGGGTTTGCCGGAGCGTTTGCGCATCGCCTTGAACGCCGACAGCCTGGCAACCTGGTGGGCGGCGGCCGTGGGCGATTTCTGCGCCGAGCAGCACCTGTTGCTCGACCTGGTGGTGGAGGACCAGACCGTTGGTCTCAAGCGCATGCGCGCCGGTGAAGTGGCGGCGTGTGTCTGCGCCAGCGAACGCCCGGTGGCGGGCGCCCGCAGTGTTTTGCTGGGGGCGATGCGCTACCGGGCGATGGCCAGCCCAGCGTTCATCGCCCGGCATTTCCCCGACGAGGTGCGGGCCGATCAACTGGCCCGTACGCCGGCATTGGTGTTTGGCCCGGATGATTTCCTGCAGCACCGCTACCTCGCGTCCGTAGGCGTGGAGGGCGGTTTCGAGCACCATCTGTGTCCCTCGTCCGAAGGTTTTATCCGTCTTGCTGAAGTCGGGCTGGGCTGGGGGCTCGTGCCGGAGCTGCAAGTGCGCGAACAGCTGGAGCGAGGCGTGCTGGTGGAATTGTTGGCAGATAAACCGATCGATGTGCCGCTGTACTGGCATCATTGGCGCAATGGCGGGCAGTTGCTCGGCTTGTTGACCGAACAGTTGATCCGCTCCTCCCGGCAGTGGCTGGTGCCTTGGGAGGCGCAGTAGACGTCAAGCTGCTGGTAAAAGCGGCGCACAGATAAAATTGCAGGCTGTAGCGCAAGGCTCGTAACCGCATTTCTTAGGAGCATTCATGAAAATTCTGGTCACCGGCGCGAGCGGCTTCATTGGCGGACGCTTCGCGCGTTTCGCCCTGGAGCAAGGCCTGGATGTACGGGTCAATGGTCGCCGGGCCGAGAGCGTGGAACACCTGGTGCGTCGCGGTGCACAGTTTGTCCAAGGGGATCTGAGCGACCCGCTGCTGGCCCGGGATTTGTGCCTGGATGTCGAAGCCGTCGTGCATTGCGCCGGTTCCGTGGGACTTTGGGGCCGCTACCAGGATTTCCACCAGGGCAATGTCCAGGTCACGGAAAATGTCGTCGAGGCCTGCCTCAAGCAAAAGGTTCGCCGGCTGGTTCATCTGTCCTCGCCGTCCATCTACTTCGACGGTCGTGACCACCTCGGGTTGACCGAAGAACAGGTGCCCAAGCGCTTCAAGCACCCTTACGCGGCCACCAAGTACCTGGCCGAGCAGAAAGTCTTCGGCGCCCAGGAGTTCGGCCTGGAAGTGTTGGCCCTGCGCCCGCGTTTCGTGACCGGTGCCGGTGACATGAGCATTTTTCCGCGGCTGTTGAAAATGCAGCGCAAGGGGCGCCTGGCGATTGTCGGCAACGGGCTGAACAAAGTGGATTTCACCAGCGTGCAAAACCTCAACGAAGCGCTGCTCAGCAGCCTGCTGGCTACCGATTCAGCATTGGGCAAGGCCTATAACATCAGCAATGGGGCACCGGTTCCACTGTGGGATGTGGTCAATTATGTGATGCGCCAGATGGAAGTCCCGCAGGTCCGGCGTTATCGTTCCTACGGCTTGGCTTATAGTGTTGCGGCCCTGAATGAAGGTTTCTGCAAATTGTGGCCGGGCCGCCCCGAACCGACGCTGTCGCGCCTGGGCATGCAGGTCATGAACAAAAATTTCACCCTGGACATCAGCCGGGCCCGGCATTATCTCGATTATGATCCGCAGGTCAGCCTGTGGACCGCCCTCGATGAATTTTGTGCCTGGTGGAAGGTACAGCAGCCGGTATGACTAGCCATACAGCCCACCCGAGTACCCGCTGATCGGCCCGTCATGAACCGACTGCCAGGTTCGGGGTCAATCGGTGCGGCGGGCGAGGGGGTTATACTCGCCGCATCAAGCCATCACCGGTTTCCCAAAGGTTGAACCATGCCCATGCGTAACGATGCCAACGACGACTTCGATGATGTACCGAGCCTGCGGATGCGGGCCGACATTCCCGATGACGATGATTTCCTGCCCAACCGCCAGCCTCACGTGCAAGCACGCCCGGCTCCCGTTGCCGCGGCCAAGGTCAAGGGGCCCAGCACCGGGCCGCTGTGGGCATTGGTCGGCGCGCTGCTGTGTGCGTTCGGTTTCCTGGCCTGGTGGAGCTTCCAGCAAATTTCCCTGATGGAGCAGCAACTGGTGGCCACCCAGGAGAGCTTCGCGCGGATCAGTGAAGATGCGGCGGGGCGACTGCAGGAGTTTTCCGGCAAGGTCGTCGCCGGCCAGTCCAATGTGATGAGCGACAGTGAGGCCTTGAAACTGCAGATCAAGCAGTTGGAAAGCAAGCTGCAGGATCAGGGTAAGCAATTCGACAACAAACTGTTGGAGCAGTATAAGCAACAGCAAGCTACCTTCGGTCCGTCCGCCGACTTGGACAAGGAACTGGCCCAGCTCATTGCCCAGGCCTCTGAGCAGCAGAACACCAACGCCCAGTTGCAAGCGTCCAACAAGGAACTCCAAGCCCAGGTCAAGACGCTGGTGGCTGAAGTTAACGCCCTGAAAAGCCAAGGCGAGGGTGGTGCCCTGGATGCTCAGCTCAAGAGCATCGGAGCCGACATCACCGCCCTGAAAAGAGCCACCTCCAACTCGGCCATCGATCGCCTGGAGCAGGACATGATCGTGCTCAAGAGCCAGCAGGACAAGGGCGGCAACACTGCCGAGTTCGACGCCTTCCGTGGCCAGGTCACCCGTAACATCAACACCTTGCAAGCGCAGATCCAGAACTTGCAGCAGCAACTCCGCGCTGGGGCTCAATAAGCCTGTGGGCGTTTGTTCGCGATAGCGATTGTGAATGTGCCGCTGCTATCGCGAGCAAGCTCGCTCCCACAGGAAACGCTGTCCAGCGTGGGAGCGAGCTTGCTCGCGATGGCACCGCCTCTGTCAGTAACCATACCCGCTGACGCCTCCGGCTCTCCAGCAATTCCCTGAATACTCCAACATCACCCCACGCCGTCTACGCTCTTGAAACACCAACAAGAACGAGGGGCGCGCATATGGGTTTTTTTCACAGGATGGCCTGGCTGGGCGCAATGCTTGTGCTGGGGCTGGCACCGGTTCATGCAGCGACGCCGGATGACGGCCAGGCGGCCCGCTCGCTGCTGGAAAAGGCCTTGGCTTACTACCACGACAACGGCGACAAAGCCTTTGCCGCCTTCAGTCGCCAGGGGGAATTCGTCGACAAGGATCGCTACGTATTCGTGGTGGATACCCAGGGTGTGATGCTCGCCAGCGGCGGGCCTTCCTCGGCGCTGATCGGGCGAGACGTGTCTGAAGTGCTGGGCCCGGACCTGCGCAAAGCCTTCAAGGACGCCTTGAAGACTCCCGAGGCCAGTGGCATCCAGCAAGCCGAGTACCGTTGGCAGAACTGGTCGGACGGCAAGGTCGAGCGCAAGCATGTGTATTTCCAGCGTATCGGCGAACGGATTCTGGCTGTCGGCTACTACCTGCCCCGGGCTTCCGCCGAACAGGCCAGGGCGTTGCTGGACAAGGCTTCGAGCGACCTGTTGAAAAATGAGAAGGCCACGCTGACGGCGGTTAACTCCCTCAAGGGTGGTTATCTGCAGGATGACTTGTACGTCTTTGTCGTCGACCTCAATACCCGGCGCTATGTCGGTCACGGCACCAACCTGCGGTTGATCAATACCGACTTCGCCAAGGTCAAGGACCCCGATGGCAAGCCGGTGGGCGAGCCGATCCTGGCCATGATCGGCAAGCAGGACGTGGGGGAGTATGAGTATCGGTGGAAGAACCCGGTGACCGGCAAGGTCGAGGACAAGCACGCGTACCTGAAGAAGGTCGGGCATTTCCTGGTGGCGGTGGGATATTACAGTCCTTGATGCCAAGGCCAAGGCCAAGGCTGGAGCTGAAGCCGACAGGGCATTGTGGCGATGGGATTTATCCCCGTTGGGTTGCGCAGCAACCCTCTGCATTTCAACTGACAATCGCGGCGCATGATGGATTCTGGGGCTGCTGCGCAACCCAGCGGGGATAAATCCCCTCGCCACAGTTGACCATGTCCTGGCCAGGCATTTCTGTGTTTGGCAGGTTGCTCACAAAAAGGCCCGCATCGCTGCGGGCCTTTTTTCGGACTACTGTGGCAATCAGCCCGCCACCAACACCCGAATCGCCTCCAGGCGCAACGCCGCTTTCTCAAGCATCGCCAGCCCTTGCTCGCGCTGTTGGCGCAGGGCTACCAGTTCGCTGTCGCGCACGGTCGGGTTGACCGCTTGTAGGGCGGTCAGGCGTGCCAATTCCTCGTCGGTATCGGCGGCCAGGCGACGCTGGGCCTCGGCCACGCGTTCGGCGTGACGCGGGGTGATCTTCTCTTCGCCGGCGTTGATCCGCGGCGTGAGTTGGTCGCGCTGGGCCTGGATGAACTTGTTGGCGCTGGCGCGTGGCACGCTTTCGAGCTGGTCGTTCAAGGTTTCGAACGAAACCCGGGCGGCCAGGTCGTTGCCGTTGGCGTCAAGCAGGCAGCGCAGGGCGGCCGGCGGCAGGTAGCGGCCCAGTTGCAGCGAGCGCGGGGCCACTACTTCACTGACGTAGAGCAGTTCCAGCAACACGGTGCCGGGCTTGAGGGCCTTGTTCTTGATCAGCGCCACGGCGGTGTTGCCCATGGAACCGGACAGCACCAGATCCATGCCGCCTTGCACCATCGGGTGCTCCCAGGTGATGAACTGCATGTCTTCGCGCGACAGCGCCTGGTTGCGGTCGTAGGTGATGGTCACGCCTTCGTCGTCGCCCAGCGGGAAGCTGGCGTCGAGCATTTTTTCGCTCGGCTTGAGGATCAGCGCGTTTTCCGAATGGTCCTCGCTGTCGATACCAAAGGCGTCGAACAGGGTTTCCATGTAGATCGGCAGGGCGAACTGGTCGTCCTGCTCGAGAATGGCTTCCACCAGCGCATCGCCTTCACCGGCGCCGCCGGAGTTGAGCTCCAGCAAACGGTCTCGACCGGTGTGCAGCTCGGCCTCCAGGCGTTCGCGTTCGGTGCGGGCTTCGTCGATCAGTGCTTGCCACTGGCCATCGTCGGCTTCTTCCAGCAATGGCAGCAGGCGCGGGCCGAACTGATGCTGCAAGGCGTTGCCAGTCGGGCAAGTGTTGAGGAAGGCATTCAGGGCTTCGTGATACCACTGGAACAGCCGCGCCTGTGGGCTGGTTTCCAGGTACGGCGCGTGCAGCTCGATGGTGTGCTTCTGGCCGATCCGGTCCAGACGGCCGATACGTTGCTCGAGCAGGTCCGGGTGCGCCGGCAGATCGAACAGCACCAGGTGATGGGCGAACTGGAAGTTGCGCCCCTCACTGCCGATTTCCGAGCAGATCAGCACCTGGGCACCAAACTCTTCGTCGGCGAAATAGGCCGCCGCGCGGTCGCGCTCCAGGATGTTCATGCCTTCGTGGAACACCGTGGCCGGAATGCCGGAACGTACGCGCAGGGCGTCTTCCAGGTCCATGGCGGTTTCGGCGTGGGCACAGATCACCAGTACTTTGGTGCGCTTGAGCATCTTCAGGGTGTCGATCAACCACTCGACCCGCGGGTCGAAACGCCACCAGCGTTCTTCTTCGCTGGCGTCCGGCTGGGCTTGGAAGCTGACTTCCGGGTACAGCTCGGGATGATCGCCCAGCGGCAATTCGAGGTATTCGGCCGGGCACGGCAGCGGATAGGCGTGCAGCTTGCGCTCCGGGAAACCCTGCACGGCGGCGCGGGTGTTGCGAAACAGCACGCGGCCAGTGCCGTGGCGGTCCAGCAGTTCACGCACCAGGCGGGCACTGGCTTCGACATCGCCATCACTGACCGCGGTCAGCAATGCTTCACCTTCATTGCCCAGGAAGCCTTGGATGGTTTTGTGGGCCTCGGGCGAAAGACGGCCTTTGTCCAACAACTCCTGCACGGCTTCGGCCACCGGGCGATAATTCTCGCTCTCGGCACGGAAGGCCTTGAGGTCGTGGAAGCGATTCGGGTCCAGCAGGCGCAGGCGAGCAAAGTGGCTGTCCTGGCCCAGTTGTTCCGGGGTCGCGGTCAGCAGCAGCACGCCCGGGATCGTCTCGGCGAGTTGCTCGACCAGCGCGTACTGCGGGCTGACCTGATCTTCGTGCCACACCAGGTGATGGGCTTCGTCGACCACCATCAGGTCCCAGCCGGCGGCGAACAGCGCGTCCTGGGCCTTCTCGTCGTCCACCAGCCACTCCAGCGCCACCAGGGCCAGTTGAGTGTCTTCGAACGGGTTGCTGGCATCGCTTTCGATGAAGCGTTCTTCGTCGAACAGCGCGACTTGCAGGTTGAAACGTCGACGCATTTCCACCAGCCATTGGTGCTGGAGGTTTTCCGGTACCAGGATCAGGACGCGGTTGGCGCGGCCGGACAGCAGTTGACGATGGATGACCAGGCCGGCCTCGATGGTCTTGCCCAGGCCCACTTCGTCCGCCAGCAACACCCGCGGCGCAATGCGGTCGGCTACTTCACGGGCAATGTGCAATTGGTGGGCGATAGGCTGGGCACGGACGCCGCCCAGGCCCCAAAGCGAAGACTGCAACTGGCGGCTGGTGTGTTCCAGGGTGTGGTAGCGCAGGGAGAACCAGGCCAATGGGTCGATCTGGCCGGCGAACAGACGGTCGCTCGCCAGGCGGAACTGGATAAAGTTCGACAGTTGGGTTTCCGGCAGGGTGACGACTTCGTTCTGTCCGTTGAGGCCGTGGTAGACCAGCAGCCCGTCGATGTCATCGACTTCGCGCACGGTCATTTTCCAGCCTTCGAAGTGAGTGATCACATCGCCCGGCGAAAACCGTACACGGGTGAGCGGCGCGTTCCGTAGCGCGTACTGGCGAGTGTCGCCAGTGGCCGGATAGAGCACGGTCAACAAGCGGCCGTCCTGTGCCAGAACGGTGCCTAAACCCAGCTCGGCTTCGCTGTCACTGATCCAGCGTTGCCCCGGTTGATACTGCTGCGCCATGCTGCCTGACTCCCGCCTTGAAAAAGCCGGTTATCTTAACGGAAGGATCCCTCAGACCAAAGGATTTACGTACGTTGATTAGTGAGCGACGCACGGAACTTACGCTTGCCCAGCGATCAAACGAGCTCGGCCCTGGGGATCGCTGCAATGCCAACTGGGTCACAAGTTTCAGACCGGCGGTTCAAGCTGCCACTTTCCCAGCCGACAACCTGAAGACAGGAGACCTTTATGTTGCCACCCATGCTCCCTTTGAGCGCCGTACCTATCACCGCTCAACAGGATCCGGTTCGCCAGCGACCGGACATACCGCCCGTGGTCCCGGTGCAGCAAAGCTCCAACGAAAGCACCATCGACCTGCAGAGCCGCGACCCGGAAGAGGCCGCGCTGCTGTTGCGCGAGGAACAGCGTCGCCGGCAGGAGCGCGACAAGCGCCACCGCGAGGCCAATGAAGATCCTGAAGAACACCTGGCCGTACCGGGTACCGAACTCAACGCCGACAACACCGTGCCGGTGGTGCCGCTGATGGACGAAGAGTCGCGCCAGGGCTTGTGGGTCGATATCCAGATCTGATTCAGGCGTTTGCCGACGTACGCAGGCTGGTCAACGCCGTCAACACCCCGCATCATGGGCGCATCCGCAATTCACTGCACGATGCCCACACGCCATGAGCCAAGACGATAAGCTGATCGACCTCAGTGCCGAGCGCGCCAAGCGCGTTCACGACCTCAACGAAAAGCGCCTCAATGAAGTCCGCCAGGCTTTCGAGCAGGCCATGCCGTTGGGCAAGCCCAAGAAAAAGTCGAAAAACAAACCGAAAAAGCGCTGAACCCCCTCGATCCATTGATGCAGATCAGTTATTTCCCCACCTTTTCGCCCCGTTGCGGGCGTTATTGACCCCGGTCAATTTTCATCCAGGCCTGATTGGTTAACTTGAAGCCATCGCAACAGGGGCAAGACCAGGAGGCCAGTCATGTTTTTCGATAATGTGGTGTTTGCCGGTGTGTTGACGGTCGGCCTCATGTTCGTATTTTTCGCAGGTTTTGGATTATTCATCTGGAAAGACGCACACAAGCGGAAAAAACCGTAGGTCTTTCCGGCTAAAACGAGCACGCAAGGCATTTTGGGCGACTTCGGTCGCCCTTTTTTTTTGGCCAAATTTTCCCTGTTCCACACAAGACCATTGTGGGGGCGAGGTGTTTTAAGCATAAAAAAAGGTGCGACCCATCAGGATCGCACCTTTTTTGTGGCTGCTGGAATCAGCTGCCCAAGGCCTTGGACGCCAACCAGAACAGCCCGGCCGACAGCGCCACCGTTGCCGGCAGGGTCAGCACCCAGGCCAGCAGGATGTTGCGCACGGTGCCACCTTGCAGGCCGCTCTTGTTCGCGACCATGGTACCGGCCACGCCCGAAGACAGTACGTGGGTGGTGGAAACCGGCAGGCTGAAAATGTTCGCCGCGCCGATCATGCACGCGGTGGTGATTTGCGCCGACATGCCCTGGGCGTAGGTCATGCCTTGCTTGCCGATCTTCTCGCCGATGGTCAGTACCACACGCTTCCAGCCGACCATGGTGCCCAGGCCCAGTGCCAGGGCGACCGCCAGGATCACCCAGAATGGGGCGTACTCGGTGGTGCCGGTCAGGTCCTTGCGCAGTTTGTTCAGGTCGTCTTTCTCACGGGCTGCCAGGCCTGGCAGTTTGCCAACCTTCTTCGCCGTGTCGTCCAGGCAGAGCAAGTAGCGACGCACTTCGATACGGCTTTCCGACGGCAGCGAATGGTAGTCAGCCACGCCCTTGAGGGTGTTGAGCAGGGCATCGATGGTGGGTTCGGTCTGCTGCGGGTTGCAACGGAATTTTTCCGGCAGATCGCCTTCCACGCTCTTGCCCAGCGCCAGGTATTCACCCAGGGATTCGCTGTTGCGCTGGTAGAACTGGCTCAGGTGCAGGGTCGCGTCGCGGGTCCGCTCGATCTGATACGTGGTGCTGCTCAGGTCGAGCACGAACTGCGAAGGCACGATACCGATCAGCACCAGCATGATCAGGCCGATGCCTTTCTGGCCATCGTTGGAGCCATGGACAAAACTGACGGCCATGGCCGAAATCACCAGTACCAGGCGATTCCAGAACGGCGGGTGCTTCTTGTCATCGATCTTGCGGCGCTGTTCCGGTGTCTTGTGCATCTTCGACAGCGGACGCCACCATTTCAGGCCGATCAGCACCAGGGCAGCGATCAGGAAGCCGGCCATGGGCGAGAACACCAGGGAGGCGCCGATATCGATCGCCTTCTGCCAGTTCACCCCATCGGCCAACGGGATATCGTTGATCAACGCATTGGCCAGGCCCACGCCGAGGATCGAGCCGATCAACGTGTGGGAGCTGGACGCCGGGATACCGAAGTACCAGGTGCCCAGGTTCCAGGTAATGGCCGCTGCGAGCAGCGAAAACACCATGGCGAGCCCGTGTCCGGTGTTCACATTGATCAGCAGCTCTACGGGCAGCAAGTGAACGATGGCGTACGCCACCCCCACACCACCCAGCAGCACGCCGAGGAAATTGAACACACCGGAAAAGAACACCGCCAGATGAGGCGGCATGGCTTTGGTGTAGATAACAGTGGCAACCGCGTTAGCGGTGTCATGAAAGCCGTTGATGAACTCGAAGGCGAGGACAAAAGCCAGGGCGAGCAAGAGGCTCACAAGCACCCAAGCATCCAGTCCGCTGAATAAATCGATCATGAAGGTTTTCTGACCCGGTCATAAGGGGGCGCGATTATGCCAGAAAACCATGGCAATCGATGCATTGCCTGCTCATCGGCAACATTCTTCAACGAAATAATTTGTAGGAATGGCTCTGGCGCGAGGTTTTCCGTGGGGCGCGTAACCCTTTGATTCAGGGGCGCAAAGCGTCCTGGAGCCTGACCGCCGCCCCGTGTAGAGCACTTCGAGCGGTTGCATGAAATATCTGAAAAGAAGGTCGGCCATGAGCCTTCCCGGCCGTCGGGCGGGAGCGGATGGCGGCCCGCTCATGGCGGGCGTGCGCTGCGGTTTCCGGCCTGGATGGCGGCCGGAGACCTCTTCACAAGAACATCATGCCCAGCGCGTCACTGCTCTTCGGCTTTGAGTTCTTTTTCCATTTTCTGGAGTTCCTGGGTGAAGGCCTGGTCCTGAACGGTGGCGCGCTTACGCCAGGGTTTACGTTCCGGTTCAGGTTGTGCGGCGTAGGTGGTGATTTCCCCGCCGTAAACTTCCTTGTAACGTTGTTCCTGGCGCTCAAGTTCCGCGCGCAGTTCGTCTTTCGTCACAGTTGTACCTAATTAATTGAAATTGAATCTGGTGATACGCACTGCATGTAGACATGCAGACGGCCACGGCACCAGAGCTGACAGCTGACGTAGCATCAGGGCTTCGTGTTGTTGCCAATACAGGGGAAGCGACCTAAAGGTGCTTCGGGCGCCAGGGTATTACCAAGGTGCCTGCGTACGGGAGCGGTCGATTGGCCGTACCGTCGCTGAGTTGCATTATAGCGGTCCAGCTGAATAACACTATCGGGAAATATTTAAAGGGGCCTGTTGTTGTGTGAATCGATGTTTGTATGTGCAAACTTGTGTCAATCAGGTTTCAGAAGATGTCTGCTAGTGCCGATATCCTGATGCCGTTCAAGGCGACAAGTTCAATATCGCCCGCGCCTTCACGTCAAATCGCTTGTCACTCTCGCTCAACTTGTTATCGGGCGTTCGACGGCTGTCGAACTCATGATACCGGGCAGGATTGCGATTATCGGTTGCTGGTTCGATAATCGAACACTGTTGGCGGTCCGGCCCTTGTCTGTCCGTCGGACAGCCGCTTGTAATAGCCGTCATTCCCCGGGAAGGACCAGACATGAACGACCAATTGCGCAATGCTTTCACTTCAGTCGCGCCACCGATCGTCGCCTCGCCGGCCAAGCGGATCCAGGCCCTGACCGGCGATCCCGATTTCATGACGTCCCTGGCCCGCGGGTTGGCCGTGGTCCAGGCCTTCCAGGAGCGCAAGCGGCACCTGACCATTGCCCAAATCAGCCATCGTACGGAAATCCCTCGCGCCGCCGTCAGACGTTGCCTGCATACCTTGATCAAGCTGGGCTACGCCACCACGGATGGACGGACCTATTCGCTGCTGCCCAAAGTGCTGACCCTGGGGCACGCCTATCTGTCCTCGACGCCGCTGGCCGTTTCTGCCCAGCCGTACCTGGACCGCATGAGCGAGCAATTGCACGAGGCCTGCAACATGGCGACGCTCGAAGGCGACGATATCCTCTATATCGCCCGGTCAGCCACCACCCAGCGCCTGATTTCGGTCGATCTGTCGGTCGGCGGGCGTCTTCCAGCCTATTGCACTTCGATGGGCAGGATTCTCCTGGCGGCCCTGGATGACGCTTCGCTGCGCGACTACCTGGACCATGCCGACCTGCAAGCCAAGACCAGCCGCACCTTGCACACCCCCGAGGCATTGCTTGAATGCCTGGAACAGGTGCGGCAGCAAGGCTGGTGCATCGTCGACCAGGAGCTGGAACAGGGCCTGCGTTCGATTGCCGTGCCGGTGTACGACGCTTCCGGTCAAGTAGTGGCCGCGCTCAACGTCAGCACCCATGCCGGGCGGGTCAGCCGCAATGAGCTGGAACAGCGCTTCCTGCCAGGCCTGCTGGGGGCCAGCCGCGACTTGAGCGCGCAGCTGTTCACTTAAGCTGTTCGATAAACGCACACAGTCGGCGGCGATGAATTGACGGTATTTGCCTGCCCTCATTAATGTCGCGCAGCGTCATCCGGCGTGTTTCGCCGGTCCCTGATCGTTCGCCTGCGTTTATCACGTGGAATAAAAATAAAATGAACCAGCCCCAGACCTCCGTAGGCCACTGCCTCGATGTGCAGTCCTTTATCAATGCCCAACCTATTTCGCGCTACCAGTGGCGGGTGGTGATTCTCTGTTTCCTGATTGTTTTCCTCGACGGCCTTGATACAGCGGCCATGGGCTTCATCGCCCCGGCGCTGTCCCAGGATTGGGGCATCGATCGCGCCAGCCTCGGCCCGGTGATGAGCGCCGCGCTGATCGGCATGGTGTTCGGCGCGCTGGGTTCAGGGCCGCTGGCTGACCGCTTCGGGCGAAAAGTCGTACTGGTGGGCGCGGTTCTGCTGTTCGGCGCGTTCAGCTTGGCCTCGGCCTACAGCACCAATGTCGATCAATTACTGGTGCTGCGTTTCCTCACCGGCCTGGGATTGGGCGCCGGGATGCCGAACGCCACGACCTTGCTCTCGGAATACACCCCTGAACGCAAGAAATCCCTGTTGGTGACCAGCATGTTCTGTGGCTTCAACTTGGGCATGGCCGGCGGTGGGTTCATCTCCGCCAAGCTGATACCGGCGTTCGGTTGGCATAGCCTGCTGCTGATTGGTGGGATCCTGCCGTTGATCCTGGCGGTCGTGTTGCTGTTCTGGCTGCCGGAGTCGGCGCGTTACCTGGTGGTGCGCAATCGCGGCACCGACAAGGTGCGCAAGACCCTGGCACCGATCGACCCGAACACGGTGGCCCAAGCGGCGAGCTTCAGTGTGCCGGAACAGAAAACCGTGAAAGCCCGCAATGTGCTGGCGGTGATTTTCTCCGGCACCTACAGCGCTGGCACCTTGCTTCTGTGGCTGACCTATTTCATGGGCCTGGTGATCGTCTACCTGTTGACCAGTTGGCTGCCGACCCTGATGCGCGACAGCGGCGCGAGCATGGAGCAGGCAGCGTTTATCGGTGCGCTGTTCCAATTCGGCGGCGTGTTGAGCGCTGTCGGGGTGGGTTGGGCGATGGACCGGTTCAATCCGCACAAGGTCATCGGCCTTTTCTACCTGATGGCGGGGGTGTTTGCCTACGCGGTGGGGCAGAGCCTGGGCAACATCACCTTGCTCGCCACCCTGGTGCTGGTGGCGGGCATGTGTGTCAACGGCGCGCAATCGGCGATGCCTTCGCTGGCGGCGCGTTTCTACCCGACCCAGGGTAGGGCCACCGGTGTGTCCTGGATGTTGGGCATCGGTCGTTTCGGCGCGATTCTCGGTGCCTGGATGGGCGCGACCCTGTTGGGCCTGGGCTGGAACTTCGAACAGGTCCTGACCGCCCTGGTGATCCCGGCGGCCCTGGCGACCACGGCGGTGGTGATCAAAGGCATGGTCAGCCATGCGGATGCCACCTGAAACCCCGAACCTACACCCCTGTGGCGAGGGAGCTTGCTCCCGCTGGGCTGCGTAGCAGCCCCAAAAACAGGGCCGCTTCGTACTGGAGCGCCAGCGCGGCCCAGCGGGAGCAAGCGCCCTCGCCACGGTTCTCGTTTTCGCTGTGTGGATAAATCGATAGCCAAACAACAATCCGTTCGATAAACGAACACTCTGTCGATTATCGGATTGTTTGGCTTTTCCCCCAGGCTTAATCTTCAGTCACTTCGGCGCTTAACCTCGCGCCTTTTCCTTCATGTCGGTCTACTGGAAAACGGGAGCCTGCCCCATGGCTGAAATCCTTTCGCTGCACGACGCGGTGAAGCAATTCGTCAACGACGGCGATACCGTCGCGCTCGAAGGCTTCACTCACCTGATTCCTACGGCGGCGGGTCATGAAATCATTCGTCAGGGAAAGAAAGATCTGACCTTGGTGCGCATGACACCTGACCTGATCTATGACCAGTTGATCGGCGCCGGTTGTGCTCGCAAGTTGATTTTCTCCTGGGGCGGCAACCCTGGCGTGGGGTCGTTGCACCGCTTGCGCGATGCCGTGGAGAAACAATGGCCGCACCCCCTGGAGATCGAGGAACACAGCCACGCCGACCTGGCCAACGCCTACGTTGCCGGCGCCTCCGGCCTGCCGTTCGCGGTGCTGCGGGCCTACGCCGGTTCCGACCTGCCGAAGGTCAACCCGCTGATCAAGAGTGTGACCTGTCCCTTCACCGGTGAAGTACTGGCCGCTGTACCTTCGGTGCGCCCGGACATCACGGTGATCCACGCCCAGAAAGCCGACCGCAAGGGCAACGTGCTGCTGTGGGGCATTCTCGGTGTGCAGAAAGAAGCCGTCTTGGCCGCCAAGCGTTGCATCGTCACCGTGGAAGAAATTGTCGACGACCTGAATGCACCGATGAACGCTTGCGTACTGCCGACCTGGGCATTGAGCGCCGTGTGCCTCGTGCCGGGTGGCGCTCATCCGTCCTACGCCCACGGCTATACCGAGCGTGACAACCGTTTCTACCAGGCGTGGGATCCGATCGCCCGGGACCGTGAGACCTTCACCGCATGGATCAACGAATACATCCATGGCACTAAAGACTTCAGTGAATTCCAGGCCAGACTGGCAGCCGCTTCGCAGGTGAAACCATGACTTACTCCACCAACGAAATGATGACCGTCGCCGCGGCGCGTCGCTTGAAGAACAATGCCGTATGCTTCGTGGGCATCGGCCTGCCGTCGAAAGCGGCCAACCTGGCACGACTGACCTCATCGCCGGACGTCGTGCTGATCTACGAATCCGGCCCGATCGGTGCCAAGCCCAGCGTACTGCCGCTGTCCATCGGCGACGGCGAGCTGGCGGAAACCGCCGATACCGTCGTACCGACCGGTGAGATTTTTCGCTACTGGCTGCAGGGCGGGCGTATCGACGTCGGGTTCCTGGGCGCGGCCCAGGTCGACCGTTTCGGCAACATCAACACCACGGTGGTGGGCGATTACCATCAGCCGAAAGTCCGCCTGCCGGGTGCTGGTGGCGCGCCGGAAATCGCCGGCTCGGCCAAGAGCGTGTTGATCATCCTCAAGCAGTCGGCGCGTTCGTTTGTCGACAAGCTGGATTTCATCACTTCGGTCGGCCACGGTGAAGGCGGCGATTCGCGCAAGCGCCTGGGCCTGCCGGGTGCCGGTCCAGTGGGGATTATCACCGACTTGTGCATCATGGAACCGGAAGCCGGCACCCATGAATTCGTGGTCACCGCGCTGCACCCCGGCGTGACTCGCGAGCAAGTCATTGCCGCCACCGGATGGGCGATCCGTTTCGCCGACCAGGTGCAAACCACCGCCGAACCGACCGAGGTAGAGCTGCGCGCACTGCGCGATCTGGAAGCTCGCACCGCGGCGGCCCATGGCCAGGCACCGGGAGAAGCCTGATGCGCGACGTTTATATCTGTGATGCGATTCGAACCCCCATCGGTCGGTTTGGCGGCGGTTTGTCCGCCGTGCGTGCCGATGACTTGGCGGCGGTGCCGATCAAGGCGCTGATGGAGCGCAACCCATCGGTGGACTGGAGCGCGGTGGACGAAGTGTTTCTCGGCTGCGCCAACCAGGCCGGCGAAGACAACCGCAACGTGGCGCGCATGGCGCTGCTGTTGGCGGGCCTGCCGGACAGCATTCCCGGTGTAACCCTCAACCGTCTTTGCGCCTCGGGCATGGACGCCATCGGCACGGCGTTCCGCGCCATCGCCAGCGGTGAGATGGAACTGGCCATCGCTGGTGGGGTGGAGTCGATGTCCCGTGCGCCGTTCGTGATGGGCAAGGCCGACGCGGCGTTTTCCCGCAGCATGAAGCTGGAAGACACCACCATCGGCTGGCGTTTCATCAACCCATTGATGAAGGCCCAGTACGGGGTGGATGCGATGCCACAGACCGCTGATAACGTGGCTGATGACTATGCCGTGTCCCGCGCCGACCAGGACGCTTTCGCCTTGCGCAGCCAACAGCGCACGGCAGCGGCCCAGGCGGCAGGTTTTTTCGCCGAAGAAATCGTGGCGGTGCGCATTGCCCACAAGAAAGGTGAAACCGTGGTCGAGCAGGATGAACATCCTCGCGCCGACACCACCTTGGAAACCCTGGGCAAACTCAAGCCGGTCAACGGGCCGGACAAGACCGTCACCGCCGGCAACGCCTCGGGTGTCAACGACGGTGCGGCGGCGCTGATCCTGGCCTCGGCCGAAGCGGTAAAGAAACATGGCCTGACGCCGCGTGGCAAAGTGCTGGGCATGGCCAGTGCCGGCGTGGCGCCACGGGTGATGGGCATCGGCCCGGTGCCGGCGGTGCGCAAACTCACTGAACGGCTGGGCCTGGCGGTCGCCGATTTCGACGTGATCGAACTCAATGAAGCCTTTGCCAGCCAGGGCCTGGCGGTGTTGCGCGACCTCGGTCTGGCGGACGATGCGCCCCAGGTCAACCCGAACGGCGGTGCCATCGCCCTCGGCCATCCGCTGGGCATGAGCGGGGCGCGTCTGGTGTTGACGGCGTTGCACCATTTGGAAAAGACCGGCGGCAAGAAAGGCCTGGCGACCATGTGTGTCGGCGTCGGCCAGGGTCTGGCATTGGCAATCGAACGCGTCTGACGCGTCGTTCTACTAATAAGAAACCGAGGAACGCTTCATGACTGACAAGCCTGGTTATCGTCGCCCCCAAGCGGGCACCCAGCCGGAGTATCTGCACCCGCCGTACCAGTCCACCAACCTGCGCTCGCCGTCCAAGCCGTTGGTGTTCCTGCCGCATTCGCTGTCGGAAATTACCGGCCCGACTGTCGGTGCCGACCGCGTGCAAGAGAAGGACAACGACCTGACCGCCCAGCATGCCGGCGAGCCGCTGGGGGAGCGGATCATCATTCACGGGCGCGTGCTGGATGAGCACGGCCAGCCGGTGCCGGGCATCCTGGTGGAGATCTGGCAGGCCAACGCCGCCGGTCGCTACAACCACGATCGCGACAACCATGACGCGCCGCTGGACCCGAATTTCACCGGCACCGGTCGTACCGTCACCGACGCCGATGGCTGGTATCAGTTCCAGACCATCAAGCCCGGCGCCTATCCGTGGGGCAACCATCACAACGCCTGGCGCCCGGCGCACATCCATTTCTCACTGTTCGGGCCGAGCATTCTGACGCGCCTGGTGACGCAGATGTACTTCCCTGGCGATCCGTTGCTGGAATACGACCCGATCTACAACTGCGTGCCGGACACGAGTGCCAAGGAACGCCTGATCGCCCGTTTCGACCTGGAAAAAACTGTCCCTCACTACGCCCTCGGTTACCGCTGGGACATCGTCTTGCGCGGCCGCGATGCCACGCCGATGGAGAAATAAGATGACGCTCACCGCCACCACGTCCCACACCGTTGGCCCTTACTACCACATCGGCCTGACCTGGCTGAACCGCGAAGACCTGACCGTCGCCGAAACCCTCGGCCAACGCGTGGCGATCACCGGGCAGGTGGTCGACGGCAACGGCCAGTTCGTCAACGACGCGATGCTGGAAGTCTGGCAGGCCAACGCCGCCGGCAAATACGCCCACCCGGAAGACGACCAGGACAAACCCCTGGACCCGAATTTCGAAGGCTTCGGCCGGGTGCCGGTGGACGCCGAAGGGCGCTTCCGCTTTACCACCATCAAGCCGGGCACTGTGCCGGGATTGGGGGGCACAACCCAGGCACCGCACTTGGTGGTGCTGGTGTTCGCTCGCGGGTTGGTCAAGCACTTGCTGACGCGCATCTATTTCGACGGCGAACAGGCCAACGAAACCGACCCTCTGCTGGCCTGCGTGCCCGAAGAACGTCGCGGCACAATCGTGGCCAAGCCTGATGCGTCGGGCGTGTACCAGTGGAACGTGATCCTTCAGGGCACGGAGGCCGAGACGGTGTTCTTCGATTACTGACTCATGATTTTCCTGTGGCGAGGGAGCTTGCTCCCGCTGGCTTGCGCAGCAAGCCCAAAGCCGGCGACCCGGTACATCAGGATGACCCCGTTGCCAGGTTGACGTCTGCTTCGCAGCCGAGCGGGAGCAAGCTCCCTCGCCACAGGGGATATGAACCCAGCCCGGAAGCGTATGAACTTACAGGACCACAGCAATAGCATGAACCCTGTGGGAGCGAGCTTGCTCGCGATGGCGGCGCTACAGGCGCTACTGCTTGAAAGACCGTTTTTGGAACGGGACTGTTACTAAGTGTGTCTAGACTTCGTCAGTCCCCAACGAGTGAATAATCCATGGCCACCCCAATCATCAGCCACTACACCGGCGAAGAACGCAGCAAGCGTATCTTCGCCATCGTCGGTGCTTCATCCGGCAACCTGGTCGAATGGTTTGACTTCTATGTCTATGCGTTCTGCGCAATTTATTTCGCCCCGGCGTTCTTCCCCTCGGACAACCCCACGGTGCAACTGGTCAACACGGCCGGTGTGTTCGCCGCCGGGTTCCTGATGCGGCCCATCGGCGGTTGGATTTTCGGCCGGGTGGCGGACCGTCACGGACGTAAGAATTCGATGATGATCTCGGTGCTGATGATGTGCTTCGGCTCATTGCTCATCGCCTGCCTGCCCACCTACAAGGACATCGGCGTCTGGGCGCCGCTGCTGCTGTTGTTCGCGCGCTTGTTGCAAGGCCTGTCGGTGGGCGGCGAATACGGCACCACCGCCACCTACATGAGCGAAGTCGCCCTCAAGGGGCAGCGCGGTTTTTTTGCTTCGTTCCAATACGTGACGCTGATCGGCGGGCAACTGCTGGCGGTGTCGTTGGTGGTGATCCTGCAGCAGTTTCTCAACGAAGACGAACTGCGCGCTTATGGCTGGCGGATTCCATTTGTGGTGGGGGCCGTGGCTGCATTGATTTCCCTGTTCCTGCGGCGCTCCCTGAAGGAAACCAGTAGCAAGGAAATGCGCGAGAACAAGGACGCTGGCAGCATCATGGCGCTGTTTCGCGACCACAAGGCCGCGTTCATCACCGTGCTGGGCTACACCGCCGGCGGCTCGCTGATTTTCTACACCTTCACCACCTACATGCAGAAATACCTGGTGAACACCGCCGGCCTGCACGCCAAGACCGCCAGCTACATCATGACCGGCGCGCTGTTCCTGTACATGTGCATGCAGCCGCTGTTCGGCATGCTGGCGGACAAGATCGGCCGGCGTAACTCCATGCTCTGGTTCGGTGGCCTGGGGGCGTTGTGCACCGTGCCGATCCTGCTGACCCTGAAAAGCATCAGCAGCCCGTTCCTGGCGTTTGTCCTGATCACGTTGGCGCTGGCGATCGTCAGCTTCTACACCTCCATCAGCGGCCTGGTGAAAGCGGAAATGTTTCCACCTGAAGTGCGGGCGCTGGGAGTAGGGTTGGCTTACGCGGTGGCCAATGCGATTTTTGGCGGCTCGGCGGAGTACGTTGCCCTGAGCCTGAAAGCCCAGGGCATGGAAAACGCTTTTTATTGGTATGTCACGGTGATGATGGTGGTGGCGTTCCTGTTCAGCCTGCGCCTGCCCAAGCAGCCGGCGTATTTGCACCACGACCTTTGAACCCACCTGATCATTTGAGGTTTGTTTGAGTCATTGTGGCGAGGGAGCTTGCTCCCGCTGGGCTGCGTAGCAGCCCTCTCTTGTGAGCGCTTCGCACTCAAGCGGGAGCAAGCTCCCTCGCCACGGGACATCTACCTTCCCAAGGACTGTTTATGAGCGAACGACCGGGCAATCAGCTATTCGATGCCTATTTCACCGCCCGCGACATGCGCGAGGTGTTCTGCGATGCGGGGCGGGTCCAGGCCATGCTTGACGTCGAAGCCGCCTTGGCCCGGGCCGAGGCGCGGGTCGGGGTGATTCC
Organism: Pseudomonas fluorescens; assembly: GCF_001623525.1. Classification (NCBI taxonomy): domain Bacteria; kingdom Pseudomonadati; phylum Pseudomonadota; class Gammaproteobacteria; order Pseudomonadales; family Pseudomonadaceae; genus Pseudomonas; species Pseudomonas fluorescens. The sequence goes on along the minus strand of NZ_CP015225.1, from coordinate 3,320,996 downwards.
GCAAAGTGCCGTTGCGCCGATCGAAAAGGCCTGTCGTGCCGCGCTGTATGATTTTTCGGCGTTGAGCGAAGCGATCGCCAGCGCTGGCAATTCGGCAATCCCGTTGGTCAAGGCGTTGGGTAAGCGCATCGCCGTCGAGGACGCCGAAGCCGAGCGCTACGTGCACCTAGGCGCCACCAGCCAGGACGTGATGGACAGCGGGCTGGTGCTGCAACTGCGCCTGGCCTTGGGGCTGATCGAAGGCGAGCTGGCGCAGTTGGCCGCCACCCTGGCCCGACAAGCCGAACACTACGCCGCCACGCCGCTGGCCGGACGCACCTGGCTGCAGCACGCCACGCCGGTGACCCTGGGCATGAAGATCGCTGGTTGGCTGGGAGCGATCACCCGCAGTCGCCAACGTTTGAAAGAACTCAAGCCGCGCTTGCTGGTGCTGCAGTTCGGCGGTGCTTCCGGCACCCTCGCGGCCTTGGGTGAACACGCCTTGCCCATCGCCGAAGCCTTGGCCGCCGAATTGCAACTGAACCTGCCCGAGCAGCCGTGGCACACCCAGCGCGATCGCCTGGTGGAATTCGGTTCAGTGCTGGGCCTGATCGCCGGTAGCCTGGGCAAACTCGGCCGTGATATCAGCCTGTTGATGCAGACCGAGGCCGGCGAAGCGTTCGAGCCCTCGGCGCCGGGCAAGGGGGGGTCGTCCACCATGCCGCACAAGCGCAACCCGGTGGGCGCGGCAGTGCTGATCGGCGCGGCGACGCGAGTGCCTGGCTTGTTGTCGACGCTGTTCAGCGCCATGCCCCAGGAACACGAGCGCAGCCTGGGCCTATGGCACGCCGAATGGGAAACCCTGCCGGAGATCTGCTGCCTGGTGTCCGGTGCCTTGCAGCAGGCGCGGCTGCTGGCCGAAGGGTTGGAAGTGGACGCGGCGCGCATGGCCCGCAACCTGGAACTGACCCAGGGGCTGGTGCTGGCCGAAGCAGTGAGCATCGTCCTGGCCCAGCGTGTGGGACGCGACGCGGCGCACCATCTGCTGGAGCAATGCTGCAAGCGCGCCGTGGCCGAACAACGGCATTTGCGTGATGTGCTGGGGGATGAACCTCAGGTCACTGCGCAGCTATCCGCGACCGAGCTTGATCATCTGCTCGACCCGGCGCACTACCTCGGACAAGCACAGACCTGGGTCGCCCGGGCCGTGGCCGAACACCTTGCCTTGAACGCCTGAAAGGAGATTGTTGTGGGATTCGTCAAACTCGCCGAGGGCGATCTGAACTATCGTTTTGATGGGCCGCAAGACGCCCCTGTGCTGGTGCTCTCCAATTCCCTGGGCACTGATCTGCACATGTGGGACGAGCAGGTCGCGGCCTTCAGTGAACACTTTCGCGTGCTGCGCTTCGACACGCGCGGCCATGGCCAGTCGCTGGTCACCGAAGGGCCGTACAGCATCGAGCAACTGGGCCGCGACGTGCTGGCGATGCTCGATCAGTTGAACATCGATAAGGTGCATTTCTGTGGCTTGTCCATGGGCGGGTTGATCGGCCAATGGCTGGGCATCAACGCCGGCGAGCGCCTGTACAAACTGGTGGTGTGCAACACCGCGGCCAAGATCGGCGATCCGTCGGTGTGGAACCCGCGCATCGAAACCGTACTGCGCGACGGCAAGGCGGCGATGGTAGCGTTGCGCGATGCCTCGATTGCCCGTTGGTTTACCCCCGACTTTGCTGAAGCGCAGCCTGCGACGGCAAAAAAAATCACTGACATGCTCGCCGCCACTTCGCCTCAGGGTTATGCGGCCAACTGTGCCGCGGTGCGTGATGCCGATTTTCGCGAGCAGTTGTCGTCGATTCGCGTACCGCTGCTGGTGATCGCCGGCACTGAAGATGCCGTGACACCGCCGTCGGGTGGGCACTTTATCCAGGAGCGGGTCCGCGGGGCCGAGTACGCCGAGTTCTACGCCGCGCACCTGTCCAACGTCCAGGCCGGCGCCGCCTTCAGCGCGCGGGTGCTGGATTTCCTGCTTGATTCTGGCCGTGCCTGAGGAGTTTTTTGTGGACGAGAAACAACGTTACGACGAAGGCATGCAAGTACGCCGCGCGGTGCTGGGCGATGCCCACGTCGATCGCAGCCTCAATGCCCTGACCGAGTTCAACAGCGAGTTCCAGGAGATGATCACCCGCCACGCCTGGGGCGACATCTGGACCCGTCCGGGCCTGCCGCGCCATACCCGCAGCCTGATTACCATTGCCATGTTGATCGGCATGAACCGCGCCGAAGAACTCAAGCTGCACCTGCGCGCCGCCGCCAACAATGGCGTGAGCCGCAGCGAGATCAAGGAAGTGATCATGCAGAGCGCCATCTACTGCGGCATCCCGGCGGCCAACGCCACGTTCCATCTGGCCGAGTCGGTGTGGGACGAACTGGGCGTCGAATCCCGGGCTTAAGGGGTTACCTCATTTCCTGTGGGAGCGAGCTGGCTCGCGATAGCGGTGGTTCAATTGATGGGGGATGTTGAATGTGATGACGCCATCGCGAGCAAGCTCCTACACTGGATCTTCAGTGAGCGCTGATTTTGTGCTCGGCACCGATTCCCTGTGGAAGCTAGCCTGCTCGCGATGACGGTGGTACAGCCTCCACCCATGTTTGGCTTTTACAGCAGGCTGAGCGGATAACTGATGATCAACCGGTTCTCATCGAACTCATTGGTACTGTAATCCCGGCGCATCGTCGAGTTACGCCACTTCACGTTGAGGCTCTTCAACGCGCCGCTCTGCACGGTGTAGGCCAGCTCACTTTCCCGACCCCATTCCTTGCCGTCGTCGACCGTGGCGGTGTGCACGTTGTCACCGCTGATGTAGCGGTTCATCAACGTCAGGCCCGGCACGCCGACGGCGGCGAAGTTGAAGTCGTGGCGTACTTGCCAGGATTTTTCCTTGGCGTTGTCGTAGCTGGAGTTGTAGCTGTCGTTGGCCAGGGTGCCGCCGCTGGTGCCGTTGACGCGCATCCAGGCATCATCGCCGCCGACTTTCTGCAGGCCGACATAAAAGGTGTTGCCACCGTACTTGGCCGAGAGCATGGCGAACGCGGTTTTGTTGTCCAGGTCGCCGGCCAACGCACTGCCGTTTTCCTTGCCGGTGAAGTAGCCGAGGTTGGCGCCCAGGGTCCAGTCGCCGATGGGCTGGCTGTGGGTCAGGTTGAAATATTGTTGCTGGTAGATGTCGGACAGTTCCGCGTACCACACGCCGACCTGGGTGCGTTTTTCGTTGAAGGCGTATTCACCGCCAGCGAAGTTGAAACGGTCGGAGGTGAACGCGCCGCGGCCGTTCATCGACATGTCTTCCATGCTCGCGTCGTTGCGCGGGCTGTTGGCGCGGAACTGACCACCGTACAGCGTGAGGCCGCTGATTTCGGTGGAGGTCACCTGGCCGCCACGAAAGGTTTGCGGCAGGGAGCGACCGTCGTCGGAGCGCAGGATCGGCAACACCGGCATCCATTCGCCGACCTTCAGTTCGGTCTTCGATACCTTGGCCTTCAGGGCCACGCCCAGGCGACCGAAGTCATCGGCGGGGCGGCCGTCGTCATGCACTGGGAGCAGTTGTGTACCTGCGGTGCCACGGCCGCCGTCGAGCTTGACCGAGTACATCCCCAGTATGTCCACGCCGAAACCGACCACGCCCTGGGTGAAACCGGACTTGGCGTCGAGGATGAAACTCTGGGTCCATTCCTCGGCTTTGCCTTGGGCATTGTTCGGGTTGGTGAAGTTGCGGTTGAAGTAGAAGTTGCGCAGGTTCAGCGTGGCCTTGGCATCTTCGACAAACCCTGATTCCGCGGCCAGGATGGGCAGGGCGGTGCTGGTCAGGGCGACGGCAATGAGGCTGGGGAACAAGTGCTGTGTGGGCTTCATGGGCGTTGTCTCTATTTTTTGTGGACGAAGCGGGTCGTTGCCACAACCTTGGGCTGCAGGCGGAACGGTGGAACCAGTGGCGTGAGGCTATTGAGGATCAGCCGGGTGCGGCGGGGCGGATGGGCATGGCGTCGAACCTGTTGTTATTGGTTTTGTGCGAGGGATGGTGAAGGGCGGCCCGGGATCGGTTCAATCGCCGTTTGCGGGTTTTGGGCGATTATCGAACAGCAAAACATTGCTTCGGCGGATGCGATTCCTGTGGGAGTGAGCTTGGTCGCGATGGCGGCCTGACAGACGCGGCGAATTTTCCGACGAGGTTTTAAGGTTGCTGCTCGGAAGCGGAATCTCTAGCTTGTTTGGGTCGCTGCCAATCCAGCGACCGGGACTGCAAGCCCGTCGACTTCGTTAGGCGCTAGCGCCCGGGCCCACGTCTCGGGCTCCAATTGATGCAGGAGCGCCGTTATGAAAAAACATCATCCTTCTTCGCCATCAGAGAGCACCTTCCCCTACAACGACCCCGATCCAGAAAAGCTCCAAGAGGCCGCAGACCGGGCACTCGATTACCATCTGGGCACCCACCCTGATCCCAAACCCAAAACCTCAACACAAGTCTTCACCGTCATCGATACCATCGACACGGAGTGTCTCCTGGCCAATCTCAGCGAAACCCTTGCCTCGGCCAATGCCATGGTCAGTGACCTGGCGTTCGAGTTGGAGGGCTCGCGGCGGCATGTCGCGCTCGGCGTGGCGCAGATGATCGAGCTGAGTGAACTGTTGGCTAATCGTGCGCTGGATATCGTCGACCCGCGTTAGCAGGTTGAGCCTTATTGTGATTGGGGCTGCTTCGCAGCCCAACGGGGATGAATCCCCTCGCCACAGGGTTGTTGTGTGCCACTAGTCAAAAAAACGGTGCCTGGCAGCCGCAGGGGCTTTTGTGTGGGGAGTGTAGAGGTGCAACCGGTCGGGAGCTGTTTTTTCAACTTGATTTATGCTTCTTGAAGCGCAACACTTTACGCATAAAGATATGTATAAATATATGTAACTTGATGTGCTAGGAGGTTGGTTATGGCAGCGCTATTGGAACGGGCTGATCAGGCGGTATCCGTTACCGCAATGGTCAGGAACTTCAGCGCGAAGCTCAAGGACGTCTCGAGTCGCGCAACCGAAAGACTGGTTATTTTCAAGGACAATGAGCCGGCAGCCGTGATTATTAATGTCGATGCCTATCAGGAAATGCTTGATGAACTGGAAAACCTTCGCGTCGAAGCGACAGCCCGCGAGCGGCTGCTTGATTTCGATGAGGCCAAGGCCATTAGTCATGAAGCTATGCGAGCGCGGTACGCCAAAAACGACTGAAGGAGGGGGGAATGGTTTGGGGGGTTATCTACCATCCGGAGGTTCAGGACGATCTGGATCAGTTGGGGGCGGCAGCGGCGAACCGTATCCTTGATGTCATTGAAGAGCGGATTGTCAGGGGAGAGCCGGACAAAACCGGTCAGCCGCTCAGAGCCAGCCTGGCCGGATGTCGAAGAATTCGAACGGGCGATACGCGTATCGTTTATAGAGTCGATGGGAAAGCCATTCAGGTGTTGATCGTGGCAGTCGGTGCTCGGCGAGACAAGGAAGTTTACGACGCAGCGCAGCGTCGTCTCTAAGCAACCCTCTGGATTTCCCTGGGGGCACAAGTTGTGCGAGTGCTTTGCACTTGAGCTGAGATGAATCCCCTCGCCAGAGGTGGATCCCTAAAACAAAAAAGCCCACCTTTCGGTGGGCTTCATGTTCAGCGTTCAAACATCTATCAGAACAATTTCATCTTCGGCGCTTCTTCTTTCACCGGTTCGTTCTTGCCGGTCTCGGCATTCCAGCCACCGCCCAATGCCTTGTACAAATTGACCTCGCTGGTCAGTTGCGCAAGACGGTCAGTGATCAGCGACTGTTGCGCGCTGAACAACTGGCGTTGGGCGTCGAGGAAGGTCAGGTTGCTGTCGACGCCGATGCGGTAGCGACGCTCGGCCAGGCGGTAGTAGTCCTGGTTGGCGGCGACGAAGTCGGTCTGGGCCTGCAACTGTTCGTTGTAGGTCTGGCGCGCGGCCAGGCCGTCGGAGACTTCCTGGAACGCCGTCTGAATCGACTTCTCGTACTGCGCGACGTTGATGTCTTTCTGGATCTTGGCGTAGTCCAGGCTTGCACGCAGGCTGCCGGCGTTGAAGATCGGCAGGTTGATTTGCGGAGCGAAGGTCCAGGTGCCCGAACCACCCTTGAACAGGCCGGACAGGTCCGGGCTCAGGGTGCCGGCGTTGGCCGTCAGGCTGATGCTCGGGAAGAACGCAGCCCGCGCGGCGCCGATATTGGCGTTGGCAGCCAGCAGGTTGCGTTCGGCCTGGAGGATATCCGGACGACGTTGCAGCAGGTCCGACGGCAGCCCGGCCGGCACTTCGCTGAGCAGATCATCGCTCAGCGGTTGCGAGTTCAGGTTGGCCGGCAGGCCAGTGCCCAGCAGCAGGGTCAGGCTGTTTTCGTCCTGTGCGACCTGGCGAGTGTAACGGGCCAGTTGCACGCGGGCGTTTTCCACGGCGGTGCGCGCCTGGCTCAGGTCCAGGGCCGAGGCCACGCCGACTTCGGCGCTGCGCGAGGTCAGCTTGAAGCTTTGTTCGTAGGCCCCGAGGGTGTCCTGGGTCAGCTTGAGCAGTTCCTTGTCGGCTTGCCAGGTCAGGTAGGCATTGGCGACGTTGGCCACCAGGCTGATCTGGGTGCTGCGACGGGCTTCTTCGGTGGCGAAGTAGCTTTGCAGCGCTTGCTCGCTCAGGCTGCGAACCCGACCGAACAGGTCCAGTTCATAGGCGCTGATGCCCAAGGTTGCCGAATACGAACTGCTGATCGCCGCTTCACCGGTTTGCGAAGCCCGTGCCGGTACCCGCTGGCGGCTGCCGGAACCGGTGGCCGAGACGGCCGGGAACAGGTCCGCGCGCTGGATACGGTATTGGGCGGCATAGGCATCGATGTTCAGCGCCGCGACACGCAGGTCGCGGTTGTTTTCCAAGGCGACCTGGATCAGCTGTTGCAACGCCGGGTCATGGAAAAACTGTTTCCAGCCTTGCTCGGCGGCGGCCTGGCCGGGCGCATTGGCCGCCTCGTAGGCCGGCCCTTGCGGGTATTGCGCCGCGACCGGTGCTTCGGGCCGCTGATAGTCGGGGATCAGCGAGCAACCGCTGAGCACGACGGCGGCGATGGTCAGGGAGAGTAGCGACTTGCTCATTGGCCAGCCTCTTTGGAAGTTTCAGGAGTGTCGTGCTCGTCGGTATTTTTTCGACGGCCTATCGACGACACGGTCACGAAGAACAATGGCACCCAGAAGATCGCCAGGATGGTGGCGGTCAACATACCGCCGATCACACCGGTACCGATGGCGTGCTGGCTGCCCGAACCTGCACCAGTGGAAATCGCCAGTGGGACCACGCCGAGGATGAACGCCAGGGACGTCATGATGATCGGTCTCAGACGCATCCTACAGGCTTCGATGGCGGCTTCCATCAGCGTGCGGCCCTGCTCGTGAAGTTCCTTGGCAAACTCGACGATCAGGATGGCGTTTTTCGCCGCCAAGCCAATGGTTGTCAACAAGCCCACCTGGAAGTACACGTCGTTGGACAGGCCGCGCAGGCTGGTCGCCATCAGGGCACCGATGATGCCCAGTGGGACCACGAGCATGACCGCGATCGGAATCGACCAACTTTCATACAACGCTGCCAGGCACAAGAACACCATCAGCAGCGACAAGGCGTACAACGCTGGTGCCTGGGAACCCGACAGGCGTTCCTCATAGGACAGGCCCGTCCAGGAAATACCAACACCGGCCGGCAGCTTCTTGGCGATGGTTTCGACTTCGGCCATGGCTTCACCGGTGGAATAACCCGGTGCCGGGGTACCGAGGATCTCCATCGCTTCCACGCCGTTGTAACGCGCCAGTTTCGGCGAGCCGTAGACCCACTCGCCCTTGGCGAACGCAGAGAACGGCACCATGGTCCCGGCGCTGTTACGCACGTACCACTTCTTCAGGTCCTCGGGGCTCATGCGCGAGTTCGGCTGGCCCTGGACATACACCCGCTTCACCCGGCCACGGTCGATGAAGTCGTTCACATAATTACTGCCCAGTGCAATCGACAGGGTGTTGTTGATCTCCGAGAGCGTGATGCCCAGCGCACTGGCCTTCTCGTCATCGATTTCCAACTGGTATTGCGGTTCGTCGTTCAGGCCGTTCGGACGTACCTGGGCCAATATCTTGCTCTGGGAGGCCATGCCCAGGAACTGGTTGCGGGCTTCCATCAGTTTTTCATGGCCGATACCGGCGCGATCCTGCAGGAATACGTCGAAACCGGTGGCGTTACCCAGTTCCATCACCGCTGGCGGTGCGAAGGCGAACACCATTGCGTCGCGGAAAGTGAAGAAGTGTTGCTGGGCGCGGCCCGCGATCTTGAACACGGTGTTATCAGCGTTACGCTCTTCCCAGGGCTTGAGCATGATGAATGCCAGGCCGGAGCTCTGGCCACGACCGGCGAAGTTGAAGCCGGTCACGGTGAACACCGAGGCTACGCCATCACCTTCGCCGCCATCCTTGCTCGGACGCAGCAGGAACTCACGCATCTTGTCCACTACCACCTGGGTACGTTCGGCGCTGGAACCGGCCGGTGTCTGTACCTGGGCAAACAGCACGCCTTGGTCTTCTTCCGGCAGGAACGCCGTCGGGATGCGGGTGAACAGCCAGACCATGCCTACCACGATGATGATGTAGGCCAGCAGGTACGGGGCCTTGTGCTTGAGCATGTTGCCCACGCCCCGTTCGTAGCTTCTGACGCCTCGGTCGAAGGTACGGTTGAACCAGCCGAAGAAGCCGCGTTTCGGCGTGCCGTGCTCACCTTTGGGGATTGGCTTGAGCATGGTGGCGCACAGGGCCGGGGTGAAAATCAGTGCCACCAGTACCGACAGGGCCATGGCCGAGACGATGGTGATGGAGAACTGCTTGTAGATCACACCGGTGGAGCCGCCGAAGAACGCCATCGGCAGCAGTACCGCCGAGAGTACCAGGGCGATACCCACCAGGGCGCCCTGGATCTGCCCCATGGATTTCTTGGTGGCTTCCTTGGGCGACAGGCCTTCTTCGCTCATCACCCGTTCGACGTTTTCCACCACGACGATGGCGTCGTCCACCAGCAAGCCGATGGCCAGCACCATGCCGAACATGGTCAGGGTGTTGATGCTGAAACCGAATGCCGCGAGGATCCCGAAGGTACCGAGCAGTACCACCGGCACGGTCATCGTGGTGATGATGGTGGCGCGGAAGTTCTGCAGGAACAGGAACATTACCAGGAACACCAAGACGATCGCCTCGACCAGGGTTTCAACCACACCCTTGATCGATTCGCTCACCACTGGCGTGGTGTCGTAGGGGAACACCACTTCCAGGCCTTGCGGGAAGAACGGCTTGAGGTCGTCGACGGTCTTGCGCAGGGCCTTGGCCGTGTCGAGGGCGTTGGCGCCAGTCGCCAGCCGCACTGCCAGGCCGGAAGCCGGGGCGCCATTGAACTGGGCGTTGATGCTGTAGTTCTCACCGCCCAAGGCAACATCGGCCACGTCGCCGACACGCACTTGCGAGCCGTCCGGGTTGACCTTGAGCAGGATTGCCTTGAACTGCTCGGCGGTCTGCAAGCGGGTCTTGCCGATAATAGTGGCGTTCAGTTGCTGGCCGGGCATGGCCGGCAGGCCGCCGAGCTGGCCGGAGGCGATCTGGACGTTCTGCGCGGTAATCGCCGTGCTCACATCCACCGGGGTCAGGTTGAAATTGTTCAGCTTGGCCGGGTCGAGCCAGATCCGCATCGCGTATTGGGCGCCGAAGACCTGGAAGTCACCGACACCAGCGGTACGCGAGATCGGGTCCTGCATGTTGGACACGATGTAGTTGGACAGGTCTTCCCGGGTCATGCTGCCGTCGCGCGACACCACGCCGATGACCATCAGGAAGTTTCTCACTGACTTGGTCACGCGGATGCCCTGTTGCTGCACTTCTTGCGGCAGCAGCGGGGTGGCCAGGTTCAGTTTGTTCTGGACCTGGACCTGCGCGGTATCGGAGTTGGTGCCTTGCTCGAAAGTGGCAGTGATGGTCATGCTGCCGTCGGAGTTACTTTCCGACGATACATAACGAAGGTTGTCGATGCCGTTGAGCTGCTGCTCGATCACCTGCACCACGGTGTCCTGCACGGTTTGCGCGGATGCGCCCGGGTAGGTCACCTGGATCGCAATGGCCGGCGGCGCAATGCTCGGGTACTGGTTGATCGGCAACTTGAGGATCGATAGAGCCCCGACCAGCATGATCACCAGGGCGATCACCCAGGCGAAAATCGGACGGTCGATAAAGAATTTCGACATGGTTTACTCCCCTTTGCCGCCGGCGGCTTTATCAGCTGCCTGTGCGGGGGCCGGGTTCTTGGTATCGATGTTAGTGGCTTCGGTGGCTTTGACTTCCACGCCAGGGCGTACGAACTGCAACCCTTCGGTGATCACGCGATCGCCGGCCTTGAGCCCGTCTTCGATCAGCCATTGGCTGCCGACGGTGCGGCTGGCCTTGAGTTGACGCAGTTCGACCTTGTTGTCTGCACCAACGACCAAAGCGGTCGGCGTACCCTTGAGGTCACGGGTCACGCCTTGCTGTGGTGCCAGGATGGCTGCGCTGTTCACACCGGCCTGCAATTGGGCGTGGACGAACATGCCCGGCAGCAGGGTGTGGTCAGGGTTGGGGAACACGGCGCGCAAGGTCACCGAACCGGTGGTCTGGTCAACCGACACTTCGGAAAATTCCAGCTTGCCCTCGTGTGGGTACAGGCTGCCATCTTCCAGGGTCAGCTTGACCATGGCGGCGTTATCGCCGGCCTTTTGCAGACGGCCGCTTTCCAGCTCTCGGCGCAGTTGCAGCAACTCGACCGAACTCTGCGTCACGTCGACGTAGATCGGGTCCAGTTGCTGGATGGTTGCCAGGGCGTCGGTCTGACCATTGCTCACCAGCGCGCCTTCGGTGACCGAGGAACGGCCGATGCGGCCAGAGATGGGCGCGTAGACTTTGGTGTAGCGCACATTGATCTGGGCAGTTTGCAGATTGGCTTCCGACTCCAGGCGGTTGGCCACGGCGGTGTCGTATTCCTGCCGGCTGACGGCCTGTTCGTCCACCAATTGCTTGTAGCGATCGGCGATCGACTTGGTGGACCGCAGGTTGGCCTCGGCGCTTTTCAGGGTCGCTTCGTACACGGCCGGATCGATCTGGTAGAGCTGCTGGCCGGCCTTGACGTCAGCACCTTCCTTGAACAGGCGCTTGAGAATGATGCCGTTGACCTGTGGCCGTACTTCCGCGACGCGGAACGCGCTGGTGCGCCCCGGAAGCTCCGACGTCAGGGTGAAGGGCTGGGTCTTGAGGGTTACAACGCCGACCTGAGGAGGCGGAGGAGCAGGTGCAGCCTCTTCCTTTTTGCATCCGCTGAGCAGCGATGCCAGGGCGATGGCAGTGACCAGGGCAGTAACAGCTGGCTTGAATTGCATGGAAATCCTCGGGTCCAGGCGCGCAACTGGCGCACTCGAAAGGTGGAAGGTGGAAAAAGAGCAAGATAAGCAATTAGTAGGATGCTAAGAAATATACTTACGTACATGGTTGTTTGTAAACAGCCAAATTGCGTACCATCCGTATTTACAAAAGCCTGACAAAGGCATTCGGAGGTCGGGGACGCGCATCGAGAAACGCCGCCTCACATCTAGCTGATCCTTACGCATTGTTGATGCATCCTGATTGAGGTGTTTACTGCCATGGTCCGTCGTACCAAAGAGGAAGCCCTGGAGACTCGCAGCCAGATTCTCGAAGCGGCCGAAAAAGCCTTCTTCGAGCGGGGCGTGGCTCGCACGACGCTGGCCGATATCGCAACCCTGGCCGGTGTGACGCGTGGCGCCATCTATTGGCATTTCAGCAACAAGGCGGACCTGCTCCAGGCCATGCTCGACACCTTGCATGAGCCGCTCGATGACCTGGCCCGCGCCAGTGAGAATGAAGAGGAACTTGACCCGCTGGGCTGTACTCGCAAGCTGCTGGTGCAATTGTTTCAGCAAGTTGCCCTGGACCCGAAGACCCGACGCATTAATGAAATTCTGTTCCATAAGTGCGAATTCACCGATGAAATGTGCGATTTACGCCAGCAGCGGCGCCAGGTCAGTCTCGACTGCAACGTGCGTATCGTGCTGTCGTTGAGCAATGCGATGAAGCGCGGTCAGTTGCCGGATGACCTGGATCCCGAAAGGGCGGCGATTGCCATCCACGGCTACATCGACGGCATCCTCTACCAATGGCTACTGGCGCCCGACAGCTTCGCGCTGGCGGCTGAGGCTGAGCGCTGGGTAGACATCGGGCTGGATATGCTGCGCCTGAGCCCCAGCCTGCGCAAATGAAACAAAATGAGTAATTTTGTCAGTTTATGTCAATACCTGAGATCCAAAGGTGCTTTTATAAACCGACACAACCGTGGTTGATAGGCAATCGGTGGCAAATTTTGTAGGTGATTTGTTTCGTACTTGTGAAAGACCATAAAAAGTCCATTCGAAAGGCCCGCTGGATACCCCGCCAGACGAACCTGCCGGGGCCGCATCTTCAAGTCAGCGTGATCTCCACGGTGAAACCGTAGGGTTCTTCATTTGCCGAGTGAGTGATTCGGGTCGAGCACTTGATGGGTGTCGCGCCGACAGAGATCACCCTGTTTGTCCGGACAGGCGTCAATGTCGATGAAATCACACCGAATGTCGTATTGACTCGCAACCCGAAGTTGAAGAGGAAGGCAGCGTCGTCGTCGCCAAACATCATGACGTTCTTGTACATGTCCTTGCTGCGGCTGCCCAGTTGTCTGGAATATATGAAGTCGAGCTTGAAGGCCAGGATGTCCCAAGGACGAATGCTCAAGAAATCTCGTTCATCGTCGTCCAGGTTGATATCGTTTTCACCCACGGGAAACGCCCGCTCGGTATGGTTGATGACTTTTACAATGAGGCGAGTGCGGTTTGGGCGAATGCGCTCCTGCTGCCAGGCTTGAACCTGCTGGTTGGCACCATCGTTCAGCCTTGCTTGTTTCATCAGGGCGTCGAGGATCTCCGAGTGTTCTTGCGTGTTCAGCGACTCAATGTATTTGTACAAAACATCCAGCGGTGCGTAGTTGAACTGCGCGAGTGTTTTTTCGTAAAACCCATTGTTGTCCTGGTGGCTGTACCCAAGGGTCTTCGTCATGCTTGAATTCCTTTTCAAATGAGGCGTATTAAAGTTTGATCGACGGCGCTGTTTGGCATTGTCGTCAGACTTAATATGAACATTGTCCTGGGCTTTAGGAAGTTTAGATAGTTGACCGAATATTTAAATACATAAAAAAGCCCTGCTCTTTCGAGGCAGGGCTCTGTTATTTCAGTTACACGATCAAAGTACGGGGTAATCGATGTATCCCACCGGACCTTTTCCATAAAACGTTTCGGGATGAGGCTCGTTCAGTGGGGCATCGGCTTTCAAGCGCGCCGGCAGGTCCGGGTTGGCAATGAACGGCACTCCGAAGGCAACGGCATCGGCCTTGCCCTCGGCCAGCCAGGCATTGGCGCTGTCCTTGGTGAAGCGTTCATTGGCGATGTACGGGCCGCCGAAAGCTTGCTTGAGTTGCGGGCCGATGCTGTCGTCGCCTTCCTTCTCACGGGAGCAGATAAAGGCGATGCCACGCTTGCCCAGTTCCCGGGCCACGTAGCTGAAGGTTTCCAGGCGATTTTCGTCGCCCATGTCATGGGAATCGGCGCGTGGTGCCAGGTGCACACCCACCCGGCCGGCGCCCCAGACTTCGATGGCCGCGTCGGTCACTTCCAGCAGCAGGCGGGCACGATTTTCCAGGGAACCGCCGTATTGGTCGGTGCGCTGGTTGGTGCTGCTTTGCAGGAACTGGTCGAGCAGGTAGCCGTTGGCACCGTGGATTTCCACACCGTCGAAGCCGGCGGCCTTGGCATTCTCGGCACCTACGCGGTAGGCATCGACGATGTCGGCGATTTCAGCGGTTTCCAGCGCGCGCGGCGTTGGGTAGTCGGCCAGCGGACGCACCAGGCTCACGTGGCCTTTGGGCTGGATAGCGCTCGGTGCCACCGGGGTTTCGCCGTTCAGGTACGACGGGTGCGAGATCCGGCCCACGTGCCACAGTTGCAGGAAGATCTTGCCGCCGGCGCCGTGGATCGCCTTGGTGACGTTGGACCAGCCGCGCACCTGGTCGTTGGACCAGATGCCCGGGGTGTCCGGGTAGCCCACGCCCATCGGCGTGACCGAGGTCGCTTCGCTGAGGATCAGGCCGGCGGAGGCGCGTTGCACGTAGTACTCGGCCATCAGCGCGTTGGGCACGCGGCCCGCGTCGGCGCGGCAGCGGGTGAGCGGGGCCATGATGATGCGGTTTTTCAACTCGATGTCGCCGAGTTTGATGGGGTCGAAAATAGTCGCCATGAAATACAAACCTCGAAAGTGGAAGGGGTTAGAAGTCAGTGAGTGGCTGGAGCCAGCTCGGCATTGCCGCCCTGGCGGAAGGTGATGAGGGTGACCAGCAGCGCCAGCACGGCCAGCGCGCCGGCGGCCAGGGGCACGGAGGTCAGGCCCAGGCCGTGGTCGATGACGCTGCCGCCGACCCAGGCGCCCAAGGCGTTGCCGATGTTGAAGGCGCCGATGTTCAACGTGGAAACCAGGTTCGGCGCAGCCTTGCCAAAGGTCACCACGTTGACCTGCAGGGCCGGTACGGCGGCGAAGCAGGCGGTGGCCCAGAGGAACAGGGTGATTTCGCTGGGGATCAGCGCCACGCTGGTCCAGCTCAATACGGTGGACACCACGGCCATGGTGAGGAAGACGCCCATCAGCGTGTTCGCCAGGCTCTTGTCTGCCAGCTTGCCGCCGATGATGTTGCCCAGGGTCAGGCCCAGGCCGATCAGCACCAGGGTCCAGGTCACGCCGCGGGGCGATACGCCGGTCACTTCACCCAACAGCGGGGCGACATAGGTGAACAGGGTAAACACCGAGGCGGAGAACAGCGCCGTCATGCTCAGGGACAGCCATAGGCCTGCGCCCTTGAGCGCGACCAGTTCCGAGCGCATGTCGAGTTTTTCTTCATCGCGCTTGGCCGGCAGAAAGCGGATCAGGCCGATCAGCGCAATTACGCCAATGACAGTCACTGCCCAGAAGGTCGAACGCCAGCCGGCTTCCTGGCCCAATGCGGTGCCCAGCGGTACGCCGAGCACGTTGGCCAGGGTCAGGCCGGTGAACATCAGGGCCACGGCCGAAGCACGCTTGTTGGGTGCCACCAGACCGGCGGCCACCACCGAACCGATACCGAAGAACGCGCCGTGGCACAGGGCCGTGACGACCCGGGCAAACATCAGCACGTTGTAGTCGCTGGCGATGGCGCAGAGCAGGTTGCCGATGATGAAAATTCCCATCAACACCACCAGGGCGGCCTTGCGCGGCAACCGGGCGGTGGCCAGGGCCATGAACGGCGCACCGATGGCCACGCCCAGGGCGTAGCCGGTCACCAGCCAGCCGGCGCCAGGAATCGACACGCCCAGGTCGGCCGCCACATCGGGCAACAGGCCCATGATGACGAACTCGGTGGTGCCGATGGCGAAGGCGCTCAGGGCCAGGATCAGGAGTGAGAGGGGCATGATGGGTCCTTGTCGGGTCAGAGCTCTTGGCTCATTTGCTTGAGGAACTGCTGGATCACTTCCTCGTTGCGCTTGAAGAAGTGCCATTGGCCGACTTTCTGGCTGGTGATCAGCCCCGCCCGTTGCAACACCGCCAAGTGCGCAGACACCGTGGATTGCGACAGGCCGCAACGCTGGTCGATCTGTCCGGCGCAAATGCCGAATTCGTGGTTGTGCAACTGCTCGGGGAACTGGACCTTGGGGTCTTTGAGCCAGTTGAGGATGTCTCGCCGTACTGGGTGTGCCAGGGCTTTTATTATTTCGTCGAGGTCAAGGGGCATGGTGGCAGCTCGTGATGAGTAAAACGCTATATCGCGATGGAGCGAACCTTAAATCGTTATTTCGCGATATACAAATATGGATTTGATCTGAATGCCGAACAAATCGCTATATCGGGTTATAACGATATGGACTCAGCGGTGCTAAGCTGCGGGCCATGAACTATCTCGCGCACCTTCACCTCGGCGGCCCTGGCCGGGAACAACTGCTCGGCAGCCTCTACGGCGACTTCGTCAAAGGCCCGCTGCAAGGGCTCTACGACCCACGGATCGAAGCGGCGATTGCCCTGCATCGGCGCATCGACATGTACACCGATCGCCATCCCCTGGTGGACATTGCCCTGTCGCGTTTTTCCACGGTGCGACGGCGCTATGCCGGGATCGTGCTGGACGTGTTTTTCGACCACTGCCTGGCCCGGGACTGGGCGTTGTACGGCGAAGGGCCGCTGGTGGATTTCACTGCCCGGGTGTACCAGGTACTCGGCACCGAACCGCAGCTGCCGGGGCGCCTGGCACAGATCGCGCCGTACATGGCGGCGGATGACTGGCTGGGGTCTTATCGGGAATTCGAAGTGTTGGGGCAGGTGCTGCGCGGCATTTCCCGACGCCTGTCCCGGCCCGAGGAACTGGCCGGGGCGATGAGGGAGTTGATGGAGCTCTATGAGCCGCTGAGCGAAGATTTCCGGCTGTTCTATCCGCAGTTGCAGGATTTTGCGCTGAATCAAACCACGCCGCAGATCTAATTGTGGGAGCGAGCTTGCTCGCTCCCACAGGGGGGCTGCGCAGAGATCCGGATCAGGCCGCAATCGCAGCAGGTCGCATCGGCGCTTGCTGTTTCTCTGGAAGCGCCCCGAACAGCGCCTTGTGTACCGCCTGCTGCGCCTGGAATGCCAGCGCTGCGCGTTCCTGGCCGTGGCAGGCAATCGGTTCCAGCAGATGGATTTCCACCTCACCCCTATCATTGGCAAACAAACGCATCAAGTGCGACAGCAGATCATCATCGCCAATGAACGGCGCCAGTGAATCCGGTTCACCGTTGCGCAGGTAACGGATCGCCACCGGTTGCAACGCCACATCGGCGTCAATGGCGGCGGACAGCAAGCGCCCGTGGAACGTGCGCAAGGAGCGGCCATCGGTGGTGGTGCCTTCCGGGAACATCAGCAGCGGATGGGCCTGTTCCAGGTGACGGCTCATTTGCTTGCGGATCAACTGGCTGTCACCCGAACCGCGTCGGATAAACAGGCTGCCGGCCTTGGCTGCCAGCCATCCGGCCACCGGCCAGGTGCGCACTTCGGCCTTGGACAGGAACGACAGCGGCGTGAGCATGCCCAGCAACGGGATGTCGGTCCAGGACACGTGGTTGCTGACCCACAGCATCGGCTGTTGCGGCAGTTGACCGTGGACGGTGACTGAAAAGGGCAGGGCGCGGCTCAACCGTGCCATGAAGAACCGCGACCAGCGCTGGCGACGGACCATCGAGTTGGCGATTCCTGCACGTTCGAACAGGCCGAACACGCTGGCCATGCTCAGGCCCAGCGCCACTACCAGCAATACTCGCGCGATTCGCGCGTACACCCGCAGCCGGCTCATCAGACCGCTGCCTTGAAGTGGCGAGCGTAGCGCGGGCACAGCTCGTCGCGCTTGAGCAGGATGAACACGTCGGCCACCTGGAAATCCTCGTCCCAGCACGGTTCGCCACAAATCTTCGCGCCCAGGCGCATGTAGGCCTTGAGCAGTGGCGGCATTTCAGCGATGACGTTGGAGGGCACGTCCAGGGTCGGCAGCGGTTTTTTCGGCACGGCTTGCAGGTGTTCGGTGCACAGGTAGCGTTCGCGCAGGCGCTGCATGATCGCCTGGGCCTGGATACCGCCGTCCTGCATCGGAATGCTCGCGCAGCCCATCAGGTAGCTGTAGCCGCCTTCGTTCAGGACTTCGGCCAGTTCGCCCCAGAGCACCGCGATGGTGCCACCGTTGCGGTAGGCCGGGTCGACGCAGGTACGGCCGATTTCCAGGATCGGGCCCTTGAGATGGACCAGGCCGTGAAGGCTGAATTCTTCTTCGCTGTAGAATCGGCCCAGGCTGCTGGCTGCCTGGTGGTCGAGCAGGCGCGTGGTGGCCACGAGGCGGCCGGTGTTCAGGTCGCGTACGCCGATGTGGGCGCAGTGAACATCATAGTCATCCATGTCCAGACCCATTTCCGCGCCCTTGAGCTTGGCGTTGAATTCGCCGCTGAAGACGTTGAAACGCAGGGCCTGTGCTTCTTGCAAGGCTTGGGCGCCGATCAGGCGTTCGGCTTGCAGGCGGCGTTCATTGCCGGTGTCGCTGATGCGGGCGATCTGGGTCATAGCGAATCTCCGTGCGGGCTGTTCAGTTGCAGCCAATCGACTTTCTTTATGCAGCCATGTTGTGCAAAGTCAGGCTATGTAGCCCTGGTGTCATCGCCATGAAGCTTTGGTGATGCTTATATGACAGCCCTCGAGGAGCCTCTTATGCCCTGGCAAACCCTGATCGAACGTGGCGAGCGCCTGCCCGCCCATCCGGACCTGGCCGAAGGTTATTCAGCGTTGTTGCAACGCCTGGGACCGGTGACGCCGTTCGAGCTGGCCGTAACCGGGGCGCGGTTGATGGCGACACCGGGGCTGGCGTTCCTGGTGGGGTATCAGGCGGCGCTGCGGGTGCTTTGGCCCAGTGCGCCCCAGAGCCTCGGCGCCTTGTGTGCCACCGAACAGCGCAGCCTGCGCCCGGCGGACATGCACACCCGTCTCGACGACTTGCGCCTGAGTGGACGCAAGGATTTCGTCACCGCCGGCGACGCCGCCGAGTGGCTGTTGATTGCCGCTCGCTGCGAAGCGCCCGGTGAAACGCCACGGCTGAATCTGGCCGTGGCCTATGCGGGCGAGCCCGGCGTAACCCTGGAAAAGCTGCCCGCCATTGCCCTGATGCCGGACATCAGCCATGGCCGCGTGCTGCTCGACGGCGCGCTGTGCGAGTTGCTGGCCGGTGATGGCTGGGACGCCTACGTCAAACCGTTCCGCACCCTGGAAGACCTTTATGTGCTCAGTGCGATGACCGCCTGGTTGTATGGCGTCGGGCAGGAATGTGCCTGGCCCCAGGCGTTGCAATTGCGCCTGCTGGCGTTGCTCGCCGGCTGCGCGGAGGTGAGTCGGCATAACCCTTCCAGTGTGGCCGGGCATGTGCTGCTGGGCGGGTTGTTCGCGCAGTTCCAAGGGCTCGATGGCGAACTCAACGCTGCCCTGGCCGCCGGGCCTGCGGCGTGGCGCGAGATGTGGACGCGGGATAAAGGCGTGATGGAGATTGCGGCAGGGGCGCGGGCCAAGCGGTTGGCCAAGGCGTTGGGCTAGCCCTCCAAACGACCACCCGCCCGGTGGGAGCACACAAACTCAAATTGTCATCAAGTCTGCATAGGCTCTGAAGGTTCAACCCTGCGAGCCCAAAGCATGTCCAAAGGCTGGTTCCTGATCCCGCTGCTGCTCACCCTGAGCGCCCACGCCGAAGACTGGCCCGGTGAGCAATGGCCAAGTGATCCGACCCCGAGCGGGTCGGCCATCGAAGCCTTGGAACAATACGCCTTCCCACCCCGGGACGATGCGAGCCGCGAAGGCGTCCGCACCGATGCGCTGCTGGTGATCCAGGACGGTCGGCTGGTCTACGAACGCTACGCCGGACCGACCACTGCCAAGACGGCGCACCTGACCTGGTCCATCAGCAAGAGCCTGATGGCGACGGTGTTTGGCGTGGCCTACAGGGAAAAGCGCTTTGCCCTGGATGATCCGGCAGCCAAGTACTACCCGCCACTGAGCCGGCACCCGGGCCTGACCCTGGCCGATCTTTTCCACTGGGCCTCGGGCCTGGATTGGCAGGAAGACTATGAATACGCGCCGCTCAACTCCTCGGTGGTGGCCATGCTGTATACCCGGGGGCGTCGTGACATGGCGGCGTTCACTGCGCAGCATGAAAGCGCCAGCCCGCCGGGGCGGGCGTTCCGTTATTCCAGCGGTGACAGCAACGTGCTGGCGGCGGCCTTGAAAACCATCGTCGGCCCGGCGCGCTACCCCGACTACCCTTGGACGGCCTTGTTCGAGCCCCTGGGCATCCGCCATGCCACCTGGGAAACCGACGCCAGCGGCACGTTCGTCGGTTCGTCCTATGCCTACCTCACGGCGCGGGACCTGGCGCGTGTCGGGTTGCTGATGCAACGGGACGGTCGCTGGGGCGAACGGCAACTGATTCCCAAAGAATGGGTCGCCTTCAATCGCGAACCTTTCGCCCACTTCCAGGCCGGCCAGGACGAAGCCGTACCCGGCGGGCATTGGTGGCTCAACCGCGCCACCGATCCGGCCATCCATCCTTGGCCCGATGCGCCGCCGGATACCTTTGCCGCGCTGGGTCATTGGGGCCAGGCGCTGTACGTCATCCCCAGCGCCAAACTGGTGATCGTGCGCTACGGCGACGACCGCGACGGCAGCTATCGCCATAACGAACTGCTCAAGCGCGCCATGGCGGCGTTTGTCGGGAGAGGGCAGCCATGAAGCGCAAGATCTTGCTTACCTTGCTGTCGGTGCTACTCATTGTCCTGCTCGGTTGGGTCTGGCTGGAGCGGGTGGCATTGCGGGCCTTCCCCGACATCATCAGTGCCTACACCGCCAAGGAATACTGCTCGTGCCGCTATGTGATGGAGCAACCGGCGGACTATTGCCGTGGCTATGTGAAGCAGGCGGTGCCCATCAGCGACTTTCTCGAAACCGCTGAAGCGAAACGCATTACCGTCAGCGGGTTGGGACGTAGCCACAGTGCGCGGTGGGTGGGCGCGCGGATGGGGTGTCGGTTGGAGCCTTGAGATGGGCCTGCAACGACCGCTGTTGTGGCGAGGGAGCTTGCTCCCGCTCGAGTGCGCAGCGCTCGCAAAGCTTTAACCTGTCGCGATGTTGGGGCTGCTTCGCAGACCAGCGGGAGCAAGCTCCCTCGCCACGGAGGTATGTGGCGAGCAGGACAGTTGTTGAAACAGACAGTTTGCAAGCGCCCTCGGCGCGGTTAAGGTTCGCCACAAGTTTATGTGCCCTGCGAGTGTGTATGTTCAAGCGGTTTTTCCCTCACGCTGCCGTCAGCTTGCTGCTGGCCGGCGCCGCGTTGCCAGCCCAGGCCGACTGGTACCTGGACGGCGAGTCGTCGCGGCTGTCGTTTATCAGCAGTAAAAATGGCAACGTCTCCGAGGTCCAGCGATTCCTGGTGCTGCACGGTCAGGTCCAGCCCGAGGGCTTGGCACGCCTGGAAGTGGAGCTGGAATCCATCAACAGCGGCATTCCCCTGCGCGATGAGCGCATGCGGGCCGAGCTGTTCGAGATCAAGCAATTTGCCGACGCCACTGTCACCGCCAAGATCGACCTGGCACCGATCCAGGACCTGGCCAACGGTGCGCAGTTGGAATTGCGCCTGCCGCTGACGGTGAACCTGCACGGCAAGCAGCACGAATACAACGTCGAACTGCTGGCGACGCGCTTGGATGAGCGCCGCTTCCAAGTGGTGACCCTGGAACCGGTGGTGCTCAACGCGGCGGATTTCGATCTGGCGCCGGGGCTGGAAAAGCTGCGAAACCTGGCCGGGTTGTCGGCCATTAGCCTCTCGGTGCCGGTGAATGCGGTGCTGATTTTCACGGCGCGCTGACATGAGCGGCGCGGTTTTTCCCTGGCGTGAAGGCAATCGCTTCGAGCTGTTGATCGATGGTCCGCAGTTCTTCCCGCGCATGCTGGTGGAAATCGCTCGAGCCCAGGAACAGGTCGAGCTGGAGCTCTATCTGGTGGAAGCGGGCGCTTGCGCCGAGGCGATGGTTCAGGCGCTGGTGCAGGCCGCCGAGCGTGGCGTTCGCGTGCGGTGCCTGTTCGATGACTATGGCAGCCTGGCGTTCACCCTGGCCTTGCGCAAGCGTCTGACCGAGGCTGGGGTGGAGTTACGTTTCTACAATCGCCTGAGCTGGCGCCGCTGGGTGCGCAACCTTTACCGGGATCACCGCAAGCTGCTGTTGGTGGACCAACGCCTGGCTGTGGTCGGTGGCACCGGGGTGACCGATGAATTCTGGAACCCCCTCGACGACCGCAGTGAGTGGCACGAAGTGATGGTGGAAATCGTCGGCCCGCTGGTGCTCGACTGGCAGTTGCTGTTCGACCGCCAGTGGCTCGCCAACCGCCATCGGCGAGCCTGGAAACCGGCGTCCAACTTCGGCTTGCCGCGCCTGCCGCGCGTACCGCCGGTGGGCGAGGGCATGGGGCGGGTGGCGTATGCCGACGCCCGCCAGCATCGCGACATCCTGCAATCGCTGTCGCGGGCATTGAACAGCGGCCAGAAGCGCATCTGGATGGCGACGCCGTATTTCCTGCCGACCTGGAACGTGCGCCGCTCCTTGCGCAAGGCCGCCGCCCGCGGCATTGACGTGCGCCTGCTGCTGACCGGCCCACGCACCGATCACCCGTCCGTGCGCTACGCCGGGCACCGTTACTACCCGCGACTGCTCAAGGCCGGCGTGCAGATTTTTGAATACCAGCCGTGTTTTCTGCACCTGAAGATGGTGCTGGTGGACGACTGGGTCAGCATCGGCTCCTGCAACTTCGATCACTGGAACCTGCGCTTCAACCTGGAAGCCAACCTCGAAGCCTTGGACTCCAGGCTCAGCGGTGCAGTGGCCGCCAGTTTCGAGCGGGACTTCGCCCAGAGCCTGCAAGTCAGCCTCGACGCCTGGCAGCGTCGGCCGCTGTGGAAGCGCTTCAAGCAGCGGGTGTGGGGCTTGGTGGATCGGGTGGTGGTGAACCTTTTGGATCGACGCGGCTAGCCCGACCCCCCAGATACAACTGTGGGAGCGAGCTTACTCGCGATAGCGGAGTGTCAGCCAATGTCGATGCGGCTGATCTGACGCCATCACGAGCAAGCTCGCTCCTGTTCTGAAGGTCAGAGCAACTCAAAACTCTGCTGCTTCACGTCCTGGGAATCCAGGCCGATCTGTACGTTGAACTTGCCCGGTTCAGCCGCGTACTTGAGTTGGGCGTTGAAGAATTTCAGGTCGTCCTCGGTGATGGTGAAGTGGATGACTTTCTTCTCGCCGGCCTTGAGCATCACCTTGCGGAAGTTCTTCAGTTCCTTCACCGGGCGAATGATCGAGCCGGTCACGTCCTGGATGTACAGCTGCACCACCGTTTCGCCGTCACGCTTGCCGGTGTTTTCCAATGTCACGCTGGCATCGAGCTTGCCTGTCTTGTTCAGCGTGGTCGACGACAGGGCCATGTCCGACAGGCTGAACTCGGTGTAGCTCAGGCCGTAGCCGAACGGATAGAGCGGGCCGGTGGTGTCATCGAAATACTGCGAGGTGTAGTTGCCCGGCTTGCCCGGCGTGAATGGCCGGCCGATGCTCAAATGGTTGTAGTAGGTCGGAATCTGCCCCACCGAGCGTGGGAAGGTGATGGGCAGTTTGCCCGATGGGTTGTAGTCACCGAACAGCACATCAGCGATGGCGTTGCCACCTTCGGTGCCGCTGAACCAGGTTTCCAGGATCGCATCGGCCTGCTGCTTTTCTTCCAGCAACGACAGCGGACGGCCATTCATCAGCACCAGCACCAGCGGCTTGCCGGTGGCCTTCAGGGCCTTGATCAGCTCGCGTTGGCTGGCAGGAATGTTCAGCTCGGTACGGCTCGACGATTCATGGGACATGCCACGGGACTCGCCTACGGCGGCCACCACCACATCGGCATCCTTGGCGGCTTTTACCGCTTCGTCGATCAGCACCTGGGCCGGACGCGGGTCGTCTACCACTTCCGGGGCATCGAAGTTGAGGAAGTTCAGGTAGTCGAGCACCTTCTTGTCGCCGGTGATGTTGGCGCCACGGGCGTAGATCAGCTTCGAGTCAGCGCCCAGGGCGCGGGTCATGCCATCGAACAGGGTGACCGATTGCGCAGGACGCCCGGCAGCGGCCCAACTGCCCATCATATCGATCGGTGCCTTGGCCAGCGGACCGACCAGGGCGATCTTCGCGGTCTTCTTCAGGGGCAGCGTCTGGTTGCGGTTTTCCAGCAGGACCAGGCTGCGGCGCGCCACGTCACGGGCGTCGGCGCGGTGCATGCGGCTCTCGGCGTAGGTATCGGCCGGGTCATCCTCGGCCTTGCCGATGCGCAGGTACGGATCCTTGAACAGGCCCATGTCGTATTTGGCCGCGAGCACTTCCCGTACGGCGTTATCGATGTCGCTCTGCTCGATTTCACCGGCCTTGAGCAACCCTGGCAGTTCCTTGCCATAGAGCGAGTCGTTCATGCTCATGTCGATGCCGGCCTTGATCGCCAGTTTTGCCGCTTCGCGACCGTCCTTGGCGACGCCGTGCTTGATCAGTTCGAAAATGGCGCCGTGGTCACTGACCGCCAGGCCCTTGAACCCCCACTCCTTGCGCAGCAGGTCGTTCATCAGCCAGGTGTTGGCGGTCGCCGGCACGCCGTTGATGGAGTTCAGCGCGACCATCACCCCACCGGCACCCGCGTCGATGGCGGCGCGGTAGGGTGGCAGGTAGTCCTGGTACATTTTCAGCGGACTCATGTCCACGGTGTTGTAGTCCCGGCCGCCTTCCACCGCGCCGTACAGGGCGAAGTGCTTGACGCTGGCCATGATGCTGTCGGCCGCGTTGGCGCCGTTGCCCTGGAAAGCCTTGACCATCACCCCGGCGATGCGCGACACCAGGTAGGTGTCTTCGCCAAAGCCTTCGGAGGTCCGGCCCCAGCGCGGGTCGCGGGAAATGTCGACCATCGGCGCGAAGGTAATGTCCAGGCTGTCGGCCGCGGCTTCCTGGGCTGCAACGCGCCCGGAGCGGTAGATGGCGTCCATGTCCCAGCTCGAGGCCAAGGCCAGGGGGATCGGGAAAATCGTGCGGTGGCCGTGGATCACGTCATAGGCGAAGAACATCGGGATCTTCAACCGGCTGCGCATGGCCGCGTCCTGCATCGGACGGTTTTCATCGCGAGTGATGGAGTTGAACGTGCCACCGATGTTGCCGGCCGCGATTTCCTTGCGGATCATCTCCCGAGGCATTTCCGGGCCGATGCTGATCAGACGCAATTGGCCGATCTTCTCTTCGAGGGTCATCTGCTTCATCAGGTTGCTGATGAACGCATCCTTGTTCTCTATGGGGGCTGGCAGGTTGTCGGCTAATACGGATTGACTGGCCAGACTGACAAACAGGCCCAGCAAACACAGCTTCTTCATGAATAGTTTTCTCGCAAGCCTAAAAGGGCGGTGATCAGGCCACGCCGGTCGGCCAAAATATAAGGAGCGGCTATTGTTGTTCAGTTAAATGCAGCACACTTTCGAACCCATTGGGCTGAACTTAGTTTCGCACTGCGCATCTTTTAGCCCATCGACCCGTTTCAATCCAGTGCGGCGGCAGATTATGCCCCAGGTGCCGGTGAGATAGGTGGCCGTGTTTTTCCAATGTCATGCAAGGGAGAGCTCCACCCGATGAATCCACGACTGAACCACCTTCGCAGCTTGCCGATGCTGGCCCTGATGCTGCTCACCACGTTGCTGGCCGGTTGCGGCATCAATAACATCCCGACCCTGGACGAACAGGCCAAGGCCGCCTGGGGCCAGGTGCAGAACCAGTACCAGCGCCGCGCCGACCTGATTCCCAACCTGGTGGAAACCGTCAAGGGCTACGCCCAGCACGAGCAGGAAACCCTGACTGCGGTGATTGAAGCGCGGGCCAAGGCCACGTCGATCCAGGTCGACGCCAGCACCCTGGACAACCCGGAAAAACTCAAGCAGTTCCAGCAGGCCCAGGACCAGTTGACCGGCGCGTTGAGCCGGCTGATGGTGGTGTCCGAGCGTTACCCGGACCTCAAGGCCAACCAGAATTTCCTGGCGTTGCAATCGCAGCTCGAAGGCACCGAGAACCGCATCGCCGTGGCCCGCCGCGACTTCATCCTGGCCGTGCAGAAGTACAACACCGAAATCCGCACATTCCCGGGGCGCCTGTGGCACAGCGTGATGTACAGCGACCTGCCGATCCGCGAAACCTTCGAGGCCACCAGCCCCAATGCCGAGAAAGCGCCGGAAGTGAAGTTTTGATGGAGCAGCTACACGCTTCAAGCTACAAGCCGCAAGCACAGGTACTGCGCACTGCTTTTGCTTACGGCTTGAAGCTAGCCGCTCGCAGCTGCGCCTTTGTGCTGTTGCTCTGGGCGTTTGCCATCACGGCCCAGGCCGAGCTGAAGTTTCCGGCATTGACCGGGCGCGTGGTGGACGCCGCCCAGATGCTCGAACCGTCGGTGAGCGCGCAACTGGAAGCGCAGCTCAAGGCCCATGAACAGGCCACCGGCGAACAGGTGGTGGTGGTCACGCTGGCGGACTTGCAAGGCAGCAGCATCGAAGACTTCGGTTATCAACTGGGGCGCCACTGGGGCATCGGGCAGAAGGATAAAAACAACGGCGCACTGCTGATCGTCGCCCGGGATGACCGTAAACTGCGCATCGAGGTGGGCTACGGCCTGGAGGATCGCCTGACCGACGCGCAGAGTTCGGTGATCATCAACCAGGTGATCACCCCGGCTTTCAAGACTGGCAACTTCAACAAAGGCATCAGCGACGGCGTCGCGGCGATGCTGGTGGTGCTGGGCGGCAGCCCGCTGGACGAGCCGGCGCCGGCGTACAGTGCGGACGGGCAGCAGGAGCAGGGCGATTTTGTCGAGCGCCATCCCGGGCTGTTCATCTTCCTGGTGATACTGTTTATTTTGACGATATTGGTCTGCCAGATGCTCGGTATCCTGCCGACCGGAAGTGGTGGCTCCAGCCGTTCGGGCGGATCCGGTGGAGGCTTCGGCGGCGGGGGCGGCGGGGGCTTCAGTGGTGGCGGTGGCAGTTTCGGGGCGGCGGTTCGTCGGGCGGCTGGTGACAATAATAATGAGCAGGCATTTCTAACCATGGCATTACTGACTGAACACGAACAACGCAAGGTCGCCGAGGCCATCGCCCGGGTCGAGCGGCATACCGACGCTGAACTGGTCACGGTGCTGGCCGCCCGCGCCGACGACTACGCCTATATCCCGCTGTTATGGGCCAGCCTGCTGGCCCTGGTGGTGCCCGGCGTGGTCCATTACCTTTCCGGCTGGCTGACGATGCACAGCCTGTTGCTGGTGCAATGGGTCAGTTTCATTGTGTTGTGCCTGATGTTTCGCATCCCCAGGATCACCACGCATCTGATCCCCCGTTCCGTGCGTCACTGGCGGGCCTCCAACCTGGCGCGCCGGCAATTCCTCGAGCAGAACCTGCATCACACAGTGGGCAGCACGGGGATGCTGATCTTTGTCTGCGAGGCTGAGCGGTACGTGGAAATCCTGGTGGATGAAGGCATTTCCAAGCGCCTGGACAACACATGCTGGGATGCCATCGTCGCAGCGTTCACCCAGCAGGTTCGCCAGGGGCAGACGTTGCAGGGTTTCGTGACCTGCATCGAAGCTTGCGGCGAATTGCTCAAGGAGCACGTGCCGGTGACCCAGGAGCGCAATGAACTGCCGAATAGGTTGGTGGTGCTGGGCTAAAACTTCGGTCATGGCAAGAGCGCTTGTGTGGCGAGGGAGCTTGCTCCCGTTGGACCGCGAAGCGGTCCCCATCGGTTCTCTGTCGGACATCAACTTTTCCAGGCGACTGCTTCGCAGCCGAGCGGGAGCAAGCTCCCTCGCCACATGAACCCCGCTGCTTGCAACAACGTTGGTCATCGCGGAGGGGGCATTAGCCGAATTCGCACCGTCCGGGAAATTCTCCGTGCCCTCGCACCCCATCCCCCCTAAAATACCCGCCATTCTCCGATTCGCCCGCCCCGAGGCCGTTTGTTCATGTCCGCCACTGCAACCCCCGCCCATCACGCGCCGGATCACCATGCCCAGTTCATCGAGTTGCTGAAAACCAGTCTCGAACAGAATGCGTTCATCAAACTGGTGCTGGCCAAGTACGTAGGGGACGAAGCGGACCTCCAACGGCTGATCATCAAGCAACTGACGGTCAAGGACCAGCCGTGCCTGTCCTTCGTCTACCGCTACAAGACTCGCGATATCACCAAGAATTTCCCTGTAGCCGAAGGGGTGGAAACCATTGCCGGGCTGTTGCCGGCATCGTTCAAGAACGCACATTTGCTGGCGGTCACCGACGAGGCGCAGCTGGAGTACAGCAAGAAGGGCAAGAGCTCGTTGTTCAAGAGCAAGCCCCAGCAACTGCGGGAAGTGCCATCTGCCGAGCACAACCGTGAGAAAAATCGCTTCCTCGACCTGAACCGACCATTTTTGGCCGACCTGGGCGTGACCAACCACAAGCACGAGCTGATTCCGGCGATGTCGCGCAAGTGGAAGCAGATCAACAAGTTCATCGAGGTCTTCAGCCATGCGCTGACGTCGTCGCCGCTGGCCCTGGACAAACCGGTGCGGGTCTCGGATTTCGGTTCGGGCAAAGGCTACCTGACGTTCGCCATCCACGATTACCTGCGCAACACCTTGCAGGCCGAAGGCGTGGTGACCGGTGTCGAGCTGCGCGAAGACATGGTCAAGCTGTGCAACGAAGCTGCCGCGCGCCTGGAACACCCGGGCCTGAGCTTCCAGCACGGCGACGTGCGCAGCGTGGCGCCGAGCGCGGTGGACGTGATGATCGCCTTGCATGCCTGCGACATCGCCACCGACTACGCGATCCACATGGGCATTCGCTCGGGCGCCTCGATCATCATGTGCTCGCCGTGCTGCCACAAGCAGATTCGCCTGCAGATCCAGAGCCCGGCCTTGCTCAAGCCAATGCTGCAATATGGCCTGCACCTTGGCCAGCAGGCGGAAATGGTCACCGACAGCTTGCGGGCGCTGTTCCTGGAAGCGTGCGGCTACGAGACCAAGGTCTTCGAGTTCATCTCCCTTGAGCACACCAACAAGAACAAGATGATCCTCGCGGTCAAACGCGCCGAACCGGCGGACCCCACCGAGCTGCTGGCCAAGATCCAGGAGCTCGAGGCTTTCTACCACGTTACCGAGCATTGCCTCGAAACGCTGCTGCGGGCGGATGGCTATCTCGTCTGACATCACTGACATCCTGTGGGAGCGAGGTGCATCCCGTCAGGTAATCAGCGCTTATCCCTCATCTACCGACGTAGCGGGCTACCTTTAATGCGTTAACCACTTACGCAGCCCCCCAAAGGAGCCCTTCCCATGGCCGCCAAGAAAATCCTCATGCTGGTCGGCGATTACGTCGAAGATTATGAAGTCATGGTGCCGTTCCAGGCCCTGCAGATGATTGGCCACACCGTGCACGCCGTGTGCCCGGACAAAAACGCCGGGCAGACGGTGCGCACGGCGATCCACGATTTCGAAGGCGACCAGACCTACAGTGAAAAACCGGGGCACTTGTTTGCCCTCAACCATGACTTCGCCAACGTCCAGGCCGCCGACTACGACGCGCTGTTGGTGCCGGGGGGACGAGCGCCGGAATACCTGCGCCTGAATGAAACCGTCCTGCAACTGGTGCGCGATTTCGATCTGGCGGGCAAGCCGATTGCCGCGGTGTGCCACGGTGCGCAATTGCTGGCGGCGGCGGGCATTCTCGAAGGGCGTGAATGCAGCGCCTATCCGGCGTGTGCTCCGGAAGTCCGACTGGCGGGCGGGACCTATATCGACATTCCCGTGACCCAAGGCCATGTCCAGGGCAATCTCGCCACTGCACCGGCCTGGCCTGCGCACCCGAGCTGGCTGGCGGGTTTCCTGACGCTGCTGGGCACGGCCATCACATTGTAGTAATGCTGCACAGCGGACTGGCAGGGCAAGCGCGGCGGGTCTTTACTCTCGGAGCATGTCTTCATTGCCAGGAGAAAAATCATGTCCGGATGGTACGAAATCAGCAAAAGCAGCAGCGGCCAGTTTCGGTTTGTACTCAAGGCGGCCAACGCTGAAACGATTCTGACCAGTGAGCTGTACACCACCCGCAGCGGTGTCGAGGGTGGCATTGCTTCGGTGCAGAAAAACAGTCCGTTGGCCGAGCGCTATGAACTCAAGAACACCAAGGACGGCCATCCGTACTTCAACCTCAAGGCGGCCAACCATGAAGTGATTGGCAGCAGTGAAGCTTATTCATCGGACGCGGCCCGGGACAAAGGCATTGCCAGCGTCAAGGCCAACGGACCGACGACGGTGATCAAGGACAAGACCGTGGCGGCGCTCTGAATTCATCCCTGTGGCAGCGAGCTTCCCGTGGCGAGGGAGCTTGCTCCCGCTCGGCTGCGAAGCAGCCGTCATTTGCACGATGGGACTGCTTCGCAGTCCAGCGGGAGCAAGCTCCCTCGCCACGGTCATTCACTGAAGTCGGGTTTACAGGTCATGCCAGCACTGGCTAAACCTCCACCGGCACCGACAGCTTCGGATCGCCCAGCGGGTGGCTCTTTGCATCGAAGAAGCGCAATTGCACCTCCAGCCCCTGGAACACCTTGGCGTAATGCCGCTTCTGATGCTGGATGAACGCCTGGCTACGGGGATAGATCGAAATCGCCACGGTCTTCGGTGCGGCCAGGCGCAGGGCTTGCACGATGTGCTTGTCCTGCTCGCCCAGGGCATGGCCGAACAGGCACAGGTTGTCGCCGTGCTGCAGCAACTGGTCGTAGCAGAACGACAGGTAATCGCTGCTGCGGATGGTCTTGAGTTTGTCCTGGCTTGGGCCTTCGTTGACGAACAACGGCACGTCGTCGAGGGTCTTGATCGTGTTGTTGATGGCGAAACTGCCCAGCAAGGTGCCTTCGGTGGAGGTGAGCTTGCGCGCCGTGCCGTCCTGGTTGCGCACCAGGTGCAGGCCGCCGTGCAGGTACAACAGGCGTGGTTTGTCGGTGGTCGCCTGGCTCAGGTCGAAATGGTGATCATCGCCGAAGAACAGGTCGCTGATGTTCTCGGGCGCCTGCTGGATCGCCCAATGGTTGAGCAGGTCGTAGTTGGTGGTGAACACCGTGCGGTAGCGGCTCAGCTCCTGGTTGAGCGTCGCCAGGGTCGAGGGTTGCACCAGGCGCCATGGGATGTGCACCGCATGCACAGTGTTGATCAGTGCTTCCTTGATCGCGTAATAGCGATTGCGCGGCGCGGCGGAGCTGACAGCCAGGGCCTTGTTGACCCGACTGGTGGTTTTAAGCGCAGCGAGGACCTGCTCGAAACTGCGCGTCTGCATCGCATCGAACACGCTCAGCTCCGACGGGCTCAGGGGTTTCTCCTCGACGGTGCGGGCGTTTTCGAACAGCGAGTCATAGCCGAAATCATCCCACACTGCGCGGCTGGCCCCATTGCCCACCAACAGGCCGCTGAAGGCGGTGTCGGCGCGCAAGGCCTCCCAGTCTTCGAGCCGGGTGTCGTATTCCTGGAAATCGGTCATCGCAAGGATCATCTCAAAACGTGGCAAAGGCAGGGCGCGACTTTATCACGACCCAGTCTTGAGCCAGATCAAGATGCGTCATGACTAGTCGGTCATTCTGTAGGCCCTGCCGATCCGGCCTCAACCAGGAGCGTGACCCCATGAGCAGCACTTTTTTCATTCCCGCCGTGAACATCATGGGGCTGGGCTGCCTCGATGAAGCGATGACCGCTATCCGCAACTACGGCTTTCGCAAAGCCCTGATCGTCACCGACGTGGGGCTGGCCAAGGCCGGCGTCGCCACCAAGGTGGCCGAATTGTTGGCGATACAGGACGTCGACTCGGTCATTTTCGACGGCGCCAAGCCCAACCCAAGCATCGCCAACGTCGAGCTCGGGCTGGGGCTGCTGAAGGAGAGCCAGTGTGATTTCGTCGTGTCGCTGGGTGGCGGTTCGCCCCACGACTGCGCCAAGGGCATTGCCCTGTGTGCCACCAACGGCGGGCAGATTCGTGACTATGAAGGCGTCGACCGTTCGAGCAAGCCCCAGCTGCCGCTGATCGCCATCAACACCACGGCGGGCACCGCCAGCGAAATGACCCGTTTTTGCATCATCACCGACGAGACACGCCACGTGAAAATGGCGATTGTCGATCGCAATGTCACCCCATTGATGTCGGTGAACGACCCGGCGCTGATGGTGGCGATGCCCAAGGGCCTGACAGCCGCCACCGGCATGGATGCACTGACTCACGCGATCGAGGCTTATGTCTCCACCGCCGCCACCCCCATCACCGATGCCTGTGCCCTGAAGGCCATCACCCTGATCAGCAACAACCTGCGCCTGGCCGTGCGTGACGGCAATGACCTGACCGCGCGGGAGAACATGGCCTACGCGCAGTTTCTCGCGGGGATGGCGTTCAACAATGCATCGCTGGGTTTCGTGCACGCGATGGCGCACCAGTTGGGTGGCTTCTACGACCTGCCTCATGGTGTGTGCAACGCGGTGCTGTTGCCTCATGTGCAGAGCTTCAATGCTTCGGTATGCGCCGTTCGCTTGACCGACGTGGCCCATGCCATGGGCGCCGATACACGCGGTTTCAGCCCGGAAGAGGGAGCCCGGGACGCCATTGCGGCGATCCGCAAACTGGCCCTTGACGTGGACATTCCGGCCGGTTTGCGTGACCTGGGTGTACGCCTCAACGACGTACCGGTGCTGGCCGCCAACGCCTTGAAAGACGCCTGCGGCCTGACTAACCCACGGGCGGCGGACCAGCGGCAGATCGAAGAGATTTTCCGCAGCGCGTTCTAAGCTTTGTATGAAAAGTCGCCGAGCGGCGATCAGGCAAGGCGAAAACAGGCGAGGAAGCGGAGTTGACTGGTTGTCAATGAGCATTCCGAGCCTGTTTTCAACGCAGCATGATCGTCGCGCAGGCACTTTTCGTACAAAGCCTAAGCGACCCGGGGTGGCACGAACTTCACACAGAGCATCGCCGCCGCCCCCAACAGTGCGCATAACGCCGCCAGCGGCCAGGCCTGTTGGCTCAACAACAGGCTGGCCATGGCACCGATCACCGAGGCCATCAATTGGTGCAGGAACCCACTCAACGCCATGGCGTAAGCGCCGGCTACCGGTGAGCCTTCGTTGGCCAGGGACAGGCTGATGGGGTAGATCAACGACTGGCCAAACACCGCGAAGCAATACGGCAGCCAGAAGAGCAGCGCGACACTGCTCAAGGTGAGGCTGCCTGCCAGCATGCTCATGCTCCCGCCCAGCACCAGGGCAATGCCCCAGCCCATCATTCGCCGTTGACCGGTACGCAGTACAAAAGCATTCACCACCAACGCCCCAAGCAAGTACGCCGCACTGACCGGCCAGCCCAGCAGGCCGTATTCAATGGGTGACCAGTGGAAGCTTTCCTGCAGGATCAGTGGCGCGGCGGTGTTGAAGGCGACGATCACGCCGTAACCCAGCCCACCGGCCAAGGCCGGCAGCAGGAACGCGCGTTGTCGCAGGATGTGCCCGTAGATGCCCCACGCCGATTGCCCGTTGCCGGTTTGCACCAGCACCGGGAACCTGGCCCGGGACACCGCCGCTGCCATGGCCAGGCTGACGGCGCCCAAGCCTTGGAAAATCGCCTCCCAGCCGAAAACGGCCTGGATCAGCGAGCCCAGGTACTGGCCGATACCGAGGGCAATCACAAAGGCGATCGATATCCATGACAGTGCCTTGGCCAACAGGTCGCCGCTGAAACTGTCCCGAATCAGTACCCGCGCCATCACCGAGATACCGCTGGCACCGATGCCCTGGATCAACCTGAGCGTCAGGAACGCCTCCACGGTTGTGCCCAGCGGCAGGGCCAGGTTGCCCAAGCCGTACAACCCCAAGGCCGCCAGCAAGACCGGCTTGCGCCCCAGCCGTTGGCTCAGGCTGCCCCACAGCAACATGGGCAGCGCCATGCCGATCAGGTACACCGACAAGCCCCAGGAAACCCGGGACGCATCGGCGCCCAGGTCCCGGGCGATATCGGGCAGGGCCGGCAAGTAGATGCTCATGCCCAGTTGGGCCAGGAAAACGGTAGTGCAAGTGACGATCAGGGTTGTACGGTTCTTCATCGAGCGTCCTGTCTCAAGGGCGGATGTCACGCCCGTGGGTCAGCAGCAGTTCGGTGATCTTTTCGCAAAACGAGCGAATCACGTTCGGCTCCATGTCGGCGCGCAGGGTGATGCGAATGGCGGCTTTGCCTTGCGGCACCACGGGAAAAAAGACCGCTGAAGTGAAATACCCCAGTTCGGCCAGTTCGACGGCCAGGCTGTTGGCCAGGGCCGCTTCACCGCAGGGCACCATGCGGATTGCCATGGGATTGCCGCGCTGTTCAGTGCGCACGAGGCTGTCGAAGAAGCGGATATTAGCTTGCAAACGCTCCTGCAGGGCGCTGAATTCTCGACTGCGGTGCAGGCGTATCGACGCCATACCGGCGCCGATGGCCGCTGCGTTCAGGCTCTGGGACCAATTGCTCGGCCCACCGTAACGCTGCACCAGCGCTTTGTGCCGCTCGCTACCAAACATGACCATCCCGCCACTGGCCCCGAATGACTTGGCCAAGGACGCAACGATCAGGGTGCGTTCATCCACGGCCGGGACGCGCGAACGGACCAGGCCTGCGCCGGACTCCCCGACCGCAGACAGCGCGTGGGAGTCATCCAGATAAAGAAACAGGCCATAGCGTTGCTTGAGATAC
This sequence comes from Pseudomonas fluorescens, assembly GCF_001623525.1. NCBI lineage: Bacteria > Pseudomonadati > Pseudomonadota > Gammaproteobacteria > Pseudomonadales > Pseudomonadaceae > Pseudomonas > Pseudomonas fluorescens. The sequence continues at coordinate 3,286,421 of NZ_CP015225.1, read as the reverse complement.
ATCAGGCTGTCCAGGTCCGCCAATCCGCCCATGCTGTAGGCGCTGTCGGCCACGTACGCCACGCAGCGCTGGCGTTTGCACAGGTCTTCGATGAAGTCCATGTCGTTGTGCGGGCACGTGACGACCTGGGTTTCATCGGCACAGGCGGCCTTGCTGTGGTTCATCGAGTAATGGGCGTGTTTGTCAAACACCATGACCGGCGAACAATGGTTGGTGAATGCACCGCTGGCCAGCAGCGGCAGGATTCCGGCGCTTGCCGCACTGCACGACAGGGCACTGAGGCAACTGGCGCCAAACAGCTCCGACAATTGGGTTTCGTACTGGTCCAGGATCGCCAGTTTGCAGCGATTCCTTGAGTTGGCGACCCGCAGGGTCCCGGTTTCCCACAGGGCCGTCATGGCGCCGTCCAGCAATGCGGGGTGATAGTCCAGGCCCAGGTAGGACGTGGTACAGAAATGATGAAAGGTACGACCGTATTGGTCGACCAGCACATTGGGTGTCTTGACCTCGACATTCAGCCCTGAGACCTTTCCGGCTTCGGTGCCCTGCCAGTTCTGGTCTGCCAGGGAAATCACCTTGCGGTAGTGGGTGAAGTGATGGGGTGCTTGAGCGGTCTGGTTCATGGTGCGATTACATTCCTTGGTGAATGGTGCTGTCCGTGGGGTGTTTCGATAGCGGTGTGTTTCCAGACTTTACAGATTGTTGTGCAGGGCTTTGAATCGGCTGTTTCTGGCGTGTTTGAGTGTCACTGGAGAGTTCTGCGTAGGACTTTGCCTAGGGCCTTGGACGGGGAATCCGTCGGCGATGTCGGAGCTTGGAAGTACCCTGGGTTCGCCCCACGCCCACTGGGTTATCACTCTTTTCTGAAGGTGGTTTGCTGATGCTCTCAGGCCTCAATCATCTGACCCTTGCCGTCACCGACCTGGATCGCAGCGTGGGTTTTTATGGCGAGCTATTACAGTTGCGTCTCGAAGCCAAGTGGGACCGCGGGGCCTATTTGTCGCTGCCGGGTTTGTGGTTGTGCCTGGCTTTCGACCCATTGCGCCGGCCCCAGCCGGCGGCGGACTACACCCATTACGCTTTCAGCATCACTGCCGAGGATTTCCCGGCACTGGTGGCGCGGCTGAACGCGGCCCAGGTGTCATCGTGGCGCGACAACCGCAGCGAGGGTGATTCGTTCTACTTTCTCGACCCGGACGGGCACAAGCTTGAAGTACATGTGGGCGACCTGGCGTCGCGGTTGAAGGCTTGTCGGCAGGCACCGTATGCCGGTATGGCGTTTTTTACGGAGTGACGGGGCTGCGTTGAAGCGAGTGGCTGCACCTACCAGGCGTTGGGCGGCAATCGTCGCGTATGGAACAGTCGCAGGATTTGCACACGTCCGTGGCGAACGCGATAGGGAATCAGGTATGGGCGGTCGGGGACAACCCATTCACGGGTGCCAGCCAGGCGGCCTTCACGACCGGACGCAGGGAATTGAGCAAGTTGCTCGACGCTCATGAGAATTGCCTTGACGAAGTGCGCTGCTGCTTTTGGATTGTCCAGCGCAATATAAGCGGCTTCGTCGTCCAGATTCTTGAGGGCAGTACGCAGCCACTCAACCTGCATTGTTCATCCATTTTTCGGCAATCGTGCTGACATCCTCGGGACTCGCGAAGTCACCTGCATCTGCCTCATGCAAGGCTTCTTGGATTTCCTTGATCTGCCAGGCTTCACGGGCTAGGTATTCGCGTAGCGCATCGACGGCCAGGAATGATTTGCTGCGCCCGGTAGCCTTGGCCAATACCGCCAGGGTTTCGGCGACGTCATCGGGCAAGCGCAATGACATGATGGACATGACGATCTCGATGTAGTGGTTTGTAATACAACATACTACATCGTCCTTGAAGTGTGGCCAGTCCCGTTGGTCTCCATCGTTTGTGTGAATGTTCGCCCCGATATCGAGGCTCATCCTCTACAGTCTGATCCCCTGCGCTATCCTCATCGGTACAGGGGCGCATCGGTCTCGCTCGTTGTATCGGCGTCACGAACTGACGATCACCCGCTTCGCTCACCGCTGCATTATCCGGATGACCTCCAGCCCCATGGACACTCGAAGTTCCGCGCCGCTGGCCAGCTACATCGATCTTCTGCTGGACGCCGTGTGTGCCGTCGACGGCCAAGGGCGTTTCGTGTTCGTCAGCGCTGCCTGCGAACAGATCTTTGGCTACACGCCGCAGGAACTGATCGGCCAGCTAATGATCGACCTGGTGCATCCCGCCGACCGCCAGCGGACCCTTGAGGCGGCGCGGGAGATCATGGATGGCGAGCCCAAGCTCAATTTCGAGAACCGCTACGTGCGCAAGGATGGGCGGGTGGTGCACATCCTGTGGTCGGCGCGCTGGTCGCCGGCGGACCAACTGCGCATTGCCGTGGCCCGAGACATCACCGAACGCAAGCAGGCCGAGTCCCGACAGGCGGCGTTGTATGCGATTTCCGAGGCGGCCCATGCCGCGGCAGACCTGTTGGCGCTGTTCAAGCGCATCCACCTGATTATTGGCGAGTGGCTGCCGGCGCTGAATTTCTCGGTGGCGCTGTATGACGAACAATGTTCGCAGCTGAACTTCCCCTATCACGTCGATGATCGGGAAGGGCAGCCCGAGTTGCCAGGCACGGTCACTGGGCGTTTGTGCGCCGAGGTGATTCGCAGCGGCCAGCCGATCCTGCTGACGCCTGGTTGTAACGACTTGCCGCCGGGGTTCGATGACCTTGTAGCGCGGCCGGACGCGCCGTGTTGGCTGGGCGTGCCGCTAAATTCGCAGAGCGGTACGATTGGCGCGCTGATCGTCAAGAGTGCGCCGGACAACGTGCGCTACACCGAGCAGGACAAGGAACTGCTGCAATACGTCTGCGCACAGATCACCGTCGCCATCGAGCGCAAGCAGTTGCACGCCCGATTGCAGCACATGGCTCAGTACGATCAATTGACCCAGGTGCCCAACCGCGAATTACTCCGTGAACGGTTCAAGTGTGCATTGGCGACCGCTCGCGCGGCGTCCGGGCGCATGGCCTTGCTGTACATCGACCTGGACCGTTTCAAGCAGATCAACGACACCTATGGCCACGGGGTTGGCGACATGCTGTTACAAGCGGTGGCCAATCGTCTCAAGGGCTGTATCCGCGACACCGACACCGTGGCACGTATTGGTGGGGACGAGTTCGTGGTGCTGCTGCACAGCATCCAGGCCTTGGCGGATGCCCAACGCGTGCAGGAAAAAATCCGCCATGCATTGGCCCAGCCACTGCGCCTGGACGGGCACTGCCTAAGCATCGAACCGAGCATCGGCGTGGCCTGTTTCCCTGACCATGGCACTGAAGATGTTGCCCTGTTCCGCCACGCCGACGAGGCGATGTATGCCGCCAAACGCCAGAATCACAGGGCGTTCGGCATCTGAAAGCGCGCCACCGTTCGTCGTGGCACGAGCACCTTTCTCAAACCTTCAACCCGTATCCAATTCGAATATAAGAAGGGGGCTGCGCGCCCTGCATCCACGAATAGGGGGGGCCGGACCATGCCCGGTTCAAGCGGTATTTATCTGGCAAACATTGCTCATGATCGAACGAAGGTGTCCGAAGCGGGTCGCAGAAGTGGGAGAACCACCATCACGAGCGTCGATAGAAACCGTCGAAAGCCGGGTCGCACGTTTCGCTGTATTCATGGTTGGTTCTGATTCAACGGTGGATAAACCGCCAGAACTTTCATCAGAGGAGGGCGCGATCATGAGCCGTATGGCCAGTTTTTTTCGCACCACCAGTGTTGTCGTGTTGATGGGCCTGGGCGCCAACAGTGCCTGGGCCCAATCGCCTGCCGAATTCATCAACGATGCTTCCGCCAAAGGCATGGCCGACATCGAGACAAGTCGCATGGCCCACGGAAAAGCCGAATCCAGGGAGGTCAAGGACTACACCATCATGGTGATCAACGACCGCACCACGGCCAATCAACACTTGGCGAAGATCGCCAAGAAGCTCGACTTGCCTGTCGCCCCCCGGGAGGAGGTGGCTGACAAGGCCAAGGCCCTGATGCCGCAGGTCAAGGAAGGCGAGTCGTTCGAGGCTGCGTATGCCGCCACCCAGGTCAAGGCCACCGAGGAGGCCATCGCGCAGATCCAGCAGCAGGCCCAGACCACCGAAGTGCCGGAGATCAAGGCGTTTGCCGACGAAACCCTGCCCAAGTTGCAGACCCATCTCGAAATGGCCAGGGCGCTGCAGGCCAGCCGTTGATCTGCTGGATCTGCTTTGACATTCAGGACCGGGGCGCAAGCGTCCCGGTTGATTTTGCCCGCCGAAAAAAGGCCTGACAGCACGCGTGCACAGGCATCAGCACTGGTTCAGGTCGATTTTGTTTTTTTGTTCCAAGCCGTCAAGGCTCTTGGCCTCGTCTTTGCCCATGTCCTGGTAGTGCTTTCTCAGCGCTTCCAGTTGCTTGAGGTCCAGCGACTCGAGGCCGAGCATTGCGTTCTGTGCATCCTTGGTCGCCCGCAATAATTCGTCGACCTTGAGATGCAGGATGTCCGTATCGCGGTTCTGCGTATTCTGGATCAGGAACACCATGAGGAAGGTGATGATGGTGGTCGAGGTGTTGATGATCAATTGCCAGGTGTCGTTGAAACCGAAGAAAGGTCCGCTGGCTGCCCACAGTGCCAACAACACGATGGCCCCCAGGAATGTCTTGGGGCTCCCCGCCCAGAGGGCCAGTTTTTGAGCGATTTTTGCGAACGCCATTGCCGTGTTTCCTTATTGGATGCACCTGTCTGGTGTGACAGCAACGAGGCGGTGAAAATTCTACTTACATTTCAGTCGCCAGCATCCGTCGACGTTCATCGTCCGGCACGACGACAGTCGCAACCATTGCCGCTCTCGCAGGTCACTGCTCAAAGCCCTCGGCATCGGAGTACAACATGAATATCGCCCGCACTTTTTGCCTTGCCTGCTGCTTGTTCGCCCTGCAAGGCTGTTTCGACAACTCGGATAACGAGACCAAGGACAACACCGACGGCACCAAGTCTTCGGTGCAGATGCAGGAGTCCGGGGCGGAGAAAAAATAGCCGTCTGGCTGAGTCCTGTGGGAGCGAGCTTGCTCGCGATGGCGTCAGATCAGCAGCTTCCATGTTGGCTGACAGGGCGCTATCGCGAGCAAGCTCGCTCCCACAGGTGGTGGTGGCTTCTCACCGGCCTTGTTGCAACACCTTCAGCGCTGCCGAAGCCAGGAAGCCGGAGCGGCTCTTCTCTTCAGGATGGTGCAGCACGTATTCATCAATGCGATTCAGCAGATAGCCTGGCAACGTGATGTTGAGCTTCTGCGCCTTGCCCAGGTACTTGGTCACATCAATGTCCACCAGTGCCCAGGTGCAGCCGGCATATTTCGGATTGGCGGCGTGCAAGGTAACGGTGTTGGCCGGCGGAATCGGCGAGCCGTCTTCAGCCAGAATTTCAAAATGTCCCTCAATGGCCTCACGCGCCATTGCCATGGCCTCGTCGAGGTCGTCGCCTGCGGAAAAACACCCTGGGATATCCGGCACTTCAACCCCCCAGGCGTGCTTGTCATCGCCCATGAAAATCGCAATCGGGTAAAGCATATTCATCGTCCTCCGGGAACGTCGCGCAATGGGCCGGCTGAAGCAGCGCCTGTTGCAAAATACTGATGGCCGTTTTCTTGAGCAGGTCCTTCTTCGGATGAGGAACCGTGACCAATCCCGGTTTGGTCGGGTGCTTGAAGTGATGATGACTGCCCCGAACCCGCACCAGATACCAACCGTCTGCAATGATTTGGCTTATCAAGAATCGGCTATTCACAACACCTCCGTGTGGTGTGCTTGGTGGGTACTATACCTACTGAATTTTAATGATCAACACTATAACCACCAGGAGCGACACTGGTGGGTGGGTGAGTGGGTTGTTCCGAAGTGTAGAAGCCGCGCCTGGTAAGGACTGCGGGGGAGAGGGAGTGAGTTATTTCGGGATGTGATGAGGGTGGTAGTGACTAAAACGAGGACCTCAAAAACCGGTCACGATGGACCGATTCTATTTGAGATGTTGGTGGGGTTGGTCGATGCCGTCACGTGTTAGGCAACGTCCGCCAAAAGGCTCTCATAAGGGATTCGCAATCCATCGTGAAGGCGTTTAATCATCGCCAGACTCAGTTTGCGTTTGCGGTTCAGCACTTCAGATACACGCCCGCTCGAACCGAGGAACGGTTCCAAGTCGCGCGCGGTCAAGCCTTGCTGATCCATCCGGAATTTGATGGCCTCAATTGGATCGGAAGGCGGCATTGGGTAGTGCTCGTCCTCATATTTTTCGATCAGCAAGGCAAGGATTTCCAGCTCATCGCCTTCAGCCGAACCGACGTCAGCCCCCCAGAGTTGCTCGATGCGCGCAAAGGCTGCATTCAGATCATCTTGGTTGCGAATGGGTTTGATGTTCATCATACGGTCTCCGCATTGATTTGGTCGTACTGAGCATGGGTTCCGACGAACCGGACAAAACCGAGCTGGCGCTGATAGTCGATCGCCAGAATGATTCGGTATTTGTTACCGCCGAATAATGCCACGTGGCGAGGGAGCTTGCTCCCGCTGGGCTACGTAGCAGCCCCCGGTTTCAGCCCAGTTCGCCTCGCTCCAGGTGTCCGTCCGACCAGCTTATCCAGGCACTAGGCCTGCTGCACAAACGTCAGCCGCACCGCAAACCCAATCAAAAGACTCCCAAACAACCATTGCTGAACACGCTGGGCCGAAGGCGAGCGTTGAAGCCAGCGCCCAAGCGCGACACCTACCAGCGCGTAGGCGCTATCGAACAACAAACCCACGCTGACCAACACCACGCCCAGGGTCGCAAACTGTCCCAGCACCGGCCCGCCCTGCGGATCGATGAACTGCGGCAATAACACCGAGCAAAACAACAATGCCTTGGGGTTGAGCAGATTGGTCAGCAGACCGCGCCGAATCGCCTGGTACCAACGCCGTTTTCCGGCCTCGACACCGGCTCCTTCAAAACTCGGCAACAACGTGGTCCGCAGGCATTGAAAACCGATCCATAACAAATAGGCCGCCCCGGCCAGGCGCACCGCATCAAAGGTCCAGGGCGCGGTCTTGAACAATGCCGAAAGCCCCAATGCAGCCAGCGCGACATGACATCCCCGGGCAACGCCCAGGCCCACCGCCGTCGCCAGCGCCGCGCCCTTGCCCTGGCGGGCACCGGTTTGCAGCAGCAGGATCATGTCCGGCCCAGGCAGCACATACACCACCATCAAGGCCATCAGGAACAACCAGAGCTCTGCCATGCCACATCCCCCTTCATCGACGATTCGGTCGTGCCAGTCTAGGGCCGAAGGGCAGGGCAGGTGGTTGCGAAGTCAGCTTCTAAAGCTCAGGAAATTGGCATAACCTGCCATGTGCTCGTGTTATTCAATCGGGAAATGCCAATTCATGAAACTGGATGCCTTCGACCGCAAAATCCTCGCCGCGCTGCAACGCGATGGTCGCCTGAGCAATGTGCAACTGGCCGAAGAAATTGGCTTGTCCCCGTCACCCTGCCTGCGCCGCGTGCGGATGCTCGAAGACGCCGGTGTGATTCGTGGTTATCAAGCCATTCTGGATCGCGACGAAGTGGGCCTTGGGCTGACGATTTTTGTCGGGGTCAAGGTTGAACGGCATAACGACGAACAAGCCGAAGCGTTTCGCCAGGCCGTTACGGCGTTGCCGGAAGTGATCTCGGCGTTTCTGGTATCAGGCGAATCGGATTTTCTATTGCAAGTGGTGGTGCCAGACCTGCGGGCCTACGACCGATTCCTCACTGGGCGGCTGCTGAAACTGCCGGGTGTGAGTGATATCCGGAGCAATTTTGCGATTCATACGGTGAAGACGCCGGGGGCGCTGCCGTTGGGGCATCTGCCGGGGACTGAGCAATGAACGACACAAGTGGGCGGCCAAGATACAAAAAGCAAAGATCCGACGCCCGTTCCAGTGCCTCTTGGATGGGGAATCCGCCGTTGACCCGGAACAGCGCTCGATCAGCGGAATAGTTGAAGGGGGTGTAGTCGATGGTTTTTAGTTCAGTGTTTTCGTTCATGGCCTGCCTCTGTCGATCGAGAAACAGTAGGTTCGGGGCCTGAGCTTTGGCTGGTTTGAAAGTGATTTGATTTGCTGCGAGGTACGCATTGTCTAGCTCCCGTGAAGCGCGGTTGCTTGACTCGCGGGTTTCCAAGCCCCGATCGCTGATTTGCAGCGACGTCTGGAGAGTGGCTCGAAGGACAAGCGCAACAAGGCGAAACTCGCCGAAAAGTAAAGTATGCGCACCCCCTACGCAATTCTCGGATTCGGCCTACAAATTAAGCGAGAGCCGCCCGCTATCCACAACTGCGCAGATAGGAAATAGTGCTCCGCAGACGGACTACACGGTTGGCAACGAGCCATTGATGTCCGACAGATTTTTCCGGCTTCGCAGAAAACGACGCTTAATGCGGCGGCTCAAACCTTGGAAGGATGATCAATGCTTCAGAACGACCGCGATAATTTAGAACTCGATAAACTATTGATCGAAACCCGAAAGCTGTTGGCTGAGACTCGCAAACTTACGGCCGAGGAAACGAAGCTGAAGCACGAGGCCTTCTGGTATCCATACGCAGTAGGGGCAGGGGTTGCGACTGCCCTTGTCGCCGTTGCGGGTTTTGGGATTAAAATTTGAACGCTGGTTCGCCACAATGCGCCAATACCCACCCTACATTACTGGTACTTGAGCTTTGCAAGCATACGGCTCACATTGCTCGAAATGGTTCAGACTCAGCACGACCCGCGACCTCGGAGGAGAAAGAAACATGCCTACACCTCGTAGTTACCAAGCAAGCATCGAGCAATTGCATCAAGAGGTAGAGGCGTTAGCTGAAGAGATGAGACGCCCGGCCCCGGCCACATTCCGCGTTACGTTTTTGCCGTTCAGCATCGGTGCCGCGTTCGCCCTGACCCTGTTTGCCGTCGTCGCTTTTGTCGCAAGGCATGTTTGATTTTCTGTCCACTTTTCGGCACAGCCCAGTCCGGTTTGGTCAGCACCCTTACCGCCTACCAGTTCCCCTCTTGGTGAGGGCGCGGTGAAATTTTCGCCATGAGCGCTCATTCATGCTCTTGGCGTACTGCTCTTCAAAGCGCCTGCTGCGCAACGCCTCGCAATAGCCTTCAGCATGCGCCGACGGATAAGCCCGCTGACCGGGCGAATCAAATACCAATACGACGTAAAACTTCGCAACGCATCCGCGTCGAGGCAATGCACCCGTGTCTGCGTGGTGACCCTCGTCAGCCCCGATCGCAGCAACTGGCAGCTGAAACTGATGACCAGCTTCACATTCCCCGGCTCATTGAATAGCTCGAACGCTTCGGCATCCGCGACAACGACTTGGCCGTAGTCAGCTTTCCACAGCTTGCCGGCGAGTCCGTAAGCGACCTCTACGTCGCCGTTGCGCTGAAGCAATGTGAAATTATCAATGCCGAATGAAGCGCGTTGATCAGCGCCTGGATGCGGAGATCGACCCAGCAGGCGCATGGGGAGTTCGCGAAGCTTGATTGCATACCGAAAGAAACGGTCGTCTTCGGGGCGGTGGTCGAGGATTGCCGCCATGGCACGGGAAGGGTCTACGGGGATGTCCACGGTATGCAATTCACTGAACTGATACGTAGGCAGATATGAGTCAATCAGGTGCATCCTTGCTCTCCTTCATAGGTACTCGGTGTGAACCTCAGGGCGCAAATCCCACAAAATTCCAGACCAAAAAAAACCGGCCACCAAGAGCCGGTTTTTTTATCCTTCGCCAAAAAACACACAGCGCAGGACCAGAATTCGATTGGAGCGGGTGAAGGGAATCGAACCCTCGTTATCAGCTTGGGAAGCTGGAGTAATGCCATTATACGACACCCGCTCAGAGCGGCTGACTTTGTACCAGATGTGGCCGAGGATTTGAAGTTTTTCTTTACGTACGGTGAGGTCACCCGTCTACGCAAGCCTCAAACCAGAGCGGTCGTTCGCGGGCAAGCCCCGTTGCCAGAAGCGTAGGGCGGGGCTTGCTCGCGAGGACTCGGTTTCAGATAGCCAGTGCATGGTAGTCCTGCACGTAGTTGTAGCGTGGTCGACTTTCGTGGTGGGCCGGTTTCAGGAAGTCCAACAGGGCGTTGCGGCTGTCGCGGCAGGCGGCCTTGTGTTCCATGTCCAGGAAGTGCCCGGTGGCTTGCAGTGTGCTGAAGCTGCTGTACTGCACATGATCGGCAAAAAGCCTGGCGTCGTCGGCCGCGGTGTATTCGTCCCATTCGCCGTTCAGGAACAGCACCGGCACGTTGATTTTTTTCGCCGCGTTGACGTAGCACAACTGGTCGCTGTGAAGCACATCGCTGATGTGGAAGTGCATCTGCCCGTATTCGTGCTCGGCCAGGCTGCTGACGTGGCGATAGTTGAAACGCTTGAACAACGGCGGCAAGTGTTTGCCGATGGTGCTGTTGACCAAGTGTCCGACACGGTCGCCGTCCAGGCTGCTCAGGTAATCCACGCCGCGCTCCAGGTAGTCACGCATCGGCGCATTGAGTACCGGTGAGAACGAGCTGATCACGGCTTTTTCGATGCGCCGTGGGCGCTGGGCCAGGGCGGTCAGCGTGGCGGCGCCGCCCCAGGAAAACGACAGCACGTGCTCGGCGGCGAAGTGGTCGATCAGTTCCAGGAGGATCTGGCCTTCGACCTCTTTCGTCAGCATGGTCTCATGCCTGTTGTGGGCTTTGGACTTGCCCGCGTAGGGTTGGTCGTACAGCACAACATTGAATTGCGGGTAGAGGTTTTTGGCGGTCTGTGCAAACGACGCGGTGGTGGCCATTGAGCCGTTGACCAGGATGATGGTCTTTTGTGCGGCGTCTGCGCGATAGAACTCCGTGTAAACCCGATACTGACCCTGTATATCCAGCACAGCGATTTCTGGCCTCATGTCATAAGACTCCTGGCAAGCGGGTATGCGCGCAATGAGATTGCACGGGCAATGTGACAGGTAGGCATACGCCTGGAAGATAAGGCCCATGTCGATCCAAAAAAGGTCGACGGGTGTTGTTATAGGCGGGCAGTTCGCCGGCGGGACAAGGCGGAACCTGAGGGTTCCAGCCGGCAAAAAGTTTCTTGGAAGTATGTTGTGACTCATCGGTCACATTTCGGCCGACGGTTTGATTCAAGCAGGGGGGCGACCGTTGCGCAAGTACCTATCGGAAAATTGTTCGACACTTCTGCCCGACGGTCATCGACTCAAATCAGACGGATCTCTTCAGGTGTCAAGGCGCGGTAGTGACCGGGCTCGAGGTTGGCGTCCAGCAGCAGTGGCCCCATGCGTTCACGGTGCAGGCGCAGCACCTTGTTATCGAAGTGGCCGAACATGCGCTTGACCTGGTGATAGCGCCCTTCGACGATGCTCAGTCGCGCTGATTTCGGCCCCAGCAACGTCAGCTCAGCGGGCTGAGTGGTGAGGTCTTCGAAGGCGAAGTACAAGCCGTGGGCGAAGGTGGTGGCGTATTCGGCGGTGATGGTTTGCTCGGTTTCGACGTAGTAGACCTTGGGCAATTTGGTCTGCGGCTGGGTCAGGCGCCGCGACCAGCTGCCATCGTTGGTGATCAGCATCAGGCCGGTGGTGTTGAAGTCCAGGCGTCCGGCGATGTGCAGGTCGTCCTTGTCTGGCTCGTCCAACCAGTCGAGGACGGTGGGGTGTTGCGGATCGCGAGTGGCGCTCACGCAGCCGGGTGGTTTGTGCAGCATGAAGTAGCGCGCCGGTCGGCCCGCTTGCAGCACGTCGTCGCCGACCTCGACACGGCTGAACTCCCGCACTTGCGCATGGGGATCGCTGACGATCTGCCCATCGATCCGCACCCGACGCTCCACCAGCAACAGTCGAACCTGTTGGCGATTGAAGCGCGGCAGATTACTGAGGAAGCGGTCAACACGCATGGGCAATTCGGGCAGGAGAACGGAGGGCGCGCATTTTACGCGATCGGCCGGGGCTTGGCTTGCAACTGGTCTTGGACCTGGGCGCAGCGCGGGCACAGGCAGGATTGATCGCGCAGTTCGGCCGGTAAGGCCTCCAGCACGGACGGATCGATACTCACGCCATAACACCAGCAGGCCCGGTCGACGGTTATCGGATTGGCCAGGGTGCAGTCGTTGACGCCGCCGCAGGCCGGGCAAAGATCGGGTTTATTCATAACTGGAATGAGGCATTTCCACGCAGATTCGGTTGCACCCGGTCTGCCGGGCGCGTTGCAGCGCATGATCGGTCCGCAACAGCAGCGTGTGCAAGACATCTTCGTCTTGCAGGGTGGTGAGGCCGATGCTGACGGTCACCAACAGCTGTTTGCCACTGCAGAAGTAGCGTTGTGTTTCGATGCGTTGACGAATTTTCTCGGCGATTTTCAGACCGGTCTGTCCATCGATGTCCTTGAGCAGGACGACAAAGGCTTCAGTGCTCCAGCGACACACGATGTCCGAATGCCGCAGGTTTTGTGTCAGGTCGCGGGCGAACCCGGCCAGCAGTTGATCGGTGGCGACATGACCATGGGTGGTGTCCAACCGCTTGAAATCGTCCAGTTCCATCAGCAGCGCAGTCAAGGGTTTGGGTTCGCGCTGGGCTTCATGGAGGGCTTGCACGGCCAGCAGATCGAAGCCACGGCGGTTCGGCAGTTCGGTCAGGCTGTCGAGGGTGGCCTGGGCGTCGATGCGTTGTTGGTAGCTGTTGATCAACCGATAAAGGATTGCCAGGACAGCCAGCGTCACGAGTATGCCGATCAACAGGTTCAGATACAGTGTCTTGAGGATGTTATCGCGTACCGAGGCATGGGCTGCGTAATAGCCCAGCAAGGCAATGATCAGGAATCCGGTACCCAGCAGCGCCACCACGGCCAGGAGCGGCTTGCGCTGGGAATACAACGGCGAACGGAGCGACATGGCGATTCCCTTGGCGCAGACCCAATGACGTCAGTTTAGTGGCCTTGTGGGAAAAGACAGTCGAATTTGCAGGTTTGCAAGATTGTGGCGAGGGGATTTATCCCCGTTGGGCTGCGCAGCAGCCCCAATACCTGACAGCGCGGTGTATCAGACAGAGTGCATTGGGGCCGCTTCGCAGCCCAGCGGGGATAAATCCCCTCGCCACAGGGCACTGTTTACTCAAGGGTAGTTAGATAAGCCCGCCATCCCCCCAGATGGCTGATGTCCTGCGCGCCCTCCAAACCATAGGCCTCGCAAATGAATCCGCTTTCCCAGCGCCCATCGGCCAGTTGCACCTTGCCCAGCCCCAACGGTGCGGGGATGCCGGTCAGGAACGAACCCAGTTCGCTGCTCGGCAGCTCCCAGACTTCCACCTCGATCGCCACGCCGCCCTCGCTGACCCGAAGCATGCCGGGGCGCAGGGGCGGGCCGCCGGCCAAGGCATGGAGACGGTAGTCCGGCGAGCTTTGGGTGGCCTCGATCAGTCGCGCGCCGCGTTGCTTGAGTTGCCAGTTCAGCGCCAACCCGTCCAGGTGTGCACCACACACCACCAGCCGCGCCCGGTCGTGGCGCGCCGGGTTGGCGGGCGCTGGCAAAGCCGTGTCCTGTTGACGCTGCAAGGCATCGGCCACGCTCAAGAGGTATTGATCGGTGAACGCTCGACCGAACAGCGTCACGCCCCAAGGCAAGCCGTTGGCCATGAATGCGCTGGGCACGGCGACGGCGGCGTAGTCCAGCAGGTTCATGAAATTGGTGTAGTACCCCAGCTCCGAGTTGCGCTGCACCGGTTCGGCGGTCAGTTCGGCGAGGGTCACCGGTCGGCCGATGGTCGGTGTGAGTACGCAATCAAGCGCCTCCATGGCCCGGTCGCATTGGGCTTTGAGCGTTTGCAAACGGTAGCGGGCACGGAAGGTTTGTACACCATCCACCGTAGGCGCTTTCGCCAATACGGCACGGATGACGGGCAGTACGGCGTCGGGCTCGCGCTCCATCAATGGGCCGGCAACGCTGTAGCGTTCGGCCACCCACGGGCCTTCATAAAGCAGCCGTGCGGCTTCCAGGAACGGCGACAGGTCCAGTTCCACGGCTTCGCCGCCCAGGCGTTCGAGTCGCTCGATGGCATCCAGAAACAGTTGCGGACCTTCAGGACAGCCGAAAAACTCCAAGTCTTGCTGGCGCGGCACACCGAAGCGAAAGCGCCGGGGCACGCCGAACGCAGAGCCGTCGTTCCACTGCGGGTTGTGGCGGCTGTAGTCGTCACTAGGGTCTGGATGGGCCGTCAGCGCCAACAGCTGGCTGGCTTCCTTGGCCGTCGCCGTGAAGGTCGTGACGCAGTCCAGCGTGCGACAGGCCGGGACCACGCCCGCCGTGGAGATCAGCCCCAGGGTGGCTTTCAATCCCACCAGGTTGTTCAACGCTGCGGGCACCCGACCGGAGCCGGCGGTGTCGGTGCCCAAGGCAAAGCTCGCCACGCCCAGGGCCACGGCCAGCGATGAGCCGGCGCTCGAACCGCCTGCCGGGTAGTCGGGCAGCACGCTGTTGCGGCAGGCGCCGTAGGGCGAGCGAGTGCCATTGAGCCCGGTGGCGAATTGGTCGAGGTTGGTCTTGCCCAGGGGGATCGCGCCCAGTGCCAGCAACTGTTCGACGATGGTGGCCGAACGTGGCGGTACGTAGGCAAACGAAGGGCAGGCGGCAGTGGTGGGAATGCCGGCTAGGTCGATGTTGTCCTTGATGGCAAAAGGTACGCCGTACAGCGGCAGGCTCTCCAGGTCGCGGCCTTCCAGCGCGGCCAGGTAGGGTTCCAGTTCCTCGGCCGTCAGCAGGTGGATGAACAGGTGATAGTCCGGGTTCAGCGCCGCGGCTTTTTCCCGCAGCTCCAACAGCAATGTCCGAGGCGTCAGTTCGCCGCTGCGGTAGGCATTGCGCAGGTCGTCCAAGCGAAGAGAGAAGTTCATGGGGTTAATCCTTTGATTGAGTTCAGTCACGTTCCAGCACCACGACGCGCTGTCCGGCGCGCACCGCCGAACCGGGCTGCACGCGCACCTCGCGTACCACGCCGGCCACGGGTGCCAGCACCGGGATTTCCATCTTCATCGACTCCAGGATGACCAGCACATCGCCAGCGGCGACCCGAGCGCCAACCTCCACCTGGACCTGCCAGAGGTTACCGGCGATGTGGCTGTCGACACTCAGTTGACCGTCAGTCAGCGGCGAATCCTCGCTCGGGGCGATGGCCGGCTCTTCACTGTCGAAGTGCGCCTGGCCACTGGCGATCCAACGCTCGCGCTCGGCCTCGAAGGCGCGTTGTTGCTGGTGACGGAACGCAGCGATGCTGTCAGCCTCCTGCGCCAGGAAACGCTGGTATTCAGCGAGATTGAGCTGACTGTGCTCGATCGCCAGGTCGAAGCGGCCCAGGGGGAAGTCCCGACGGATGCGCAGCAGTTCATCGGCGCTGACCGGGTAGAAGCGGATCTGGTCGAAAAACCGCAGCAGCCACGGCTTGCCGTCGAAGGCGGCGACGTCCCGATAACGATTCCACATCTGCAACGTGCGCCCGACGAACTGATAGCCGCCCGGGCCTTCCATGCCGTACACGCACATATAGGCGCCGCCAATGCCTACCGAGTTTTCCGCGGTCCAGGTGCGGGCCGGGTTGTATTTGGTGGTTACCAGGCGATGGCGCGGGTCGAGCGGCGTGGCGACCGGCGCGCCGAGGTAGACGTCCCCCAGACCCATCACCAGGTAGCTGGCATCGAACACGGTGCGTTGCACCTCATCGAGGTTGGGCAGGTCGTTGATGCGCCGGATGAACTCCAGGTTGCTCGGGCACCAGGGCGCGTCCTTGCGCACCGTGGTCATGTATTTTTCGATGGCGAGTTGGCAAGCCGGATCGTCCCAGGACAATGGCAGATGGACGATGCGCGACGGCACTTGCAGGTCTTGCGCGGCGCACACGGCGTCCCATTCCCCGGCGACGATGGACAGTAGATCGGCCAGGGGTAATTGCTCGGGTTGGTAGTGCACTTGCAGCGAGCGAATGCCCGGCGTCAGGTCGATCACGCCGGGCAGGTGTTTGTGTTCCAACGCTTGCATCAAGGCGTGGGCGCGAAAGCGCAGCACCAGGTCCAGTTCGGGGGCGCCGATTTCCAGCAGCAGGTGGGTGTCGCCAGATAGCCTTGCCACCAGGCGGGTATCGTCCTGGCCGATATCCAATACCACAGGCGACCCCCATTTCTGTGTGCACCCAGAACCTGTGGCGAGCGAGCTTGCTCGCGCTGGGTCGCGAAGCGGCCCCAACTCTTTATCGGTAGGACCATTGTCTGGCGAGTGCTGCGCATTCGAGCGGGAGCAAGCTCCCTCGCCACAAGGGATGTGTGTCGCCAGTGAGCGGGCGGTCGATATATCCACCGGCACGAATCGCACCTTGTCCCCTGCCTTGAGTTGCCCCAACTGCCAGAGGTCCGCTTCGATCACCGTCACCGGGCAGACGAAACCGCCCAGGCTCGGGCCGTCGGGGCCGAGGATGACGGGCATGTCGCCGGTGAAGTCCACGGCGCCGATGGCGTAGGGGTTGTCATGGATATTGGAAGGGTGCAGCCCGGCCTCGCCGCCGTCGGCGCGGACCCACTCGGGTTTCGGCCCGATCAGGCGCACGCCGGTGCGGCTGGAGTTGAAGTGCACTTCCCAGGCCGTGTCGAAGAAGGTCTGGATGTAGCGCTCGGTGAAATATTCGGGCGCGCCGTGGGGGCCGTAGATCACGCGGATCTGGCGCACGCTCGGCAGTTCCAGGATCGGTGCGCTGGTTGGCGGCAGTGTCGTGTGCTCATCCAGCGGTGTCAGGTGCAACACGTCGCCGGTACACAACGCTCGTCCGCCGTGGCCGCCAAACTGGCCGAGGGTGAAGGTGCTTTTACTGCCCAGGTAATCCGGCACTTGCACGCCGCCTTGCAGGCACAGGTAACTGCGTGCCCCGGCGCCAGAGATATTGCCGATCGCGAGGGTGGCGCCGGCAGCAATCGACAACGGTGTATTCATCGGCACCGCTTCACCGTCGAGCGTGAGGGCAATCACCGCACCGGTCACCGTCACTCGGGCGGCGCAGTTAAAACGCAGCAGCGGCCCGTTCATGGTGATTTCCAATGCCGCCGCACCTTCTTCGTTGCCCAAGAGGCGATTGCCCAGGCGCAACGAACGGCTGTCCATCGGCCCTGACGGCGGTACACCCACGGCCCAATAACCGAGGCGGCCGGGATAGTCCTGGACGCTGGTCTGGGTGCCTGGGCTGAGCACTTCGACGGTGTTGGCTCGATAGACCAACGCCTCCAGGCAGCGGGTCCAGGGCTGGCCGCTGGCAAACGGTGTGTCGAGGAGAATTTGTTGCAGGTATTGGCGGTTGGTCTCGACGCCGTACAGCAGGCTTTCATCCAGTGCTTGATAAAGGCCCAGGCGCGCTTGCTCGCGGGTCGGCGCCCAGCGAATGACCTTGGCGATCATCGGGTCGAAGTAGGGCGGGATCTGGCAACCGGCCTCGACCCAGGTGTCGATGCGCAGTGCTTTGCCGTCGGCCTGGGGAAATTTCACGGCGGTCAGCAGCCCTGGGCTTGGCTGGAAATCCCGGCCTGGGTCCTCGGCATACAGGCG
This sequence comes from Pseudomonas fluorescens, assembly GCF_001623525.1. Taxonomy (NCBI): domain Bacteria; kingdom Pseudomonadati; phylum Pseudomonadota; class Gammaproteobacteria; order Pseudomonadales; family Pseudomonadaceae; genus Pseudomonas; species Pseudomonas fluorescens. The sequence goes on along the minus strand of NZ_CP015225.1, from coordinate 3,268,757 downwards.
CGCCTGTATCGCGTGGCCCTCGGCTTTCAAACCTTGGCCCAGCTCGTTCAGTGGCGGTAAATCACCGGCCGCCAATTGCACCATCCAGCGCACCAGGTCCACGCCCCAGACCTGCTCGGTGACGCCATGCTCCACTTGCAGGCGGGTGTTCACTTCCAGGAAATAGAAGCGCCCCGCGTCGCTGTCGAACACGAACTCCACAGTGCCGGCGCTGCGGTAGTTCACGGCCTGGGCCAGTTGGATCGCCGCTGCGCAGAGTTCGTCGGCCATGCCCTCGGGCAGGTTCGGCGCCGGGGTTTCCTCGAGGACTTTCTGGTTGCGCCGTTGCACCGAGCAGTCGCGCACGCCCAGGGCGATCACCTGGCCCTGGCCGTCGCCGAACACCTGTACCTCCAGATGCCGTGCGCGTTCGATGTACTTCTCGATGAACACTCCGGCATCGCTGAAGTTGTTCTGGCCCAGGCGCTTCACAGCTTCGAAGGATTCGCTCAGCTCAGCGGCGCTGCGACACACGCGCATGCCGATTCCGCCGCCGCCGGCGGTGCTTTTGAGCATCACTGGATAACCGATCCGGGTTGCGGCCAACAGTGCGGCGTCGAGGCTGTCGAGCAGTTCGGTGCCTTCGAGCAGCGGCACGCCGTGTTGCCGAGCTAGATCGCGGGCGGTGTGCTTGAGGCCAAACACACGCAGTTGCTCTGGCGTCGGACCGATGAAGGCAATACCGGCCGCTTCGCAGGCTTCGGCGAAGGCTGCGTTTTCCGAGAGAAAGCCGTAGCCGGGATGGATCGCGGTCGCGCCACTGCCTTTGGCAATCGCCAAAAGCTTGTCCACCGCCAGGTAAGTACCGGCCGCCGCGCCTTCGCCCAGGCAGTGGGCTTCGTCGGCCTGGAGGATATGCAAGCTGGCGGCGTCGGCTTGGGAATACACCGCGACACCTTGGACCTTCAGTTCGCGCAGGGTCCGCAAGATGCGGCAGGCGATGGCGCCACGGTTGGCAATCAGGATTTTTTCGAACATGGCATTACCCCTCAGGCATGCAGGTCTGCCTGAATTGGGATGCGGGCCGTCCCGCAGTTTTCGATGGCCGCCGGGGTCGTCCCAGGTGGCGAAATTTCCAAACATCACTGCGCCCCTTGTGGGAGCGAGCTTGCTCGCTCCCACAAGGGATCAGGGCGTTATTTGATGCACTGCCCCGACCGGCTCTGGCACAACGCGAACAGCCAGCGCCGCAGGCGGGTGAGTTTCAGTTCCATATCAAAAGCTCCGCAGGCGTGGGGTTGTAGGCGTTGCACGGGTTGTTCAGTTGCGGGCAGTTGGAGATCAACACGATCACGTCCATCTCGGCCCGCAGGTCGACGTATTTGCCTGGCGCCGAGATCCCGTCTTCGAAGGTCAGGCCGCCATCGGCGGTGACCGGCACGTTCATGAAAAAGTTGATGTTCGGCCCGATATCGCCCTTGCCCAGGCGACCGTCGTGGGCACAGGCCCGCAGGTAGTTGTCACGGCAGCTGTGCATGTAGCGTTTTTCCAGGGCGTAGCGCACGGTGTTGCTTTCCTGGGCGCAGGCGCCGCCGAGGGTGTCGTGGCGCCCGCACGTGTCTTCGACGATGGTCAGCATCGGGTGGCCGAGGTTGGAATAGAGCACGCTGCCGGTGCTCAAATAAACGCTGTTTTGTCGACGCAGGGTGCGCTGCACGTCGTAGCGTTCCTTGGGATTGGCCAGGCTGTAGAACAGCGTATCGACCGCTTGGTTGCCTTCCAGGTCGAGGATGCGCAGGGTCTGGCCCTTCTTGACCTCCACCAGCCAGGGTTCCCCGGCGGGAATCGTGGCACGGTAGACGGCGGTGTCGGGTTGCTTGTGTGCGGTGGCGATGGCGTGTGACATGGCAGCGATCCTCAGGCGAACAGGCGGTCGGTGTTGATGAAGCCGCGCTGGTTTTCCGGGCGCGAAAGGCGGCAGTGCTCGGCGACGCTGGCATCGGCATTCATCCAGCTGAGCTTGAGCGGTTGCGGGGCGTATTGCGGGTTCGGGTCCATCGGGTGTTGCAGCGCGGTCAGCACCACCAGGGTGTCCATCGGCGCGTACAACTCGATGTAGTCGCCGGTCAGGGAATTGCCCTCGACGAAGTGAAAGTTTCCGGCCTCATCGACATCGACCCGGCTGAACAGGTTGAGGGTCATCAGCAGGTCGGACAGGCCCAGTCCCCATTTGCCCAGTTCCACCAACAGGTTGTCGGTACCGTTGCGAAAGAAGCCGTTACGCAGTTCCTGGTAGCGGCCCTGACCGTATTTTTGCGCGACTTCCTCGGCGCAGAGCACGCCGCCCAGGCTGTCGCTCCAGCCGCAGGTGTCGGCGGTGATGGCCGCCAGCACCCGGCCCATGTCCGAGTAAAGGCAGTGGCCGGCGGTGAGCTTGGCGGTGTGTTGGCATTTGAGGCTGTCGGGCAGGTTCAGGCGTTCGGTTTTCTCGTTGGCATTGAGTAGCGTGAGGCTCACGTTGGCCCCGCCACGCAGGTCGGTCAGGCGCAGCAGTTGGCCGCGCTTGAGCACGAAGGAGCGGTGGCCGCCACCGGGCAGCAATTCTTCGGCGAAGGGCGTAAACAAGTGGGTCGAGTCGGTCATGAAAAACTCCGTTCAAGCAATACGCAACGTGCCGGCCAGTTCGGCGGGCAGGGCGTCGACGGCGGCACGGGCGGTGCGGCGGTCGCTGTTCAATGGGATGTCGTAGGTGATGCGTGCGCCATAGGCGCCGGGGGCGTGGGGATCGACGCGGACCTTGTCGAACACCAACAGGCGTGTGCCGAGGCTGAAACCTTCGGACAGGTCGTGGGTGACCATGAACACCGTCAGCCGGGTTTCGCGCCACAGCTCCAGCAACAAGGCGTGCATGTCTTTGCGAATGCCGGGGTCGAGGGCGCCGAAGGGCTCGTCCAGCAGCAGGACACGCGGCTTCATGATCAGTGCCTGGGCGATCGCCAGCCGCTGCTGCATACCCCCGGACAGTTGCGCCGGGTATTTATCCAGCGCATGGCCGAGGCCGACTTTGTCCAGTAGTTGTGCGGCTTCTTCGCGGGCCTGGCGCTTGGCGCTGCCGAACAGCCGCCCCAAAAGTGCTGAGCGCGGCAACTCCAGGCCCAGGGTCACGTTGTCCAGCACGCTCAGGTGCGGGAACACCGAATAACGCTGGAACACCACGCCCCGGCTGGCATCCGGCTCGCCGGCCAAGGGTTCGCCATCGAGGAGAATCTGTCCGCGGCTGGCGCGCTCCTGGCCCAGCAGCAACCGCAGGAAGGTCGACTTGCCACAACCCGACGCGCCCACCAGGGTGCAGAACTCCCCTTCGGCGACCCTCAGGTTCAAGCGCTCGAGCACCACCTGATCGGCGTACTGCTGCCAGACGTTGTTCACCGTAATGAAACTCATGCCTTCGCCCCTTCATACCAAGGGAACGCTTGCCGGGTCAGGCGCTTGAGGCACCAGTCCATCAGCCAGGCGAGTAGGGTGATCCACACCACGTACGGCAAGATCACGTCCATCGCCAGGTAACGCCGCACCAGGAAAATCCGATAGCCCAGCCCATCGGTGGAGGCGATGGCTTCGGCGGCGATCAGAAACAGCCAGGCCGAACCTAGCATCAGCCGCAGGGAAATCAGCAAGCGCGGCAGCAATTGCGGCAGCACCACCCGCAGCATCAGCGTCCAGGTCGAAGCGCCGAGGGTCTGGGCCTTGATCAGCAGTTCGGGCGGAATTTCCCGGGCGCGCTGTTCCAGGTCCCGGGCCAGGCACGGTGTGATGCCAATGACGATCAGCATCACTTTCGACAATTCTCCCAGGCCGAAGACGATGAACAGGATCGGCAGGATGGCCAGCGGCGGCACCATCGACACCACGGTGAGCAACGGCGATAACGGCGCGCCCAACAGCGGCAACGTGCCGGCGGCAATGCCCAGGCACAGTCCGGCCAGGGCGCTGATGCCCAGGCCGATGGCCAAGCGGCGCAGGCTCGAGGCGGTGTCTTGCCAGAGCAAGTAATCGCCACTGCGGGCGTCGGCGGTGAAGGCCAGGCGTTTCACCGCATCGGTCATTTGCACGGCGCTGGGCAGCAGCTTGTCGTTGGGGTTGTCCGTCAACCGTTCGGCCGAGCCCATGAAGTAGGCGAACAACACCAGCGCGAAGGGCAGGATCACCAGCAATAAACGGCTGGGGCGATCCGGATAGCGGTTGATCAGGCGCATGCCAGGTCCTCCGGTTTACAGCTTGGCGTCGGCGGCCAGCTGTACGTAGGTCGGGTCAAAGCGCAGCTTGAGGTTGGCCTTGTCGCCGCGGGTTACGCCATTGGCGAACGCCATGCCGACTGCGTTGGCGTCCTTGGCACCTTCGCCCAGCAAGCCGTGCTGGAACGAGAAGTTGGCGACTTTGCCCATGGTGGCGGGCAGTTGTTCGCTGGTGGCGAAACCCAGGGCTTCCTTGGGTGTGGCGAACAGCTTGGTGGTGTCCAGTTGCGCCTGGAAGCCGGCCAGGTCGGTGCCCGAGGCCTTGGCCATGTGCTCCAACGCGGTCTTGCTCGCGGCGTTTTTCGCGTTCATCAGCGCCACCACTTCAAACCAGGCGCCGGTCAACGCTTTGCCCAAGGCCGGGTTGTCCTGCAGGGTCTGGGTGTTGACCACCATCATGTCCATGATCTCGCCAGGGACCTGGCTGGAATTGAACACTTCGCTCACGCCGGGCTGGGCCTTGATGTCCGAGAGCATCGGGTTCCAGGTGGTGACGGCCTTGACCTGGTCGGTGTTGAAGGCGGCAGAGATGTCGGCGTCGGAGGTATTGACGACTTTCAGGTCTTTCTCGGCGAGACCAACCGAATCCAGGGCGCGGGCCAGCAGATAATGGGACACCGACAGTTCCACCAGGTTGACGTCCATGCCCTTGAGATCGGTGACTTTCTTGCCTTCGCCCTTGAGGACGATGCCGTCGTTGCCATTGGAGAAGTCGCTGACGATCAGCGCGGTGCTGTCCACGCCACCGGCGGCGGGAATGGTCAGGGCGTCCATGTTGGTCATGGTGCAGCCGTCGAACTGACCGGCGGTGTACTGGTTGATGGATTCGACGTAATCGTTGAGCTGCACGACATCGATCTTGATGCCGTATTTTTTCGCCCATTTGTCGACGATGCCTTGGCTGCCGGCGTATTCCCAAGGCATCCAGCCGGCATAAATGGTCCAGCAGACGCTGAAGTGGTCTTTTTGGGCGGCGGCGGATGAGAAGCTCACGAGGGCCGAGAGCGCGGCGAGGAGCAGGGCGGACAGACGAAGCTTGAACATGGTGGTTCTCCAGTTGATCAAGGGCGGACAGGAGCAACGCGGCACCGCGAACGGTGGCTTGTCTCCCGGGCTTTTGTCCCGCCGTGTAACCTCAACTGGAGGTCGCCAACTCTCGGACCAGTCACTCGCCAGAGGCGAGCCGGAACCCTAGTCAGCCATTGCAAATTGTGGTGCCGCGAACCTGTGATGACTCCTGCACGGAATTTGTTAAAGCGAGAGCCGTGCCAATTCGGGCAAAGGCCCGGGATAGAGAGGGCAGGAGTTGGGGAACGACGATTGAGGGCGGATTTGTGCTTGCTTGTGGTGCCGTCGCGCACCGGAAGAGGGCGACGAGCGACATGTTTCTAGTTGTTGCCAGGTCGCACCAGATTCCGATTTTGCTGTCTGAATATGCGTCAGTCACACAAAGTTGGCTGCCGCCCATCAGCGTCGCTGATGCGGCTCATTCGCGGTCCAGGAGGCCGCCATGTATCGACGACTGCTCCTCATTGCGTTTCTCGGTTTGACTCTTTCGGCATGCGTGCCTTACTACGACGGAGACTCGAGCTACTATCGTTCCGAGGTCTATACCTCACCGGCACCGGTCTATTACAGTGGCGGGAGTTATTATTCGGCTCCGCGTGGCTATTACGCCCCGCGGTATTACCAACCGGCGCCGCGCTATTACTCGGCACCGCGTTACTACCAACCGGCGCCGCGCCATTACTCGGCACCGCGTTACTATCAGCAAGGCCCACGCTACTACTCGCCACCGCGAGCGGCGTACCGGTCTTATCCGAATCGGGGTGGCTGGGACGGCCATGACCGGGGCGGCTGGAATGACGACCGACGCGGTCGAGGCGGACGTGATCATCGGGGACGCGGCGATCACGATGGACGGGGCAGTCACCGCTGATCCCAGGGCAACAGAAAGCGGCGCATGAAGCGCCGCTTTTTTGTGCCTGCAATAAACCCGATGGGATAGCTCTTGTGGGAGTTGCTGACTCGTTACTCGTTGGACAAGTCCGCCAACGGATGCCGCCCTTCCCACGCCTTGTGAAAGTGCGCCTCGACCGCCGCCTCGGGCACATGGTTGATGTCCGGCCAGTGCCAACGGGGCTTGTGGTCCTTGTCGATCAGCCGCGCGCGCACGCCTTCGCTGAATTCCGGATGGCGACAGCAGTTGAGGCTCAAGGTGTATTCCATCCGGAACACGCCGGCCAAGGACAAATGCCGGGCACGGGCGATCTGTTCCCAGACCAGATAAGCGGTCAAGGGCGAACCTTCGGTCATGGTCTTGGCGGCGCGGGCGATCAGTGGGTCCGAGTGGTCCACCAGCAGGCTGAGGGCTTTCCAGGCGCAGCGCACATCGCTGACATCCAGCCATTCATCGATTTTCTGCCGACGTGGTAGCCATTGGGCTTCGGGCATTTGGCCGACCGCTTCCTGTTGCAGGGCCTTGAGCAGGCTGTTGAGCTGCACCGCGGTCTGTTCCTGCCAGTTGAGTTGCAGCAGGCCTTCGATCAGGTCGTCCTGTTGTTCATCCAGCAAAAAGCGATCGGCCAGGTCCAGGTCGATGGCGTCCCGGGCATTCATGTGGGCGCCGGTCAGGCCGAGAAACAGCCCGAGCTTGCCGGGCAGGCGCGACAAGAACCAACTGGCGCCGACATCCGGGTACAGGCCGATGCTGATTTCCGGCATGGCCAGGCGACTGCTTGGCGTGACGATGCGGGTACTGGCGCCTTGCAGCAGGCCCATGCCGCCACCCAGTACATAACCATGCCCCCAGCACAGCAGGGGTTTTGGATAGGTGTGCAGGTTGAAGTCCAAGCGGTATTCCGCGGCGAAGAATTGTGCAGCCAGCGGCGGTACTTCACCGGGATGGGCACGGCAGGCCTCTACCAGGCTGCGCACTTCACCGCCGGCGCAGAAAGCCTTGGCGCCATTGCCGCGCAATAACACGCACACGACCTGTGGCTCCCGGGCCCAGGCATCGAGACGATCACGCAAGGCGTTGATCATCGGCAGGGACAAGGCATTCAAGGATTTTTCGGCGTCCAGGGTGGCGATGCCGATACGGGCACCGTCGATGCCGGTGAGCTCTTCGAAGTGCAGATTCATCGTGACCTCGATCAGAAATTTGAATACTCAGTATGACCGCTGCGTGGGAAAGTGCTGGTTCTGCGTCAGATCAATTGACAAGCCATGTAGGCTTTCCTAGGGTGCGCCCATTGTTTTTACCGGATGCAACCATGACTGCCGACGACCGTATCAAACTCGAACCGAGCTGGAAGCAGGCACTGCGTGCCGAGTTCGACCAGCCCTACATGGCGGAGTTGCGCGAATTCCTACGTCGGGAGTACGCCGCCGGCAAGGAAATTTATCCACCGGCACCGCTGATTTTCAATGCCCTCAATTCCACACCGCTGGACAAGGTCAAGGTGGTGATCCTCGGCCAGGATCCGTATCACGGCCCGGGCCAGGCCCATGGCTTGTGTTTCTCGGTGCAACCGGGTGTGCCGGCGCCGCCGTCGCTGGTCAATATCTACAAGGAGTTGAAGCGCGATCTGAACATCGATATTCCCAACCACGGCTATCTGCAAAGCTGGGCCGACCAAGGCGTGTTGCTGCTCAACACTACCATGACCGTGGAGCGTGCCAACGCCAACGCCCACGCAGGCAAGGGCTGGCAGCATTTCACCGACCGGGTCATCGAAGTGGTCAGCGAACACCAGCAGAACCTGGTCTTCCTGTTATGGGGCGCCCATGCCCAGAGCAAGCAGAAACTGATCGACGCTACCAAGCACTTGGTGCTGACCTCGGTTCACCCGTCACCGTTGTCGGCTTATCGGGGTTTTCTGGGGTGCGGGCATTTCAGTCGGGCCAACAAGTTCCTTGAGCAACATGGCGAGGCGCCTATTGATTGGCGGTTGCCGCCGCTTTAAGTGGTCGGCAGTCAGGGCTTCATCGCGAGCCCAAACCACCCACAACCCGTGGCGAGGGAGCTTGCTCCCGCTCGGCTGCGCAGCAGTCGCAAAATCGGATCATGCGGTCCGGCTGAAAAAATGCAGAGGCCTGCTTCGCAGGCCAGCGGGAGCAAGCTCCCTCGCCACATTGTGTGAAGCCGAAATTGGAGCTCGACCGAAGTCCCTGTGGGAGTGAGCTTGCTCGCGATGAAGGCAACTTGGTCTATAAGTCCGAACCCGGCTTGCGCATCCAATACCTGAACAACGGCTCCGCCAGAAACAACACAAACAGCAATCGCATCACCTGCAACGCTGTCACCAATGGCACTGACAGTTGCAATGTTTCCGCCGTCAGGCTCATTTCCGCGATGCCGCCGGGCATCATACCGAGTGTCAGTGAACGTAGATCCAGATGGGTCAAGGTGCTCAAGCCTAGGGCTGCAAGCGTGGCGATCAGCATCGTCAACACCGTGCCGATCAGGGTACGCCCCATGAACGACGGCGCCCGACGAAAGAACTGCCGGTTGAAATGACAACCCAATCCGCTGCCGATCAACCACTGGCCGACCTGGCTGGCGCCGTTGGGCAGGCCGATGTGCAGGTCCCAACCGACGCTCACCGCCGCACTTACCAGCAAGGGTCCGAACAACCAGGGGTTGGGTTGGCGCAATCGCTCCCAGACCCAGGCGAGCAGGGCGCCCGCCGGGAACAGGATCGCCAGCCACAGCCAGTCCACCGTCGTGGCGTGTTGCACCGGCGAGCCTTCGCCCAACAGGTACTTGAAGGCTGCCGGCACGCACAGCACTACCACCAGCACCCGCAGGCTCTGGCCTGCTGCAACACGACTAAGGTCCGCGCCGTTGCGGGCACCGAGGTTGACCATTTCGCCGGAACCGCCCGGCATGCTCGAGAAGAACGCGGTGGCGCGCTCCTCGCCAGTGCGACGCATGAGCCAGACACTCACCACGCTGGACACGCTGGTGATCAGCGCGCCGAAGAAGATCAGGCCGAAGTGGCTCAGCACCTGCTCCATCACCACAGGAGTGAAGTGCAGGCCGATACCGATGCCCACCACCCATTGGCCGCACTTACGGCCGCCGGGGATTTCCATCAGTTGCCACGGCGTAAGACAGCGCACCAGGATGATCGCCAGCAACGAACCGACCATCCAGGGCAAAGGCCAGCCGATCAGGCTGGCCAGGTAACCGCCGGCCAGGCCGACCAGCGGTGTTCCCCACCATTGTCTGAATGTCGCCTCAGACATTGGCCAGGGCGCGACGTTGAGCGGCGCGGCGGCGCCAGATTCGCAGCAATGGCATGAACAGCATGATCGCTGTCAGGATCCAGCAGCCGAACGTGATCGGGCTCGACCAGAGGATCTCCAGTGCACCGTTGGAAATCGACAGCGCACGCCGCAGGTTCTGCTCCATCAGGCCACCGAGGATGAAGCCCAGCAGCACTGGCGACAGCGGGAAGTCCAGCTTGCGCAGGATATAGCCGAAGATGCCGATACCGATCATCAGGAACAGGTCGAACGTGGTGGCATGCACCGCATAGACACCGATCCCGGTGATGATCGCGATGACCGGAACCAGCGCCCAGTTCGGCACCGCCAGGATCCGGGTGAAGATGCGGATCATCGGGATGTTGAGGATCACCAGCATGATGTTGGCGACGAACAACGACGCGATCAGGCCCCAGACGATGTCCGGCTGTTGCTGGAACAGCAGTGGACCGGGCGTGATGTTGTACAGCGACAGCGCGCCGATCATCACCGCGGTGGTGCCCGAGCCGGGAACACCGAGGGTCAGCATTGGCACCAGCGCACCGCAGGCCGCGCCACCGATGGCTGTTTCCGGGGCGGCGAGGCCGCGCTTGTCGCCCTGGCCGAACGAGCCACCGGCGCCGGCAATGCGTTTTTCCGTCATATAGGCCACGGCACTGGCCAGGGTCGCACCAGCACCCGGCAGCACGCCCATGATGAAACCGAGCACGCCGCAGCGCAGGTTCACAGTGAAGACCGACGCGGCTTCCTTGAAGTTGAACATCATTCGCCCGGTAGCTTTCACCGCCTCCTGGCCGCGATGGGTTTTTTCCAGCAGCAACAGGATTTCGCTGATGGAGAACAGGCCCAGCACCAGCACGACGAACTGGATGCCGTCGGTCAAGTGGATGTTGTCCCCGGTGAAACGGTACACGCCGCTGTTGGCGTCGATCCCGACACTGGACAGGAACAGGCCGATCAGCGCCGCGATGAAGGTCTTGAGCGGTCGGTCGCCGGCCATGCCGCCGAGGCAGACAATGGCGAACACCATCAGGACGAAATATTCCGCCGGCCCGAAGGCAATCGCCCATTTGGCCAGCAACGGTGCGAACAACACCATGCCGCAGGTGGCGATGAACGCGCCGATGAACGAACTCCACGCCGACAGCGACAACGCCACGCCGGCCAGGCCTTGGCGGGCCATTGGATAGCCATCGAGGGTGGTCATCACGGTGGAAGCTTCACCCGGGATGTTGAGCAGGATCGAGCTGATACGTCCGCCGTATTCGCAACCCAGGTACACCGCGGCCAGCAGGATCAGCGCCGATTCCGGCGGCAGCCCCAGGGCAAAGGCAATCGGGATCAGCAGCGCCACGCCGTTGATCGGGCCCAGGCCCGGCAGCAGGCCGACCACGGTGCCGATCAGGGTGCCGGTCAGTGCTGTGACGAGGTTGTAGGGGGTCAGTGCAACGCCAAAACCCTGGCCGAGATAATTCAGGGTATCCATATCAATTCTCCAGGACGTCGAGCAGGCCCAGGGGCAGCGGCACGTCCATCAGCTTGTCGAACAACAGGTAAAGACCGATGGCCATCAGGCTGATGATCACCACGCTGGGCACCCAGCGACCGCCGTAAAGGCGCGCCATCGGCACGCCGATCAGGATGCTGGCAAGAATGAAGCCCAAGGGTTCGAAGGTGCCGGCGAAGACCAGCAGCAGCACCACGCAGATACCGATTTTCTGCAAGGTTTCGCGGTCCAGGTGCGGGTCTTCGTCGCTATGCACGATGGGCGTCGGGCGAAACAGCATGTACAGCAATGCCAGCCCCATCAGCCCGAGCATCAGCAAGGGAAAGGCGCGCGGGCCGACCGGTTCGTAGGAAAAGGCCGCTTGATAGGGCCAGGCCATCAGTGCCAGGCCGATACAGGCCAGTAGCAGCACCGCGGCAAAAATACGTTGGATGGTGAGCATGACTAACTCCTGGGCGGCGCCGACAGTGCCGGCGCCGCCGCGAGAACAGAGACGGTTACTGGATCAGGCCGAACTCTTTGGCCAGCACCTTGTAATCAGCCACTTGTTTCTTCACATAGGCATCCAGTTCCGGGCCGGTCATGGCGAACGGGAACAGCTCACGCTGGTCACGCAGCTTGGCGAACTCTTCGGAGGCCAGCAGCTTGTCGAACGCGTCCTTCCACCAGGCGTAGTCTTCGTCGCTGACTTTTGGCCCGAGGTAGAAGCCACGAACCACCGGCCAGACAATGTCGTAGCCTTGTTCTTTCGCGGTTGGAATGTCTTTCATCTCCGGCTCGTCGATACGCTTCTCGGCAAACACGGCCAGCAGGCGCATGTCGCCGCTCTGGATGTGAGGCATGGAGTCGGAAATGTCGGTACTGCCGACCTGTATGTGGCCGCCCAGCAGCGCGGTGGCGATCTCACCGCCGCCTTCGAGGGCCACGTAACGCAGGTCGCGCGGGTTGATGCCGGCGGCCTTGGCGATCAGGGCGGTCTGCATCCAGTCCTGGCTGCCGACGGTGCCGCCAGAGCCGATGACCACGGAGCCCGGGTCTTTCTTCAGGGCCTGTACCAGATCGTCGAGGTTCTTGTAGGGGGAATCGCTTTTCACGGCGATGGCGCCATAGCTGGTGCCGACGGCGGCCAGCCAGCGCACGGCGCTTTCATCGAAACGACCGAACTTGCCCTGGGCCAGGTTCAGCAACGAGCCGCTGGACCAGGCCACCAGCGTGCCAGCGTCGGCCGGACGCTGAGCGACGACTGCGTTGTAGGCCACTGCGCCGACGCCGCCTGGCATGTAGGTGACGCGCATCGGTTTGGTCAGCAGTTTTTGATTGACCAGCGCGCTTTGCGCCAGTTTGCAGGTCAGGTCAAAACCGCCGCCGGGAGAGGCTGGGGCGATGCATTCGGGGCGCTTGGGCTCTTTGGATGGATCAGCGGCGAGCAACTGCCCGGCGAACATCAGGCATCCGGCGGCCAGGGCTACTTTACGCAGGGAAAGGTTCATTGTTGTCTCCACAGGATTGTTGTTATGCGTGGTGAAAATGTGTCGTTGACGGACCCCGCCCAAGTCATCGCTGACGGGGCGCGCAGGTCATTACCGGGATTGGATGCAGGGCGACACCGCCCAAGGCGGTCTGGTTGAAGCGAGAAGGGCGAGCAGGCGCTGGGGCCTGTAGCTGCATGGACAGCATGGTGAATACTCCGCTTTTATTCTTCTTATTCAGGACGAAAATGCTTCGTGGCATTTTTCATTCGCGATCGGGCGCCGCGACGGTCAGTCGAAACTATCCGTAAAGGGACTCTAACGGCCCAACCTTTCGCTAACCTTTCAAAAGCTTTCAGCGTGTTTTTTGGCTTCACAGTGGCGGATGCGGCTGTAAACTCCGCGCCAAAGAATGGCGTCGGCCATCCCTGAATCGAGGAAAAACCCATGCGTGTTCTGCTCGTCGAAGACCATCTGCAGCTCGCCGAAAGCGTTGCCCAAGCGCTCAAGAGTGCCGGTTTGACCGTGGACGTGCTGCACGACGGCGTCGCGGCCGACCTGGCCTTGAGCAGCGAGGAGTACGCCGTGGCGGTCCTGGATGTCGGGCTGCCGCGCATGGACGGTTTCGAGGTGCTGGCGCGTTTGCGGGCTCGCGGCAAGACTTTGCCCGTGCTGATGTTGACTGCCCGCAGCGACGTCAAGGACCGCGTCCACGGCCTCAACCTCGGTGCCGACGACTATCTGGCCAAGCCATTCGAACTCACTGAGCTGGAGGCCCGGGTCAAGGCCCTGCTGCGCCGCAGCGTACTGGGCGGCGAGCGCCAGCAGCGCTGTGGCGGGCTGGTCTATGACCTGGACACCCGCCGGTTTACCCTCGACGATGAACTGTTGACGCTGACGTCCCGTGAGCAAGCCGTGCTGGAGGCATTGATCGCCCGGCCGGGGCGGGTGATGAGCAAGGAGCAACTGGCGGCCCAGGTGTTCGGCCTGGACGAAGAGGCCAGCCCCGACGCCATCGAAATCTACGTCCATCGCTTACGCAAGAAACTCGATGGTCATGCGGTGGCGATCGTGACGTTCCGCGGCCTGGGCTACCTGCTGGAAAATCGCAATGCATAAGCCCGACAGTCTGCGCTGGCGGCTGCTTCGCAACCTCGCGCTGCTGCTGGTGGTATTGATGCTCGCCAGCGGCTTGAGCGCCTATTGGAACGGTCGCGAGGCTGCCGACACCGCCTACGATCGGACCCTGCTGGCTTCGGCCAGGACCATCGCAGCGGGCCTTTCGGCGCGTGACGGCAGCCTCAGTGCGGATGTGCCCTACGTGGCCCTGGATACTTTCGCCTACGACAGCGCCGGACGCATTTATTACCAGGTCAATGACATCGACAAGAAGCTGATTTCCGGCTATGAAAACCTCCCCGGTCCGCCGCCCGGCACGCCGCGCACGGACGATTACCCAGCCCTGGCGCGCTTTTACAACGCTCGCTATCAGGGCCAGAACGTGCGGGTGGTGAGCCTGCTCAAGGCCGTGAGCGAGCCGAACATGAACGGCATGGCGGAAATTCGTGTAGCGGAGACCGAAGAGGCGCGGGTCAGCATGGCCCGCGGGCTGATGGCCGACACGCTGTTGCGCCTGGGCATGCTGGCCGTGGGCGCGCTGCTGTTGGTGTGGTTTGCAGTCAGCGCGGCATTGCGCCCGTTGGAACGCTTGCGCACGGCGGTGGAAGAGCGCCAGTCGGATGACCTGCGGCCATTGCCCCTGGTGGAAGTGCAGCATGAACTCTGGCCGCTGGTGCGCGCCCTCAACCATTTCACCGAGCGTCTGCGCGGGCAGTTCGAGCGTCAGGCGCAGTTCATCGCTGATGCCGCCCATGAGCTGCGCACGCCCTTGGCTGCACTCAAGGCCCGCCTTGAGCTGGGTTTGCGAGCCAGCGAACCGGCGACCTGGCGTGAAACCCTGGAAACTGCGGCCCAAGGTACTGACCGGTTAACCCACCTGGCTAACCAATTGCTGTCCTTGGCGCGTGTGGAAAACGGCGCCCGGGCCATTGCCGAGGGCGGCGCGCAACTGCTTGATCTCAGCCAGTTGGCTCGTGAGTTGGGCATGGCCATGGCCCCGCTGGCCCATGCCCGAGGGGTGGCGCTGGCCCTGGAAGCCGACGAGCCTGTGTGGTTGCGGGGCGAGCCGACCTTGTTGAACGAGTTGTTGAGCAACCTGGTGGACAACGCCCTGGCCCATACCCCATCGGGCGGCAATGTAATCCTGCGGGTTTCTGCGCCGGCCGTGCTGGAGGTCGAGGACGATGGCCCCGGCATTCCGCTGCACGAGCGGGATCGGGTGTTCGAGCGCTTCTATCGACGCAACCAGCAAGTGGCCGGCTCCGGCCTGGGGTTGGCGATCGTGGGTGAAATCTGCCGTGCCCACTTGGCGCAGATTACCTTGCATGATGGGCAGGAGCGGGGGTTGAAGGTGCGGGTGAGTTTTATCCCAGGTTCAGATTGAGCCAAGGCCGAACACTGTTGTGGCGAGGGGATTTATCCCCGTTGGGCGCGTAGCGCCCCAGGATTTGCTATCACTGCGGTGTGTCTGTTCAGGTCAGCATCTGGCCCAGATTTCCTGGTTGTCAGGCTGGGCTTAATAAAACATCGACCGCGCTTCTTCGATATCCACGCAGCGGGCCTTGTTGTCCGGGTCAATCCCCAGTTTCTTGAAAGCCGGGACTGAAAACACATCAATTCGGCTGAGCGGGTGATCAGTGTCCTTGTAGCAATACAGCGCCGCGACCTGCACCAGGTCGACATAATCGATTTGCTTGGAATCCCGGGTGAAATCCAGATACAGCCCCGGCAGCTTCACCAACCGCTCCGGAAATTCCCAGACGCTAAGTAGTTTGTCCCCCAGCACCGGGTGAATCGTTTCGATGACGTGGTTGAGGCTGACCGGGTCCGACAGCAATTCATTGTTGTCTTGCGCATACGTCAGGATCGGCAACACGCCGATCTGGTGCACCAGCCCACCCAACGCGGCCTGGTCGGGCTTGAGTTGGGTGTAACCGCGACACAGCGCATAGCTGACGCCGGCGATCTCCAGGCTCTTTCCCCAGACCTCGCGCATCTTCAGTTCCACCACCTCGGAGCGGGCGTGGAAAATTTGCTCCATGACCAGGCCGATGGCCAGGTTGCTGCTGTAGTTGACGCCCAATCGAGTGATGGCCGTGTGCAGGTCGGTGACTTCCTGCGTGGCGCGCAGCAGTGGGCTGTTGACCACCTTTATCAGGCGTGCCGAGAGGGCCGTATCGCGGCCGATCACTTTGCTCAGGTTGCTGACGCTGATTTCCGGGTCTTCGGCGGCCCGGCGAATCTGCAGGGCCACTTCCGGTAATGTCGGCAGAACCAAGTCGTCGTTATCGATGGCTTGCACCAAATCCCGTTGGACCTTATCCGCCAAATCGCTCATTTCGGTTCTCTAGGGTATTGCGGCAAATGCTGCGATCAGCGCTGGATTTCGCGGTCGCGATCCAGTTCGTAAGGCAGGTCCAACAGTTGAAGGCGTGGGCCTTCCAAGGCGCCGAGGTGCAGATTGTCATCTTCTGCTGCTTCGGCCTGCAATACTGCCAGCAGTTCAATATTTCCTTCGCCGCGGGCGGCAATCACCACTTCGCCAATGGAACTGCCATGCGTGGGGGAGAACAGCGCTGTGCCGGGTTCCGGCAGTTCGCTGGCGTCCAGTTGCAGGCGATACAGGCGTCGCTTGAGCTTGCCCAGGTATTGCATGCGGGCGACGATTTCCTGGCCGGTGTAGCAGCCTTTCTTGAAACTCACGCCGCCGACGGCTTGCAGGTTGAGCATCTGTGGGATGAACAGTTCGCGGGTGGCCGGCATGACCTGGCCGATTCCGGCGCGGATCTGGCCCAGCAGCCAGGGGTTCAGGTCCGCTTCGGCCAGTTCTGCGCCCAGGCGGGTTCGCAGCGTCTGTGCCTGTTCGGCAGGGGCCCACAATTCGGCGCGACCGGGAGATACGCGGATGGCGATCAAGGCTTCATGGCGAGCCACGCTGTCGGTGTCGCTCGGCAGTTCGAGACCCAGGTCGGTGAGCGCCTTGTCGGCGTTTTCCAGGCCGAAGCGAACCCAGGCCGCACTTTCGTTGGTGAGCTTGGATTTGGAGAACACGGCATATTTTTTCAAGTCGGCCAGTTGCGGTTCGAGCAGTTCGGCGGCCATGGCCATCAACACGCCGTCACCTTCGAGCAAAATGCGGAAGCTCGATTGCATCCGGCCTTTCTGGGTGCAGCGGGCGCCGAGGCTGGCTCGTCTGTCGCTCAAGTAGTCGAGGTTGCAGGTCAATTGGCCTTGCAGGAATTTGCTGGCATCCACGCCGCGGACCGCGAGGACGCCTTCGTGGGACAGGGTGCAGAAAAAAGCGGAATCAGCCATGGGTCATCGCAGGATAAAAGGTCTGGTAGACATCATAAGGGGGCGCCCTTGAAATGGGTAGTTCACAAAGGATCGGTGGTGCCCGACCAAAGCTGTCTGTTCCACTGCGGCGGGGCCTGTATACTTGCGCTCTATTTGAGGAGCGCTCCATGGTCGAAGATGTTGAACTGAATCGCCTCTACTGGCACAGCCGCCGCGGCATGCTTGAGCTGGACGTGTTGCTGGTGCCATTCGTCAAAGAGGTCTATCCCCATCTCAATGAAGTGGACCGCGCGTGCTATGTCCGCCTGCTCGAATGCGAGGATCAGGACATGTTCGGCTGGTTCATGGAGCGCAGTGAATCCGAAGACCCTGAGTTGCAGCGCATGGTCCGGATGATTCTGGACCGTGTCCAGCCCAAGTAATCGCTTCGAATGCCGCTGGCAGGCCTCCGGGCAACTGCTGGCGGCTTATCTGCTGGCCCAGGTGTTCGCCCTGGGTTCGTTGTGCCTGTTGTCCGTCCCATCCTGGTTCGCAGCGCTCGGCATTGTATTGTGCCTGGCCCATGGTGCTTGGGTGATCCCCCGATATGTCGTGCTGACCCATCGCCGGGCTTTCTGCGGGTTGCGTCGTAATGCCGCTGGCTGGCAACTCTGGAGCCGGGCCGATGGGTGGCGGGCTGTGCAACTGCGCCCCGATAGCCTGGCGCTGCCGATGATCGTCGTGCTGCGTTTTCGCGTGCAGGGTGAACGGCGGGTCCGGTCGGTGTGTGTGCCGCGCGATGCGCTGGCGCCGGATGTTCATCGGCGCCTGCGGGTGCAGCTCAGGTTCAGTCGGCGTAGGTGGGCGGCACCAGGATAGTGTCCAGTGCCTCGGGCAGCAGGTTCGGGTAGTCGAGGGTGTAATGCAGTCCCCGGCTTTCCTTGCGTTCCATGGCCGAGCGAATCATCAGTTCGGCCACCTGGGCCAGGTTGCGCAGTTCGATCAGGTCCCGACTGACTTTATAGTTGCTGTAGAACTCGTCGATTTCATCCAGCAGCAAGCGCACCCGATGTTGTGCTCGTTGCAGGCGCTTGTTGGTGCGCACGATGCCCACGTAGTCCCACATGAATCGCCGTAGTTCGTCCCAGTTGTGCGCGATGATCACGTCTTCATCCGAATCGGTGACCTGGCTGGCGTCCCACGAGGGCAGGGCGGCTGGAACGGCAATCTGCGGCAATTGCGCCAGGATGTCTGCCGCCGCCGAGCGGGCGTAGACGAAGCATTCCAACAGCGAGTTGCTGGCCATGCGGTTGGCGCCGTGCAGGCCGGTGAAGCTGGTTTCGCCAATGGCATACAGGCCAGGCACGTCGGTGCGGCCCTGTTGGTCGACCATCACGCCACCGCAGGTGTAATGCGCTGCCGGCACCACCGGAATCGGCTGCTTGGTGATGTCGATGGAGAACTCCAGGCAGCGTTCGTACACCGTCGGGAAGTGGCTCTTGATGAACGCTTCGGGCTTGTGGCTGATGTCCAGGTAAACGCAATCGATACCCAGGCGCTTCATTTCGTGGTCGATGGCCCGGGCGACGATGTCGCGCGGCGCCAGTTCGGCGCGCGGATCGAAGCGTTGCATGAAGCGTTCGCCGTTGGGCAGTTTGAGGTGGGCCCCTTCTCCACGCAGGGCTTCGGTGATCAGGAAACTCTTGGCCAGCGGGTGATAGAGGCAGGTGGGGTGAAACTGGTTGAACTCCAGGTTCGCCACCCGGCAACCCGAACGCCAGGCCATGGCAATGCCATCGCCGCAGGCGCCGTCGGGGTTGCTGGTATAAAGGTAGACTTTCGCTGCGCCGCCGGACGCCAGGATGACGAAGCGCGCACCGTAGGTATCGACTTCACCGGTGCCGCGATTGAGCACGTAGGCACCGAGGCAGCGATCGCCGTCCAGGCCCAGGCGTTTTTCGGTGATCAGGTCGACCGCGACGCGCTGTTCCAGCAACTCGATGTTCGGCCGCAGTCGCGCCTGGGCGAGCAGGGTCTTGAAGATCGCTGCACCGGTGGCGTCAGCCGCATGGATGATGCGTCGATGGCTGTGACCGCCTTCGCGCGTCAAGTGGAACTCGAAACCGCCGTCTTCGGTGCCCGATTGTTCGTCACGGGTAAACGGTACGCCTTGGTCGATCAGCCACTGGATGGCTTCCCTGCTGTGTTCCACGGTGAAACGCACCGCCTGTGGATTGCAAAGGCCACCACCGGCGTTGAGGGTGTCGTCGACATGGGACTCAATGGTGTCGGTATCGTCCAGTACGGCGGCGACGCCGCCCTGGGCCCAGAAGGTCGAACCGTTGGCCAGGTCGCCCTTGCTCAGTACTGCAATGCGCAAATGCGCAGGCAACGTCAGTGCAAGGCTCAATCCGGCGGCTCCGCTGCCGATTACCAGAACATCGTGTTGAAACTGTTGGCTCATTCGAATGGTTTCCGCTCAAGGCGACCCGGGTCGGGGTTGGCGCAAGACACCGCTTCAACGGGTCAGGCAGCCACGCAGCCCACTAGTATATAGAGGGGGGGATCGGCACAATAGCCGGGCATTCATGGCAATGTGAAACCAGCGTGACGGAAAAGCGACACGCTTCGTCGGATTGCCGGTTTGGGTACAACGTCGATAAGGCCGCCGTTTCGAGGACAGAACGCTGTTTATCTCGTCACGGTTGCCTGATATTCAGTATACAGCGCTATAGATAGCGGGAACTTTTGCCAAGCGCCTACGTTCAATAGACGGTTGTCTGCAAAAGGGAGCAGCGTCGGGTTGGTGCAAGATTTCGATTGGAGTCTCTGCCGTCAGGCCCGGTGACAGATTATTCGCGCAGCCGGGGAATCTCCTGCTGCGTTTTTCGTGCGTGCCGAGATCAGAGCGCGCCGGAAACTTGCTTGGAAGGGGGAGAACTTTTGCGAAAAGCCCGAGTCTATGTTTGCAAGCCCGGTCAATTAGTAATGCAAGCCTCCTTCGAGCTTATCGAGGAGTGTTCATGCTAACCCAGGAAGAGGATCAGCAGCTGGTCGAGCGCGTCCAACGCGGCGACAAGCGAGCTTTCGATCTGCTAGTGCTTAAATACCAGCACAAAATTCTCGGGTTGATCGTGCGTTTCGTGCACGACACCCATGAAGCGCAAGATGTCGCTCAGGAAGCCTTCATCAAGGCCTACCGCGCACTTGGTAATTTTCGCGGGGACAGCGCGTTTTATACGTGGCTTTACCGCATCGCCATCAACACGGCGAAAAACTATCTGGTTTCACGCGGCCGCCGGCCGCCGGATAGCGATGTAAGTTCTGAGGATGCCGAGTTCTATGATGGCGATCATGGCCTCAAGGATCTCGAGTCACCAGAACGTGCGTTGCTGCGGGATGAGATCGAAGGCACCGTCCATCGAACCATCCAGCAATTGCCCGAAGATTTGCGTACGGCTTTAACTTTACGCGAGTTCGACGGTCTGAGTTACGAAGACATTGCGAGCGTCATGCAATGTCCTGTAGGCACCGTGCGCTCCCGGATCTTCCGCGCCCGGGAGGCCATTGATAAAGCCCTGCAACCTTTGTTGCAGGAAAACTAGAGACAGCGGCGACAGCCAAGAGAGGAACGCCATGAGTCGTGAAGCCCTGCAGGAATCGCTGTCCGCAGTGATGGATAACGAAGCGGACGAACTGGAATTGCGTCGGGTATTGAATGCCTTCGACGATGTTGAAACCCGTGAGACCTGGGCTCGTTACCAGATCGCCCGGGCCGTGATGCACAAGGATTTGTTGCTTCCACGCCTGGACATCGCTGCGGCAGTTTCCGCTGCATTGGCTGACGAAGCCGTACCGGCTAAAGCCTCTCGCGGACCATGGCGCAGCCTGGGTCGCCTGGCAGTAGCCGCTTCGGTCACCGTGGCCGTACTGGCCGGTGTGCGCCTGTACAACCAGGATGAGATTGCCGGCGTGCAGATGGCGCAGCAATCCAACCAGCCTGGCCTGGCCGCTCCACAGGTCAAGGGTCCAGCGGTACTGGCCGGTTACAGCGAAGGCTCGGAAACCGCGGGCCCAATGGTCAATGGTGTTCTGCAAGGCCAACCTGGCTGGCATGATCAGCGTCTGCCCAACTACCTGCGTCAGCATGCTCAGCAAGCTGCCCTGAAAGGTACTGAAAGCGCACTGCCTTACGCCCGTGCAGCCAGCATGGAAAATCGTTAATAAGGAAAACCATTGCGCGCCATACCTCTATTCACGCTTCTGCTTGGTGGCTGGTGTGTGATTCCAGCCCATGCCGATGAGGCTCAGGATTGGTTGAATCGCCTGAGTCAAGCCGAGCAGCAGCAGAGCTTCCAGGGCACTTTCGTTTACGAGCGCAACGGTAGTTTTTCTACCCATAACATCTGGCATCGCGTCCAGGATGGCAAAGTCCGCGAGCGGTTACTCCAGCTCGACGGCTCGGCACAGGAAGTCCTGCGCATTGATGGGCATACTCAATGCGTCAGTGGCTCCTTGATCGCGGGGCTGGGCAATACGCCTGACGGCACCTCACGTGCGCTCGATCCGCAAAAACTCAAGAATTGGTATGACCTGGCCGTCATTGGCAAGTCGCGCGTGGCCGGGCGTCAAGCGGTCATTGTGGCGATGACGCCAAAGGACCAGCATCGCTATGGTTTCGAGCTGCACCTGGATAAAGAGACCGGCTTGCCGCTCAAGTCCCTGTTGCTCAATGACAAGGGCCAGTTGCTCGAACGTTTCCAGTTCACCCGCTTGAATGTCGCCGCGCCGACAGACGGTGATCTGCAAGCCAGCGCCGAATGCAAGGCTGTCACGCAGGATTCCGCCAAGGTCGTCGCGGTGAAAGCCGCCTGGCACTCGGACTGGCTTCCGCCTGGGTTCGAGCTGTCCAGCAGTGCCGTGCGCAAGGACCCGGACACTCAGGTCCAGGTCAACAGCTTGATGTACGACGATGGCCTGGCGCGCTTCTCGGTGTTCCTGGAGCCGTTGAACGGTGCCAACGCCACTGATACCCGTACTCAGCTCGGCCCGACGGCTGCCGTCTCCCGCAGGCTCACGACGCCCCAGGGCGAGATGATGGTCACGGTGGTCGGTGAGATTCCTATCGGTACGGCGGAACGGATTGCGCTTTCCATGCGCTCCGACGTCACGGCAACTCAATAGCCTGCAGGCTGGATGGGTGGTTCGATTGTGCGAGAGGCTGATGATGCCAGGGCTTGATCGAAATGCCGAAACTTCCTGTCAGTATTTTCATTTGCAAAAATCCAGCTTTTTTTCTATAGGTCAGAGCCGCTCGGCCCTGGCCTTGTCTGTTTCCGGAACAAAAATACCGGCGTATCTTTTCCTGGTATTCCTTGCTCCATATCGCTTAACCATGCTCGTCGTAACGGGAGCCGTATGTCGATACCACGCTTGAAAACCTATCTCTCTATCCTTGCCACCGTGCTTGTGCTCGGCCAGGCCGTTCCTGCCGTGGCGGTCGAGTTGCCCGACTTTACGCAATTGGTCGAGCAGGCGTCGCCCGCCGTAGTGAACATCAGCACGACCCAGAAACTGCCGGATCGCCGCGTGTCGGACCAGCAAATGCCGGACCTTGAAGGTTTGCCGCCGATGCTGCGTGAGTTCTTCGAACGCGGCATGCCGCAACAACCCCGTTCGCCTGGCGGTGGTCGCCAGCGCGAAGCGCAATCCCTGGGGTCGGGTTTCATTATTTCGTCTGATGGCTACATCCTGACCAACAACCATGTGATCGCCGATGCCGACGAAATCCTGGTACGCCTGGCCGATCGCAGTGAGCTCAAGGCCAAGCTGATCGGCACCGATCCGCGTTCCGACGTGGCGCTGTTGAAAATCGAAGGCAAGGATCTGCCCGTGCTCAAGCTGGGCAAATCCCAGGACCTGAAAGCCGGCCAATGGGTCGTGGCCATTGGTTCGCCGTTCGGCTTCGACCACACCGTGACCCAGGGTATTGTCAGCGCCATCGGTCGCAGCCTGCCGAACGAAAACTACGTGCCCTTCATCCAGACCGACGTGCCGATCAATCCGGGTAACTCCGGTGGCCCGCTGTTCAACCTCGCGGGTGAAGTCGTCGGCATCAACTCCCAGATCTATACCCGTTCGGGTGGTTTCATGGGCGTGTCCTTCGCGATTCCGATCGACGTTGCCATGGACGTGTCCAACCAACTGAAAAGCGAAGGCAAGGTGAGCCGCGGCTGGTTGGGCGTGGTCATTCAGGAAGTGAACAAGGACCTGGCCGAGTCGTTCGGGCTGGAAAAGCCGGCCGGTGCGCTGGTGGCGCAGATCCAGGAAGGTGGCCCGGCTGCCAAGGGCGGCCTGCAAGTGGGTGACGTGATCCTGAGCATGAATGGTCAGCCGATCGTCATGTCCGCCGACCTGCCGCACTTGGTAGGTGCCCTCAAGGCCGGTGCCAAGGCCAATCTGGAAGTGATTCGTGAAGGCAAGCGCAAGAACGTCGAATTGACCGTCGGCGCCATTCCTGAAGAAGGCAAGGAGTTGGATTCGCTGCCCAAGTCTGGCGTCGAGCGCAGCAGCAACCGTCTGGGCGTGGCTGTGGCCGAGCTGACCGAAGAGCAGAAGCGCACCCTGGAGCTTCAGGGCGGTGTGGTGATCAAGGAGGTGCAGGATGGTCCTGCCGCCCTGATCGGCCTTCAGCCGGGCGATATCATTACGCACCTGAACAACCAGGCCATCGGTTCCGCCAAGGAGTTCACCGACATCGCCAAGGCGTTGCCGAAGAATCGTTCGGTCTCGATGCGGGTCCTGCGCCAGGGGCGTGCGAGCTTCATCACCTTCAAGCTGGCCGAATGACCGGTTAGCGGCTCAAAAAAAAACCGCCTCGATAGAGGCGGTTTTTTATTGTCTGGCAAATGCTCAGCCCATCATGTCCTTGACCATGCGTTCCTGCTCCATGAGTTCCCGCTGCCGGGCATCGATGCGTGACGACAGGGGGAAATTGGTGCCGGCGCGCCGTTTGGCGAAGTCCAACTGCTGAATGGCCTGACGGTAGTCGCCCACCAGTGCGAAGTACTCGGCACGGGCCTGATGCAGGCCGATGATGTTGCCCGACAGCCCGCGAGTCTCGGCCACCATGTACCAGACATCCGGATCGTCCGGACGGGTCTTGAGCAAGTTTTCCAGGGCCTTCTCGGCGTCGGCGGGGCGGTTCTGCTTGAGCAGCAGGTCGACGCGCACCTGGTTGAGCGGATAGTTGCCCGGGTATTGGCCCAGCATCCGGTCGACGCGGGATTGAGCGTCGGCCAGTTTGTTGCTGGTGATGTCCAAGTCCACCTGGGCGAGGTTGTAGATGATCTCGTTGGGCGATTTGGCCAGCAACGGCTTGAGGTTCTCCCGTGCTTCATTCAACTGGCCACCCTTGATCTGCGCGATCGCCAGGCCATAGCGCGCCACGTCGTTCTTCGGGTTCTCATCCAGCTGCGCCCGGAAGCGCTTGGCGCCCAGGCCCGGGGTTTCTTCATAGATCAACTGGACCCGTGCGCGAATCAGTTGGTAGCGCACACTGTCCTCGATACCGCCCGGCTTGGCCTGTTCGGCGCGATTGCGGGTGTCGGCGATCCGGGATTCGGTCACCGGGTGAGTCAGCAGGAATTCCGGGGGCCTGGCGTCGAACCGGTACTGGCGCATCAGGCGCTCGAACATGGTCGGCATGGACCGCGGATCGTAGCCGGCCTTTTCCAGGTTCTGGATACCGATGCGGTCGGCTTCCTGTTCGTTCTGGCGCGAGAAACGCCGTTGTTCCTGGATGGCCGCGGCCTGGGTCCCGGCGATGGCCGCGATCCCGGCGTCACCGCCACCGGCGGCGGCAATCACGATGCCGGCCAGCAGTGCGGCCATCATTGGCACTTGCATGCGCTGCTGGGCTTCGACGCCGCGGGCGAAGTGGCGTTGTGACAAGTGCGCCAGTTCGTGGGCCATGACCGAGGCGTATTCGCCTTCGGTCTGCGCATTGAGGAACAGGCCGCCGTTGACCCCGACGATTCCGCCAGGTGCGGCGAAGGCGTTGAGCTGCGGGCTGTTGATCAGGATGAACTCCAGGCGTCGGTCGTTGACCTGGCTGGTTTCCACCAGTTTATAGACGCTGGATTCGACGTAGTCCTTGAGCTGTGGATCGTTGAGCTGTGAAACCTGGCTGCGCAGCAGGGCCAGCCAGGCGCGGCCCAGTTGGTGCTCCTGTTCTGGCGAGACGATGGCAGAACTGGCATCGCCAAGTGACGGCAGGTCGTCGGCGAAGCCCGGTGAGGCAAGCAGGCAAGCGAGCGTCAGCAGGGTGGGGCGCAGAAATGTCATGCACGAAGCCTTAGTCGACAAAGACCTTACTGTAGCCGGACACCGGGCCCGGGACCAGATATTCTAGGCCGCTCAACGATCTGCCGCGGAGTGAACCCATGACCGATGCTGTAGCCCACGATGCCGAACTGGACGCCAGCGGCCTGAACTGTCCGTTGCCGTTGCTCAAGGCCAAGCTGGAACTCAATCGCTTGGCCAGCGGTAGTGTGCTCAAGGTGATCGCCACGGATGCGGGCTCGCAACGTGATTTTCGCACCTTCGCCCGATTGGCCGGTCACACGCTGCTGCGTGAAGAAGACGAAAACGGCGTCTACCGTTACTGGCTGAAAAAGGCCTGAAAACCCACAGCGTCTCTTAAGGATTTTTAATGTTCAAAGTGTTACGCGACTGGATCCAGCGCTACTTCTCCGATGAAGAAGCTGTGGTCCTGGCGGTGCTGCTGTTCCTGGCCTTTGCCGCCGTGCTCACCCTGGGCGGCATGCTCGCGCCGGTGCTGGCGGGGATGGTGCTGGCGTACCTGATGCAAGGTTTGGTCACGACTTTGGAGCGCTTGCGGTTGCCGGGTGCGGTGGCGGTGGGCTTGGTGTTCGCCCTGTTCATGGGCTTGTTGTTGGTGTTCATAATCGTGATCGTGCCGCTGCTCTGGCACCAGTTGGTGACGCTCTTCAACGAGTTGCCGGGGATGCTTGCCAAATGGCAGTCCGTGCTGTTGCTGTTGCCCGAGCGTTATCCGCATCTGGTGTCCGACGAGCAGGTGTTGCAAGCCATTGAAGTCGTGCGCGGCCAGATCGGCAAGTTCGGCCAATGGGCGCTGACGTTTTCGCTGTCCAGCCTGCCGCTTCTGGTCAACATCATGATCTACCTGGTGCTGGTGCCGATCCTGGTGTTCTTCTTCCTCAAGGACCGGGAAATGATCGGTCGTTGGGTCCGAGGCTACCTGCCGCGTGAGCGGGCGCTGATTACCCGAGTGGCTCAGGAGATGAATCGGCAGATCGCCAATTACATTCGCGGAAAAGTCATCGAGATTTTCATCTGCGGCGGCGTGACCTATATCGGTTTCGTGACCATGGGGCTCAATTACGCCGCCCTGCTGGCGCTGCTGGTGGGCATTTCAGTGGTGGTGCCCTACGTTGGCACCGTGGTGGTGACCGTGCCGGTGGCCTTGATTGCGCTGTTCCAGTGGGGCTGGAGCGATCAGTTCATCTACCTGATGGCGGTCTACGGGATTATCCAGACGCTAGATGGCAACGTGCTGGTCCCGCTGCTGTTCTCCGAGGCGGTGAACCTGCACCCGGTGGCGATCATCTGTGCGGTGCTGTTGTTTGGTGGGCTGTGGGGGTTCTGGGGGGTGTTCTTCGCGATCCCCCTGGCGACCCTGTTCAAGGCGGTGCTGGATGCGTGGCCGAGCAAGGAGCCGGTTGTCGCGCCGTTGTTGTAGCTGATCCATCGGTTGGGGCTGATGGCCTCATCGCGAGCAAGCTCGCTCCCACAGGGTTCTATTGAACATCACAGATCCCATGTGGGAGCGAGCTTGCTCGCGATGGCGCCAGTACAGGCAGCGAGAATTTCAGCCCTTGTCGAGGGCCTGAGCCGCCGCCAACACCGCATCCACATGCCCCGGCACCTTCACGCCGCGCCATTCCTGGTGCAGCACGCCGTTCTTGTCGATCAGGAAGGTGCTGCGATCAACGCCCAGGTATTCCTTGCCATAGAGTTTTTTCAGCTTGATCACGTCGAACAGCTGGCAGACGGCCTCGTCCTTGTCGCTGATCAGCTCGAACGGGAACTCCTGCTTGCACTTGAAATTCTCGTGGGACTTGAGGCTGTCCCGGGAGACGCCGAACACTTCGGTGTTGGCGGCCTGGAACTGCGCATACTGGTCCCGAAAACCCTGGCCTTCGGTGGTGCAGCCCGGGGTGCTGTCCTTGGGGTAGAAGTAGATCACCACCTGTTTGCCCTTGAGGGCGGCGAGGCTGATGGTCTGTCCGCTGGTGGCGGGTGCCTGGAAATCGGTAACCGGCTGGTCGACTGCAACGGCCATGAACGCTTCCTTACATTGGGTTTTGTGGGCGCCACGGTTCGATCAGCGCGTCCAGGTTCATCGCATCGGCGAAATCCAGGAACTGATCGCGCAGCCAACTGATCTGGGTGCCGGCCGGCAGGGTCACGGTGAACGTGGCATTGAGCATGGTGCCGCCGGTCTGCGGGGCCTGGTAGGTGTCGCAGGTCAGGTTTTCCAGCTCGACGTGATGGTCCATGAAGAACTGGCACAGCTCGTTGATGATGTCCGGACGGTAGGCCGAGCTCACATAGGCCACGTAGGGCAGGGCCTGGGGACGGTTCTCCAGCGCGGCGCTACGCACCACGTTGACGGTGAAGGCATGCTTCTTGGCCAGCACCGGCAGGCTGCCCTCCAGGCGAGCCAGGGCGTCCCAGCTGCCGGAGATCTCGAGCACGAGCGCACTGCATTCGCCGTGACGGGTCAGGCGTGAGGTCACGACGGCGCAGCGATTTTCATGGCTGGCGCGGCACAGGACGTTAGTCAGCTCCATGGGGTTGGCGCCAAGGGCACTGATAACAAGGAATTGTTCGCGGACTGTGGGGGTGGACATGCAGCATTCCTAAAGCGATGAGCGGTCGGTACTTTTGCCGCTCGATACAGCGCCAGGCCCGGAAAAACGAACGGCTCAAGCCTTGTGCCCGGGGTTGCGCTGCATTCCACGACAGCTGGAACGCACCGGGACAAACCCGGGATCGGGGCTTGCGGCGACGAAAACGGAGGCTGGAAACCGGCATATGAGCTTGTCGGTACCGATCAAAGCCTGAAGGGTAGCGAAAACCATCGCCAAGGGGAATGGTAGTTCGCTTGTACAAGCATCTTGGCGCCAGTACCATTACCGCTCTCTTTTTCCGGCAGGAGCGGTTTCATGATTGCGGGCAGTATGGTGGCACTGGTCACACCCATGGATGCACAAGGGCATCTTGACTGGGCCAGCCTCAGCAAACTCGTGGACTTCCACCTTGAGAACGGCACCCATGCCATTGTCGCTGTCGGTACCACCGGCGAGTCGGCAACCCTCGACGTCAATGAGCACATCGAAGTCATCCGTGCCGTGGTCAAGCAGGTCAACGGTCGCATCCCCGTCATCGCCGGCACCGGCGCCAACTCGACCCGCGAGGCCGTCGAGCTGACCCGCAACGCCAAGGAAGCCGGTGCCGACGCTTGCCTGCTGGTCGTTCCGTACTACAACAAGCCGACCCAGGAAGGCTTGTACCAGCACTTCAAGCACATTGCCGAAGCCGTCGATATCCCGCAGATCCTCTATAACGTTCCCGGCCGCACCTCCTGCGACATGCAGGCCGAGACCGTGATCCGCCTGTCCACCGTGCCGAACATCATCGGCATCAAGGAAGCCACCGGCGACATGAAGCGCGCCAAGGCCATCCTCGATGGCGTGAGCAAGGACTTCATCGTGCTGTCCGGTGATGATCCGACAGCGGTCGAGCTGATCCTGCTGGGTGGCAAGGGCAACATCTCCGTCACCGCCAACGTTGCTCCGCGCGAAATGGCCGACCTGTGCGAGGCCGCGCTCAAGGGCGACGCCGAGACTGCGCGGGCAATCAACGCAAAACTGATGCCGTTGCACAAGGACCTGTTCATCGAGGCCAACCCGATTCCGGTGAAGTGGGCCTTGGTTGAAATGGGCCTGATGCACGAAGGCATCCGCCTGCCACTGACCTGGCTGAGCACCCCCTGTCACGAACCGCTGCGGCAGGCCATGCGCCAGTCCGGCGTCCTGGTTTAATTGAGGAAGTACAACGCATGAAGCGAATGGCCGGACTTTCCGCACTTGCCTTGATTATCTCCAGCACCAGCGGCTGCGGATGGATCTGGGGACCGGAAGGTTACTTCCGCGACCGTGGTAGCGATTACCTGCAGGCGCAACAGACTGCACCGATGCAACTGCCGCAAGACGTCAGCGTTGCCAAGCGCCTTGATCCGCTGCTGCCGATCCCGCGCAACGTCGCCGACGACAGCGTCAAGGGCGAATACATCGTCCCACGTCCACAGCCGCTGTCGGCCGTGGCCGATGCCAGCGACTACACCCTGCAGAAGAGCGGCGACTCCAGCTGGGTCATGGGCCAGCATCCACCGGCCGAAGTCTGGCCAGTGGCGATCCAGTTCTTCCAGGACAACGGTTTCCGCCTGGACGAACAGCGTCCGCAAACCGGCGAGTTCACCACCACCTGGCAGCGCTCCGATGAACTGTCTGCTGCCATGGCCAAGCGCATGAGCGCCGCCGGTGTCGCGGCCGACAGCGAAACCCGCGTGCGGGTGCGCATCGAGCCGGGCGTGCAGCGCAACACCAGTGAGGTCTATGTGGTCAGCGCCGAGCGACCTGCCGGCAGCACCGCCGACGTGGCCTTCACCAACCGCTCGGTCAATACCGGCCTCGACGCTGCGCTGGTGGACGACATGCTTGCCAGCATGAGTCGTAACGCGGAGCAGGGCGGTTCGGTCTCGATGCTGGCGTCCAAGGAGTTCGATGCGCCGAGTCGCGTCAGCCTGAGCGAAGACGGCAGCGGCAACCCGGTGCTCAACGTCGGCTCCGACCTGGACCGTGCCTGGTCGAGCGTTGGTCGCGCGCTGGAGCAGGGCGAGTGGCGCGTTGAAGACATCAACCGCAGCCTGGGCTTGTACTACATCAACCTCGCTGAAAAAGCCGAGAGGAAAGACGAGAAGCCTGGCTTCTTCAGTGGCCTGTTCGGCAGCAAGCCGGACAAGGAAGAAATCGAGGCGCGCGCCGAGCGTTATCAGGTTCGCCTGAGCAAGGTCGGCGACAACGTCCAGGTCACCGTCGAGAAGAACATCAATACCGTGGCGCCGGCTGATGTGGCCCGCAAGGTGTTGGGCGTGATTCAGGACAACCTGGGCTGATCCGATGCGTTTTTCCGTTCTCGGCAGCGGTAGCCAAGGGAACGGCACGCTGGTAGCCAGCGCCGGCACGTATGTGTTGGTCGATTGTGGTTTCTCCCTGCGGGAAACCGAGAAGCGCCTGTTGCGCCTGGGTGTGCACCCGGCGCAACTGAGCGCGATACTCGTGACCCACGAACATGCCGACCACGTGCATGGCGTGGGTTTGCTGTCTCGGCGCTACAATCTGCCGGTGTACCTGAGCCGTGGGACACTGGCAGGCCTGCGCAAGCCCATCGAGCCGGCCGGTTTCGTGGCCGGTGGCGAACAACTGCGCATCGGTTGCCTGGATATCAGCGTGGTCAGCGTGGCGCACGATGCCCGGGAACCGACGCAATATGTGTTCAGCGACGGCGAGCGGCGCTTTGGGCTGTTGACCGACCTGGGGTCGTATTGCGACAGGGTGATGGACAGTTATCGGGACCTCGATGCGTTGATGATCGAGTCCAACCACTGCCGCGACATGTTGGCGCGTGGTTACTACCCGTACTTCCTCAAGCAGCGGGTAGGCGGGGAACACGGGCATTTGAACAACCACCAGGCAGCGTTCCTGGTGGCCGAGTTGGGCTGGCAAGGCCTGCAACACCTGGTCCTGGCCCATCTGAGCAGCAAGAACAACCTGCCGCAGCTGGCCCGGCAATGTTTTGTCGACACCCTCGGGTGCGACCCGGACTGGCTGCAACTGGCCGATCAAGATTCAGGGCTCGACTGGCGACATATCGCCTAGCCCACTACTTAGCAAGCGGAGCCCATCATGGAAAAACGTGAAGAACTCTACCGCGGCAAAGCCAAGTCGGTTTACAAGACCGACGACGCTGACCGCTTGATCCTGCTGTTTCGCAACGACACCTCGGCGTTCGACGGCAAGCGCATCGAACAGCTGGACCGCAAGGGCATGGTGAACAACAAGTTCAACGCCTTCATCATGCAGAAGCTCGAAGCCGCCGGCGTGCCGACCCAGTTCGACAAGCTGCTGGGCGACAACGAATGCCTGGTCAAGAAGCTGGACATGATCCCGGTCGAATGCGTCGTGCGTAACTACGCCGCCGGCAGCCTGGTCAAGCGCCTGGGCGTGGAAGAGGGCATGAAGCTCAACCCCTACACCTTCGAGCTGTTCCTGAAGGACGACGCCAAGGGCGACCCGTTCATCAACGAATCCCACGTCGTGGCATTCGGTTGGGGCACCGCCGAGCAACTGGCCCGCATGAAGGCGTTGTCCCTCAAGGTCAACGAAGTGCTGACCAAGCTGTTCGACGACGCCGGCCTGCTGCTGGTGGACTTCAAGCTTGAATTCGGCGTGTTCAGCGACGGCTCCATCGTCCTGGGCGACGAGTTCAGCCCGGATGGCTGCCGCCTCTGGGACAAGGACACCAAGAAGAAGATGGACAAGGACCGCTTCCGCCAGGGCCTCGGTGACGTCATCGAAGCCTACGAAGAAGTTGCCCAGCGCCTGGGTGTGCCGCTGTAATCGACGCAAGCATCTGATAGCACGGAAAAAATTTCGCTCGGGGGTTCGCTTCCGGCGAATGTGCTGGTATGATGCGCGCCACTGGAGAGATGCCGGAGTGGCCGAACGGGACGGATTCGAAATCCGTTGTACTGGCGACAGTACCTAGGGTTCAAATCCCTATCTCTCCGCCATTATTGAATACGACTAAGCCCCTGAAATGGTTGAACATTTCAGGGGCTTTTTCGTTTCTGGCGTTTGGTCCGGGGCATGACTGGAACCCATCGGGAAAACGGGGACAGACCCTGTTTCGCTTGGACAGCATGAGCAATTCGCAAAAGCGCCGATCCCCGGCACTCTGATGCGGTGCGGATGAACATGCTAAGCCGTCGATATACTGTGGACCTTGGGATGGGGCGTGGTCCGTCAAAAAGCTATCGGAGTGGCAACATCAGCGTAATAGGTGAAAGCCCTGGGCACGGTATAAATCCTGCGTGCTTGGCATAAAAGTCCGACAGACGCTGGTCAAGCGGGTGGACAATCATTGCAGTAGAGCCGATGGTTTCAGACGCGATAATTGCTCGTTCAACCGCATCTTGAAGCAAGCCGATAGCGAAGCCCCGGCCTTGTGCTGCCTCAGTGACGCCCATGCGTCCCAACAAGGTCACTGGGTGCACACTTGGGGGATTGCGCTGACGGCTTTTCGGAACGACATTCTCCCGAGCAATCGATCCACTCGACAGTGTGTAATAGCCCATGACGACCAACGTGTTCTTGCGACAGACAACGTACACAACGGCTTGCTTGGCGGCTTGGGCTTTACGCGCCGTTTTTTGAAGATAATCGTTGATCGACGCTACGCCTGAATCGAATTCGTCCAGGATGTGGTCGTCGTTCAGCTTTTCTGGAGCCCTCAGCTCCACGGTTTGGGCCTTTCGAGAAGTTGAAGCAGACATTTGTTACCTTGAATCGGATTGGCTTCCAAGGCCTGTTCAAATGCGTCAAATGCAACGTCATCGAGAAGGAACAGCCGCTTATCAAGGATGACTTCCTCTGCTTTCTGACAAGCAGCTTCCAAGATAAAGCTGGTTCGATCACGACCAGACATGGCAGCTGCCAAATCGATCAGGTTCCGTTTTTTTTCATCCGCCCTCATGTTGATGGGGACGGGCTTGGATCTTTCGATTTTTTCAATATTTACGGTCATGTTGATTCCCGCCTTGGAGGTGCCTCGGTGCTTCGCTTAATGTGATCGGTCGTTGGAAAGATCTATCGATTTAGATTCGATGCCGTTGAGTCGGCTTCGTGGTTAACACTATATCGGTGTATAGCTATTGTCTATACGCGTGTATCGTTTGGCTATACGGCCTGCGCCGCTGGCAACCCCGTCAAACCCGCTCCGCTTCCCGCGTAGCAACGGCGTTCCGGGCACTGAAAGCCTTCGCAAGGGTGGTCGCATCCAGTCCGAGACCCCCCACCATTTTCAACCGCTCGATGCGGCTCAGCCATCTGATCCCATCCGTTCGGGTGAGCGACGAAAGTGGTACAGCCCATAGCGATCTGGGTGCCGGCTTTGTTTGCCAATAGAGTATTGGCAGCCCAGGCATTCGCGGGCCGAGACCATTGGATCGAGTGAGACGCGGGAGGTATTGCGTCCGCCAAGCGCTAGACTCTGTACGAAATCCCGAGGAAACCCGATCGTCGCCAAACCCAAGCCGCTCTTACGAACGACGCTTGGACTATAGAGCCCTTCTGGAAAAATCATCAATCAGATGATGAGTCAGAAAACTCCCTAAATTATGTAGGCGGGAAGTGTCAGAAAACTCCCGCAGCTATTGCCTCCCCCGCCTTTTTTTATCCCGCCAACCCCCTCAGCGACCTGCATAACCCCGGTGTCTGCCAGACCCAAAGCTTTGTAACAATTGGACTAATGGTCTATAGCTCAAGGCATGGCTGCCGATAGGTAGGTTAATCCCCATGAAAGGAGTGACACCCCATGCTGCGGTTTTTTGCCGATCTGGGCTTTCGCTGGAAAATCACCCTTCCGATCGCATTCCTGGCTGTGTTGCTGGTGCTGATGGGGTGGGCGGGCATGCGCGGTATCGGTCAGGTGACTGAATCCAGTACGCAATTGACCAAGCGTTATCTGCCGGCGATCAGCCTGCTGCTCAACGCCGACCGTGATCTTTATCAGGCTTTCGTCGCCGAGCGCAGCCTGCTGGATGGTCATGCAAACGAGCATTTGAAAGCGCTGAGCACCAGTCATGGCGAGAATGCGAAGCAGGCTTATGACCGCGTGCAGAAATATGCCGCGATGCAGCCCGGTGCCGAGGCGCAGGCTTTGGTCAGTCAGTTCAATGACAGCTTCGGGAAATGGATGCAGGTGTCGCGGCGGGTCCTCGAACTGTCTGTAGGCGATCCGCAGGGCGCCAGTGCCCTGAGTTTTGGTGACAGTGAGCGCCTGTTCGAAACCATGCGCGACTCTATCGACAAGCTGGGTGAGCTAGAGGATGCTGCGTCGCATCGCGAAGGCGACGCAGCGATTGAAAACGGTGAGACGGTCGGCGTGCATCAAGGCGTGATTCTGCTGGTCGGCTTGCTTGGTTGCATCCTGGTGCTTGTCGTTCTGCCACTTGTGGTGCTGAGCCCTATGCGTCGACTGCTGCACCGCGTCGAGCAGATTGCCGAGGGCGGCGGCGATCTGAAAGGGCGTCTGGAGGTACGCTCGGCCGATGAGTTGGGCCAGCTCGGCAGCGCCTTCAACCGCTTTCTCGACAAGTTGCAGCCGTTGATCGCCGAGGTTGGACGGGTGACAGGTGAAGTAGATTCCGCCGCCCGCGCCATGGCCGATATGGCCGCGACGAATGACCGGTTGATCAGCAGCGAACATGCGGCGCTCGATCAGGTCAGCACCGCTGCGACCCAGATGAGCGCAGCGGTGCATGAAGTCGCGCATAACGCGGCGAACGCCTCGGGCGCCGCGCAACAGGCGAGCAGCCAGTCTCGTGACGGTGCCGAGGTGGTCAGCAGTACCATCGAATCGATCCGTCAGTTGGCCCAGGAAGTGGAGAGCGCTTCGGGCACGATCGAGGCATTGGCCCAGGAAACCTCCAGTATTGGCGCCGTGCTCGAGGTGATCCGTGGCATTGCCGAACAGACCAACCTGTTGGCGCTGAACGCTGCCATCGAAGCCGCGCGGGCCGGTGAGCAGGGCCGTGGCTTTGCCGTGGTGGCCGATGAAGTGAGGGCGCTTGCGGCGCGCACACAGGACTCGACCAAGGACATTCAGGTGCGCATCGAGCGGTTGCAGAGCGGTGTCGCCAAGGCTGTACAAGCCATGCACGTGGGCAGCACCAAGGCCCGCGATAGCGTCGAACGTGCCGCGGGTGTCGATCAGGTGCTTAGCGGTACCGGCGGTTCGATCCAGCAGATCAATGACATGGCCGCGCAAATCGCCAGTGCTTGCGAGGAGCAAAGCAGCGTCACCGAAGAGATCGCCCGCAACATCTCTGATATCCGCGACTTGTCCAACGAAGCGGCAGCGAACTCTGCCCAGAGCATGCATGCCAGCCAACAGCTTTCCAGCCTGTCGAGAAACCTGGCAGAACTGACCGGTCGCTTCCGCACCTGAAGCAGGGGGTGTCGTGTCCACTGACGATCAGCTCCGCGCGCTGCATCAGGACGGTTTTGTCCTGATGCCCGGCGTGCTGGATGCCCGACAGATCGCCGACCTGCGCCATGCCATCGACCAGTTGAAGCCCCAGCATTGGGACTACAGCGGTGTCATCGATCATTACAAATGTGTGTTCAATCGCGATCCGTTCTGGCTGCCGTTCCTGGATGTGGCCGGGGTGATCGAGCTGGCCGAAGCGGCCCTGGGCGATGATTGCCATGTCATCGGCCAAACGGCCTGGCGCTGCCATCCCGGTTTTACCGGGGCGCCGTTGCACCTGGATTATCTGGCGATGCAATTGCCGCCAGGGCTGTTGGCCGACCCTGCCTTTGAACTGCCGATGCAGGTTTTTACCGCGCAGTTTTACCTGGATGATATCGACGCCGACTTGAGCCCGACCCAGGTCGTTCCGGGCAGCCACAAAGCCGGCCGGGCACCCGTGAAGGGCGAAACGCAGTGGCAAGGGCGCCCCGCGCAGCCCGTGCTGTGCCGGGCGGGCGATGTGCTGATACTGCGCAGTGAGTTATGGCACGCCGGTAGCGATAACCGGACCGCCGACCGCACGCGTTACATGCTTCAGGTGCACTATGGTCGGCGGATGGTCGCGCAGAAGTTCTCACCTTACCTGCATTGGCAGTTCAATCCTGTGGTCTTGGTCGCCGCGACACCTCGTCAGCGACGGTTGTTGGGCGATCACCAGGAAGCTGAATACGATTGAGCCTGGCTCAGTCAGATCCACACATCATTGACTGCCGTTCGCTCATTGGTTTGTTCGCCGGTATTGAGGACACCACGTGGTTCGATCGGCAGCAGTTTCACTTCGCGTGCGGCGCTGGGCTTGTGCTCGACACCTTTTTTGACCACGTACATTTCGCCCGGCCCTATGGTCACCGCACCGTCGCGAAAGTCGATATGCAACTGGCCCTCCAGCACGATGAAGGTTTCATCGGTGTCGGCGTGGGTGTGCCAGATGAATTCGCCTTCGAGCCGAACGATCTTGAATTGGTAGTCATTCATTTCGGCCACGACTTTCGGTGCCCATTGTTCGTGGAACAGTGCGTATTTCTGAGCGAAGTTGATGGGGGCGTAGTGGGTCATCGAGGCATGCTCCTCAGGTGGGTGGTGAGCTGTACCTTACTGTCGGGGCCTGGGTGTCGTATTGGATGATCGTGCAGCTTTTTGTCGTGCCCAGCCTGTGCCTTCAGCGCAGCATTTTCAGCCAGCGTGCCGGTGAAATACCGAAGGCCTGGGTGTGCAGTCGGGTCATGTGGCTCTGATCGAAAAAACCACAGGCCAGGGCTACTTCGCTCAGCGGTATGCCATGGAATACCAGGCGCCGGGCTTCGTTCAAGCGGCGCTGGGTGATGTAGCGATAGGGGCTGGTGCCATACAGTGCCCGGAAATCCCGGGACAGGCTCCATCGATCCCGGCCGCTGGCCTGCACCAGGTCATCCAGTGTGATCGTCTGCTGGAGGGCATCATGGATGAACAGGCGGGCACGCTCTGCCGCAGGGTAGTCGATCAGCCGCCGCCCACGTCGGCTGCCGGCCGCGATGTCGAGTGCCTGGGCCAAATCGTAGATGGCGTCCTCTTCCTCCAGCGGATCGAGGGGATGATCCAGGCCGTTCAATAGTCGACGGGTCGCGATGTTGAGGCGAGGGTCGTTGGACAATCCTCCTTCGATGAAGGGCAATGGCTTGCCCCCCAGCACTTGCTGGATCACCGACGGTTCTATGTAGAACATCCGGTAGCGAAAACCCTCGTTCGTCCCGGCTTCGCCATCGTGCGCCTCGTCCGGATGCAGGACGATGGTGCCACCAGGCTGGCTGTGGCGCTTGCTGTGGCGATAGTTGAAGCTCTGCACGCCGGAAAGTGTGATTCCGATGGCGTAGGTGTCGTGGCGATGGGTGGTGTAGCCATGCCCGCTGAAATAGGCCTCGATGCGTTCCATTTTCCTCGATTCGGGCGCCCGCACCAGCCAGTCGCGATTATGGTTTGATCGAGTCATTGCACCAGCCTCCTGCTTTTGTCCGCATACCCTGCCTGCCTGAAAACCTTCGTTACAGCAAAAAACGCTCAGGCTGCAAACTGCTCACTTGAGGCGATTGAACCCGTGGCGAGGGAGCTTGCTCCCGCTCGGTTGCGCAGCCACCGCAAAATCATAGGGCCGCTTCGCAGCCCAGCGGGAGCAAGCTCCCTCGCCACAATGATTCGGTTCAGATCTCCTTCACAGGCGTTTCGCCCTGGACATTCTTGATCAGCCTGATGACGTGAAGGCAGTCACTCTTGTTCACATAGGATTCGCCGCTGGCGATCGTTTCGTGGTTGCCGGCTCTCAAGCGCCAGCGCCATTGGCCTTTTCCAGTGCTCGGGGTGCCTCGGGTCTGTCGATAGATTTCAAAATACATCGGTTCGCTCCCTGCGATTCATTCAGTCAAGACATGCGTTGGACATGTGGCTGCCAGCCTAGCCAAGTGGCGGGTTTTGGCTACGGGAAATTCGTTTCCATTGGTTATTAAATATTGCTGGGCATGAGCCTGGAAAGAGGGTTCGACTTTCTGTAGGAAAAAAGTCATGTTGCGAACACGCAGTCCAATGAAGTTCCGGTTTGATCCTTGCGTTGCCCAGCTCGGTCCTGCTTAATACGTTTCGACGCCTAGGGCCGCAAGCCGATGGGACTGAAAACACTATAAGAAAAAGAGCTATCAAGTGACTGAATATCCAGGAACGGATCTGCAAGGTCGTCTAGCGCTTTCGCTTGTCATTCCGGTCTACAACGAAGTCCAGTCCATCGATGTGTTCATGGCCAGGATCGACCAGGTCTTTGCCCATGAGTCGCTGGTGAGCCTGGAGCTGGTGTTCGTCAACGACGGCAGCGTGGACGACACATTGGTGCTGCTGCTGGAACGGCAGAAGACCGATCCGCGCATCCGAGTCGTCGACCTGAGTCGCAACTTCGGCAAGGAGGCGGCGTTGAGTGCCGGCCTGCAAGCCGCTCGTGGCCAGGCGGTGGTGCCGATCGATGTCGATTTGCAAGACCCTCCCGAAGTCATCCTGGAAATGATTGCCCACTGGCGCAACGGTGCCGAAGTGGTGCTGGGTCATCGGATCAACCGCGACTCCGACTCCTGGGCCAAGCAGGTTTCCGCCAACGGGTTCTACCGGCTGCACAATAAAATCGCCGACCACAAGCTGCCGGAGAATGTCGGCGATTTTCGCTTGATGGATCGCTGCGTGGTCGATGCCCTGCAAACCCTGCCTGAATCTCGCCGCTTCATGAAAGGGCTGTTTGCCTGGGTAGGATTCCGCACCACCTACGTGGATTACGTCAGGCCTGAACGGGCCGCCGGTGAAAGCAAGTTCAATGGCTGGCGCCTGTGGAATTTTGCTCTTGAAGGCATCACCAGCTTCAGCACCGAACCGCTGCGTATCTGGACGTACCTGGGGCTTTGCGTCTCGCTGGTGTCTTTTGCGTTCGCCATCTTCATCGTACTGCGAACCCTGATTTCCGGGGTAGACCTGCCGGGCTATGCTTCGCTGATGGTGGCGGTCACGTTCCTGGGTGGGTTGCAACTGATCGGTATCGGCGTGCTGGGTGAGTACCTGGGGCGCACCTACATCGAATCCAAGCGCCGACCGATTTTCCTGGTGCGGCGCCTCTATGACGCCAAGGACTGACCATGGACCTCAAGGAAACCGATATCCTCGGTCCCGATATCGAGCAGCATTGGTACTACCGGTCGAAAGCGCGCGCCATGCTGCACATGCTCAAGGGCACCTCGGCCAGTACGCTGCTGGACGTGGGGGCCGGGTCGGGCTTTTTTTCCCATCACCTGCTGACCCATACCGCAACGGCCCAGGCCTGGTGCGTGGACATCAGTTATCCGGCCGACTCCGACGCCAGTACCGCCGGTAAACCGGTCCGCTACCGCCGTGCCATCGACACGCTGGACGCTGACCTGGTGTTGCTGATGGACGTGCTGGAGCATGTGGATGATGACGTGGGGCTGCTCAAGGCCTACGTCGACAAAGTGCCGTCGGGCAGCCGCTTCCTGATCACCGTGCCGGCGTTCCAGTTTCTCTGGAGCGGGCATGATGATTTTCTCGAGCACAAGCGCCGCTACACCCTCAAACAGCTGGAAAGTGTCGTGGCGCAGGCGGGTTTGCAGGTCCAGCAAGGTGCGTATTACTTCGGCCTGGTATTTCCCATTGCCGCCGCCCTGCGCCTGTTGCAGCGCAAGGCGTCCGGCGCCCCGGCCAAGTCGCAGCTTGCGCGTCATCATCCGCTGGTCAATGGCGTGTTGAGGTCACTGTGCAGCCTGGAGCGTCCGTTCATGGGTGCCAATCGTATGGTCGGCCTGACGGTGTTCTGCCTGGCGCAGAAGCCGTGACCTGGACGCACTCGCCGTTGCTGCGCCGTGCCTTGCGCTTTGCCATGACGGGCTTGGTTGTCACCGTAGTCCATGTGGTGGCTGCCGTGCTGTTTGTGCACCTGATCCTGGCAAACCCGCCACTGGCCAATGGTTTCGCCTTTGTCGTGGCGACCGTGGTGTCGTACCTGGTCAACACCCTATGGAGCTTTTCCAGCCGCTTGCATGGCCGTACCCTTGGCCGTTTCGTGGTGGTATCGATCGGCGGGTTCGGGCTGGCGATGCTGGTGGCCTGGGGCGCCCAGCGCGTCGGCCTGGATTACCTGGCGGGCATCGCAGCCGTGGCGCTGATTATCCCGGTGTTCACCTTCATCCTGCATAATTTCTGGACGTATCGATGACCGTTCGTGGTGAGCGTTACTGGGGCTGCTTGTTGCCCATCCTGTTGGGCGCGCTGGCATTCCTGCTGGTGATCGGCCCACGGGTATTGGACCCCACGAACATCGCCTGGCTGGGGGAGGGCGATGCGGCGACCCATTACATGGGCTGGGCGTTTTTTCGCAGTTCGCCTTGGACCTTTCCGTTGGGCATGAACCCTTCCTATGGCCTGGAGTTGGGCAGCGGCATCATTTTTTCCGATTCCAATCCGTTGCTGGCGTTCCTGTTCAAGCCCTTCAGCGGCTGGCTGCCCGAGACGTTCCAGTATTTTGGCCTGTGGTTGCTGGCCTGTTTCATCCTGCAAGCCTGGTTCGCCTGGAAACTGCTCGGCCTGCTGACGCCGTCACTGTGGATCAGGCTGTTGGGCGCCGGGTTGTTTGTGTTTTCGCCTCCGATGTTTCTGCGCATGGGCGGGCACCTGTCGTTGTCCGGGCATTTCCTGATTCTGGCGGCCTTGTACCTGGCGCTGCGTCCTGGTTTGCAGAAGCGACGGCTGGCCTGGGGCGTGCTATTGGCTGCGACAGCGTTGGTGCATGCCTACCTGTTGGCCATGGTGGCGCTGATCTGGCTGGCTGACCTTGCCAGCCAGGCTATCAAGGGCCGGTTGTCCCGGCGCGATGCCTTGATCGAGCTGGGCGGTTTGTTTTTGCTGGTTGCGTTCTGTTGCTGGCAGGCCGGTTATTTCAGTGTGGGTGGCGGGACCGTATCGGGTGGTTACGGCCTGTACCGCTTGAATGTACTGTCGCTGGTCGACCCCAGTGGCTGGTCCTACATCGTGCGGGACCTGCCCGAGGGGCCCGGGGACTATGAAGGGTTCAATTACCTGGGACTGGGAGTCCTGATCCTGGCGATCTGTGCCGCTGCGGCACTGCTGCAAGGCAATACCGGTCTGGTGAGTGCCGTGCGCCACAGAGGGTTGTTGCTGTGGGCGCTGTTCGGGTTGACGCTGTTTTCGCTGACCAACACCCTCGGTATCGGCGTGCTGGATGTGCATTACTGGCTGCCCGGAAGCCTGGAGAAGCTGGCGAATGTCTTTCGCGCGTCTGGCCGGATGTTCTGGCCGGTGTTCTACGCCATCGTATTTGCCGTCATTTTCCTGGTGATCCGCGGCAACAAACCACGGGCGGCGGCGTGTCTGTTGGCCATCGCCCTGCTGGTGCAAGTCCTGGATACCCGCGCTGGATGGGCAGGTCTGCGCCAGAGCCGGATGATGCCGGCCGCCTCCAGTTGGTCCACCTCCATGAATGATCCATTCTGGGCCAGTGCGGCCAGCCACTATTCGAAAGTCCGGACGCTGCTGCCGCAGAACCAGCCGGACAACTGGCTGCTGACCAGCCAATACGCCCTGAAACATGGATTGGAAACCGATGGCGTGTACCTGGGGCGCATGGGCACCCGGGAGATCGAACAAGCCCAGCGACGCGCCGCGCAGATGCTTGCCAGCGGCGAGTATGCAGCGGATTCGCTGTACATCCTCGACCCTGGCGCCGCGCTCCAGGCGGCGAAGACCGTCAATCGCCAGACCGACCTGTTGACCCGTATCGATGGCCTTGTGGTGCTGGCGCCGGGTTGGAGGTCATGTGCCCAATGCCCATCGTTTGCCGATGAGACGCTGGACGTGCAGGTGAAGATCGGCGAGCGCCAGGTGTTCAGCCGAATCAACCCGATGTTGGCCAGTGGCTGGGGACGCGTCGAGGATTGGGGCACCTGGTCGGAAGGGACCGAGGCTGAGATTGTCTTGCGCATTGCGCCAGAAGCGCGCGTCCTCTCGATAGACGCGGCGGCGTTCGTGCAGCCCCCCCTGCATACGCGCCAGCGAGTGGACGTCTCGATCAACGGTGTGGCGGCGTTGTCGACGCAGTTCACGCGCCTGCAAGACAACACCCTTGAACTGCCCCTGACACCGGCTATTCGTGAAACGATGGGCACGGATGGGTCGTTGCGCGTGCATTTTCATTTACCCGATGCCATCAGCCCCAAGGCGCTGGGGCTGGGAGGTGATGAGCGAGTCATGGCGCTGGGGCTGAAATCGCTGATCGTGAGGTAGGGCTTTTTCATTGTGGCGAGGGAGCTTGCTCGCGCTCGGTTGCGCAGCAACCCCAAAATCTTGGGGGCGCTTCGCAGCCCAGCGGGAGCAAGCTCCCTCGCCACAAAAGCAGGGTGCCGCTCCCAATTTCTTCGACGGTATTACGCAGGCGCTTAACCTTTTTGCGCATAGACGCACAACCCATGGCGTTTCTACACTGCAGCCAATCAAGGGATGGAGGGCAGTGGATGAACCGCAACGAATTGCGCAAGGCCGACATCAACCTGATGGTGGTTTTCGAAACGCTGATGCTTGAGCGTAACGTGACACGGGTGGCGGAAAAACTGTTCCTGGGCCAACCGACCATCAGCTCGGCCCTCAATCGTTTGCGCAAAATGTTCAACGACCCGTTGTTCATTCGCGTCGGTCACCGCATGGAGCCGACGGCCCGGGCTGAAGAAATCATCCGGCATCTGTCTCCGGCGCTCGATTCGCTGTCGGTGGCCTTGAGCCTGACCCACGATTTCGACCCCACCAGCAGCACCATGACGTTTCGCATCGGCCTGTCCGACGACGTCGAGTTCGGCCTCTTGCCGCCCCTGTTGAGCAGCCTGCGGCAAGAGGCGCCGAAAATTGTGTTCGTGGTCCAGCACGTCGATTACTGGCGCATCCCCGATTTGCTGGCATCGGGCGACATCACCGTGGGCATCAGCCAGACTCGCGGCCTGCCGGCCAACGCCAAGCGCAAATTGTTGCGACACATCCAGCCCCGCGTGTTGCGCGCCGATGCGTCGGACACGCCGCTGACCCTGGACGAGTATTGCGCGCGACCTCATGTGCTGGTGTCCCATACCGCGAACGTCGCCGGGTTTGTCGATGAATGGCTGGCCGAGATCGGACGCACACGCCAGGTCGTGCTGTCGGTGCCGCAATACAGCGCATTGCCGGCATTGCTGGCCGGCACTGACCTGATCGCCAGCTTGCCGGACTATACCGCCGCCGCCATGGCGGCTTCGGGGCAACTGTTCAACGAACCCTTTCCTTTCAAGACCCCGACCCTGGATTTGTCCATGGTCTGGCTGAGCCATGTCGACAGCGACCCGGCCGAGCGCTGGTTGCGGTCACGGTTGGAGGCCTTCATGGGCGAGCGTGAGGTCTCGGTACAACCCTGACACCGGCCCGCAGCGAAACAAAAACTGCCCCAACGTTTAAAGTCGGGGTAAGGTTGTGACGGCTGAAATCCCCTTGTCATATTTTCGAATCGGAGTCGAACACATGCCTCACCTGCACATGGAGTACACCGCCAACCTGCCCGAGCTGAAGGCCGATGTTGCATTGCTGCGCCTGAACAATGCGCTGGTGGCTTCTGGTCAATTCGCGGCCGAGCTGGACATCAAGAGCCGGGCCGTGAAGCTCGAGACGTTCCGGGTGGGCACGGGGCTGGGCGAGCGAGGTTTCGTGCATGTGAAGCTGGCCTTGCTAAGCGGTCGCTCGACGGAAATCAAGAAGCAACTGGCCGATAGCCTGCTGGCCGTGATCCAGGAACTGGGGCCATGGCCGGCCGACGTTAGCGTGCAACTGTGCGTGGAAATCCTCGACATCGATCGAGGCCCGTATGCCAAGGCCTTGATCGGTCAATGACGTTCAGGTGTCGCGGGCGGCGCAGGCCTTGATGATCTGTTCGCGCAGCCAGGCGTTGGCACTGTCCTGATCGACGGCCAGGCTCCACTGCATGTTCAGGGTGAACCCCGGCAGGCCCTGGGGCGCTTCGTGATGATTGAAGATTGCCTCGTTGGCCAGCAATTTCTGGATGCGGCGGGGCAGGGTCAGGATGAAGTCGGTGCCGGTGATCATCTTCAGTGCGGCACTGTAGCTGTTGGCGCGGGCGGCAATCTGGCGTTGTTGCGCCTGCTGCGACAGCCAGCCGTCCACCATGTTGGTCGCTGACGACCAGGGCGTCGGAAACACGTGTCGGCGCCGTACGAAAGACTGAAGGCTCAGTTGCTGTTCAAGTGGCGTCGCCCGTTTATCCACGACACAAACCAGGTCCTCCTCCAGCAACTGCCGGGATTTGAAATCGGCATGGTTGCTGTGGAAGTTCGGGCCGAAGCAGATCACCAGGTCCAGGCTGCCGTCGCGCAACTCTTCGGCGGGGATGTCGGCTTCGAGCTTGTGCACGTTCACCACCACCGGCAGATTGGCGTAATCGAAGCCTTGCAGCAGTTGCGGCAGGATCAACTGTTCGAAATATTCCGGTGCGCAAATATTGAAGGTAATGGCTTGCCGGGTCGGATCGAAGGTGGGTGTACCGGCATGGCACAGGTTGATGCTTTGCAAAATGGCGCGCACATGCTCGTACATGCCCTCGGCCTTATAGGTGGGGCGCATGCCGGTGCGGGTGTTGATGAATAGCTCGTCTTCGAAACAGGTTCGCAGTTTCTTGAGGCAATAACTGACGGTTGACTGACTGACGCACAATGCC
This sequence comes from Pseudomonas fluorescens, assembly GCF_001623525.1. Classification (NCBI taxonomy): domain Bacteria; kingdom Pseudomonadati; phylum Pseudomonadota; class Gammaproteobacteria; order Pseudomonadales; family Pseudomonadaceae; genus Pseudomonas; species Pseudomonas fluorescens. The sequence continues at coordinate 3,224,081 of NZ_CP015225.1, read as the reverse complement.
TCGGACACGCCGGTGACACTGCTTTGCTCGTACACGGCGCTAAACACCATGAGGTCTTGCATGTCGAGCTTTCTGAGGGAGTTACTGTTCAGCATCCGTTCTGTCTCTCGCTGTGCTCCTTGCGCGGATTTTGCGCAAACCAGGCCGATGATCCTAACGGAACGATCGTGCCAAGAGAATGCCAGGCAGGCGCTTTCATGGTCGGGAACGGGACAGATAATGTAGGGAACACGACGTGTCGATCAACGACTGTTTGGTTTGCCTATGTTTAGTTGGCTGCGATCCAAGCTCCATCAAATCCAGGTTTAACCTCCCAGGGTAGCGTGGGACGCTTGTCCGATGTGTTTCCTGTGATGCGCTCATGGACGGTTGGCCCCTGGCATTCCAATACCCTTCATCTGCCGCGGTCGATCCGGTCGGCCGGTTCACGCCTGCCATGGCCCCAACCCTCAGTGCGTTGCCCTCCGAGCTGGCCTTTTGGGCGCTCTGGCATTGTCGTCACGCCCGTCCTCCAGATACTCGTATTACCTGTTGATCATTCGCAGTGTTCGCTCAATGGCGAGCACAGACTGACGGTGCCTTGTCGCCCGTCCGACATGGAAATACGAGCCTTCTCATGAGCCTTGCCAAGATTTCTTTCGCTCCCGTGCAACACGCCGAGGCGTTCCTTGCGCAGAACCCTGATATCGAACTGTTCGAGCTGTTCATCCTCGACAACAACGGCGTGCCCCGGGGCAAGTTGTTGCATCGGGACGAGTTGCTGGCGGTTTTCGAAAGTGGCCGGCCACTGCCCAGTACGATTCTCGGGCTCACCGTCAATGGCGATGATGTGGAAAATTCCGGACTGGTGTGGGACATCGGCGACATCGATTGCCGTGCCTACCCCCTCAGCGGCAGCTTGCAACGTATGCCGTGGCGATTGATTCCTACGGCCGCCGTGCAGGTCAGCATGCATCCCCAGGAGGGCATGCCGGCGACCATCGCCGATCCGCGTTATCTGCTCAGCCAGGTGATCGAGGCTTTACAGGCCGACGGCTATTACCCGGTGATGGCGGCGGAGCTGGAGTTTTATCTGCTGGACGCGCAACGCGACAGCCAAGGCCGGCCACAGCCAGCGCGGGACGCCGACGGTGGCCGACCGCGTGCCACCCAGGTCTACGGTTTGCGCGAGCTGGAGCAGATCGAGCCGTTCCTGGCCGACCTGTACGCTGCGTGCAAGCTGCAAGGCATTGCGGCCCGGACCGCCATTTCCGAATACGCACCGGGACAAGTGGAGATCACCCTTGAACACCGCAGCGATGCCTTGCAAGCCATGGATGAAGCGGTGCGCTACAAGCGACTGGTCAAGGGCGTGGCCCACAAGCACGGCATGCAGGCCTGTTTCATGGCCAAGCCGTTCGATCACTTGGCGGGCTCCGGCATGCACATGCATGTCAGCCTGGCGGACCGCGATGGCCACAATCTGTTTGCCAGTGAAGCCGCCGACGGCACGCCGCTGTTGCGCCATGCGGTGGGTGGGATGCTCGACACCTTGCTCGATTCGCTGTTGATGTTTTGTCCGAACGCCAACTCCTACCGGCGATTCCAAAGCAACAGCTACGCACCGCTGGCGGCGACCTGGGGCGTGGACAATCGCACCGTGAGCCTGAGGGTGCCGGGCGGCCCGGCGTTGTCGAGGCACATCGAGCATCGTATCTGCGGCGCCGATGCCAACCCTTACCTGGCTGCGGCGGCGATATTGGCCGGCATTCATCGCGGCCTACGTGAACAGTGCGATCCCGGGAAACCTGTCGAAGGCAACGGCTACGCCCAGGCGGCCGAGTTGCTGCCCACCGACTGGCTCACCACCCTGCGTGCCCTTGAGGCATCGGCCTGGGCGCGGGAAGCGTTTGGCGATGAGTTTCTTGGCGTTTATCTGGCGGTCAAGCGCGCCGAATACCGTCAATTCATGGCGGAAGTCGGAGAGCAGGACTGGCGCTGGTATCTGAATCAGGCTTAAGAACAGCTTCAAGCTGCAAGCTGATTGGCAAAGAAAGACTGCTCACTTAGGGCAGTCGAAAAAACGTGGCGAGGGAGCTTGCTCCCGCTTGAGTGCGAAGCACTCACAAAAAGGGGCTGCTACGCAGCCCCGCGGGAGCAAGCTCCCTCACCACGCATCACTTTTCTTTAGCACTGCAAGCTGGGTCGAGCTTGCCGCTTAAATAATTATTTAATAGCAACTTTTTCACGAAAAATTGATGGTGGGCTACCTAAAGTTTGTGCTGCCGTAGGAAATGAACTTTTCACATTTTCCTGCGGCACTTCTTTTTAAAAGAGCAACTTTCAGGAAATCGTCAACCATCATGCTGACCATTAAAGCGGTGCGCCCCGAGTGGGTGACACTGGCCGCCAGTGCCTTTTTGTTAGTGGGTTTCAACCTCGTTCTCTGGCAACACTTGCTGGCGATCACCACGGCTGACGCTCGTGGCCTGCTGATGTGCGTGGCGTTTGGCCTGATGATTTTCTGCGCGTTCAATCTGGTGTTGACGCTCGTGGCCTTCCGTCCGCTGCTCAAGCCCGTGCTGATGCTATTGTTCCTGATCAGTGCTGGCGTGGCGTATTTCATGGCCCAATACGGTGTATTGATCGATGCGGGCATGTTGCGCAACTTTGCTGAAACCAATGCCACGGAAGTTCGTGATCTGTTGTCGCTGAAGTTGTTTATCTACCTCGGGTTGTTGGGGGTGTTGCCTTGCTGGTTATTATTCAAGACCCCGATCAGCTACCGTCGCTGGCCCAAAGAGTTATTAAGTAAGTTACTGGTTGGCGTGGCGTCGGCCGCGGTAATCGGTATGGTCGCCCTGGCCAACTACCAAGGTTTGTCTTCGTTGTTTCGCAACCACCACGAGTTGCGTTTGATGGTCGTGCCGAGCAACTACATCGGTGCGTCGCTCGGCTATTTGCGTGAGCAGGTCGCGTCGGCCAAGCAGCCGTTCATCACCCTGGGCGAGGACGCGAGCCGCAACCCGGCCTGGCAAACCCACGGCCGCAAATCCCTGACCGTACTGGTGGTGGGCGAGAGTGCCCGGGCCGAGAACTTCGGCATCCTCGGCTATGACCGCGATACCACACCGACACTGGACAAAGAGGCCGGCCTGATCGCCTTTACCGATGTGCATTCCTGCGGCACGGAAACCGCCGTGTCTGTGCCCTGTATGTTTTCCAACATGGGGCGCAAGAACTATGACGCCAGCAAGGCCAAGAATGAAGAGGGTTTGCTGGACGTGCTCAAGCACGCCGGGCTGGAGGTGATCTGGCGGGACAACCAATCCGGCTGCAAGGGCACCTGTAATCGGGTCACGCTGCAGGATGTCAGCAATCTCAAGGACCCGGCCCTGTGCGCCAACAGTGAGTGCCGTGATGAAATCCTGCTCCAGGGTTTGCAGCATTTCATCGACACACTCGACAAGGACACGGTGCTGGTACTGCACCAGATGGGCAGCCACGGGCCGGAATACTTCAAGCGCTATCCCAAGGAATACGAGCATTTCACCCCGGTATGCGAAAGCAACGCGCTGAACAATTGCAGCCGCGAGAGCATCGTCAACGGCTACGACAACACGCTGGTGTACACCGATCATGTGCTCTCGACCCTGATCGATCTGTTGCGGGCCAACCAGGACAAGGTCGACACGGCCATGCTGTACCTGTCGGATCATGGCGAGTCCCTGGGCGAATACAACCTGTTTCTCCATGGCACGCCCTACATGCTCGCCCCGGAGCAACAGAAACATGTGGCAATGCTTGCCTGGTTTTCCGACAGCTATCAGAAATCGTTCTCGGTCGACACCCATTGCCTGCAACTGAGTCGGCAAAAGCCTTTGAGCCAGGACAACCTGTTTCATTCGATGCTCGGGCTGCTGGAAGTCAACAGCCAGGTCTACAACCGGGACCTGGACCTGTTCGCCAGCTGTCGCGGCGCGGTGATTGACGGTGTCCTGGCACGAGAGTGATGGCCTGGACCTTTTTTTCACGCAGTGTTGGTTAACCTGTCACTCAATCTTTTCCAAGAGCCGTTCGTATGTCCGGGCTACCCCCATCCACCGTCGAGCTTGAGTTCGCCAGGCAGCATGACCAGGAGCATGCTCAGGTCTGCTGTGGGCCGACGCCTCGACGATTGCGCCTGGCGTTCTGGCGCGACGAGCACATGGTACGCAATGCCCTGAAGGTGGCGGGCGAGCCCGGGTTGGTGCTGGATGTGGCCTGTGGCGCGGGACGATTCTGGCCGGTGCTGGCCGAGCACGCCAACCGGGTGATCCTGGCGGCGGACCCGTCGCCGGACATGCTCGAACATGCGCTCACTCACCATGGCGGCGCGTTGCTCCAACGGGTCAAGACCTTCCCGAGTTCAGCGTTCACCCTCGGGCTGTCGGCCAACGCGGTGGATTGTATTCTCTGTCTGCAACTGTTTCGCCACGTCAGCGCCAGCGAGCATCGCCTGGCGCTGTTGCGCGAATTTCATCGGGTCAGTCGCGACACGGTGATCGTTTCGGTGCAAATCGAAGGCCGCCTCAAGATCGGCCAGGCGCCGCGACGGAGCTTGGCCGACAAGGCTGATGTGGAAGCCGAGTTCCGCCAGGCCGGTTTCAGCGTGCTTTGGTACCAGGATTTCCTGCCCGGTTTTGCCCTGACGCGTGTTTATGCGTTGCGTAAGACCGGTTAAGTCTTGATGTAGGACTATTCTTGCTTTTTCGCAGGCGATTTCTCTCAGGCGGCTGCTCTATGGATGCTCGCAATCGCCGGCGGCGATATATACTGCGCGCCATTCTTCAAGGGAGAGCCGTGTGGCCATCGATATTCACTGGATTCGCGACAACGATAGCCTCGGTCAGTTTTGCGCCGAGTGGCAGCAGTTGCCATTCGTCGCCCTCGACACCGAATTCATGCGGGTCGACACTTTTTACCCTATTGCCGGTTTATTGCAGATCGGCGATGGCAAGCGTGCCTACCTGATCGACCCCTTGACCATCGACAATTGGCAACCCTTGGCCGCACTACTGGAAAACCCGGCGGTGCTCAAGGTGTTGCACGCCTGCAGCGAAGACCTTGAAGTGCTGCTGCGCCTGACCGGCAGCCTGCCTGCGCCGCTGTTCGATACGCAATTGGCCGCCGCTTACCTGAACCTGGGTTTCTCCATGGGCTATTCGCGGCTGGTGCAGGAAGTGCTGGGTATCGAGTTGCCCAAGGGCGAGACCCGTTCCGACTGGCTGCAACGGCCCCTGTCCGAGACACAGATCAGCTACGCGGCAGAGGACGCCGTGCACCTGGCAGAAGTTTTCGTACTGCTGCGCCCGAAGCTTTCCGACGAAAAATACCGTTGGGTCCTGGAAGACGGCGCCGAACTGGTGGCCAACCTGCGTCGCGAGGTCGACCCGTACGAGGTCTACCGCGAGGCCAAGCTCGCCTGGAAACTGTCCCGCGCCCAATTGGCCGTGCTGCGCGAGCTGTGCGCCTGGCGCGAACGCGAGGCGCGGGCCCGTGACCTGCCGCGCAATCGCATCATTCGCGAGCATTCGCTGTGGCCCCTGGCCCGTACCCAGCCGGATAACCTTGGCGCGTTGGCGAAAATCGAAGACATGCACCCGCGCACCGTGCGCCAGGACGGCCAGTTTCTGCTGGACCTGATCCAGCGCGCCGCCAGCGTGCCGCCCGAGCAATGGCCGCCGGCCGTGGCCGAGCCACTGCCCATCGAGGCCTCGGCCCTGGTCAAGCGTCTGCGGGCGCTGGGGCAGGCTGAAGCCGAGCGCCTGGAAATCGCCCCGGAGCTGATGCTGCGCAAGAAAACCCTCGAAGCGCTGATCAAGAGCGGCTTCCCCGAGGGCCCTTACCAATTGCCCGATTCGCTGCGTGGCTGGCGCCGCGAATTGATGGGCCAGGCGCTGCTCGACAGCCTGGCCACTGCCGGAGAACAGCCTTGAAACGTATCTGCTCCATCTATCGAAGCTCGAAGAAAAACGAGATGTACCTGTATGTGCTCAAGAGCGATGCCTTGGAGCGCGTGCCTGAGCCGTTGATGGCCGCCTTTGGCAAGGCGATCCATGCCTTCGACCTGGTCCTGAGCCCCGAGCGGGCGCTGTCACGGGAGGACATCAACAAAGTGCTGGAAAACCTCGACACCCAGGGCTATCACTTGCAAATGCCGCCGGCCGAAGACGAGTACATCGAGCATTTGCCCGAAGAGTTGTTGCGCCGCAACGACCCGGTCTGACGGTCTCTGAGGCACCTGTTCTGGGTGCCTCTGGAAAAACACTGGAAGGGTTTATTGACGACGATCGTATGGATGGAGCGACACTCTATCGGCGGTTGTCTGCACTGTTTTTGAAAGGTTTGATTCATGCGCGTTCTGATTGCCGAACACGACCACCCGGTGTACGCCCAGCTTCTGCGTCAGGCGGCACCCGATATTGAAGTCCTGACCAGCGGCGACTCCGCCGAATTGTCGCGACTGGCCACCGATTGCCCGGTCTGGCTCGGCCAGCCTGATCTGCTGGCCACCCTGTTGCGTCAGGGCCATAGACCCAGCTGGCTGCAATCGACCTGGGCGGGTATCACGCCGTTGTTGGCCGAAGGCTTGACGCGCAACTACCGCCTGACCCGTGCGGTGGGCATTTTCGGCCAGGTGATGGCCGAATACGTGCTGACTTACATGCTCGGCCATGAGCGCGAGGTACTGGCACGGCTGGTCAGCCAGGTCGAGCGCAAGTGGGACAACCGCCAGGGACAAGGCCTGGCCGGGCGCAAGGTGTTGATCGTCGGGACCGGTGATATCGGTCAGCGTGTGGCGCAGTTCCTCGTGCCGTTTGGTGTGCAACTGTACGGTGTGGCCAGTGAAGCGCGAGCGTTGGCGCCGTTCATCGAAGTCGGGGCGCTGAAGGATCTGCCGCGCTTGGTGGGTGAGGCGGATTACGTGATCAATTTGCTGCCCAACACACCCGATACCCATGATGTGTATGACGCGGCGCTATTCAAGCAATTCAAGCCGACCGGGTTGTTCATCAACGTCGGCCGCGGCGTGGCGGTGGTGGATGCGGACCTGGTGCAAGCCCTGAAGGATGGGCACCTGGCCGGTGCGGTGATCGACGTCTGCCGCCAGGAGCCATTGCCACAGCGCCACCCCTTCTGGACCGCCTGGGGCCTGCTGCTGACCGGCCACAGCTCGGCACCGACCTCGCCGCCGATGATGGTGCAGTTGTTCCTGGAAAACCTGCGGGCCTATCAGGCCGGTGAGGCGCTACGCGGGGAAGTGGATTTCAGCCGGGGTTACTGACTTTCTTCCCGCTCCGGGTTGCGCCGTTCACTTAAGGTTTGTGTGAACCCAACCCTGTGGCGAGGGAGCTTGCTCCCGCTGGGCTGCGAAGCAGCCCAAAACCTAAGCACGCGGTGCATCAGATTGTCCGAGCCGGCTGATTCAGGGCTGCTGCGCAGCCCAACGGGAGCAAGCTCCCTCGCCACGGGAAGTGCCGTTCTTATGTGAATAGTTTGTTCACATGAAGGGGCAGGGTTACAGGGTGAAGTCGCCCTCAGCCACCAGTTCGCTCAACGGCCGGCGCGGGCTTGGGGTTTCGCGGGCCTGGAGGTATTCGGCCAGTGTCGATTTGTCCCCCAGCTTGCCAATCGCCACGGCGGCGTGCAGGGCGTAGCCTTCCGGGATCTTCAGTTCCTTGCGGGTCAACGCCTGGTCGAAACCGGCCATGCCATGGGTGTGCCAGCCGCTGAGGCTGGCTTGCAGCGCCAGGTGGCCCCAGGCCGCCCCCGTATCGAAAGTGTGGGACTGCGCAGGGGTTTCTTCGGTGGCGCCGGGAACGGCGAAGGTGGTTTTCGAAACAATGATCACCAGTGCCGAGGCGTGTTGGGCCCAGCTGCGGTTGAATTCATTGAGCAGGCCCAGGAAACGCTCCCAATTCGGCGTGTCGCGGCGCGCATACAGGAAGCGCCATGGCTGGGAGTTGTACGCCGACGGCGCCCAGCGTGCAGCTTCGAAGAAGCCCAGCAGGGTTTCTTCGGCAATGGTCTCGCCGGTAAAGGCACGGGGCGACCAGCGCTCGATGAATTGAGGGTGAATCGCGTAATCGGCAATGCGGGGATTGGCACTCATGGGCTTACCTGGCTGGGGTTTGGAAAGTCAATGAAACAACCTACGTCCCGCCGCCCGGGCTGACAAGTCCCGGCCTACCGACAGTCGCCAATGCTTGGCCTGAAGAGGCCCGGGCACTAGACTGTCGGCCTTTTCACCACCTGATGTTGATGCTTGAGCCATGGCCGCCAAAGTCGAACCGTTCTGGAAACGCAAAACCCTCGATCAGCTCGATCTGCAGGAATGGGAATCGCTGTGCGACGGCTGTGGCCTGTGCTGCCTGCAAAAACTCGAAGACGAAGACGACAACAGCGTCTACTACACGCGCATCGCCTGCAAACTGCTGGACCTGAAAACCTGCCAGTGCTCCGACTATCCCAACCGCCGCGACTTTGTCCCCGACTGCATCCAGCTCACGCCGGGCAAGGCCGATGAGTTCAAATGGCTGCCGCCGACCTGCGGTTATCGGCTGGTCAGCGAGGGCAAGGACTTGCCGTTGTGGCACCACCTGGTCTGCGGTGATCGCGATGCGGTGCACCACGAACGCATTTCCCAGTCCGGGCGTATGCTGGCCGAAGGCAGCGTGCCGGAAGACGATTGGGAAGATCATCTGATTTTCCGCGCCGGCTGAGCCGTCGGGCGGCGCGCCCCAGGGAGAACCCATGGCTGCAGGATTGAAACGGATGCTGGCCGCCGGGCTGCTGGCGATGTGCGGGCCGCTGTGGGCGGCGCAGAAAGTCGATCTGGACTATCACGTGCACCTGTTGCCCCTGAGCGATCAGGCCGAGGTGCGTCTGACCCTGGCCCGGGGGGCGGCGGTGCGTAGCCTGGATTTCGACCTCGGCGACGGCAGTCGCTACAGCGATTTCAAGGCCGACGGCCAATGGCAACTCACTCCCGGCAAAGAGGCGCGAGGTGTCTGGCGGCCGGCAGCGGACAAGGCCAGCCTGAGCTACCGCGTGCGCATCAGCCATGCGCGCAAGAACGCCACCTTCGAAACCCGCATGACCCCGACGTGGGCGTTGCTGCGCGGCGACGACCTGGTGCCGTCGGCCAGGCTCGACCAGCAGGACGGCGTCGAACTGGTGGCCCGTCTTGAAGTTGAATTGCCCAATGGCTGGAAAAGCATCGAGACGCCCTGGCCGCGCATCGGCAAGCAACGCTTTCGCATCGACAACCCCTCGCGCCTGTTCGACCGCCCTACGGGCTGGATGCTCGCCGGCAAACTGGGTAGCCGCCGCACCCGCCTGGGCGAAACTGAGGTGACGGTCGCCTCGCCCCAGGGCCAAGGCATGCGCCGGATGGATGTGCTGACGCTGCTGACATTCGTCTGGCCGCAGGTACAAGCACTGGTGCCGCGCCATCCGGCCAAGTTGCTGATTGTCGGCGCCGGCGATCCGTTGTGGCGTGGCGCCCAGGCCGGTCACGACTCGATCTACCTGCACAGCCGTCCGCCGCTGGTCAGCGAGCGGGGCAGTAGCCCATTGCTGCGGGAGTTGGTGCAGGCATTGGCCCGGGTCAATGATCATGATCGTAGCGACTGGATCAGCGAAGGGCTGACCGAGTACTACGCCATCGAACTGCTGCGCCGCGCCGGCGGCCTGAGTGATGAGCGCTATCAGACCTTGAACGACCGGCTCGCCCGCGACAGCAAGGGCATCACCACCTTGCGCGGCGAACAGATCAGCTCGGCGGAGGTGGCCAAGGCGGTGTTGCTGTTGCAGGAACTGGACCGCGAGATTCGCCTGAAAACCCGTAACAAACGTTCGCTGGATGATGTGTTGCAGGCGGCGATGCGGTTGGAAACGGTCGATACCAAAGAGTTTGTGCAGCTCAGTGAGAGCGTTCTGGGTGGGGCCTCTACTGTGCTGGATACCCGGTTACTTCAGTGACACCGCCATCGCGAGCAAGCTCTCCCACATTGGGTTTTCGGCGTTCACAAAACATGTGGAGCGAGCTTGCTCGCGAAGGGGCCATCAGCGGCGCTGCAAAAATCAGAGCCCAACCTTCGGCGAATCCAACGAATCATTCCCCGTCACCGTAGCCGTGCCAGTCGCCGCCTCGGCATTGGCCTTCAGGCGGCCCAGCTCATCACCGGCCTGTTCGATGCGGGCGCGGGCGTTGCTGAGGTTCTGCCGGTTCTTTTCCAACAAGGCCTTGGCCGAGCAATGCCCGGTGATCCCCCGCGCCAGCGCCATGCCGCCGATCGCCAGTTGAGCCAGGCCGAGCACACCGCCACGGCGCAAGCCCTTGCCCATCATCAGCACACCGCCGGCCAGTGAGCCAATGCGTTCCCAACCATGCACGTTTTGTGGCGGATGGGATTGGAAAGGGGTGGTCTCAATCGGCTCGAACGGATTGTTATCGCTCATGATCTGTCTCCAGTATGGGGATTGGTATAAAGCTGACTGCCCGAGCGATTGCCTTGTTCAATCGAATGTTGCACCGATCAGCGGAATTGCGGCCCCGAACGGGTGTTGTTGCCTTTGGCCATGCGGTCATACAGCACGACGTTGACGGTGGCGGCCAGGTTCATGCAGCCGGTGGTGGGGATGTACACCACATCCTCACACCAATCGCGAATGTTCTTGTCCAGCGAGCCATCTTCCGGGCCAAAAATGTACAGCGCTCGGTCCGGGTGAGTGTATTCGGGCAGTGGGCGAGCGCCTTCCACCAGTTCCACGGCCACCGGCACACAGCCCAGGGGCAGGATTTTCTTCAGGTCGTCGATACCGATCAGCGGAATGTCGTAGTGGACTTTCTTGGTGTCGGTGACGAAGTCGGCGGCTCGCTCATAGCGCTTGCCGGTGTAGAACACCGACGCCACGCCGTAGCAGCCGGCGGCACGCATGACCGAACCGACGTTTTCCGGTGACTTGGGGTTGAACAGACCGATGCAGCTATAGCGTTTGTTGGCCACGGGCGGGGTGCCTTTGGGGAAAAGGCGCGATTATACGGGGAATGGGGCTGCGTGTTCAGTTTGTGAGTGGGGGGGATGGTCGGTTACCTGTTCACGAACCTGACTAATCGGTAACGTCCCCGCCAGCGTCGTGACAGGCACCAGTCGTTATGGTTTGCCTGACAAATGACTGCCGGAGTTCCTCATGAAAACCCTTGATGCCTTGCTCGCCGTTTCGATCCTGTCCCTTTCTTCCCTTGCCTTGGCGGAAGGCGGAGGTGACCGGGTTTATGGCCAGATGATCCAGAACAATCAACAAGCCATGGCGCAATACGCCGTCGAAAACGGCAAAGCCATCGCCGAAATCGTTCATTACGAATACGGCATGAAACTCGATGTTAAAAAAGTGGTGAGCATTACACCGGCCAATAAAGGCTGTGGTGTCGGACCGTCGCGCATGACCTACGAAGACTCGAACGGCAAGCTCAATACCCTGGAATATAGGCTCCTGGGTGATAACTGTCCGAATGGCGGCTGATTACCGTCTCGTTTGTTCTCCTTTGGTTTTGAGACGGTCAGGCGCCCTGGTGGCGCCTGTTTTTTATGGGCGCCGGATTATTGTGCTGGCGTGTTACGCAACCTCAAGGCATTGAACACCACCGACGCCGAACTCACGCTCATGGCGATGGCGGCAATCATGGGCGAGAGCAGGTGACCGGTCAGGGGGTACAGCAGGCCGGCCGCCAACGGAATACCCATCGAGTTATAGAGGAAGGCAAAGCCGAGGTTCTGGCGCATGTTTCTAACGGTTGCCACCGAAAGGGTGCGGGCCCGCAAGATCCCCATCAAATCGCCTTTTACCAAGGTCAGCTGGGCGCTGTTCATCGCCACGTCCGTGCCTGTACCCATGGCAATGCCTACGTTCGCCCGAGCCAGGGCGGGCGCATCGTTTATTCCGTCACCCGCCATCGCGACCTGGCGGCCATCGCGCTGCAGGTCCGCCACCAGACGTTCCTTGTCCTCGGGTTTGACTTCGCCATGGACCTCTTCAATGCCCATCTCCCTGGCCACGGCGCGTGCCGTGGTGAGGCCGTCACCGGTGGCCATGATGATTGTGATGTCGTGAGCCTTGAGCCGGCTGACCGCTTCCCTGGAGGTTGGCTTGATCGGGTCCGAGACGCCCAGCAGCCCGGCCAGTACACCGTCGACCGCCATGTAGATAATGCTGATGCCTTGCGCGCGTAGCTGCTCGGCCTGCTGTTGCAGTGGGCTGACGCTGATGCTGGCGGCGTTCATCAGGGCGGTATTGCCCAAGTGGATCTGTTTGCCGTCCACCTGGCCACTGACACCGATGCCGCTGCCGGATTCAAATGAAGCCGGCTTGATCAGTTCAAGATGCTCGGCTCGTGCGTGATCGACGATGGCGTGGGCCAGGGGATGTTCGCTGCCCTGGTCGAGGCTGGCGGCCAACAGCAGCACCTGGCGGTCGTCGAAGCCCTGGGTGGCTTTCACGCTGTGAAAGGCCGGGCGCCCTTCGGTCAGGGTGCCGGTCTTATCGACGATCAGCGTGTCGATCCTGCATAAGTTCTCGATGGCGCTGGCGTCCCGGAAAAGCACGCCCAGGCTGGCAGCCTTGCCGGTGGACACCATGATCGACATGGGGGTTGCGAGTCCCAGCGCGCAGGGGCAGGCGATGATCAGCACGGCGACGGCGTTGATCAGCCCGAAGACCCAGCCAGGTTCGGGGCCTAACAGCCCCCAGCCGAAAAAGGTCAGTACGGCGATGGCAATCACGCCCATGACGAAATAGCCAGCGATCACGTCGGCCATGCGCTGCATAGGCGCTTTCGAGCGCTGGGCCCGGGCGACCATCTGGACAATTTGCGCCAGGACGGTCTCGGCGCCGACCTTCTGCGCCGTCATCACCAAGCTACCGTGGGTGTTGATCGTGGCGCCGATCAGGTTGTCCCCGGCGCGTTTGATCACCGGAACCGGCTCGCCGGTGAGCATCGACTCGTCAACGGCACTTTCCCCTTCGAGTACCGTACCATCGACCGGGACCTTTTCACCGGGCCTGATCCGCAGGTGGTCACCCTGATGGACGTGGGCCAGGGGAATGTCTTGTTCCTGTCCATCGGCATTGATCCGGCGCGCGGTTTTGGGGGACAGCCCCAGCAGCGACTTGATGGCGGCCGACGTCTGCGAGCGTGCCTTGAGCTCCAGCATCTGCCCCAGCAAGGTAAGGGAGATGATCACTGCGGCGGCTTCAAAGTAGACGCCGATACGCCCCTCCTGCACGAACGTGGCGGGGAATCCTCCGGGCCAAAACGTGGCGGCGACACTGTAGAGATAGGCCGCCGCGGTGCCCAGGCCAATCAGGGTCCACATGTTCGGGCTACGCTGGCGAACAGAGGCCACTGCCCGTACAAAAAACGGCCAGCCTGCCCACAGGACCACGGGGGTCGCCAGGAAAAACTCGACGAGATTTTGCGTTGCACCGTGAAACAGCGACAAAGCGTGCCCCGCCATGGCGAGCACCGTGACGATCACCGTCAACGGCAGTGACCACCAGAAGCGGCGGGTGAAGTCCTTGAGTTCTGGATTGTCCTCTTCTTCCAGCGCGGGCATCACCGGCTCCAGCGTCATGCCACACTTGGGGCAGGTGCCGGGGCCGGGTTGGCGGATTTCCGGGTGCATGGGGCAGGTGTATTCAGTCGCCATGTCGCCGCTGGGCGCTGGAGCACTGTGGTGAAGGTGCGCTGGAACGTTGGGCATGGCTAGGGGCCTTCCTGATCCCTGCGGTTGACGGGTGGTTGGCCATGTTGTCCATGACCGCCATGGCCGTGGCCGTGTCCGAAGATATGCATCAAGGGACATATCAGGAGAATCAGGTACGGCCAATTCGCCGCGATGTGGCTGAAGTGTTCTCGCGCCAGATAGAAGAGGCCGATGGCCAACAACATGATCAATACAATGCCGGTCTTGCCCCGCCAGAATGGCGTTGCACCCGCAGGGGGTTGATGAGTGTTCATGGTGTCGCTCCTTCAGGCCAGGCGAGCCACCGCCACCGATAACCACAGAATAGGCAGGGAGGGCTTTGGCAGATTGATATTCATCAACCTTGGCTTGCTTCACCTGCAAATGAGGGAAGTAGCGGGCATGCTAAAGGTGCGAAGCTGTCAGCGACCTGACGGGGGCATTGCAGATTTGTCAGCTGGACCATGAAAGCGGCCCAGGCAGCCGCCCCACAGTCGAGCAGGCCACTTTTGGCGAGGGGATTTGATCTGTGGAGCAACACTTTGCAGCGCAAGATAAACCCACTCGCCACCACGGCTGATTACTCGTCCTTTTTCATCAACCCGGCCAATGCGGCGAAGGGGTTGTGGGTCGCCTTGGCGATTTTCGGAGTGCTCAGGGAGCCGTCGCCGAAATATTGCTGGTCGGTGTAGCGCGAGTGTTCGTTGTCGTGGCAGTACAGGCACAGCAGTTCCCAGTTGGAACCGTCCTGCGGGTTGTTGTCGTGGTTGTGGTCGCGGTGGTGAACGGTCAGTTCGCTCAGGCGCTTGCCGGAAAACTCACGGGCGCAGCGGCCACAGACATGGGGGTACATTTTCAGGGCTTTGTCGCGGTAGCCCATCTCCCGGTCGCGCTGGGCATCGGCGAGGATGCGGTCCAGCTTGGCGGTGTTGGACGGTGGCGTTGACGAACTCATGGGTTCACCTTTGTAGACAAGACGGATGACGGTTGGACAGAGTTTAGCTCAGCCCTTGAGCTTCTCGGCAATCCAGATGGTGTGGCGGGTGCCTTTGTTGCCATGGGCGAACACTTGCACCTCTTCGGCCTTGAAGCCGGCCTTCTTCAGCTTGTCGGAAAACTGCCGGTCAGCGCTGGCCGACCACACCGCGAGCACGCCCTTGGGCCGCAGGGCCTTGGCGCAGGCGGCCAGGCCTCCAGCCGAATACAGCCAACTGTTGGCTTTCTGGGTCAGGCCTTCCGGGCCGTTGTCGACGTCCAGCATGATCGCGTCGAACCCCTGGGGCTCGGCTTGCAGCACCTTGGCGACGTCTTCCATGCGGATCACTGTGCGCGGATCCGACAACGGCCGCCCGGCCTTTTCACCCAGGGGGCCACGGTTCCACTCCACCACGCCCGGTACCAGTTCGGCCACCACCACTTCGGCGGTCTTGCCCAGGTGCTTGAGCGCCGAAGCGAGGGTGAACCCCATGCCGAGGCCGCCGATCAGCACGCGCGAGCCTAGACGACCGGCGACCTTGCGGCAGGGAATCTCCGCCAGGGCGTCTTCGGAACCGTGCATGCGGGTGTTCATCAACTGCCCGCCGTCACCGCCCTGGATCTTGATGACGAAGTCTTCCCCGTACTCGAATAGGCACAGGGCACCGCCGTTATCAGGGATGGGCGTGGTGTCGAGCAGAACGAAACGTTTCATGGAAATCTCGTAGGAGGGCAAACCGCGCGGTAACGACTAGCCTTAAAGCAGACAATAGCCACGGAGCCATTGATGAAGTGCATCATTCTAACGGCCATTGCCCTGGCGGCGCTCTCAATAAGTTGCGCCCAGGCTCAACAACCGACGATTCCAGTCAACCCGCCCAGCATCCCCGGATCGCCTGGCACCGCCACTCCCATGCCCTATCCGCCGGTCACGCCCAACGGGGTGCCCAAGGTTGGCCCCGGAAGCGGCGGACCGCCCTTGCTGCCCCCCATCGAAATGCCCAAGCCGCCCAAGGACCAGCCGATACCGGGCATGGAGCCCAAGCCAGTGAAGGCCAAGTCGCCGGGAGGATAAATCGACAAGACGACGCATTCACCTGTGGGAGCGAGCAAGCTCGCTCCCACAGGTATTGTGGTTTGGCTGTCAGACCTGCTGCGACAACAACTGCCCATCGGCCATGCGCAGGCGCTTGGACAGGGAGACGGCGAGGGCGCGGATGATCTTGGCGGCGATCTTGGGGGCGTCGTTGAGCATTTTTTCCAGGGAGTCCTTGCCCAGGTTTAGCAATTGGCAATCGCTGGCGGCGATGCAACTGGCCGAGCGCCGTTCGCCGTCGAGCACGGCCATTTCGCCGAATGCCCGGCCGCTGCGCAGCGTGGCGATGGTCACGGGTTGGCCGTCGGGGCCGGTTTTCTGCACGGCTACCTGGCCGGTGTGGATGATGCACATGAAGCTGCCGGCATCGCCCTCGTGGAAAATCGCTTCGCCCTGGGCGATGGCGCTGATGCTGAAATAGCCCGACGCCGCGGCGAAGTCCACAGGCAGCAACTGGTCGAACAGACCGCAGTCCATCAACCAGTCGCGGATTTCTTTATTCAGTAAGGTCGGTTCTGACATGTTGGCACGGTCTTTTTCTTGTGTGTGTTGCAGGTTCAGTTTGGCCCGGGTGTAAAAAGATCCATGGTAGATCCCCTGTGGGAGCAAGCTCGCTCCCACCGTTATTTGATCCGGGATGCCCGGCGCATGGAGCTAAGACCCGGCCATCCCACAGAGTTCCTCAGACCACCCCCAAAACCTTCAAGACAAATGCATATTCGAGCGCTACGTCACGCAATCCCTGGTAACGCCCGCTCATTCCGCCGTGGCCGGCGCCCAGTTCGGTCTTGAGCAGCAGGGGGTGGTCGTCGGTCTTGGTGGCGCGCAATTTCGCCACCCACTTGGCCGCTTCCCAGTACTGCACACGGCTGTCGTTGTAACCGGCGATCACCAGCAGCGCCGGGTACGCCTGGGCGCTGACGTTTTCGTACGGGGCGTAGGCTCGGATCCGATCATAAACGTCCGGCTCCTCTGGATTGCCCCATTCGTCGTACTCGGTGACGGTCAGCGGCAAGTCCGGGTCGAGCATGGTGTTGAGCACGTCGACGAACGGCACCTCGGCAATCGCAACCTTGAACAACTCCGGGCGTTGGTTGAGCACCGCGCCGATCAGCAGGCCACCGGCGCTGCCGCCGCTGATTGCCAGTTGTTCGGCGGTGGTGAAGCCGTTGGCGATCAAATGCTCGGCACAGGCGATGAAATCGCCGAACGTGTTGTGCTTGTGTTCCTGCTTGCCGGCGCGATACCAGGCTTCACCCAGCTCGCCGCCGCCGCGCACATGGGCGATGGCAAACGCTACGCCGCGGTCAAGCAGGCTCAGCCGCGAATGGGAAAACCACGGGTCGAGGCTTTCGCCATAGGCACCGTAGCCGTACAGGTACAGCGGTACCGGTCGGCCGAGGGCTTCGCGCTTGACCACCAGGCTGATGGGCACTTGTGTGCCGTCTGGCGCCGTGGCCCACAGCCGTTGGCTGACGTAGGCATCGGCGTCGAACGGGCCCAGTACCGGGGTTTGCTTGAGCACCACCTGTGCGCCGCTGGCCAGGTCCAACTGGCGGATCTGCGCCGGACGGTTCAGGGCCTCGTAGCGCAGGCGAATGCGCTCGCTGACGAACTCCAGGCTGTTTTGCACATGCAGGCTGTAGGCCGCGTCCGGCAGTTGCACCCGATAGGCCGGCAAGCCTTGCGGGTGAACCTCGATGATCGGCAGGCCGCCTTCGCGCAGGCTCAAGGTCATGGCCCCGGCGTTCAGGCTCAGGCCGTCGATCATCACCGTGTCGCTGTGGGGGATCAGGTTCTGCCAGTCGGCTTCGGTCGGCGCCACGCCTGTGTCGGCGGCCTGGTACAGGGCGAAGTTGATCCCGTCGCGGTTGCTGCGGATCAACCAGGTCCATTGGCCATCGAGCAGGCCGTGGTCGACGTCGTATTCATGGTTTTCCACGCGGGGCGCCAGGCAGGTAAAGGGGCGCTGCGGTTGCGCAGCGTCCAGTACCCAGACTTCGCTGGTGGTCTTGCTGCCCAGGGACAGGATCAACTGCTTTTCCGAACTCGAACGATAGCAATGCAGGAAGAAACGCCCGTCCGGCTCGTGGAACACCTCTTCGGCGGCAGTGCCGTCCAGGCGATAGCGCCAGAGTTTGTGGGGGCGATGGGTGTCGTCCAACTCGCCGAAAAACAGCGTCAGGCTGTCGTTGGCCCAGGTCATGCTGCCGTCGCAATCGGCGAAGGACAGTTCGCTGACCTTGTCGTTGGACAATTCCTTCACAAATAGGGTGTAGATCTCATCGCCCGTGGTGTCCAGGCTGTAGGCCAGGCGCTGGTGGTCAGGGCTGATGCTGAAAGCGCCCAGGGAAAAGAAGCCGCCGCCGGCCAGCACGTTCGGGTCCAGCAGCAGTTGTTCACGGCTTTCATCCACGTTCAGGCTGTCATCGGCCGGACGCGGGCAGCGGTAGTGGCGCGGGTATTCGTCACCGGCCGTGGTACGGGTGTAATACAGGTACGGGCCCCAGGGCGAGGGCAGTGACAGGTCGGTCTCGAGAATCCGACCCTTGATCTCCTGGAACAGGGTTTCGCGCAGTTCGGCCTGGTCGGCGAGTTGCGCCTCCTGGTAGCTGTTTTCCGCCTTGAGGTAGTCGAGCACGGCGTCGGTGTCGCGTTCCTGCAGCCAGGCGTATGGGTCAACACCGGGGTCCCTGCGGGCAATCGGGGCGTTGGAAACGTGGGCAGATAGGGACATGAAAGGCTCTCGAACGTTGTACGAAAAGGGACACATGGCCTGGACAGAACCAACCACACAGGCCATTCGCCAGACGCCGGGGCAGCCTGACGAGCGAAAAGCCGTTACTATAAGCGCCTCTTTGCCTGCCTTGCCATGGACACCATGACCGAGAATGACTATCTGATCGCCTGGGGCCTCTACGCCTTCGCCGCCCTGGGCTGCCTGTTGGTATGGATGCGCATGACCCGCTGGATGTGGCGCTGGTTGCGCGAATCGCTGCGGTTGCTGCTGGCGGTGCTGCTGTTTTGCCCTACCATCGTAGATCCGGTGAAGGACAAGGTCGCCCCGGCCCTGGCTATTGTTGCCCTGGACGTGCTGTTCAAAGTCGGCAACAACGTCTGGCGGGCGGCTTCCGATCTGCTCATGTACGGCATGATCGCCTTCGGTCTCTACTTCATTTTGGTGCTGATCCGCTTTCCCATCGAGCGGGCCGCCAACGCTCGCAAGGAACGGGCCGCCGCCGCAAAAGCCGCCGCTGCGGTCGATGAGCCGGAGGACGAGCCACCGTTTGGCGTGGCCGGTGATGACCGTTACGGTCGCCCGCCCGTGCCGAGCAACCCCCAGCGTTCGCGTATCGAACCGCGCCTGTAACCGGGCCTGCCCCTTGAAGCGAGAGTTCGAGCATGTGTGAGTTATTGGGCATGAGCGCCAATGTGCCGACCGACATCGTGTTCAGCTTCACCGGGCTGATGCAGCGCGGCGGCAAGACCGGGCCGCATCGGGACGGTTGGGGCATCGCCTTCTACGAGGGCCGTGGCCTGCGCCTGTTCCAGGACCCGGCCGCCAGCAGCGAATCGGAAGTGGCGAACCTGGTGCAGCGCTATCCGATCAAGAGCGAAGTGGTGATCGGGCATATTCGCCAAGCCAACGTCGGCAAGGTCTGCCTGTCCAATACGCACCCGTTCGTGCGTGAGTTGTGGGGCCGCAACTGGTGTTTTGCCCACAATGGCCAACTCGCCGATTTCCAGCCGGGCGTGAGCTTCTACCGCCCGGTGGGCGATACCGATAGCGAAGCGGCTTTCTGCGATCTGCTCAACCGTGTGCGCCAGGCCTTCCCCGAACCGGTGGAGGTGGAACAATTGCTACCGTCGCTGATCGAGGCCTGCGCCGAATACCGCAGCAAAGGCGTGTTCAATTGCTTGCTCAGCGATGGCGACTGGCTGTTCTGCTATTGCTCGACCAAACTGGCCCAGATCACCCGTCGTGCGCCGTTCGGCCCGGCTCGGCTCAAGGATGTGGATGTGATAGTCGATTTCCAGGCTGAAACCACGCCCAACGACGTGGTCACGGTGATCGCCACCGAACCGTTGACCGAAAACGAAACCTGGACCCGCTACGAACCGGGCCAATGGAGCCTGTGGCGACGCGGCGAATGCGTCAGCCACGGCCGGACCGAATAAGGACGTCACGTTATGTTGCTCAGTTATCTACGGCTGGTGTTGTTCGCGGTGGGCCTGTTGGTTGGGGTCCAGGTGCCGGGCTTCATCAATGATTACGCCAAGCGGGTCGAGGCCCACCTGATCGAGGCGCAGACCGGCCTGCAAGGGTTCCAGGGCACCGCCAATCAGTTCTTCAAGGGCGACATGCAAGCCCTGGTGGCCCATTACCGCGCCAGCGAAGACCCGATCTTTCGCAGCGACGCCGACAGCCTGAACACCTTGCTCGTGCGCCAGCAGGCCCTGGACAAGCAATTCCAGGCCATGCAGGGCCCGTGGTACATCCGCTTGCTGCAAGTGGCGCTGGCCGCCGATCCGGACATCCGCAAGGAAACCTGGAACGGCTACAGCTACCAGATCCTGTTGACTCCCGAGGCCATGATCTGGGGCATCAGCGGTGCGTTGTTGCTGTCGTTCGGCCTGGAGTGCCTGTTCCGCCTGATCGACTGGGTGGTGCTGGGCGGCAAGCGCCTGCGCCAGAGCCGGCCGATTGAAGAGCGGGATTTGCGCGGGCTCTGATTGCACGACTGATCGAAACCGCAACCGGCTTCTGTGGCGAGGGAGCTTGCTCCCGCTGGGCCGCGAAGCGGCCCCAAAACCAGACACCGCGCAGTGTCAGGTAGATGGTATCCAGCAGGTTTGGGGCTGCTTCGCGGCCCAGCGGGGATAAATCCCCTCGCCACAGGTTCGTGGTTGGTAAAGTGGCTCGAACGGTCTGACTCACCCAGCCCATCGCCAAACACAAACCCCGTGGCGAGGGAGCTTGCTCCCGCTGGGCCGCGAAGCGGCCCCAAAACCAGGCACCGCGCAGTGTCAGGTAGATGGTATCCAACAGGTTAGGGGCTGCTTCAGCCCAGCGGGAGCAAGCTCCCTCGCCACAATGGTGTTCAGCTAGGCCACAACGGTGTGCAGCCAGGCCCTGCGTGTTACCCAATCAAATTTTTCTTATGACCCAACCGAGGTTTTATTCGTTGGACGGGATCGGCCGCGCGCTCAAGAATCGACGCATCGGTCTCCACGTCAGCGTCGTCGAGACTTACAACAATAAAACTGCGGAGAACCATCATGAGTGCACCCGACACGCTCGGCGTCCCCCAACCCCAGGCCCGTTCCGGCCCATTCGATTGGTATCGCAACATCAACCAGCAGGAACGTCGCACCTTCTGGAGCTGCAAGATCGGCTACGCCCTGGACGGCATGGACACGCAGATGCTCAGTTTCGTGGTGCCGACCCTGATCGCGATGTGGGGCATTACCACTGGCCAGGCAGGCCTGATTCACACCAGTACCTTGATCGCTTCGGCCATTGGCGGCTGGGTGGCAGGCATTCTCTCGGACCGCATCGGGCGGGTGCGCACCCTGCAACTGACGGTGCTGTGGTTCGCCTTCTTCACCTTTTTGTGCGGCTTTGCCCAGAACTATGAACAACTGCTGATCGCCCGCACATTGATGGGCTTCGGTTTTGGCGGCGAATGGACCGCCGGCGCCGTGTTGATGGGTGAAGTGATTCGTGCCAAGGATCGCGGCAAGGCGGTGGGCATGGTGCAGTCGGGTTGGGCGCTGGGCTGGGGCATGACGGCGATCCTGTATGCGCTGCTGTTCTCGGTGCTGCCGCCGGAAGACGCCTGGCGCGCACTGTTCATCCTCGGCATCGTGCCGGCGGTGTTCGTGATTTTCGTCCGCCGACTGGTCAAGGATCCGGAAGTCTATAACCAGACCAAGGCCCGGCTGACGCCGGAAAACCCAGCGAAGTTCTACGAGATTTTTGCCCCCGGCATTCTCTTCACCACCCTTCGCGCCTCGCTGCTGACCACCGGTGCCCTGGGCGGTTACTACGCCATCACGTCCTGGCTGCCGACGTTCCTGAAAAATGAGCGTGGCCTGAGTGTATTGAGTACCGGCGGCTACCTGGCGATGGTGATCGTCGGTTCCTACGTGGGCTATGTCATCAGTGCGTATCTGTCGGACATCCTGGGACGCAAAAAGAACTTTGTCCTGTACGCCGTCGGCTCTTTCACCATCGTCCTGCTGTATACCCAGGTGCCGGTGAGCAATAACGTGATGCTCTGGCTGGGCTTTCCCTTGGGGTTCTTCGCGTCGGGCATGTTCAGCGGCATGGGCTCGTTCCTCACCGAACTGTTCCCTACGCGCATTCGTGGTTCGGGCCAAGGCTTCTGCTACAACATTGGCCGGGCGGTGGCGGCATTGTTCCCGCTGTTGATTGGTATTTTGAGCCAGAAGGTGCCGCTGAGCGTGGGTATCGGAGCGTTCGCCGCGGTGTCCTATGGCGTGGTGATCCTGGCGGCCCTGAGCCTGCCGGAAACCCAAGGCAAGCAGTTGGAAGCCGAGTAACTGATAACCTGTGGTGCGCGTGCCCCACAGTTAAACAAAGAAAGAACCTACAGGAGCGTTCACCGTGAACCGCCTGCTATTGAATTGCGACATCGGCGAAAGCTTCGGCAACTGGACCATGGGTCTGGACGCCGAGGTGATGCCCTTCATCGATTGCGCCAACATCGCCTGCGGCTTTCATGCCGGCGACCCGAGCATCATGCGCAAGACCGTCAGCCTGGCCCTGAGCCATGGCGTGCGAATCGGCGCGCACCCGGCCTATCAGGATCTGGCGGGCTTCGGCCGGCGTTCCATGGCCTACGGCGCCCAGGAATTGCAGGACCTGCTGCATTACCAGATCGGCGCCCTCGACGGCATCTGCCGGGCGCAAGGCGGGCGGGTCAGCTACGTCAAGCCCCACG
The DNA here is from genome assembly GCF_001623525.1 of Pseudomonas fluorescens. Classification (NCBI taxonomy): domain Bacteria; kingdom Pseudomonadati; phylum Pseudomonadota; class Gammaproteobacteria; order Pseudomonadales; family Pseudomonadaceae; genus Pseudomonas; species Pseudomonas fluorescens. The sequence continues at coordinate 3,201,273 of NZ_CP015225.1, read as the reverse complement.
GCGCGATGTACAACGACATGATGGCCAACCCGGCGCAACTGCGCGCGGTGATCCAGGCTGTTGCGGCCTATGATCGGCAACTGCCGCTGATGCTCATGGCGACCCGGGACAACAGCGCCGCCCAGGCCCTGGGCGATGAGTACGGCCTGACCCTGTGGTTTGAAGCCTTTGCCGACCGCGCCTACGACAGTGCCGGTCGCCTGGTTTCGCGGCAAGCACCGGGTGCCGTGCACCACGATCCCGAGGTGATTGTCGGGCAGGCCCTGGCTATCGCCCGCGGCAATGCGTTGACCGCCAGTGACGGCAGCGCCTTGCACCTTATTGCCAACACTTTGTGCGTACACGGCGACAACGCCAGCTCCGTGGCGGCCGTGCAACGCATCCGCGAAGCCCTGGACCGGCAGAGTGCACCATGAGACCACGCTTGGAAGTGGTGGCGGTGGACTGCTTGATGGTGCGCCTGTTCGATGAGATCGCCGAGGCCAACATGCCCTGGATGCTCGCCGCCAGCGAGCGCCTGCGAGCGGTGTTTGCCGAGCATCTGATTGACCTGGTGCCGTCCTATACCACGTTGATGGTGCACTACGATTTGCTCGCCCTGAACACGGTGCAGGCTCGTGAATTGATCGATGAGGCGTTGAATAACCTTTCACCGGATGCCCGGTCCGCCGGCCAATGCCACGTGCTGCCGGTGTGGTACGACCTCAGTGTCGGGCCGGAGCTGGAGCTGCTGGCGAGCCGCAGCGGGCTGACGGTCGCCCAGGTGATCCGTCGCCACAGTGAACGCGAGTACCAGGTGTTTGCCTTGGGCTTCGCCCCCGGTTTCGCCTTCATGGGGCTGGTGGATGAAGAGTTGGCTTCACCGCGCCTCGACACGCCGCGCAAGCGCGTGGCCGCCGGCAGTGTCGGCATTGCCGAGCGCCAGACTGCGGCGTATCCGGTGGTGTCGCCCGGTGGCTGGAACCTGATCGGTCGCACCCCGGCCAAACTGTTTGATCGCGAGCGCGATGGCTACAGCCTGATGCAGCCGGGGGACACGGTGCGTTTCGCCCCCGTGGACCATGCCGAATTCATCGCGCTGGGTGGCGACGACACACCGCTGGAGACCCAGGCATGAGCCGCTTGTTGATCGAGGCCAGCACACCGCTGTGCCTGTTGCAGGACGCCGGCCGTTTCGGCGTGAGGCACCTGGGTGTGACCCAGGGCGGGGCGGCGGACTGGCTGTCGATGGCCTGGGCCAATTGGATGCTCGGCAATGGCCTGGACGCGGCGGTGGTGGAGATTACCCTCGGCGGCTTTACCGTAGTGGCCGAAGAGGATTGCGTGCTGGCGCTGGCCGGGGCGGACCTGGGCGCGCGAATAGACGGCCAGGGCGTGGCATCGTGGCGTTTCTTCAGTCTGCGCAAGGGCCAGGTGCTGGCGCTCACCCAGCCCGTGCTCGGTGCTCGGGCCTATCTGGCGGCCCCTGGCGGTTTCAATGCGCCTGCGGTACTGGGCAGCCGGGCGACGGTCGTGCGCGAGGAACTGGGTGGCCTGGATGGGCGAGGGCGAGCGCTGAGTCGTGGCGAGCACCTGAGCTATTCAGGCGCGGCGACGCCTCGGCCCATGCCGCACACGCGGATTCCGGACTTCCAGCAAGCGCAGCCGCTGGACCTGATCCTGGGGGCGCAGAATGGCGCATTTAGCGGGCAGAGTCTGTTCGACGCGTTCAACACCCCGTGGACACTGGACAGTCGCGCCGACCGCATGGGCATGCGCTTGCTGGGCACGGCGTTGGCGTATCAGGGGCCGGCGATGATTTCCGAGGGCATTCCGCTCGGTGCGGTGCAGGTGCCGCCGGATGGCCAACCGATCGTGCTGCTCAACGACCGGCAAACCATCGGTGGCTATCCACGCCTGGGCGCCTTGACGCCGTTGGCCCTGGCCCGGTTGGCGCAATGCCTGCCGGGGGCGCAGGTACGGTTGCGGCCGGTGGTGCAGGAGGTTGCGCATCGCCAGCAGGTTGAGTGTCTGCGTAGTTTTCTCGACCGCTAAAAGCATCGCGAGCAAGCTCGCTCCCACACTGGATCTTCGTCACACTGAGATCCCCTGTGGGAGCGAGCTTGCTCGCGATGAGGCCCTAAAGGGCGCCAAAGATCACTTGGAAAGAAACCGCATCCCTTCCTCCAACCCCCGCAAAGTCAGCGGATACATCCGGTCTTCCACCAACTCGCGCACGATGTTGGTCGAGGCGGTATAGCCCCAGGTGTCCTTGGGGTACGGATTGATCCAGATGAGCTTCTTGTACTTCTCCATGAAACGCTGCATCCACACATAGCCAGCCTCTTCATTCCAGTGTTCGACGCTGCCGCCGGCCTGGGTGATTTCATAGGGGGCCATGGCGGCGTCGCCGATGAAGATCACTTTGTAGTCGGCACCGTACTTGTGCAGCAAATCCTGGGTCGAGGTGCGTTCCGAGGTACGGCGCAGGTTGTTTTTCCACACCGACTCGTACACGAAGTTGTGGAAGTAGAAATACTCCAGGTGCTTGAACTCGGTCTTGCAGGCCGAGAACAGTTCTTCGCAGATCTTCACGTGGGCATCCATCGAGCCGCCGATGTCGAACAACAGCAACAACTTCACGGTGTTGCGTCGCTCCGGGCGCATCTGGATGTTCAACAGGCCAGCGTCCCGGGCGGTGTGGTCGATGGTGCCGTCGATGTCCAGCTCTTCGGCCGCGCCTTGGCGGGCGAACTTGCGCAGGCGGCGCAGGGCGATCTTGATGTTGCGGGTGCCCAGTTCCACCTGGTCGTCGAGGTTCTTGTACTCGCGCTGGTCCCAGACCTTCACAGCCTTGCCCTGGCGCTTGCCGGCGTCGCCGACCCGGATGCCTTCGGGGTTGAAGCCGCCGGAGCCGAACGGGCTGGTGCCGCCGGTGCCGATCCACTTGTTGCCGCCGGCATGGCGTTCCTTCTGTTCTTCCAGGCGCTTCTTGAATTCTTCGATCAGCTTGTCCAGGCCGCCCAGGGACTGGATCTGCGCCCGCTCTTCGTCAGTCAACGAGCGCTCGAACTCCTTGCGCAACCAGTCTTCGGGAATCAGCGCCTGGAGATGATCGTCGAGTTTCTCCAGGCCGTTGAAGTAGGCGGCGAACGCCCGGTCGAACTTGTCGAAATGCCGTTCGTCCTTCACCAGGATCGCCCGGGATAGGTAATAGAACTCGTCCATGTCGGCGAAGATCACCCGCTGTTTCAGCGCGTTGATCAGGTCCAGCAGTTCACGCACCGACACGGGCACCTTGGCGGCGCGCATTTCATTGAACAGGTTAAGCAGCATGGCAATCGCCCTCGCTCTTGTTAGACGAAGAGGATCAGCGAGTGCCGCGGCGGCTCATGAACGCCAGGCGCTCGAGCAATTGCACGTCCTGTTCGTTCTTGACCAAGGCTCCTGCCAGCGGCGGGATGGCCTTGGTCGGATCGCGCTCGCGCAGCACCGCTTCGCCGATGTTGTCGGCCATCAGCAGCTTGAGCCAGTCCACCAGTTCGGAAGTGGAAGGCTTTTTCTTCAGGCCCGGCACCTTGCGCACGTCGAAGAACACGTCCAGTGCTTCACTGACCAGGTCCTTCTTGATGTCCGGGTAATGCACGTCGACGATTTTCTGCAGGGTGACGCGGTCGGGGAAGGCGATGTAATGGAAGAAACAGCGGCGCAGGAACGCATCCGGCAGCTCTTTTTCGTTGTTGGAGGTAATGATGATGATCGGCCGTTGCTTGGCCTTGATGGTTTCGTCGGTCTCGTAGACGTAGAACTCCATCTTGTCGAGTTCCTGCAACAGGTCGTTGGGGAACTCGATATCGGCCTTGTCGATTTCGTCGATCAGCAGGATCACCCGCTCCTCGGACTCGAACGCTTCCCAGAGCTTGCCCTTCTTCAGGTAGTTGCGCACGTCATGGACCTTGTCCACGCCCAATTGCGAGTCCCGCAGGCGGCTGACCGCATCGTACTCGTACAGGCCCTGGTGAGCCTTGGTGGTGGACTTGATGTGCCAGGTGATCAAGCGCGCGCCGAAGGACTCGGCCAGTTGCTCGGCGAGCATGGTCTTGCCGGTGCCCGGTTCGCCCTTGACCAGCAGCGGCCGCTCCAGGGTGATGGCGGCGTTCACGGCCAGTTTCAGGTCATCGGTGGCCACGTAGGCGCTGGTGCCTTCGAACTTCATCTGCAATTCCTCGAACGGTGTCGCCGGCCTGGCGAGGCGGGGCGCGCGAAAATAAATAGCGTGCCCGACTATACCGCGAGGCCCCGCCGACTGTGAACGCAGACGCTGTATTCAGTCTCTGAATGGAGCGTCACATGTTGACTCAGTCTCGGCGGCTTGCCAGTATTGCATATCGCCAATTTGGCGATATGTTTGGTGCATGTCTACTAAATATCGATTCAAAAATACTTACCGCATTCAACTGCGTGAACGAGACCATCCACCGCCCCATGTTCACCTGACGGGTGGTGGGGTGGATGTGATGTTGAGCCTGGAAACCGTGGAAGTGATGATGGGCCGTGCGCCGCCGTTGATCATCAAGGAAGCGCTGGACTGGGTCAGGGTCCATCAGGCGCAACTGTTGGAGGATTGGAAACGATGTTACCCATGAAACGGCCGCGGCTATTGGCCGTGCAGGCTTTATTGCCGTTCAGTCTTGAACTGACGTTCATCGACGGGCAGCAATTGACGCTGGACTTGAGTGCCGACGTACAACGTTACCCAGGCTTGCAGCCTTTGCTGAAAGAGGCAGCGTTTGGAGACGCGAGCGTGGGGGATGATGGTTGGAGCGTGGAATGGCCCGAACTGGATATCCAGATCGGTGCCGATACCTTGTATCTGGATGCGCTGGCGCAGAATGCCGTGGATGAAAATACCCGTATCTTCATCGATTGGCGTGCCCGTACCGGCCTATCGCTGAACCAGGCGGCTGAAGCACTGGGGGTCAGCGCTCGCAGCATCAGCCGCTATAGCAGTGGGCGCGAGGCTGTACCGCGTTCGTTGGCCCTCGCGTGCTTGGGATGGGACTCGCTGCAGCGTGGCGCGGGCATCGCGGCGGCGGAACCGATCGGCCGCTACACCGTCACGCGCAAACCCTAATCGGTCTAAGGCGGTGGCTGTTCATAACGGGCGTTGAAGGCCTGGACGAAACCGTTGCGCAGGATCTGCAGGAAGGCCTCGAAGGCGCTGATGTCCTGCTGGTGGACATTGCCGCTGAGTTCCACCCGGGTGGCGAACTGGTTCTTGCGCTGGTTCTTGAGGGCCGTTTCGCCTGTGCCGACCAGCGCTTCCCAGACCGAGCGGAAGATGTTCTTGTTCTGGTTTTCCACGTCCTGCTGCCAGTCGAACACATCGACATCGCGCAGCAATGGCTTGATGTAGCCGCTGAGCTTGGCGTTGTCGGCTTCGGCCTCGATCACCAGGTCGCCGTGACCGGCATTGAAATCGAATTTGCCATAAGCAGCGGCGAAATCGTTCAGGCGCTTGAGCTCGATGTTCCTGGCTCGCAGGCGGAAGTCGAAATCCTCGAAGTTGCTCAACGGGTCGAAGGTGGCCTGCATTTCCAATGGCGCGTGTTCGGCCACCAGGGCCTTGCCCTCGAAACGGGCGTCGCGCTTGCCTTCGGTGTCGACCACGTTGGTCAGGTTGTAGAAGCTGGCGTTGACGTCGGTGGCCCGCAGGTTGACCGGTGGCTTGGAGTTGAAATTGCGGAAGGTGACCTTGCCATCCCGGATGCGCACTTCGTTGAAGGTGATCGGCAGCAGTTTGCCCAATTGCTCGCGCCAGTTGGTGCCCCGGCCAGTCTGGGAGTTCTGTCGGTTGGCGCCGCCGTCGACGAAGTTCACTTCCGGGCGGGTGAATTCCACCTCGGCGACCACCGCATGGTCGTACCACAGCGAGTGCCAGCTCACCGACAAGTCCACCAGCGGTGCGGTGACGAACGGCACCGGAACCTTGCCGTCGACCTTGACGATTTCCAGGCCGTTGATCCGGTAGGCACCGCGCCACAGGGCCAGGTCCACGTCGGTGATCTGGCCGCGATAATCGCCCATGTTGGCCAGTTTGTCGTTCAGGTAGTCGCGTACCAGGTAAGGCAGGGCGAAATGCAGGGCCACCAGCACCGCGACGAGGGCGGCGAACACCCACAATGGCCAGCGATATCGACGCTTCATGTCAGTCAGTCTCCAGCGTTTGTTGGGGGAGCGCCTTCTAATGCCATTGACTGTCGCAACTGCGGGAACGTTCGGTGCAACTGGACGCCCGTGGGCAACAGGCATACCTTTAAAGGCTTACATTCCCGCTGCATCAAGGACCCAGCCATGAGCCGTATATTCGCTGACAACGCCCATTCCATCGGTAATACGCCGCTGGTGCAGATCAACCGCATTGCCCCGCGCGGTGTGACCATCCTGGCCAAGATCGAGGGGCGGAACCCAGGGTATTCGGTCAAGTGTCGGATCGGCGCAAACATGATCTGGGACGCTGAAAGCTCGGGCAAACTCAAGCCGGGCATGACCATCGTCGAACCGACTTCGGGCAACACCGGGATCGGCCTGGCGTTCGTCGCCGCCGCTCGTGGCTACAAGCTGATGCTGACCATGCCGGCCTCCATGAGTATCGAGCGCCGCAAGGTGCTCAAGGCCCTCGGCGCGGAACTGGTGCTCACAGAGCCGGCGAAGGGCATGAAAGGGGCCATCGACAAAGCCGCTGAGATCATGGCCAGCGATCCAGCCAAATACTTCATGCCGCAGCAGTTCGATAACCCGGCGAACCCGGCGATTCACGAAAAAACCACCGGCCCGGAAATCTGGAACGACACCGACGGCGCGGTGGACGTGCTGGTGGCGGGTGTGGGCACCGGCGGGACCATCACCGGCGTTTCGCGGTACATCAAGAACACCTGCGGCAAACCGATTTTGTCGGTGGCGGTCGAGCCCGAGGTTTCGCCGGTGATTACCCAGGCGATGGCGGGCCAGGAGATCAAGCCCAGCCCCCACAAGATCCAGGGGATCGGCGCTGGGTTCGTGCCGAAGAACCTTGACCTGTCGATCGTTGACCTGGTCGAGCGGGTATCTGACGACGAGTCCAAGGCCATGGCCCTGCGCTTGATGCAGGAGGAGGGCATCCTCTGCGGGATCTCTTGTGGCGCGGCGATGGCCGTGGCCGTGCGCCTGGCGGAAAAACCGGAGATGCAGGGCAAGACCATCGTCGTGATCCTGCCGGATTCGGGCGAGCGGTACTTGTCGAGCATGTTGTTCAGTGATTTGTTTACCGAGCAGGAGATTCAGCAGTAACTGCCTGCACAGGATGTGATGGGAGCTTTGTGGCGAGGGAGCTTGCTCCCGCTGGGGTGCGCAGCGCCCCCAAAATAGGTGGCCCTCATCAAGTCGCAGGCGCTTTTGTGGCGAGGGAGCTTGCTCGCGCGCCCCAGCGCAGCAGGCGTCCGGGCTCCCGGGTGGGGGGCCAGGTGGTAGGGGCGCGCTTCGCACGCCAGCGGGAGCAAGCTCCCTCGCCACAAAAGCTCTCGCCATCGTAGGTTGAATGATTGTTCGATGCGTCAGCCAAGGTTCAGGCGGCGCATGTTAGAAAGTGTTTATTGCGTTTCACTCAACAGAGAATGTTGCGTCAGATGGTTTTTACCCGGGCCTGGAGTGGTTAACATGGCCTTCGGCTACGTCGGGCAGTAGGCGTTGCGTCAGTTGTTTTTGGACAAGGAGTTGTAAAAATGACCGTTTCGTTTGTCGCCAAGGCCTCGGTGTTGCTGCTGTTCCTGGGCAGTACGCTGTACGTGCACCTGCGTGGCAAGGCGCGTTTGCCGGTACTGCGCCAGTTCGTCAACCACTCGGCGCTGTTCGCCCCTTATAACACCTTGATGTACCTGTTCTCCGGCGTGCCCTCGAGACCTTACCTGGACCGCAGCAAGTTCCCCGAACTGGATGTGCTCAAGGACAATTGGCAAGTCATCCGCGACGAGGCCATGCACCTGTTCGACGAGGGCTACATTCGCGCTGCCGAGAAGAACAACGACGCGGGTTTCGGCTCGTTCTTCAAAAAGGGCTGGAAGCGTTTTTACCTCAAGTGGTACGACAAACCGCTGCCGTCGGCTGAGCTGTTGTGCCCCAGGACGGTCGCGCTGGTCAGCCAGATCCCCAATGTCCGGGGCGCGATGTTTGCCCTGCTGCCGGGTGACAGCCATCTGAACCCCCACCGAGACCCCTTCGCCGGTTCGTTGCGTTATCACCTGGGCTTGTCCACCCCCAATTCCGACGACTGCCGGATCTTCGTCGACGGTCAGATCTACGCCTGGCGCGACGGCGAAGACGTCATGTTCGATGAAACCTATGTGCACTGGGTCAAGAACGAAACCCCGCAGACCCGCGTGATCCTGTTCTGCGATGTCGAGCGGCCCCTGAAAAGCCGGTTGATGACCCGCCTCAACCGCAGCATCAGCGCGTTCCTCGGGCGCGCCACCGCGCCGCAGAACCTGGAGGAAGAACACGTCGGTGGCATCAACCGGGCCTATGCCTGGAGCAAATCGTTCAGTGACGGCATCAGCGGCCGGGTCAAGCAGTTCAAGCGCAAGCATCCCAAGGCCTACCGGGTGATGCGGCCAGTGTTGGCGGTGGCGGTGCTGACGGCGCTTGGCTACTGGTTGTCCGTTTAAATATTGCGTAGTCCATCGAGCGCTGGTTATAGTCGGCGCTCTTCGGGTTTTCGAACCCACCCTTCAAGAGATCGGCTCATGCCTGCATCCCCTGTCATCGCGGTCGTGGTTCCAGCGTTCAACGCTGGCGTCGTGCCGTGTGGGAGTCAGCAGCCTGCGCAGATCGGTCAATACCCTCCACCTGTCAGTAGCCCACCGGTGTACGCCGTCGTATCACCGCCGGGTGTTGGCGTTCAGGGCTGATCGGCAACGGTTGCCGTCCCCTGTGCCTGCCTGAAAAAACTACTGGACTTCAGCTTCGGCTGAGTTGGCTTTTTGCCTGACTACAGGTGGTATTCATGTTTTCCCTTTCTAAAAACGCCTTGTTGGCGGCGGCTTCCACGAGCCTGTTCGTTTTGCTGTGGAGCAGTGGGGCGATCTTTTCCAAGCTGGGCCTGGCCCATGCTTCACCTTTCGCTTTTCTGCTGATCCGTTTTGCCATCGCCCTGTCGGCGCTGGTGCTGTTGATTCCGTTGCTCAAGTTCAAGCTGCCCAAGACCGGCAAGCCGATGCTGTACGCGGCGACCACCGGGCTCGTGCTGCTGGGCGCCTATCAGATTTTTTATCTGCTGGCGCTGCAAATGAACGTCACCCCCGGGGTGATGGCCACCCTGATGGGCGTGCAGCCGATCCTGACCGTGGTGCTCATGGAACGGCAGCGTTCCTGGTCGCGGCTGTTCGGCTTGATGCTGGGGTTGGTCGGGTTGGTCATGGTGGTGTACCAAGGCATCGGCCTGGCCGGCATGTCCCTGGCCGGGATGCTCTGCGGGTTGCTGGCACTGGTGAGCATGACGGCCGGTTCGATCATGCAGAAGCGCATCACCGACAACCCACTGGGCACGCTGCCGGTGCAGTACCTGGCCGGGCTGGTGCTGTGCGCGGTGTTTGTGCCGTTTCAGCCGTTTCACTTCGAGTACAACACGGGTTTCATCGTGCCGGTGTTGTGGATGGCGCTGGTGGTGTCGGTGCTGGCGACGTTGCTGCTGTACCGACTGATCGCCCGGGGCAACCTGGTGAATGTCACCAGCCTGTTCTACCTGGTGCCGGCGGTGACGGCGATCATGGACTACCTGGTGTTTGGCAATCGGCTGGCGTTGTTGAGCTTGTTGGGGATGGTGCTGATCATCGTGGGGTTGGTGTTTGTGTTTCGTAAAAGCCGTTAGCTGCTAGCGCTCCGGCAGCTGTTATACCGCCATCGCGAGCAAGCTCGCTCCCACAAGGACTGCGCATGACCTGTGGGAGCGAGCTTGCTCGCGATGGCGTTTTTGTCCGCGCCGATGAACTACCGGGCAGACACCTCAGCCGGTTTCACCACCCCAGGCTTGAGCACCAACCACAACGCCGCCGCAATCAACACCCCGCCATACAAATGCGCCATCCCCAACGGCTCATCCAGCAGCAACGCCCCCCACAGCACGCCGAACGGCGGAATCAGGAAGGTCACGGTCATGGATTTGACCGGGCCGATGGAACTGAGCAGGCGGAAATAAAGGATGTACGCCAGCGCGGTACACACCAGGCCCAGCCCCAGCAGTGACATCCAGACGCTCCAGCCACCCCAGCTGGCCGGTGGTTGGCTGATGACGCTGTAGCCAAACAGCGGCAGCAAGAACACCGTGGCGCCGAACATGCTGCCCAAGGCCGAGAGACGGCTGTCCAGGCCACCTTGCTGATCGAGCCAGCGACGGGTGAGAAAACCGGCAAAGCCATAGCAGGTCGTGGCCAGCAGGCAGGCGAGGGCGCCCATCAGCAATTGCAGGTCGAACGCCACCGGGCCGGCGCGGGTCAGGATGCCGACGCCGAACAACCCCAGGCAGACACCGCTGACCTTGGCCGGGGTGAGTTTTTCGCTGAAGAACAAGCCGCCGATCAGCACCCCCATCAACGGCGTGGTGGCGTTGAAGATCGCCGAATAACCGGCCGGCAGCACCTGGGCGGCCAACGAATAGAAGGTGGCCGGAATGCCCGAGTTGATCAGGCCCAGCCCCATCACGACTTTGAGTTTGCCGCGAAAATTCCAGTCGATGCGCATCAGGGCCAGGATCACCAGCAGCCCGACGAAGGCGATGGACACGCGAAAAAAGGCAGTGGGAATTGTGCCAATGACGGGGGCGATAATGCGCATGAACAGGAAACTGGCGCCCCAGATAGCGGCCAGTGACAGTAAGCGCAGGATATCGACGAGGTTCACGAGTCATTCCTTCCTTGATTGGGCGGCAAGTGTCGCCGCCCTGAATAGCGATGGCAATGGTTGCGTTGGCGCGTGATTGGCCTCTAAGCTCAGTCGCCAATAACAAGCATGACCCGCCGAGGTTTACCCTATGCCGCAGCCATGGCCCGCCATCGAAATCGCCCGTTCGATCCTCGACGGCTTCGACGATTATCGTGAGCATTTCCGGCAGATCACCGACGGCGCCCGCGCCCGGTTCGAGCAGGCGCTGTGGCTGGAGGCGCAAGCGGCTTCGGCGGCGCGCATCAACTTGTATGAAGAAAAAGTCTTCGAAACCGTTGCCAAGCTGCACAAGGCCTTCGATGACGAAACCCTGATGGACGTGAGCTGCTGGCCGCTGGTCAAGAGCGCCTATATCAGCCTGATCGACCTGCGCTTCGACGATGAGCTGTCGGAAACCTGGTACAACTCGATCTTTTGCGGGCTGTTCAGCCACGACCTGATCAGCGATGGCACCATGTTCATCCACACCACCCGGCCCAGCCTGCGCCGCGCCCGTGCCGCCCAGACCCGCACCTACAAACCCCAGGGACAGTTGGACCGGATGCTGGCGAGCGTGTTCGCCGATTACCGTTTCAGCGAGGACTACGCCGATCTGCCGGGCGACCTGCAGCGCCTCGAAGCGCAGTTGCGCGAGAACCTGCCGGACTGGGTCTGCAAGGACCCGGAACTGACGGTGGAGTTGTTTTCCTCGGTGCTTTACCGCAACAAGGGCGCCTACCTGGTGGGCCGGATCTTCACCCGCGATGACCAATGGCCGCTGGTGATCCCGCTGCTGCACCGCGAGGGCCGGGGTATCCAGATCGATGCGTTGATTACCGACGAGGCGCAGGTGTCGATCATCTTCTCGTTCACCCGCTCGTACTTCATGGTGGACGTGCCGGTGCCGGCGGAATTCATCGGCTTTCTCAAGCGCATCCTGCCGGGCAAGCACATCGCCGAGCTGTACACCTCCATCGGTTTCTACAAGCACGGCAAGTCCGAGTTCTACCGAGCGTTGATCAATCATCTGGCGAACACCGACGACCAGTTCATCATGGCCCCGGGGGTGCGTGGCATGGTCATGAGCGTGTTCACCCTGCCGGGCTTCAACACGGTATTCAAGATCATCAAGGACCGTTTCTCGCCGTCGAAAAACGTTGACCGGGCCACGGTGATCGAGAAGTACCGCTTGGTGAAGAGCGTCGACCGGGTCGGGCGCATGGCCGATACCCAAGAGTTCGCCGATTTCCGTTTTCCCCTGGGCAAGTTCGAGCCGGCGTGCCTGGAGGAACTGTTGGAAGTGGCGCCGTCCACGGTGTCGGTGGAAGGCGACACGGTGCTGATTCGTCACTGCTGGACCGAGCGCCGCATGACACCGCTGAACCTGTATTTGGAAAACGCCAACCAGGACCAGGTGCGCGAGGCGCTGGAAGACTATGGCCTGGCCATCAAGCAACTGGCGGCGGCCAATATCTTTCCCGGCGACATGCTGCTCAAGAACTTCGGCGTGACCCGCCACGGCCGCGTGGTGTTCTACGACTACGATGAAATCTGCTTCCTGACCGAAGCCAACTTCCGCCACATCCCCCAGCCCCGTACACCGGAAGACGAAATGGCCTCCGAGCCCTGGTATTCCATCGGGCCGCTGGACGTGTTTCCCGAGGAGTTCCCACCCTTCCTGTTCGCTGACGCCGGGCAGCGCAAGCTGTTCGACCAGTTGCACGGCGAGTTGTACAACGCCGACTATTGGAAAGGCCTGCAAGAGGCAATCCGGGCGGGGAAGGTGATCGACGTGTTCCCGTATCGGCGTAAGGACCCGGACAACGAATAACCCAGCAGGTAAACGAAGCCCCCTGTGGCGAGGGAGCTTGCTCCCGCTGGGGCGCGCAGCGGCCCTAGAACCCGGCAACGCGGTGGAACAGGTCGATTGAGTGAGCTTGAGAGGGGGCTGCTGCGCAGCCCAGCGGGAGCAAGCTCCCTCGCCACAAAAGCATCCCGGTCGACCAACCGATTTGCTCTTGAGACTGACACTGATTCGAGGCATTCCCTTAACCCGCGCCGAGCCCAATTCCCGTGGCGAGGGAGCTTGCTCCCGCTGGGGCGCGCAGCGGCCCTAGAACCGCGACGCGGTGGATCAGGTTGATTGAGTGAGCTTGAGAGGGGGCTGCTGCGCAGCCCAGCGGGAGCAAGCTCCCTCGCCACAAAAGCATCCCGGTCGACCAACCGATTTGCTCTTGAGACTGACACTGATTCGAGGCATTCCCTTAACCCGCGTCGAGCCCAATTCCCGTGGCGAGGGAGCTTGCTCCCGCTGGGTCGCGCAGCGGCCCTAGAACCCGGCGACGCGGTGGGTCAGGTTGATTGAGTGAGCTTGAGAGGGGGCTGCTGCGCAGCCCAGCGGGAGCAAGCTCCCTCGCCACAAAAGCTCAAAAGCTCAAAAGCTCAAAAGCTCAAAAGCTCAAAAGCTCAAAAGCTCAAAAGCTCAAAAGCATCCCGGTTGACCAACCGATTTGCTCTTGAGACTGACACTGATTCGAGGCATTCCCTTAACCCGCGCCGAGCCCAATTCCCGTGGCGAGGGAGCTTGCTCCCGCTGGGGCGCGCAGCGGCCCTAGAACCGCGACGCGGTGGATCAGGTTGATTGAGTGAGCTTGAGAGGGGGCTGCTGCGCAGCCCAGCGGGAGCAAGCTCCCTCGCCACACAAGCAGCTTTGACGAAAAGCTCCTGTGTGCGAGCTTGCTCGCGATAGCGGTATCTCAGTCAACATCTAATGCAGGCTGAACCACCACCATCGTGAGCAAGCTCGCTCCCACAAGGGTGTGGCGGTGGGCTGCTTTGCGCGTTCGGCGCAATGGCCGCAAATCTGCGACAATCGCCCCCCTGCACAAACCGAAGACCCTTGCGTACCTGATGACTGACCAAGCCCCCGCTATCGACAAGCTGCTGAAAAACCTCGACCACGCCATGCTCGCCGACCGTCACCGGTTGCGGCGCCAGTTGCTCGAGCTGCGCAAGAAACCCGACGAGGCCAAGTTGGCCCAGTGGGTGGCGCGCATGCAGGCGTCGTGCGACCAGGTGTTGGCGCGCAAGGCGAGCCTGCCGGTGATCCGCTACGACGACAATCTGCCGATCGCCGCCAAGCGCGACGAAATCAAGGACGCGCTGCTCAAGCATCAGGTGCTGATCATCGCCGGTGAAACCGGTTCGGGTAAAACCACGCAGTTGCCCAAGATCTGCCTGGAAATCGGTCGCGGTCAGCATGGCTTGATCGGCCACACCCAGCCGCGCCGGATCGCCGCGCGCAGTGTGGCGAGTCGGGTGGCCGAGGAACTGGCCACGCCGTTGGGCGCGCTGGTGGGTTATCAGGTTCGGTTCGAGGACCAGAGCGACGCCAACACCCTGATCAAGCTGATGACCGACGGCATCCTGCTGGCCGAGACCCAGAACGACCGCTACCTCGAGCGCTACGACACGATCATCGTCGACGAAGCCCACGAACGCAGCCTGAACATCGACTTCCTGCTGGGCTACCTCAAGACCCTGCTGCCACGCCGTCCGGACCTGAAAGTCATCATCACCTCGGCGACCATCGACCTGGAGCGCTTCTCCAAGCATTTCGATGATGCGCCGATCGTGGAAGTCTCGGGCCGCACCTTCCCGGTGGAAACCTGGTATCGCCCGCTGACCCTGGAGCAGGACGAGGAAGGCAACCGGGTCGAGGATGACTTGACTGTCGACCAGGCGATCCTCGCCACCCTCGATGAAATCGCCGCCTACGAGCGCAGCGAGCGCCGCAGCCCTGGGGACGTGCTGGTGTTCCTGCCGGGCGAGCGGGAGATTCGCGACGCGGCGGAGATGCTGCGTAAGGCCCAGCTCAAGCACACCGAGATCCTGCCGCTGTATGCGCGACTGTCGCCGGCCGAACAGCAGCGGATCTTCCAGTCCCACCCGGGCCGTCGCGTGGTGCTGGCGACCAACGTCGCCGAAACCTCGCTGACCGTGCCGGGCATCCGCTACGTGATCGACAGCGGCACCGCGCGCATCAGCCGCTACAGCTATCGCGCCAAGGTCCAGCGCCTGCCCATCGAAGCCATTTCCCAGGCCAGCGCCAACCAGCGCAAGGGGCGTTGCGGACGGGTCGAGCCGGGGATTTGCGTGCGGTTGTACAGCGAAGAAGATTTTCTTGGGCGGCCGGAGTTCACTGACCCGGAAATCCTGCGCACCAACCTGGCGGCGGTGATCCTGCAGATGCTGCACCTGCGTCTCGGCGAGATCACTGATTTCCCGTTCATCGAGCCGCCGGATGGCAAGGCCATCAGTGACGGTTTCAACCTGCTGCAGGAATTGTCGGCGGTGGACCGCAACAGCCAATTGACCCCGCTCGGTCGCCAGTTGGCGCGCCTGCCGGTGGATCCGCGCATGGGCCGCATGCTGTTGGAAGCGGCGAAGCTGGGCAGTTTGCAGGAGGTGTTGATCGTCGCCAGTGCCATGTCGATCCAGGATCCGCGCGAGCGTCCGCCGGAGCGCCAACAGGCGGCGGACCAGGCCCACGCCCAGTGGAAGGACGCGGATTCGGACTTCGCCGGGCTGGTCAACCTGTGGCGCGGTTTCGAAGAGCAGCGCCAGGCCCTGACCGCCAGCCCGCTGCGCAATTGGTGCCGCAAGAACTTCCTCAACTACCTGCGCCTGCGCGAGTGGCGCGATTCCCATCGTCAGTTGAGCCTGATCTGCCGCGACATGCAGTTGAGCCTCAATAAAGAACCGGCCGATTACCCGAAACTGCACAAAGCGGTGCTTTCGGGCCTGTTGAGCCAGATCGGCCAGAAAACCGAAGAGGGCGACTACCTCGGCGCCCGCCAGCGGCGGTTCTGGGTCCATCCGTCTTCGGGCCTGGGCAAGAAGCGTCCGCAATGGCTGATGACCGCCGAACTGGTGGAAACCACCAAGCTGTATGCGCGCATGGTTGCCAAGATCGAACCGGACTGGATCGAGCCGCTGGCCGGGCACCTGATCAAGAAAAACCACTTCGAACCCCATTGGGAGAAGAAGCGCGGACAGGTGGTGGCCTATGAGCAAATCACCCTGTTCGGGCTCATTGTCGTTGGTCGCCGGCCTGTGCATTACGGGCCGGTGGATCCGGTGGTGTCACGGGAGCTGTTCATCCGCGAGGCGCTGGTGCGCGGCGAGATCCAGTCCAAGGCCAAGTGCCTGAGTGCCAATACCCGGTTGCTGGAGCAACTCGACGAACTGGAAGCCAAGGCTCGTCGCCGCGACATCCTGGCGGACGAGGAAACCCTGTATGCCTTCTACGACGCGCGCTTGCCAGCCGAGATCCACCAGACCGCGACGTTCGACAGCTGGTACCGGATCAACAGCCAGAAAGACCCGCAACTGTTGATCATGCGCGAAGAAGACGTGTTGGCCCGCGAAGCCAGCGAAGTCACCGCCGCGCATTACCCCGACACCTTGCGCGTCGGCGACCTGACCTTGCCGCTGAGCTATCACTTCGAGCCCAACCACCCACGCGACGGCGTGACGTTGCGAGTGCCGGCGCCGCTGCTGCCGATGCTACCGCCGGAGCGCCTGGAGTGGCTGGTGCCCGGGGTGATCGAAGCCAAGTGCATCGCCCTGGTGCGCAACCTGCCCAAGGCCTTGCGCAAGAACTTCGTGCCGGTGCCCGACTTCGTCAAGGCGGCGCTGCAACGCATCACCTTCGCCGAAGGTTCGTTGCCGCAAGCCCTGGGCCGTGAGTTGTTGCGCATGACCGGCGCGCGGGTCAGCGACGAAGCCTGGGCGGAAGCCGCGCAGCAGGTGGAAAGCCATCTGCGCATGAACCTGGAAATCGTCGACGGCCAGGGCAAGTTCCTCGGTGAGGGCCGGGACTTGGCCGAGCTGACGGCGCGCTTTGCCGAGGCCAGCCAGGCCGCCTTGGCCGTACCGCAAACGGCGAAAAGCCAGGCGCCGGTGGAGGCGAAAATCTTTGCGCCGGTGGCCGAGAAAACCCAGCAGAAGATCGCCGGGCTGTCGATGACGGTCTATCCGGCGCTGGTGGAAGAGGGCGGCGTGGTCAAGGAAGGACGTTTCCCGACCCCGGCCGAAGCCGAATTCCAGCATCGCCGCGCCTTGCAACGCTTGCTCATGCAGCAATTGGCCGAATCGGCCAAGTTCCTGCGTGGCAAGCTGCCCGGGCTGACGGAGCTGGGCCTGCTGTACCGCGAACTCGGGCGGATCGACAGCCTGGTGGAAGACATCCTGCTGGCCAGCCTCGACAGTTGTGTGCTCGAAGGCGAAGCGAGCCTGCCTCGCGACGGTGCCGCACTGGCCTCCCTGGCCGAGCGCAAGCGCGGCGGCTGGACCGAGCACGCCGAACGTCTGGCGAAACTGACCCTGGACATCCTCAAGCTCTGGCATGGCCTGCAAAAACGCTTCAAGGGCAAGATCGACCTGGCCCAGGCCGTGGCGCTGAACGATATCAAGCAGCAACTCAGCCACCTGGTGTATCCGGGGTTCGTGCGCGAAACCCCACATCAGTGGCTCAAGGAACTGCCGCGCTACCTCAAGGCCATCGAGCAACGCTTCGAGAAGCTCGGTAGCCAGGTGCAGAAGGACCGGGTCTGGAGCGGCGAACTGTCGAACCTCTGGGCCCAATACCAGGCCCGCGCCAGCAAACACGCCCAGGAAGGCAAGCGCGATCCGCAACTGGAACTGTACCGCTGGTGGCTGGAGGAATACCGGGTGTCGCTGTTCGCCCAGCAACTGGGGACCAAGGTGCCGATTTCCGACAAGCGCCTGGGCAAGCAGTGGAGCCTGGTGGAGGGCTGATCGCAGAATCACGGGCAGGCCCGTAACCCACAGGTTTTATGTAGTAAGTGAGGGAGAATGGGCCAAACGCCAGCGTTTATGGCAAACTTCGCGGCTATAAATGCCGGTCCCGTGGTTTTGAGCTTCAATGCCACGGGCGGATCGGAATAAAGCGATGCCAGGGCTGCTTCCCCGGATGGGAAAAGTCCCTTTGTGTATTGGTACGTCGGTGCCAATGCTTTCTGCCTGAACAGATCAGAGACACGACCATGCATAACGTCGTCATCAGCGGCACCGGCCTGTACACCCCGGCCAACAGCATCTCCAATGAAGAGCTGGTGCAATCTTTCAATACCTATGTCGCACAATTCAACGCCGACAACGCCGATGCCATCGCGCGCGGTGAAGTCGAGGCGTTGACCGAATCCAACGCCGCGTTCATCGAAAAGGCCTCCGGCATCAAGAGCCGCTTTGTCATGGACAAGGAGGGCATTCTTGATCCGCAACGCATGACCCCACGGTTGCCCGAGCGCTCCAACGACGAATGGTCGGTGCTGTGCGAGATGGCCATCGGCGCTGCGAAACAGGCCCTGGAGCGCGCCGGCCGCACGGTCGCCGACATCGACGGGGTCATCGTCGCCTGTTCCAACCTGCAGCGTGCCTACCCGGCCATCGCCATCGAAGTCCAGGAAGCCCTGGGCATCGAAGGTTTCGGTTTCGACATGAACGTGGCTTGTTCCTCAGCCACTTTCGGCATCCAGGCAGCAGCCAACAGCGTGCAACTGGGCCAGGCCCGGGCAATCCTGATGGTCAACCCGGAAGTGTGCACCGGCCACCTGAACTTCCGTGATCGCGACAGCCACTTCATCTTCGGCGACGCGGCTACCGCCGTGATCATCGAGCGGGCGGACCTGGCGACCTCGCCATACCAGTTCGACGTGGTCAGCACCAAGCTGTTGACCAAGTTCTCCAACAACATTCGCAACAACTTCGGCTTCCTCAACCGCGCCGCCGAAGAAGGCATCGGCAGCCGTGACAAGCTGTTTGTCCAGGAAGGCCGCAAGGTGTTCCGCGACGTCTGCCCGATGGTGGCCGAGCTGATCGGTGCCCACCTGGAAGAAAACCAGCTGAACGTCGGCGAGGTGAAGCGCTTCTGGCTGCACCAGGCCAACCTGAGCATGAACCACCTGATCGTGCGCAAACTGCTGGGGCGCGAAGCCACCGAAGAGGAAGCGCCAGTGATCCTCGACCGCTACGCCAACACCAGTTCGGCGGGCTCGGTGATTGCATTCCACAAATACCAGGATGATTTGCCCAGCGGTTCGGTCGCCGTGCTCAGTTCGTTTGGCGCCGGGTATTCGATTGGCAGCGTGATTTTGCGTAAGCATTGATCTGGTCTGGCTCAGCTTCGATCTGTGCCTTTTCAGTTTCTACCTGGGCTGGTTCAGCTTTTGTGTGGCGAGGGAGCTTGCTCCCGCTGGGGCGCGAAGCGGCCCTAAGATTTTGCGGCTGCTGCGCAACCGAGCGGGAGCAAGCTCCCTCGCCACAAACATCATCAGTCCTTCCAGGCAACGGGGCGTTGAATGACGGTCACCGATGACACCCTTCTGCTCCAACGCCTCCTGGCCGGTGAGCAGCAGGCCTATAAGGAACTGGTCAGCGCCTACCAGAGCCCGATGCGCGCCGTGGCCTATGCCATCGTCGGCAGCCGCCATGTCGATGAGGTGGTGCAGGACGCGTGGCTGTCGGTGGTGCGCAATCTCAGTGGTTTCCAGGGACGTTCCAGCCTCAAGACCTGGCTGCTGACCATCACCGCCAACGCTGCCAGAGGGCGCTACAAACAGAACCGTCGGGAGGTGTTGTTCGACGATCTGCCGTCACCCCATGGCACCCTCGGCGATGATCGTTTCGCCGCCGACGGTCATTGGCTGTTGGCGCCGTTCGCCTGGCACCAGGACACGCCTGAGGCGCTGCTCACGATGGCGGAATTACGCGATTGCCTGGAGCACACGTTGCTCAGCCTGTCGGAACTGCAAGGCAGCGTGCTGAACCTGCGGGAACGCCAGGGGCTGGAGCTGGAAGAAATCTGTAATCTTCTGGATATTTCGCTCTCCAATGTGCGAGTGCTGTTGCATCGCGCCCGGCTGAAAGTCTTCGCGACCGTTGAACATTTCGAGGAAACCGGCGAATGCTGACCTGCAAGGAACAAGTGGCGCGCTCCAGCGATTATCTCGACGGCCAGTTAAGTTTTCGTGAACGCCTGATGGTGCGTCATCACCTGATGTTCTGCCCCAACTGCCGGCGTTTTATCCGCCAGATGCGGCTAATGCAGGCGACCCTCAAAAAGCTTCCTGAAGCCCCCATTCCCGACCTGGATCACCTCGCCGAAAAACTCGCGGCTGAACGTAAACGTCACCACCCCTAGTTCCGTATGCACCTGCGACTGCTCTAACTTGCCGCTTGCAGCTCACCCCTTGCAGCTGCTTCTCAGTTATTCCCTTTCGAAGTAAAAAGTTCCGCTGTCATAAAATCTTTATGTGATAGCAACTCGCCTGACACAACCCGTCGCCAAGATCCCCTCCCAACACCAGCGGGCCCAGTTCCGCGTGTTTTCTAACGCATAGACTACCAACAGGGGAATTCTTCGATGATCCGCAAGCACTTCGCAGGTGTTGCCGCCAGCGCACTGGCAATGGCAGTAACCGCCCAGGCTTTCGCCGGCACCGTCACCACCGACGGCGCCGATATCGTGGTCAAAACCAAGGGCGGCCTTGAGGTCGCTACCACTGACAAAGAGTTCAGCTTCAAGCTCGGTGGTCGTCTGCAGGCTGACTACAGCCAGTTCGATGGTATCTACACCGACAACGGCAACTCGGCCGATGCCGCTTACATCCGCCGCGCGTTCCTGGAACTGTCCGGCGTGCTGTACACGGATTGGGCCTACACCATCAACTACGACATGTCCCACAACAGTGGCGACTCCGATAACGGCTACTTCGACGAAGCGTCCCTGGCCTACAACGGCTTCAAGCCGGTTTCGATCAAGGTGGGTCGCTTCGACCCCGACTTCGGCCTGGAAAAAGCCACCAGCTCCAAGTGGGTCACTGCACCTGAGCGTAACGCCGCTTACGACCTGATCGACTGGACGAACAGCCATCAGAACGGCCTGGGCCTGCAAGCCTCCAGCACCTTCGCCGATTCGTTCTATGCCTCGGCCGGTGTATTCAGCAAAGACACCGACGACACCGACGGCGACAGCGTCAAGCAAGTCAACGGTCGCTTCGTATTCGCGCCAATGCACGATGCTGGCAACGTGCTGCACTTCGGTGTGAACGTGGCTTCGCGCGACGTCTCCGACACCGTCTTCGATGCGCGTTATCGCTCCCGCCTGGGCATGCGTGGCGTTGAAACCCTGGGTGGCAACGACGCCGGCCCTAACGGCAACCGTCCGGTACTGGGCGGCGCGAACAACTCGCCAGCCGGTTCGTACGACCGCGACACCGCCTTCGGCCTGGAAGCCGCTTTCGCCATGGGGCCTGCGTCGATCCAGGGCGAATACATCACTCGCAAGACCAAGGCTGATGCCGATGGTTTCGAAGACATCAAAGGCCATGGCTTCTACGTACAGGGCGCGTACACCCTTACCGGCGAGTCCCGTGGTTATAAAGTCGGCAAGTTTGACGCGATCAAACCTCAGAACAAATCCATCGGTGCCTGGGAAGTGTTCTATCGCTTCGACAGCCTGACCGTCGAAGACGACAACATCACCACTGCCTCGGCGACCCGCGACGTGGGCGATGCCGAAGCCAAGGTGCACAACCTGGGCGTGAACTGGTACGCCAACGAAGCGGTGAAAATTTCCGCTGCCTACATCAAGGCCAAGACCGACAAAGTGACCAACGCCAATGGCGACGACGATGGCGACGGTTTTGTGATGCGTGCTCAGTACGTGTTCTAAACCGCACTTTGATATACCGCTCTGACTTCATCCGTTAAAGCGCTCCTTTGAACCCCGCCTCTGGCGGGGTTTTTTTTGAGCCGCGTTTGGGTAAGCGCTGTATGGGTAGCCACCTGTCAACCCTGACAGTTTCGCCGTATCCGGAAAGCGTGCTTACTTCTTCAGGCCACCATAGCTCACCTGGAGAGTCGACCATGGCGGATTCAGATCTTGGGTCCAATCACCCCATTACCAACTTCGGTGCCTCGCCCTATGAACCGACCACCCGCTTTCACTATGACGCACTCGATAGCTTGATCGGGCGCACTACGTCCGAGGGCAAAGAGCATCGGTTCTACCGAAACGATGAGCTGGCGAGCGAGGTCAGCGGGACTGTCAGCACAACCTTCGTGCGTGCAGAGGGCGTGGTGCTCGCCGAGCGCCAAACCGGTGGTGATGCCGGTCCCATATTGCTGATGGGCGATGATAAGAACAGCGTGATGGGTGAAGTTACTCGGCAGGGACTCACGAGTATTGCGTATTCACCCTATGGCCATCGGGTTGAAGGCAGCTCGGCGAATAGTCATTTGGGTTACAACGGCGAGCGGCGCGAAACGCAAAGCGGTTGGTATTTTCTAGGCAATGGCTACCGGGTCTTCAACTCGCGATTGATGAGGTTTCACAGTCCGGACAGCTTGAGTCCTTTTGGTAAGGGGGGATTGAATGCGTATATGTATTGTGTGGGGGATCCTATTAATAATGTGGATCCAACAGGGCATAGTTTTAAAGGGGATTTTTTGCGGGCTTTGCCTTTCAGGAAAACCACTGCATCTTCCGTCAGTGAGAAAATTCTCCCTACTTTTAAAGAAAATCCAAAGAAAAGACCGGTTGCGCTAATCCCTATTACGGAGACGCATGTTCAGCATCTTAAGGAGGTCGAGATTTCGAATTGGTTTATCTTTGATATCGAAGAAAGGTACTTAAAGTATCTTGAAAGGCGATACCTCATCTCTCCGGAAGAAGCAATAGATATAAGTAATAGGAACAAGCGGTTTTACACTGATGCCTTATCGGCTTCAGTGGATCGCCTTTTTGCCGAGAAAAGCCTAGGTAAGCGCCGTATTACTCGGCACAGTGCAGAGAAGATCAAGGAGCGAGCAGCTCAATACCATCCGACATTGAGGATAGATATAGGAAGAATGCCGCCTGAGCGGGATTTTGCACCCGCGCCACTTATAAATTTAGAAATTCGACAGGGTGAAATAGTCGTTTTGAGAATCAGCGAGGCATAAAATGGATATTTCAAATAAAACCGAACAGCGTGCATCTGACGAAGCGACGATCATCTTTCACTATGACGCGTTGGACACCTTGATCGGACGCGACACTGCCGACGGCAAGGAACGCCGGTTTTACCGCGGCGATGAGCTGGCGAGCGAGGTCAGCGGGACTGTCAGCACAACCTTCGTGCGTGCAGAGGGCGTCGTGCTCGCCGAGCGCCAAACCGGTGGTGATGCCAGTTCCATATTGCTGATGGGCGATGATAAGAACAGTGTGATGGGTGAAGTTACTCGGCAGGGACTCACGAGTATTGCGTATTCACCCTATGGCCATCGGGTTGAAGGCAGCTCGGCGAATAGTCATTTGGGTTACAACGGCGAGCGGCGCGAAAGGCAGACCGGCTGGTATTTGCTGGGCAAGGGCTACCGTGTCTTCAATCCTCAGTTGATGAGGTTTCACAGCCCGGATAACTTGAGTCCCTTCGGTAAGGGGGGATTGAATGCGTACATGTATTGTGTGGGGGATCCAATTAATAATGTAGACCCGACGGGGCATGGTTTTATAGGAGCTGTATCGCGTTTTTTTAGAAAGCCAGCAGCGTTTTCTGTGGGCGAAACTACATCCGGGATTTTTACCTTGACTAAGCACAGAGTCAAGCCTCCGAGTTTAAGAGTTATTGGGTCTGAAGATGTTTTGAATGCCCAAAAAAACGTGGCTTATTTTGACGTGATGGTTAGAAAATATGAGGCTAAATTTATTGAAATTAGTGATCTGGAAGTCAGTCCGGAGATTGTGAGTAACATGATCAGTGAGCAAGATTTTTTTCGCGGAAAAACAATATCTGCATTGAAGAATTATGAATTCGCTCTACGCCACAAAGGTGAGGTTGGAATTACGCGGCGTGGGGCAAAAAAACTCGAGGCGCTCGCAGAAGTGTACGATAAGATGATGAAAAACATACCAGGGCAGGAGCGCGCTGAACATTTAGCCAGTGTGGAAGATAGAGTCAGAACAGCGGCGGAAATGAAGAATATTCGCGAATAAGTAAAGGGGGCGACCTCTAATAACTGATTTTTTCGAACTGCAAGGTGTCGAGTAGTACCGCCAATATCCTATTTCGGATCACTCATCACCCAAGCCCGTAAAAAAGTATCCTGCTTCTCGTTCCTACCGTCCGGATCGGCGATACTCGCTCCATCCATTGTCTGGATATCGAGGAACCGCATGCCGCTTCACGTCTTGGACAGCCTGTCCGCCATTGCGCCGCAAGAATGGGACGCCCTGGTACCCGCCAACCAACCATTCCTGCGCCACGCCTTCCTGAGCACCCTGGAAGACAGTGCCAGCCTCGGCCCGCAATCTGGCTGGCAGCCTGAGCATCTGCTGCACATCGAAGACGGACGCCTGCTCGCAGCCTTGCCCAGTTACCGCAAGTGGCATTCTTACGGCGAGTACGTGTTCGACCACGCCTGGGCCGATGCCTGCGCCCGGGCCGGGATCGAGTATTACCCGAAGTTGCTGACGGCGGTGCCGTTCAGTCCGGTCAGCGGTCCGCGACTGCTGGCGGCGCGGGTCGAGGATGGTCTGGAGCTGCTGGGCAGCCTGCCGGGTTATCTTGAGATCGAAGGGCTTTCCAGTGCCCACATCAACTTCACCGATGCCTTCACCGACGCGGCACTTGCCGGGCAAGAAGGCTGGCTGCAGCGGATTGGCTGCCAGTACCACTGGCAAAATCGTGGTTATCGGGACTTCCAGGATTTTCTCGATGCCCTCAGTTCGCGCAAGCGCAAGCAGATGCGCAAGGAGCGTGAACAGGTGGCGGGGCAGGGCATCGAGTTCGAATGGCTCGAAGGCCAGCAACTGGACGAGGCCCAGTGGGACTTTGTCTACGCCTGTTACGCCAACACCTACGCGGTGCGGCGGCAGGCGCCGTACCTGACCCGAGCGTTCTTCAGCCTGCTGGCCGAGCGCATGCCTGAGGCCATTCGCGTGGTCTTGGCCAAGCAAGGTTCACGGCCGGTGGCGATGGCGTTCAGCCTGGTGGGCGGCGACAGTTTCTACGGGCGTTATTGGGGCTGCCTGGCGGAATTTGATCGCCTGCATTTCGAGACCTGTTTCTACCAGGGTATGGACTACGCGATTGCCCATGGCTTGCAGCGTTTCGACGCCGGTGCCCAGGGGGAGCACAAATTGATTCGCGGGTTCGAACCGGTGATTACCCGCTCGTGGCATTACTTGCGGCATCCGGGGTTGAAAGCGGCTGTGGCGGATTTCCTCGTGCGCGAGCAAGAGGGAGTGCTGGCCTATGCCGAAGAGGCGAAAACAGCACTGCCGTATCGGCAGTGCTGATTTTTCGTGGGTGTGACTCAGCTGTCTTCGTTGCCCAGCCAGCGGTAAGAGACACCACCAATGACAGCACCCAGCAGCGGTGCTACCCAGAACAGCCACAGTTGCTCGATGGCCCAGCCGCCGACGATCAGCGCCGGACCGGTACTGCGGGCCGGGTTGACTGAAGTGTTGGTGACCGGGATCGAGATCAGGTGAATGAGCGTCAGGGCCAGGCCGATGGCAATCGGTGCCAGCCCGGCCGGGGCACGTTTATCGGTGGCGCCGAGGATGATCAGGATGAACATTGCCGTCATGATCAGCTCGGTCACAAAACCGGCCGCCAACGAATACCCACCGGGTGAATGCTCGCCGTAACCGTTCGACGCCAGGCCGGACGCGGTCAGGTCAAAGCCTTCCTTGCCGCTGGCGATGAAGTAGATCAGCGCCGCGGCCAGCACACCACCGATGACCTGGGCGATGATGTAGGCCGGCAATTCCCTGGCCGGAAACCGCCCGCCCACGTACAAACCCACCGACACGGCCGGGTTCAGGTGGCAGCCGGAGATATGACCGATGGCGAACGCCATGGTCAACACCGTCAGGCCGAACGCCAGGGCAACCCCCAGCACGCCAATCCCGGAGGCGGCCAATACCGCGCTGCCGCAGCCGCCCAACACCAGCCAGAACGTACCCAACAACTCAGTCGTTGAACGTTTGAGTAAAGACATAAGCATCCTTGAAAAAACAGTCGTGATAATCGGTTATGCATCCTGCAGCATTACGACAGGTTCATCTCCAGAACCTGGGCTGAGTACAGCAGGGTTTATCGACAAATCCAGCGGCACAAAAAAACCGCCAGAGTCATGGACTGGGGCGGTTTTGGCCGTGGTCGGCGGGGAGTATGTCGTTGCTATATGGGCTAAATGGATTCTGGACAGATTTTTTCAGAAAGGCCTTGGGGCTGCACTGGCCCTACTGTTTAAGCAAAGACCCTGTGGCGAGGGAGCTTGCTCCCGCTGGGCTGCGCAGCAGCCCCAACAAGGCTGAGTTCCACCCGGCTCTATGGGGTGACGCTCAGATTTTCAGGGGCGCTTCGCACCCCAGCGGGAGCAAGCTCCCTCGCCACAGGGGTCAGTGGTGTCTGGTTGATTCAGTCGATCCCCACGAACCCACCCGTCTGGTGCTGCCACAACCGCGCATACAACCCGCCATGGGCCAGCAGTTCGGCATGGCTGCCGGTTTCGGCGATGCGGCCGTTTTCCAGCACGACCAGGCGGTCCATGCGGGCGATGGTCGAGAGGCGGTGGGCGATGGCGATCACGGTCTTGCCTTGCATCAGGGTCTCGAGGCTTTCCTGGATCGCCGCTTCGACTTCCGAGTCCAGTGCCGACGTCGCTTCGTCCATGATCAGGATCGGCGCGTCCTTGAGCAGCACCCGGGCAATGGCGATGCGCTGGCGCTGGCCGCCGGACAGCTTCACGCCGCGCTCACCCACATGGGCGTCGAAACCGGTACGACCTTCGGCATCCGACAACAATGGAATGAACTCATCGGCCCGGGCCTTGCGCACGGCTTCCCAGAGTTGCGCATCGGTGGCGTCGGGCTTGCCGTAAAGCAGGTTGTCACGAATCGAGCGGTGCAGCAGCGACGTGTCCTGGGTGATCATGCCGATGCGCTCGCGCAAGCTTTCCTGGCCGACCTCGGCGATGTCCTGGCCGTCGATGAGGATGCGCCCACCTTGCACGTCATAAAGACGCAGCAGCAGGTTGACCAAGGTGGATTTACCCGCGCCGGACGGGCCGATCAGGCCGATTTTTTCCCCGGGCTTGATGATCAGGTTGAGGTCGCCGATCACGCCGCTTTTCTTGCCATAGTGGAAATCCACGTGCTCGAAACGCACCTCGCCGCGAGCGACCGCCAGGGGCTTGGCCTGGTCGCGGTCGGTGACGCTGACTGGCTGGGCGATAGTCTGCAGGCCGTCCTGGACCATGCCGATGTTCTCGAAGATGCCGTTGACCACCCACATGATCCAACCGGACATGTTGACGATGCGGATCACCAGCCCGGTCGCCAGGGCAATGGCGCCGACGCTGATCAGCGACTGAGTCCAGAGCCACAGCGCCAGCCCGGTGGTGCCGACGATCAGCAGCCCGTTCATGCTGGTGATGACCACGTCCATACTGGTGACCACGCGACCGGCCAACTGGGCTTTTTCGGTCTGCTCCTGGATGGCTTCGCGGGCGTACTGCTGCTCGAAGTTGGTGTGGGCGAACAGCTTCAGAGTGGTGATGTTGGTGTAGCCGTCGACGATCCGCCCCATGAGCTTGGAGCGGGCATCGGACGACACCACCGAGCGCTCCTTGACCCTCGGCACGAAGTAACACAGGGCACCAATGTAGGCGGCGATCCACATCAGCAGCGGGATCATCAGGCGCCAGTCGGCTTCGGCGAACAGCACCAGGGAGCTGATAGCGTAGATCAGCACGTGCCACAGGGCGTCCACGGCTTGCACCGCCGAGTCGCGCAGGGAGTTACCGGTCTGCATGATGCGCTGGGCGATGCGCCCGGCGAAGTCGTTCTGGAAGAAATTCAGGCTCTGCTTGAGCACGTAGCTGTGGTTCTGCCAGCGGATCAGGCTGGTCATGCCGGGGCTCAGGGTCTGGTGCACCAGCAGGTCATGCAGGGCCACGAAGATCGGCCGAAAGACCAGCGCCACCACCGCCATCCAGGCCAGTTCCAGGCCATGGACCTTGAAGAAGTCCACATTCGGCGTGCCCTGGGTCAGGTCGATGATGCGGCTCAGGTAGCTGAACAGCGCCACCTCGATCAGCGCGCCGATCAGGCCCACCACCAGCAATACGGCGAAGCTGGGCCAGACCTGTTTCAGGTAATAGGTGTAGAAGGGCAGGACGCGGTTCGGCGGGGCCGAGCTCGGGGCGTCGCGGAAGATATCGATCAGTGTTTCGAAACGGCGAAAAACCATCTGTAAATGCCCTGGCAGGGGCTCTCCTTTTTGCTAATGGGCGGTGCGGGATGACCGCGCCGCCCAGGCTTGCCGTGTGCCTCTTCAGTCGATGCGCTTGGCCGACTTGATGATCACAGGATCGGCCGGCACGTCTTTCATGCCGCCGCGTTGGGTGGTTGGCGAGTTGACGATGATGTCCACCACGTCCATGCCCTTGACCACCTTGGCGAACACTGCGTAACCGGCGTCACGGCCCGGATCGAGGAAGGCGTTGTCGGCCACGTTGATGAAGAACTGGCTGGTGGCCGAGTCCGGGTTGGATGTGCGGGCCATCGACAAGGTGCCACGAACGTTGTGCAGGCCATTGCTGGCTTCGTTCTTGATTGGGGCCTTGGTGTCTTTTTGTTGCATGGTTTGAGTGAACCCACCGCCCTGAGCCATGAAGCCCGGGATCACTCGGTGAAAAATCGTGTTGTTGTAGAAGCCGCTGTCCACGTACTCAAGGAAGTTCTTGGTACTGATGGGGGCCTTGACCGGGTCCAGTTCGATTTCGATCTGGCCGTTGGTGGTTTCCAGCAATACATGGGGTGCCTTGGCGGGAGTCGCAGCCATCAGGTTGGCGGCAAACAATACGGTGCCGGCGGCAAGGGCGATTTTTTTCAGCATGGGGTCAGTGATCCTGAGTGGTGGAATCGGTTGCGGTCAAAAAGTCGAGCAGGGTTTGGTTGAAGCGTTCGGGTTGATCCAGCGGGGTGGCGTGCCGCGAATCGGCGATGACCACCAGCCGTGCATCGGGCAGTAGCCTGACGTAGGCTTCTTTCAGTGCCACCGGGGTGTAGTCATGGTCGGCGCAAATGACCAGGGTTGGACAGGCGACCTGCGACAGTCGTTCCTGCACGCCCCATCCCACGATCGCATCGAAGCTGGCGAGATAAGCACGTTTGTCGTTCTTTGCCCAGCGCCGAGCCATTTCCAGGCGTAACTCGGTTTGTTCGGGTTTGGGGAATAACTTGGCGCCGAGGGCCTTGCCGATGGTCTCCAGGCTGAGGATGCGCATCAGGCTCCAGCGCTTGAACCATTGCCAGCAGTCATCGGGCGTGCGGACTTTGACTTCGGGAGCACTGTTGACGATGCACAGACTCCTGACCAGGTTGGGTTGGTCCACCGCCAGCTGAAAGCAGATCATGCCGCCCATGGACCAACCCACCAGATGCACCGGGCCGAGGTCCAAGTGTTCGATCAGGGCGACCAGGTCGGCGCTGAACCCTTCGATGCTGTAGCGCTCGCGCGGTTTGTCGGAGCGACCGTGGCCGCGCACATCCGCCACGATCAGGTGGTAGCGGGTGGACAGCACCGGGATCTGCTTTTCCCAGTCGCGGGTGCTCGAGCCCAGGCCGTGGACCAGCAGCAAGGGCGTACCGTGGCCGTATTCCTCATAATGCAGGTTGCAACCTTCATGTTCAAAATAGGCCATCGGCGAAGTCCTTGTCAGGCTTGTTCAGGGGCGGCGAACGGCGCATCCAGCGGCGCGGTGTCGAAGGTGCGCAGCAATTCGATCAGGATCTGCGTGGCCGGGCCCAGGGGTTTTTCCTTGTTTGAGAAAAGATAGAAGGTCGAGTTGCGGCTGCCTCCCTGTTCCAAGGGTAGACGCTTGAGCACGCCTTCCTTGAGTTCCCGTTCGATCATGTGCCGGGGCAGCCAGGCGAAGCCCAGACCGCTGCCGACAAAACTCGCGGCGGTGGCCAGGCTGCCCACGGTCCAGCGCTGCTCGGCGCCGAGCCAGCCGACGTCGCGGGGCTGTTGGCGGCCGGAGTCGCGGATGACCACTTGCAACTGGCTTTCCAGGTCCTGGAAGTTCAGTTCGCGGTTGAGGCGATGCAGGGCATGCTCGGGATGGGCCACCGCGATGAACTCCACGTCGCTCAACTCCGCCCCCAGGTAACCGGGAATGCTGAAGCCGCTGATGGCCAGGTCGGCCACGCCTTCGAGCAGCACTTCTTCGACACCCGACAACACTTCTTCGCGCAGCCGCACCCGGCAGCCACGGCTTTGTGGCATGAACGCCGTCAAGGCGCGAACGAGGCGGGCGTTGGGGTAGGCCGCGTCGACCACCAGGCGCACTTCCGCTTCCCAGCCTTGCTCCATGTGGTGGGCCAGGTCTTCCAGTTGGCTGGCCTGTTTCACCAGTTGCCGGGAACGGCGCAGCAGTACGCCGCCGGCTTCGGTCAGCACGGCCTTGCGCCCATCGATGCGCAGCAACGGTACGCCGAGCTGATCCTGCATGCGGGCCACGGTGTAGCTCACTGACGACTGGGAGCGATGCAGCACTTCAGCGGCCTGGGCGAAGCCGCCGTGGTCGACCACGGCCTGCAAGGTGCGCCATTGATCAAGGGTTACGCGGGGCGCTTTCATATCGAGCTCCTCTTGTCCTAAGCTGGCAGTCCCTTGGTGGAGACTGCCGAATGAAGAAAATCTGTTGTGTGGTGCTGGCCCTGCTGCCACTGACTGCGTTTGCCTACCCGATCGATGTGGAAAAACACCTCAACGGCCTGAGCATCGACTACAACGCCTATGACACCGATGCCGATATCGGTTCCATCCAGGTCAACAACTACGGCAACACCGACGCGGCTTGTACCGTGGTCTTCAACAATGGCCCCGAGGCACCGCGCACCCGCAAGATCGAAGTCGCCGCCGGCAAGTTCAAGAACGCCACGGCCAAGTTCAACCGCAACATCATCAAGCTGCGCATCAAGCTGACCTGTCAGCCGAAATAGCCCGGCAGTGAGGCAGGCAATATTGCTTGCTCCGCTTATAAACGAATTTATCGATGCTTTACAGCAGTTATTTGCGCTTTTTCATCGATATGATCGCGTTTAACCTTCACTCCATCGACTGACAACATTCTCAGATGGAGCCTACAAGCCATGTCCCGCGTTCTGATCATCGAAAGCAGTGCCCGCCAGCAAGACTCGGTGTCCCGTCAACTGACCCAGACCTTTATCAGCCAGTGGAAAGCGGCGCACCCGGCCGATGAAATCAGCGTTCGCGACCTGGCCGTCAATCCGGTGCCGCACCTGGATGCCAATCTGCTGGGTGGCTGGATGAAGCCGGCCGAGCAGCGCAGCGACGTTGAAAACGCCTCGCTGGAGCGCTCCAACCAACTGACCGATGAGCTGCTGGCCGCCGACGTGCTGGTAATGGCTGCACCGATGTACAACTTCGCCATCCCCAGCACACTTAAAGCCTGGCTCGACCATGTGCTGCGTGCCGGCGTGACGTTCAAATACACCCCCACCGGACCTCAAGGCCTGCTGGCCGACAAGCGCGCCTTCGTGCTGACCGCCCGTGGTGGCATTCATGCCGGCGGCAGCACTGACCATCAAGAACCCTACTTGCGCCAGGTCATGGGCTTCATCGGGATCCACGAGGTGACCTTCATCCATGCCGAAGGCATGAACCTGGGCGGCGACTTCCAGGAGAAGGGCCTGAATCAGGCCAACGCCAAACTGTCCCAGGTCGCCTGATCCGTTAATCCTCGGATAATCGCCAGGTGGTCTAGTGGCCTGGCGCTTCCCTTCAAATCGTTTTGCGCATCGAACCTCCCTTTGCACTTTTTGCTCCTGAGTGCATCAGCCCGATTGAACGCTTTAGCGAGATCGGGCTTTTTTTTTGGGGAATAGAAATAACCACCACCTGACATGAACGGCCCCTCAAGCCTTGAGGGCAGGGAGATAGACAGGCCGCAAACTCACTCGGATTGGGCAAGTCTGTCGACGTCTGGCTGTGGTAATTTATGCGCCGAATTACAGTAGGGAGGCTGTGATATGTTAAAAATCAAACGGCAAACATGGGCTTTATTTCTGGCCTATCTCATAGGGGCAGGTGGCTATATCTACTACCTCTATGTCGAGACGCAAAGCGTCCTTACTGACAACATTAATAATAAATTGCTGCATGCCGCGCTGGGGGCTTCGGCGATCCTCGGCGACCGTTACCATGACAATCTGGTCGATAAGCAATCCAAATCGCAAGCGCAGGACTGGGATACCATTCAGCGCCTCTCCGGCTTCAACGAGTCCATGGGCACTGCGTTTGTCTATAGCGTGATCAAGCGAGGTGCAAAGGCCTACCTGATCAGTTCCAGCGCATCGAAAGAAGAAATTCAAGAGAAGAATTTCGTGCGTTTTTTCGATCCTTATCCCGATGCCAGCCAGGCTTTACTCGATAGTTTTGAGCGTACCGAGCCAACCTGGATCGACTACTCGGATCATTGGGGTGATTTTCGCGCGGTCTTTGTCCCCTTAAAATCACAAGACGGTACGGTGTATGTTGTCGGGGCGGAAGTTACCTTGGCGGACTACTACCAACAACTTAATCATGACTCGCTGTACCACATCATCCTGGCCATCCTGGTATTTCTCGCTTTCCTCCTTTTACGCATGCGCGCTCATCTTCAGCAACTGCGAGTCAATGAGCAGGTATTGAATCAGGCTAAAAATGCCGCCGAAGACGCTGATCGTTCAAAAACCAGCTTTCTGGCAACCATGAGTCATGAAATTCGCACCCCGATGTACGGTGTCATTGGCGCGACCGAACTATTGGCCCGGTCCGCCCTGGATCCCGAGCAACGCCGTCTTCTCACAACGATTCATTCCAGTGGACGGACCCTGCTGTCTCTTATCGATAACATTCTCGATCTCGCCAAAATCGAAGCGGGCAAACTTGAATTGAAACCTCGTGTTTTCGAAGTGAGAGCACTGGTTTCATCCTGTATGGAACTCATCCGGCAAAATATCCAGGACAAACCCATCGTGCTGGAGGCGCAGTTTTCCCCAGACGTACCGCCTTTGGTCAAGACTGATATGGATTGCCTTCGCCAGGTATTGATCAACTTGCTGGGCAATGCGGTCAAATTTACCGAAGCCGGAAAAATATCGCTCCTGGTCACCACCAGCGGTTACGGCTCTCAAGCGTGGCTCGACTTCTCCATACGCGATACCGGCATCGGTATCCCCACGGAACGGCAAGACAATCTGTTCAAACCCTTTGTCCAGTTTAAAGGGGCGGCTAGCCAACGCTTCACTGGGAGCGGGTTGGGTCTTTCTATCTGTAAGAACCTGCTCGAGGCGCAGCAGGGGACTTTAACGTTCACCAGTCAGCCAGGTTTAGGCTCGACATTCTCCTTCTCTCTGCCCCTGGCGCTTTTTTCAGTCTCGGAAATACCCATCAAGGATGATCATGCGGCGGTTGGCTTCGACTCGTCTTTTGCCGAGGATTATCCGCTCGATATCCTTCTGGTGGAGAACCATCCGGTGAGTCAGAAAGTGGCCATGGCGATGCTACAAGAGTTGGGTTATACACCCGACCTTGCGTCAGATGGCCTGGAAGCGGTCAATCGTTGCATGGCTTCGACGCCAGAGATCATTCTGATGGATATCAACATGCCCGTGATGGATGGGATGGAGGCTGTGCGTAGAATTCGCGAGTTACCCCAGGGCGATACTTGCTACATCGTTGCTTTCACCGCGAGTGTTTTTTCCAGCGAGATAGAGCGTTTCAGGGCTGGGGGGGCCGATGACGTCCTGACCAAACCGGCAAACTTCCAGGCGCTGACCCGAGTGCTCCAGCGTGCCGCCAGCCATCGGCACCAGCGTCAGGCCACTCCTTGGGTCGTGGATGAACTTTCAAGTTAGTGGAGTATCTGTGGGCGCGAGCAAGCTCGCTCCCACCGTTCAAAAGCGCTATCTTCGCCGCCATTCGAAACGAGGGCGGTATGGGCTATCTACTTTTTGTGACATTGATCCAGGCGTTTTCCTTCAGCCTGATCGGCGAGTACCTGGCTGGGCATGTGGACAGTTATTTCGCGGTGCTGGTGCGGGTGTTGCTGGCCGGGCTGGTGTTCATTCCGCTGACGCGCTGGCGCCAGGTGGAGCCGGCGTTCATGCGCGGCATGTTGTTGATCGGTGCCTTGCAGTTTGGCGTGACCTACGTCTGCCTGTATCTGAGCTTCCGAGTGCTGACGGTGCCCGAGGTGCTGCTTTTCACCATCCTGACGCCCCTGCACGTGACCTTGATCGAAGACGCGCTGAACCGTCGCTTCAACCCCTGGGCGCTGATCGCGGCGCTGGTGGCCGTGGCGGGGGCCGCGGTGATTCGCTACGACCGGATCAACCCGGATTTCTTCATGGGTTTCTTGCTGCTGCAACTGGCCAACTTCACCTATGCAGCCGGGCAGGTGCTGTACAAGCATCTGGTGGCCCGCCACCCGAGCGACCTGCC
This sequence comes from Pseudomonas fluorescens, assembly GCF_001623525.1. Classification (NCBI taxonomy): domain Bacteria; kingdom Pseudomonadati; phylum Pseudomonadota; class Gammaproteobacteria; order Pseudomonadales; family Pseudomonadaceae; genus Pseudomonas; species Pseudomonas fluorescens. The sequence goes on along the minus strand of NZ_CP015225.1, from coordinate 3,166,750 downwards.
GCATTACCGGCGTTTCGGTTATTTCTATCTTGGGGCGCTGATGGTGGCGTTGCCGGCTTTCCTGCTGTTCGGCAAGGCCAACTTCTGGCCTGAAGCGCCGCTGCAATGGGGCGTGTTGGTGTTCCTCGGCCTGGTCTCCACCGCGCTGGGGCTGTACTGGTGGAACAAAGGCGCGTGCCTGGTCAATGGCGGGACGCTGGCGGTGATGAACAACCTGCATGTGCCGGTGGGGCTGCTGGTGAACCTGTTGATCTGGAACCAGCACGAGGCGTTGGGGCGGTTGCTGTTGGGGGGATCGGTGATATTGGCGGCGGTGTGGATCAGTCGGTTGGGGATCCGCCAACCGCTACCTGCACGCTGAAAACCCCTGTGGGAGCTTGCTCGCGATGGCGGAGTGTCAGTCAGCATCTATGTTTCTGATACACCGCTATCGCGAGCAAGCTCGCTCCCACAGGGGATCTGTGGTGGTTTCAGACCACCTGCTTCTGCGGTTCCGGCAGGTGGCTCGCCCCCAGCACCGCCGGCAACAACCCCGAACGCAAGTCCGTGCCGCTCGGTTGCTGATACAGGTTCAACCCAAACTCCGGCATCACCGCCAGCAGGTAATCGAAAATATCCCCCTGGATACGCTCGTAGTCGGTCCACGCGGTGGTGCGGGTGAAGCAGTAGATTTCCAGCGGGATGCCTTGGGCGGTGGTCTGCAACTGCCGGACCATGCAGGTCATGTTCGGCTGGATCTCCGCGTGGCTTTTCAAATACGCCAGTGCATAAGCGCGGAAGGTGCCCAGGTTGGTCATCCGCCGACGGTTGGCCGACATCGCCGCGACGTTGCCCTGGGCCTCGTTCCAGGCCTTGAGTTCGGCCTGCTTGCGGCCGATGTAGTCGGTCAGCAGGCGCACCTGGGTCAGGCGTTGTTCTTCCTCGTCATGCAGGAAACGCACGCCGCTGGCGTCGATGAACAGGCTGCGCTTGATCCGCCGCCCGCCGGATTGCTGCATGCCGCGCCAGTTCTTGAACGACTCGGACATCAGCCGCCAGGTCGGGATCGAGACGATGGTCTTGTCGAAATTCTGCACCTTGACCGTGTGCAGCGTGATGTCCACCACGTCACCGTCGGCGCCGACCTGGGGCATCTCGATCCAGTCGCCGACCCGCAACATGTCGTTGCTGGTCAGCTGCACGCTGGCGACGAACGACAGCAGGGTGTCCTTGTAGACCAACAGGATCACCGCCGACATCGCTCCCAGGCCCGACAGCAGCAACAGCGGCGAACGGTCGATCAGGGTGGCGACGATGATGATCGCACCGAATACATACAGCACCATCTTCGTCAGTTGCACATAGCCTTTGATCGAGCGGGTACGGGCGTGCTCGGTGCGCGCATAGACGTCCAGCAGGGCGCTGAGCAAGGCACTGAGAGCCAGCACCAGGAACAAAATGGTGAAAGCCAGGGCGACATTGCCGAGGAAAATCAGGCTGGTCTTGCTCAGTTCCGGCACCAGGTGCAGGCCGAACTGGATGATCAGCGACGGTGTCATCTGCGCCAGGCGATGGAAGACCTTGTTCTGGCGCAGGTCGTTGACCCAGTTCAAGGCCGGTTGGCGCCCCAGCAGCTTGGCGGCGTGCAGGATCAGGTAGCGCGCCACACGGCCAAGCACCAGGGCGATGACCAGCAGCAACATCAGGGCGAGGCTGGAATGCAGGAGCGGGTGCTGGTCAAGGGCACCCCAGAGGTCTTGGAGGTTGACCCAGAGTTGTTTGATGTCCATGGACGAAACGATTCTTCTATAAAGACGCGACGGGACGATTAGAGCATTTAAGCCCGGTCAAGTGACTGTTGATGCAATAACGGCTGATAAAAATGCACTGATTTGCCGCCGTTTGTATAAAGAAACTCGGCCTTCGCGCTCGAAACCGTTACCCTATGCAGCTGTTTTTTTGCATTTCTTCGAGGTAGCACCCGTGTTTTCCCAATTCGCCCTGCACGAACGCCTGCTCAAAGCCGTGGCCGAGCTTAAATTTGTCGAGCCAACGCCGGTGCAGGCAGCGGCTATTCCGCTCGCGCTCCAGGGGCGTGACCTGCGGGTGACGGCGCAAACCGGCAGCGGCAAGACGGCCGCGTTCGTGCTGCCGATCCTTAACCGCCTGATCGGCCCGGCCAAGGTCCGCGTCAGCATCAAGACCCTGATCCTGCTGCCGACCCGTGAGCTGGCCCAGCAAACCCTGAAGGAAGTGGAGCGCTTCTCGCAGTTCACTTTCATCAAGTCCGGCCTGATCACCGGCGGCGAAGACTTCAAGGTCCAGGCCGCCATGCTGCGCAAGGTGCCGGACATCCTGATCGGCACACCGGGGCGGATGATCGAGCAACTGAACGCCGGCAACCTTGACCTCAAGGAAGTCGAAGTGCTGGTGCTGGACGAAGCCGACCGCATGCTCGACATGGGTTTTGCCGAAGACGTGCAGCGCCTGGTGGACGAATGCGTCAATCGCCAGCAGACCATGCTGTTCTCCGCCACCACTGGCGGCTCGGGCCTGCGCGAGATGATCGCCAAGGTGCTGAACAACCCTGAGCACTTGCAGCTCAACGCGGTCAGCCAACTGAACTCCACCACCCGCCAGCAGATCATCACCGCTGATCACAACCAGCACAAAGAACAGATCGTCAACTGGTTGCTGGCCAACGAAACCTACGAAAAAGCCATCGTATTCACTAACACCCGGGCCATGGCCGACCGCATCTACGGCCGCCTGGTGGCTCAGGAATACAAGGCGTTCGTACTGCACGGCGAGAAAGACCAGAAGGACCGCAAGCTGGCCATCGATCGCCTCAAGCAGGGCGGCGTGAAAATCCTCGTCGCCACCGACGTCGCCGCTCGCGGCCTGGACGTGGAAGGCCTGGACATGGTCATCAACTTCGACATGCCCCGCAGCGGCGACGAATACGTGCACCGCATCGGTCGTACCGGCCGCGCCGGCAACGACGGCCTGGCGATCTCGCTGATCTGCCACGGCGACTGGAACCTGATGTCGAGCATCGAGCGCTACCTCAAGCAGAGCTTCGAGCGCCGCACCATCAAGGAAGTCAAAGGCACCTACGGCGGGCCGAAGAAGGTCAAGGCCTCGGGCAAGGCCGTTGGCGTGAAGAAGAAAAAGGTCGACGCCAAGGGCGACAAGAAGAAAACCGGCGCCAAGGCCCCGACCAAGCGCAAGACCGCCAACCGTCCGAAGGCCGACGCCCCGTCGCTGGTCAGCAAGGACGGCATGGCCCCGCTCAAGCGCCGCAAGCCAGAAGCGCCTGCTGCTGAGTGAAGCGGCGGTAGTGCCTCATGAAAAACCGGACCCAAGGTCCGGTTTTTTTATGGGTGAAACTCGACCTTAAGTTCGATGCAGAACCTGTGGCGAGGGAGCTTGCTCCCGCTGGGCTGCGCAGCAGCCCCAAAGTTGCGTGTTCACCCATTATTGCGCGGTGAGACTTGTTTTTGGGGGGCGCTTCGCACCCCAGCGGGAGCAAGCTCCCTCGCCACAAAAGCGAAGCGGTGCTCAGACTAGGGCACTCACCCGGCCTTCTTCTCCGCATCCTTCAACTCTTGCAGACGCTTATCGATCAACTGGCACTTGTCCGGCACATCCTTGCTGGCAGTCTCCAGGTCCATGGCCTGCAACTCGTCGTTGATTTCCTTGGCCTTGGCCGGGTTCTGCTCGGTGAGCTTGGTCACTTCCTGGGCCAGTTGCTCACGTTTGGCGGTCGCTTCTTCTGGCGTGCAAGTGGCCCAGGCGGGCAGGGCGCAGGTGAGGGTGGCTGCGAGGGTGAGTTTCAAGAGGGTTTTCATGGCTGGGCCTCATATTCCTTGTTGGGCAGGTAATGGGTTGAGGCCGTTGTTGGGTGGAAAGTTCATTGGCCGCCATGCTGGCTGCCGCTTCGCAGGGTGCCTTTTTTCAGAATTTCCCTAGCCGATATTAAACCGTCGTCTACCATGGAGAAAGGCGACTGGTAGCCCTATGCCTGCAACGCCGGGTCGCTGCTTCACACAGGATGTAAGTGCTTCATTAGCTAGGAGGCTAACAATATGTCTGTCGCGATGCAGTCAATGACTTCCAGAACATCCAGTTCAGCTCGCATTGAACAATAGAATAACTACGCCTGTCAGGACGTATCCACGGCCTGTGGTAGCCGTTAATTCAAAGGAATGAAACCTATGAGTCTTAGAGCGATATTCAGTCGGCTGATGTTGTGTCTGTGGGGTTTGTTCGCGCTCTCATCGGCCTATGCGGAAAGTCTGATCATCGCCACACCGCAACAAGGTGTGGGAATAAAAGTCGATGTCTTTGACAAGCCCGATGCCTCAAACGGTATTCCTTCCTCGACGAGCCTGGTGGGATTCGGCCTCCCAGCGGGATTTATACCCGCGGTGCAGTCGTTCAAGGGAAAAATTTATATGTTCTGGTCCAATAATTATGATTCAGAGCATATCTATTCTTCCTATTCGACAGATGGGAGAAAGTGGTCCCCTGCTAAAACTATCCCAGTGAATGGCTACCGATGGGGTGGGGATATTTCAGTGACTGTATTTAAGCAGAAACTAGTACTGACCTTTGCCGACCCTCAGCAACGCTTGAGGACCACCAGCTCTACAGACGGCGTCAGTTGGACCGATATTCAAACTATCAATACCAGCCCTATGGCCGGCGTTAACAGCCCCGTTGTGTATAACGGTCAATTATTCATTTTTTATCATAAAGGTGACGGTAATGCTAAAACTGTTTATTACGTCACTTCGAATGATGGTCTTCTGTTTGGCCGGGAAACTCCAGCGTTCCAGGAAAGCACTGACACGCCTCTGACCAAAGTGGTGCCTATCGTCTATAGCGGTAAAATTTGGGTCTATTACACGGTGGAAAATCGCCTCATGTACGCACGCACTTACAACCGTCGCGGCCAGTGGGGAGAGAGGCAAGAGCTGAAAGGTATAAACAGTAAACTTTTCCTGAACAGTGCGGCGATGATCAACGATCGTGTGTTTGTCAGCAACAATACAAAAACTTTTTACTCCAGCGATGGGGTTAACTGGAATCCGTATTTCGCTGCGAGTGGGCTTGATAACTTTCCCTCGGTTTTGGGCGTTTCCTATGGCATTACCGCAAGCGATCTAACCGTGCGCAACCCGCAACTGCCCTCGGACCTGGCCACAGGCCTCAGCCATAGCGACTATGCAACGTTCGCCTGGCGCAGCTTTTTCGCACTGAACAATACAGCTGCCGCACCATTGCCCGCTAACCGCGGCGTCGGCAATCCCGCCAGCAGTTTTGCTGATTCGGGCAAGGTGCCAAAGTCTCCCAGCCCCTTGTTATGGCAAACCTTCGCGCACCGTACTGAGTTGTTTCCCGCGGGACCACAAAAAAACACCGCAGGTGGTCCGACGCGCCCGTTTGGTTCTGACCCGCAATACAGCTATATACAATTTCCCCAGGGTATTCGTTTGGCGCCTGGCGCCACCTTTAATCATTACAACAATCTGGATGAGGCGACCCAAATAGGACAAAACGCTATTTTCTTCCCGGTCAATCCGCCAAATGTGGCGAAGACAGGGAGAGATTATGCCCCTTCAAACGACAGCCAGATCCTGTTCGAGGCCAAGGCGAACCCCGTCGTTTACGAGTATGCGAAAGGCCTGACCAGCTTCCCGGATATGAATGTAGTGCTGCCCGACGGCGCGGTGGAGGTCAAGGCGACATGGCGCAAGCTGGCAGACATCCCGGTTCAAAATCGCGCGCGTTACCACACGGCGACGGTGGTGACCTATAAGGGCCTCGACAGTGACCCGGTGGCGCAGAACGAAGACTACGCACTGGTCGCCTTACATATAATCCATAAGACGTCCAACTACCCGACCTTCATTTTCGCCACGTTCGAGCACGAAGATGCCCTGACGCTGCCCGACGGTAAATCACCGACCGGGCTCTACTACATTGCCAACTACAACAAGATTGATTACCCCGGTTTCGATATAAACAACCCCCCGACCGCCACCTTCTCTGACGGCAACAAGACCTATACGGTTTCCCTGCCAAAAGCGGGCGCAGTCGCAAACGCGAGCCTTGATCCGCCGGTCTACTCCGGCAGTAACGGGATCCCTGAAGGGCAGGCCGGCCCGATCCGGGTCGTGCAACCGCTCACCATGGATGTCGAAGTCGCGGCGGTGAACAACCAGGTCAAGCAGTTGATGGACGGCAGCGGCGAATTCAACAATTCGGTCTGGAAGCATTATCGGCTCAAAGGCGTTCAAGCCATCCCGTCGAGCACTCAAACCGATCCGGATTACTACTTGGCCAATATCATGGTCGAAAGCAGCCAGCCGGGGATTCAGCTGTTTCGCGGGAGCAACGTATTCCCGATCCCGAATAACAACACCCTGACCAATGCGCGCAACCAGCCGAACATCAAGGTACCGGATTACGACCACAGCACCCAAGGCCTGACCATGGGCGGTTGCATGGGATGTCACGGCATCGCCCAGAGCTCGCTCAAACAAGGTTTCAGTTTCCTGTTCGATGCGATCAATCCCACGTTCAGCAAAGGTGTCACCGGCTTTGCGGGCCCAGAGACCGTAGGCTTACCTGATCCGCGCACCATGAAGGCACGGGCCCTGAAATATTCTTTCGGTCCTCAGAACACAGCAGCCGTCGAGGAGGCAAGCAAGTAGTCGTCAAACCACTGCCCAGCAGGATAGCCCTGCTGTCCGAGGCGAATTCCTCGCTCTTTCATAAAGAACCGGACCTTGAGTCCGGTTTTTTATGAAGCCCCTTCGACACAAAATTACCCCCCGGCGAACGCTGCTTGTCCGTTTTGTAGGAGGTTTCCAGAGTAGCCTCGGGACCTTTCGTACCCCCGTACCGGAGCCATCCGATTTCAGATGAATGGTTCCAGCAATAGCCTTAAAGCCCAACCCATTTAGTTGACGTCAAAATGATGGCTCATTAACATCGCGCCACTATTTTGATGTCATTTTCCGCTCGAGGGATCGAACATGTCCTCACCCGCCTTTTGGGCGAGGTTGTGCGTGGCTGTGCTGTGCCTTTCTCCGCTGACCCTGGCTCGCGCCGCCCCCACTCCAGGCGAGACGGACCTGATCCGCGAGCGACAGAACCGTTTGCTCGAAGAGCAGCGTCGTCGCCTGGAGGAACTCAAGGACCTGCCCGGCCAGGAGGCGAAGCCGACCCAGCCGACCGCACCTGTCGATACCCGTTGCTTCCCGATCAAGACCATCGAACTCAAGGGGGCCGACAGCCTGTCCGCCAGTGAGCGCGAACGACTGCTCAAGCCCTACACCGGCCAATGCCTGGGTGTGCGGCAGCTTAACGAACTGCTCAAAGTCATCACCGACCACTACATCGAAAAGGGGCTGGTCACCAGTCGTGCCTATCTGCCGCAGCAGGATTTGTCCGGTGGGCATCTGAGCGTGCTGGTGGTGGAAGGGCGACTTGAAGGCCTGAAGGGGACCGAGGACAGCAAGCTGTCGGACCGTGAATTGGGAATGGCTTTTCCCGGCAAGGCCGGTGACCTGGTCAACCTGCGGGAGATCGAGCAGATGGTGGATCAGCTCAATCGCCTGCCGTCGAACCAGGCCAAAATGGAGCTGACCCCCGGCCAGGAAGTCGGTGGCAGTGAAGTGCGGGTCACCAACGAGCCGAAAAAGCCCTGGCGCGCCGGCCTGTCGCGCAGCAACGACGGCCAGCGCAGCACCGGTGAGCAGCAGTGGGGCAGCAGTTTCGAGTGGGACAGCCCGCTGGGCCTGGCCGACCAGTTGATGTTGCGCGGCGGTCATGACGCGATGACCGACCACCAGCACACCTCCAACAACGCCATGCTTTATTACAACCTGCCTTGGGGCTGGTGGAACGTCAGCTACACCTACAGCCAGAGCGAATACCGCTCGCAAATTCCGGCCAACGGTTTCAACTTCAAGCAGACCGGCGACAGCCAGAACCATCAGTTGCGGGTCGAGCGGGTGATCCATCGCGATGCGCTGAGCAAGACTTCCCTCAACACCGGCCTTTCGTACCTGCGCACCAACAACTTCATCGAAGACAGCAAGCTTCGCGAGAGCAGCAATCGCATCAGCGAGGCGCAGTTCGGCATCAACCATGGCCGGCGAATCGGCAATGCCTTCGTCAACCTCGACCTGGGCATGCAACAAGGTATCGGTGCTCTCGATGCCCAGGGCGATCACGACCCGGGCCCTGGCGTACCGGATGCGCGCTATCGCAAATACACCGCGACCCTCAGCTATTTGCAGCCCTTCATGCTGGGTGGCGAGTCCTTCAGCTTCAGCAGCCTGATGACCGGCCAGCGCAGCGAAGACGTGCTGTTCAGCCCCCAGCGCATGAGCCTGGGCGGCCTGTCGTCGATTCGCGGCTACAAAGACCAGACGCTGTCTGGCGACAGCGGCGGCTACTGGCGCAACGACTTGCGCTGGAGCCGTCCGGTGACATTGGAGTGGCTGCGCCCGGTGTTCGCCGAATACGGCACCAGCCTCGGCTATGACCAGGGCGTGATTCGCGGCGACCGCTACAACGGCGGCCAGCACGGGCGCATGTCGAGCAACTCGCTGGAGCTGTTCGCCCGTGGTGAGCACCTGAGCGCCAGCGTCACCTTCGCCCATTCCCTGGAACGCCCGGATGCCCTGAGCGAGCGCGAAGCGCCGATCTACTTCCGCGTGGACGTACTCCTCTAAATTTTGCTGCAACGAGACCTGAACATGGACGACCGCCAATACGCCTTCCTGGCCCGCCAACCTTCCGCAGCCCTGCACGCCCGTGACCGGTTCTGCGGCATGCCCAAGCGCGGCCTGGCGTTCCTGTTGGCCAACGTCATGTTCTGGCAACCGCTGTGGGCCCAGGCCGACGGCATTGTGGTCAGCGCACCGGGCACCGGCCTCAGCCAGGCAGGCAATGGTGTGCCTATCGTCAACATCGCCAAACCCAACGGCAGCGGTCTGTCCCACAACCAATTCAAGGACTACAACGTCGGCAGCAACGGCGTAATCCTCAACAACGCCACAAACCGAACCCAGTCCACGCAACTGGGCGGGATCATCCTCGGCAACCCAAACCTCAACGGCACGGCCGCCACCACCATTCTCAACGAAGTCAATGGCGGCAACCCGAGCCAGTTGCGCGGCTACACCGAAGTGGCAGGGCAGTCGGCCCACGTCATCGTCGCCAACCCTTACGGCATCAGCTGTAATGGCTGCGGTTTCATCAATGCCCCAAAGGCGACCCTGACCACGGGCAAGCCGATCATCGAAAACGGTCAGGTGAGCCGCTACCAGGTTGACCAGGGCAGCGTCGCCATCGAAGGCGCGGGCCTCAACGCCAACAACGTCGACAGTTTCGAAATCATTACTCGCAGTGCCAGGATCAATGCCGAGATCCAGGCCAAGAACCTGACCATCGTCGCCGGGCGCAACGACGTTAACGCCAATACCCTCAACGCCACTGCCCGGGCCGATGATGGCAGTGCCAAGCCCGAATTGGCCATCGACTCCTCGGCCTTGGGCGGCATGTACGCAGGCACTATCAAGCTGGTGGGCACCGAAGCTGGCGTCGGCGTGAAACTGGACGGCAAACTGATCGCCAGCGGCGGCGACATTCAGCTCGATGCCAACGGCCGCCTGAGCCTGGCAGAGACCTCGGCCAGTGGCGCCATCAATGTCAAAGCCGCGAGCCTTGATGCCCGAGGTCCGGCCTACGCCGGCACCAGGTTGAACGCCCAGACCCAGGGCAACTTGAGCAACCAGCAGAGTCTTGCGGCGCGGGACAGCATTACGCTGAACGCGGGTGGGCAGTTGACCAACAACGGCATTATCGAGGCCGGGGTCAACGCGGATAACACCCGTAACGCGGCGGGGGACGTGAGCCTGGAGGCGCAGAGTCTGAGTAACAACGGTAAGAGCGTTGTTGCCAGTCGTAACCTCACAGTCGACGTTGCGCAGACGCTGAGCAACAAGGGTGGGACGCTGAGCGCCGGGCAGGCCGCCACGGTCAACGCCGCGACCTTGGACAATCAAAGTAAAGGACGGGTGCTCAGCAGCAATACGCTGAACGTCACCGCCAACACGCTGCTCAACACCCAGGGCACGGTCAGCAGCAACGGCAACCTGACGGCCAATGTCAGTCAGTTGAATAACAACGGTGGCGAACTCACCGGCTTGAGCGGCGTTACATTGCGCGTTGCGTCGCTGGACAACGTGGCTGGCCTGGTCGCGGCAGGGCAGGGGTTGGATATTAATGCCAGCGGCCAAGTGAACAACCGCAGCGGCCGGCTCACTTCAAGCAAGAGCGTGCAGCTCAGCGCTGCGTCGGTGGATAACACCGCAGGCCGTTTGCTCAGTGACGGTGCGCTCACCGCCAGCATTTCGGCGCAGTTGCTGAATCAGGCGGGATTGCTGTCTTCGGCGGGGCTGCTGACGCTCAATGCGGCGAGCCTGGATAACCGTCAGAACGGCGTCGTCACCACAACCCAGGCCGCCAGCCTCGATGTAGGCAAGTTGGATAACCGCAGCGGTGAGCTGTCGAGCCAGGGTGTCCTGACGCTGACCGGCACCGAGCTGGACAACAGCAACAGCGGCAAAGTAATTGCCTATGGTGATCTGCGCCTGACGCTCGAACGCCTGACCAACCAAAGCCTCGGATTGATCTCGACCCGAGGCGTCCTGGCGGTCAACGCCGGCCAACTCGACAACCGCCAGGGGTCGCTGTATGCCCAGCGAGGGATGAACCTGGACCTGCGCGGGCAACTGCTCAATGCCCAAGGCAGCCTCAAAAGCGACGCCACCGCCAGCGTCAAAGCCGCCGGTATCAATAACGATGCGGGTCAGTTGACCAGCGTCGGTGCGTTGAGCATCGACAGCGCCGCGACCCTGAGCAACCTGGGTGGCAGCCTGATCAGCGGTGACACGCTGCTACTGAAGGCCGGTCAGGTGAACAACACCTCCGGTCGCATCGCCAGCGCCAAGGCCCTGAACGCCAGCGTCACCGGGCTGGAGCAACAGAACGGCCAATTGGTCAGCAACACCAGCCTTTCCCTTGACCTCAACCATGGGCAATTGAACAACCAGGGCGGGCTGATCAGCACCCCCGGCGCGCTGCTGTTGAACAACCTCGCCGCTGTGAACAACCGTGACGGCGAGATCTCCAGCGACAAGTCCTTCAGCCTGAATGCAAACAGCCTGGACAACAGCGCCGGCAAAGTCGTCAGCAAGCAGGGCCTCAACCTGACCATTGCCCAGGCGTTGAACAACGCCCAAGGAGTGGTCTCGGCCAATGGCCTTGCCGTGCGCGCAGCCAGCCTGGACAACAGCAGCGGCACCTTGAGCAGCGACGCCGACCTGAGTGTGGACGTCGATGGAACGCTGACCAACCTGGAGGGTGAAGTGTCCAGTGCCGGTCTGACCCGGCTCAACGCGATGACCCTGAACAACCGCAATGGTCAGGTGCTGGGCGATAACGCCTTGAACATCAGCCTGGGCGGCGCGCTGGACAACCGCGAGGGTGTGCTCGGTTCGGGCAAGGTCGTGGACATCCAGGCCGCGAGCCTGAACAACGGCAACGCTGGCCAAGTGATCAGCGACGGCAGCCTGAGCGCACGCATCAGTGGCCTGCTGGACAACCAGGGCCAGGGCGAAGTGATCGCCAAGGGCGCACTTGACCTGCAAACCGGTAGCCTCGACAACCGCGGCGGTCGTCTCACCGGGGTCGACCTGCTGACCGTGCGCAGCGATTCGCTCGACAACCGTGGCGGCAACATCCGCGCCGACAGAGCGCTGCAACTGACGGTCGCGCAACTGGACAACCGCAGCAACGGGATCATTACCGGCAAAGCCGGCGTCGGCGTCGAAGTCACGCGGCTGGACAACAGCGGTGGTTTGCTGAGCAGCGTAGGCCCGCTGAACTTGAAGGCCAATGAGGTGCAAAACGCCCTTGGCCGCATCTCCAGCCAAACCGACCTCACCGCGCGGATCGATACCCTGCAACAGCAGGGAGGCGCGTTGGTATCACAAGGCAACCTGAGCCTGACCGGCAGCGTTCTGGATAACCGCAACGGTGGATTGGTCGGCACCACAAAAGCGCTGGATTTGCAGGTTGAGCAGATCGATAACCGGGCGGGCGAACTGTCCGCAGGGCTGGACGTCAAGGTTGGCGCTCAACGCCTGGACAACAGCGACGGCGGCAAACTGATTGCAGGCAGCGCGCTTGAATTGAAAGTCGCGCAACTGATCAACCAGACCAAGGGCCTGGTCCACGCCCAAGGCCGACTCATGCTCACGGGCAGTACGCTGGACAACAGCGGTGGCGCACTCAGTAGCCTGAATGCTTTGGTGATCACACTCGACAACGCATTGTTGAATAACAAAGGCCTGATCAGCAGCGAAGGTGAACTGAGCGTCGACGCCGGCAGCCTCGATAACACCGCCGGTAGCCTCGGCAGTGCCGGCGCGTTGTCCATTGTCAGCCAGGGTGGGCTGATCAACCAGGGTGGCTCCATCAGCACCGACGCCGGCCTGAGCCTCAAAAGCGCCAGCCTGGACAATAGCCAGAAAGGCCTGGTCTCGGGCAGCGCCGCCACCCAAGTCAGCACCGGCGCTCTCAACAACAGCCAGGGCGGGCGCTTGACCTCGGGCAACACCCTCGCGCTCACCGCCACTCAGGTGAACAACGCCGACGGCCGTATCGCCAGCAGTCAGGCTCTGACTGCATCGGTCACCGGGCTGGATCAACAGCAAGGAGAGTTGTTCAGCAACACCAGCGTCAGCCTGGACATGAACCAAGGCCAGTTGAACAACCAGGGCGGCCTGATCAATGCCGCGGGTCTGTTGCTGCTGAGCAACCTCAAGGACGTCAACAACCAGGGCGGTGAAATTTCCAGCCGGCTAGCGTTCACCCTGGCCGCGCGGAACCTCGATAACAGCGGCGGCAAACTGCTTAGCAACCAAGCCCTGATGCTTCGAACCGTGCAGGCGCTGAACAACGCCAAAGGGATTGTTTCGGCTGCGTCCGTGGACAGCCACAGCGCCAGCCTGGATAACAGCGATGGGCTGATCAGCAGTCGCGATCAGCTCGATGTGAAGGTCGATACGTTGCTCGACAACCAGCGCGGTTCGCTGATCGCCGACGGCGCACTGGTATTGAACGCTGATCGCCTGGATAACCGCGCTGCCAGTATCGCCGGCAAGGCCGGGCTCGACGTCACCGTCACTGCGCTGGATAACCGTCAAGGCACGCTGGTCAGCACCACGGACCTGACGTTGCAAGCGTCGAGCCTCGACAACCGCCAGGCCGGCTTGATCGGCGCGACAAAAGCGCTGGATATCAACGTTGACGACCTCGACAACCGTGGCGGCGAGCTGAGCGGTAACACCGGCGTCACACTGGTGAGCAAAAACCTCGACAACAGCGACAGCGGCCAAATATTCGCCGGGCAAACCCTGAAGCTCACCGTGGACAAGCTGCTCAACCGGACCAAAGGCCTGCTCAGTGCCAAGACACAATTGAGCCTCGACGGCGGTTCCCTGGACAACAGCGGCGGCTATCTGGTCAGCCAGCAGAACCAGCGCATCGACCTCAGTGGCGACCTGATCAACACCCAGGGTCAACTCAGCAGCGAAGGTACCCTCGACGTCAGCGCCGCCAACCTGGGCAACAGCGGCGGCAGCTTGTCCAGCGCGGCCAACCTGACGGTTAAAAGCCTGGGCCGCCTCGATAACCAGGGCGGCGAACTGGTGACCGACGGCGCGTTGCTGCTCAGCAGCACGGCCCTGGACAACCGTCAGCAGGGCAACATCAGCGGCAAAGGCACGGTGAACATCTCTACCGGCGCGTTCAACAACAGCCAGAACGGACGCCTCAACAGCGGCAGCACACTGAACCTCAAGGCGGCCCAGGTCACCAACCAGGACGGCGGCCGCATCGGCAGCCAGGGCGCACTGACTGCCTCGGTTTCCGGCCTGGATCAACAGGGCGGCCAGTTGTTCAGCAACACCTCGCTGAGCCTGGACATGAACAATGGCCAGCTCAACAACCAGAACGGCCTGATCAACGCCCCCGGTACGTTGCTGCTGAAAAACCTCCTCGGCGTGAACAACCAGGGCGGTGAAATCTCCAGCGCCCAAGCCTTCACCCTGGCGGCACAAAACCTCAACAACGATGGCGGCCGGCTGCTCAGCAACCAGGGCCTCACGCTGCGCATCGCCCAGGCGCTGAACAACGTCAAAGGCATGATCGGCGCGGCCAGCGTCGATGTCCTTGCGCAAAGCCTGAACAACAACGGCGGCACCCTGACCAGTCGTGGCAAGCTCGACCTGACGGTTGGCCAAGAAATAGACAACCAGGCCCAAGGCCTGATCAGCGCCGCACAGTTGCTGACACTCAACAGCGGCAATTTGAACAACCAGGGTGGCAGCGTGTTGGCGGGCGGTGCATTGGTCCTCAACGCCATGGCCCTGGACAACAGCGCCAACGGCCTGATCAATGCCCAATCCAGACTCACCCTCGGCGCCGATTCGCTGGACTCCAGCGACGGCGGCGAAGTGTCGGCCAAGGGCGATATGAACCTGACCCTCGCGGCGCTGACCCAAAACGGTGGACGTCTACTGGGCGAACAAGCCGTGACGCTGAACCTCGGCGGTCATGACCTGAACAATCGCAACGGCCTGATCACCGCCAAAGGTTTGCTGACCGTCAACGGCCTGCGCAACCTTGATAACCAGGGTGGCGAAATCTCCAGCAGCCAGAGCTTCAACCTCAGCGGCCAGACGATCGATAACAGCGGCGGCAAGCTGATCAGCAGTCAGAACCTGAGCCTTCATGGCGATAGCCTGGTCAACCAGAACGGCTTGATCTCTGGATGGCAGGACTTGCAGGTCAGTGGCAGCAGCCTGGACAACCGCAACAACGGCACGCTCTCCAGCCGCAATGGAGACGTTGGCGTCACCCTCAGCGGGGCACTGCTCAACAGCGCTACCGGTGCGCTGGTCGGCCAGAAAAAACTCACTGTCAGCGCTGCCAGCCTGGATAACCAGGGCGGGAATCTGTCCAGCGGCGCCGACCAGACCCTGACCGTCACTGGCGGTTTGCTGAACAACGCCCAAGGCGGCTTGATCGACAGCGGCGCGACTCTGGTCATGAAGGCCATGACCCTGGGCAACGTCGGCGGTACTGTCAACGCACAAAACGCTTTGAGCTTCACCGGCACCTCCGTGGACAACAGTGGCGGCAACCTGATCGGTAACGCCGCCGTGACCCTCAACCTCAAGGGGGCCCTGGACAACCACGGCGCCAAGCTTGCCAGCGCTGGTCCGTTGACGGTTAAAGATGCGACCGCGATCAACAACCAAGGCGGTCAATTGGTCAGCCAGGGCGAAATGACCCTGGGCACCGGCACCCTGGACAACAGCTATACCGGCACTGTCGCCGCGAAAAATGCGCTGACGGTCACTGCCTCCGGAGCCGTGCAGAACCATACCAACGGGCTGATCTACAGCCAGACGGCGGACGTTGAACTCAATGCCGCGAGCCTTGCCAACGGCCAAGGCGAGATGCAAGGCCAGACGGGTGTGAGTCTTGAATTGCGCGCGGACCTGGACAACCAGGGCGGCAAACTCATCGCCCAAACCGGCGATGTAAACGTGACCGCGGCCAACATCGATAACCGTGGCGGCACCCTCGCCAGCCTCAAGGGCGCCCTTGAGGCGAGAACCGTAGGGGTGCTGCGCAACGGCTTCGATGTGAACAACAAGGGCGGTGTGATTCAAGGCCAACGCCTTGGCCTGCGCGCCTTGGCCGGGCTGAACAACAACGGTGGCCGGATTGCCGCGCAGACGGGCGATATCGTCATCGACACCGTCGGCCTGAACAATCGCAGTGGCGGTCTCTATGCCTCTGGGCTGATCAAGGTCAGCGGCACCGGTGCCAGCCTGGACAACACCGCCGGCCAGATCGCCGGCAACGCCATCAATTTGGACCTGGACGGCGCCCTGATCAACCGTGGCGGCATTCTGGAAAGCGACAGCACCTTGGTGGTGAGTGCCGCCAGCCTCGATAACCAGACGGGCCAACTGCGAGCCCTTGGGGTAACGGGCAAAACCGACTTCCAGATCGGCAGCCTCTTCGACAACCGCAATGGCAAGCTGGAAAGCGCCAACAGTCACCTGACCCTGTCCGCCAACAGCTTCCTCAATGGCGGCGGCCAATTACTGCATCTGGGTGACGGCACGTTCGACATCTCCCTGGCCAACGTCACCGGCGCCGGCGGCGACATCGTCACCCGCGGCGGCTTGACGCTAAAAGCCGACACCTGGACCAACACCAGCGTCATCCAGGCCGGGCGGCTGACGGTCGACGTCAACAATTTCACCCAGACCGAGACTGGGCAACTGCTGGCCTCGACGCAGTTGGAGGGTAAAGGCGGGAACTGGGTTAACAACGGGTTGATTGCCAGTGATGGTGGCCTGGGCTTGCAGTTGACTGGGCGGTATAGCGGCAATGGCCGGGTCTCCAGCCTGGGCGACATGACGGTAGATGCCGCTGCGATCGACTTGAGTAGTGTGGCCAGTATCACCGGCGGCGGGACCACGACGATCGGTGGGCGCGGTGGCCTGGGCAGCCTGAACAATTACGGGCGGCTGACATCGGCGGGTGCGTTGAATATCACTGCGGGCACCATTAATAACTATGGGACGGTTGCCGGTGCAGATGGTTTGAAACTGACGGCTTCGACCTTGCTGAACGATCAAGGTGGGTTTTTGTTCAGTGGGGCGGACATGAAATTGCGGGTGGGGAGTTTTACCAACCGTAAGTCGGATGTTTATGCCCTAGAGAACATTGATGTAGCGCGCAATGACCTGGGGGGGCGGTCGGCGTTGATGGAGAATGATTCGGGCACCATGGAGAGTGGGCGGGATTTTTCCATTAATGCGGATTCAATTATTAATAAGCGCGGGGATTTTAAGACTGAGGCGGAGTTGTATTCTTCGGCGTTGGGGTTTCGTTGCTCCAGTTGTGATTCGCTTCCTCAATATGGAAGCGAACAGATACCCTACTACCTAGTCTATAAGCAGCAGTATCGTGTCTTGGTGTCCGGGGACTCTACCGCGGTGTCGGCTTCGTTGAGTGCTGGAAGAAATCTAGCTATCGATGGTGCATCATTTGTTAATTCGAACTCAACTACTACAGCTGGAGGTGATATTTCTATAATTGTCGATGATTTTGAAAATTCCGGTACGGCTTTGGGAGATTATACGAGTTATCAATATATAAATTATAATAATATCCAGAATGGGGATGAGTTGCAGAGGGTTGTGGACTATAATGTTTACAATGACTCTGGCTACAATAAAGATATTCGTTTTTGGAATGCGGCGGGGGATGAAAGTTTTGTTCTGTCACGCAATTTTATGACCACTAACAAGCCTGTAGATAGGGAGTATTATCAGGTTGTTGGTCCGGTGGTTAACATGGTTGATAGCTATAGCGGTGGAGGGACGAAAGTAGTAGTTTTCAATAGCTCTAAGTATTCGGCGGGTATTCGGACCGAACTGCCAGATTTTATAAAAAGACTTACTCCATTTAAGCAGGAGGTTTTTTCCTCGACCTCATCCGATAATTTTGCCCCGGCCATCATCCAAGCCGGCGGCAACGTCTCCATTACCGCAACAAACAAAATCACCAACGGCGTGGAGCGCCCATTCGCCACCGGCATAACAACGTCGCCCCGCAACACCACAACCGCCGCCTCAGGCTCAGGCAAAACCACGGTCGTGACCCTGAACAGCCAACTCCCACCGGACTTGGCCCAACAACAAATAAACCCCCTGACACTCCCCGGCTTCAGCCTCCCCACCGGGCAAAACGGCCTGTTCCGGCTGAGCGGGCAGGGCGCCAGCGACGCGTCATCCTCCCAGACGCCGGTCGTGTCGCAGAACTGGACAATCGGCGGCGCCAGCGTGAGCGCATCGAATCGATCCACCGCCGCCCCGACCGCCAATGTGCGCGACATCCAGATCGCCGATGCCACCCAGGTTTCCACCGCCGAACGACAGGTGCAGTTGTTGAATCGTGAGAGCGGTGGCGTTACGGCTGGCGCGTCCGCCATTCAGGTCACCGCTCCAACGGACTCGTCCACAGGCACGCCGCAACTGCCAGGGCATTCGCTCGACGGCACCATCCCCCGTGGCGTCGACATTGCACTGGACACTTCGAGCACGCCGCCGGTCGGCGTAAGTCGTCCAACCGACGCCTCGGTAAGCGGTCCAGCGCCTGTCAACGGCCAAACGGTGGCACGGGTAACGGGCCTGCCAAGCACGACGGTTGCCTCGACGCCACATAAATACTTGATCGAGACCAACCCGGTCCTTACCGACCTCAAGTCATTCACCAGCTCGGATTATTTGCTGACGAAACTCGGCTACGACGCCGACACCAGCGCCAAGCGCCTGGGCGATGGCTTGTTTGAACAACGTCTGATCCAGCAAGCCGTCGTCGCCCGCACCGGCCAACGCTTCATCGACGGCCAGACCTCCGATGAGGCGATGTTCGAGTACCTGATGAACAACGCCATCGCCAGCAAGGACGCCCTCAACTTGTCGGTAGGCGTCACCCTCACCGCCCAACAAGTTGCCGCCCTGACCCACGACATCGTCTGGCTCGAAGAGCACGAAGTGAACGGTGAAAAGGTGCTGGTGCCGGTGCTGTACCTGGCCCAGGCCAATAATCGTCTGGCGCCTAATGGTGCATTGATTGCTGGTCAGAACGTTACGTTGATTGCCGGCAAGGATCTAGAGAACGCCGGTACGCTTCGGGCTACGAATAACCTCTCCGCATCCGCTGGCGAGAACCTGACGAACAGCGGATTGATTGAAGCCGGCAACCGTCTTGACCTGTTGGCCGGCAACGACATCGTCAATAAATCCGGCGGCATCATCGCCGGGCGTGACGTCAGCATGAATGCGATCGTTGGCGACATAATCAACGAGCGCACGTTGACCACCGCAAGTATCAGTAACAAGGGCTACACGCAGCGGCAGGACTATGCGGATAACGCCTCGCGTATCGAGGCGGCCAACGACCTGACCATGGGAGTTGGTAGAGACGTCAACAGCGTTGGCAGCGTCATGGTCAGCGGACGCGACACCCAAATCAATGCAGGGCGGGATGTCAATATCGTTTCTGCGCAACAACAGACCGCTAACACCGGTGGTACCCGTAGAAGTTCGATCACTCAATTGGGCTCGGAGGTGGATGCAGGGCGCGACGTTGTTGTGAATGCCGGTCGAGACTTCAACGCCATCGCGAGCCAGATCAGTGCTGATCGCGATGTAGCGCTGGCCGCCGACGAGAACATGACAATCTCCTCCGGCGCCAACGAAACCCACTCTTACTACAAGTCGAAAAAGGTCACGGCCCAAAAGGACCACGTCAAACAGATCGGCAGCGCTATCAGTGCTGGAGGCGACGTGAGGTTGGATGCCGGGAAGGATATGGCGCTTATCTCCAGCCGTATCAACGCCGGTGATGAAGCTTATCTGGTGGCTGGAGAAAGCCTGGCGCTTCTGGCCGCGCAGGACAGCGATTATTCGCTGTATGAGAAAAAGAAGAAGGGGAGCTGGGGGAAGAAACAGAGTCGGCGTGATGAGCTGACCAAGGTGACTCATGTGGGGAGTGAGATTACCACTGGGGGCGATCTGACCTTGGTTTCCGGTGAGGATCAGCATTATCAAGTAGCCAAGCTGAACAGTGGCAATGACCTGACCTTGCAAAGCGGTGGCTCGATTACCTTTGAGAGCGCCAAGGACCTGCATCAGGAGAGTCACGAGAAAAGCAAGACCAGCGCCGCGTGGTTCAGCATGAAGGGCAGCGGCCGCACGGATGAGACGGTTCGTCAGAGTGAACTGACTGCTCAAGGCGACTTGGTCATCAGCGCGGTGGGCAAGATTCATGCGGACGTGCTGCAAGTCAACAAGCAGACGGTCAGCGAATCCATCGATGCGATGGCCAAGGCCGATCCGAAACTGGCTTGGCTCAAGGAGCTTGATGAGCAGGGTGGTGTTGATTGGCGGCAAGTGCAGGAGATCCATACCAGCTTCAAGTACTCGAACTCCGGCCTGGGGCCGGCAGCGCAGATGATAATTGCCATTCTGATGACCGTTCTGCTCGGCCCTGCTGGTGCCGGTCTTGGCGGCTGGGCCTTGGCTGGTGCGTCCAGTCTGGCAACCACCGGCACTGTGGCGACGATCAACAATAACGGCGACCTAGGTGCCGGGTTGAAAGCGGTAGCCAGCAAAGACGGCCTTACCAACGCCGCCATCGCGGCCATCACGGCCGGTGTCGCCGAGAACTACCTGGGCGATATGACCATGACCAAGCAGGTCAATGGCAAGACGGTGATTGACTTAAGTTCGATCGAAGCCGTCAGCCATTTTGCGGGTCAGCAACTGATCAACAACGCATCTGCTGCTGCGATCGCCAAAGCTTTCGGTCGGGACGTTACGTTAGCGGGCATCCTGCAGTCGGCGGTCTACAACACCTTGGCGGCTTATTCCTTTGACCAGGTAGGTAACCTCGGCCTGAAGACCGGCAGTCCGGAGAAGATCGCCCTGCACGCCTTGGTAGGCGGCATGATCGCCGAAGCATCGGGCAGCGACTTTGCTGTCGGTGCGATGGCAGCGGGAGTGAATGAGACGTTCGCTAACCAGTTGCGGCGGATGTCGGCTCAGATGAGTCCGGAGAACCGTGACCATCTTATGCTCATGTCTTCGCAATTGCTGGGTGTGGTGGCTGCCGCAGCTGTGGCTGGTGATGATGCGAATAGTCTACAGACCGGCGCGTATGTGGCTGGCAACGCGACCCAGTACAACAACCTCAATCACCCCGATATGAGTGACTTTGTCGGGGACATGAATGCCTGTGGTAGCAGCGAGACTTGTCAGAAAAACACGTGGGAAGGGGGGAAGTACGAACAGATCAGTAACGAAATCACCGATTGGTCGGAGAAGGCCGTCAGTGGTGCATTTGCGAAATCCTTGCTGACCTCGATCCAGGGCGGGCTGACCGCACTGAATGACCTCAATTGCACGACGGCGACTTGTACGCAATACAAGGACACCCTGACTGAGCGTGCGTTGAACGACCTGACGAACTTGGCGAAGGTTACTGACACGTGGGAAAACGCAACAAGCGTGGCTACGCTGGTCATACCGACCTCAGGCGGCGCGCGTGGTGCTGGCGTTGGCGAAGGAGGGATTTCGCCTAGGGTTCAGGCGGCTTTGGATAAGTTTACGGAAGCCAAGGCCGTACGTACGGGAGCTTCTACGGGCAAGAACGGCAGCACGCCGCTTGGGGGGCCGGATGCTGAGGCGGGGATGCCTTATACTCATCCGGTTAAAGATGTTCCAAGTGAACCCATTATCCCAGTCCCGGGCCGCGTACAGTCCCGCATAAACATTGCCAACGGCCGTACTGCAACGACACCTCTTCGGGATAGTGGTAAACCCGTGTCTGCGGGTTTCGAACATGTTTTAGAAGGGCATTTTAATAGGGAAATATCTAATTCACGCTCCGTATTCACTATTGCACCGGAGGAGCTAAAAGGGATTTTGCAAAGTACATCTGTGGTGAAGTCCCCGGTTGTGGGGCTGCCGGATGGCCAGTTTGTTAGAACGGTTGATGTGGGGCGGACGATTGGTACTACTACGTTGAAGGATGGCGGTGTCCCCACTTCTGTGTTAAAGGTATTTACCGACAGAGCCGGTAATTTGATAACAACTTTTCCTGTTAAGGCGGGTATTTGATGGGTGGTCTACCAACTAAAGTTTGGGGTGAGTTTCAGTCGGCAGTCTCAGCTCTGGCTGATGAGGCATCTTCGAGACAAATTCTTGAATTAATACTCCACTGGATTCGGAGTAATTATCAGTATCTTGACTGTGAGCCGTTCACGACTTATGGATTTGATAGGGTTATGAAGGTCAATGAGCGAGCAATGCCGGTTGAGCGCTCTTGTTTTACGGCGGTGGATTTAATGAATTTTAAAAATACTATCATGAAACGTCAGCCTCGGGAGGGAGAGGCGATTGCGAGATTTCTGCGCGATACGATTGAGGAGTTGATAACGGTCGAAGTAGATGAGCAATGTCCAAGATGTAAGTCTGATGGGGGACGCATTTTTATAGGTAGATATAATGGATTGTTAGCTTGTCAGTGTGGTGTCTGTGGTTACTCTCATTATTCAGATGGGACTAGGGTTAAAAGTGATGAATTAGACTTTGCGAGCGAAATTCAGTTGCGAGAGCTTGGTCTAAATTAGTGAAAAAAAGCGGAGAGAAAAGGGGACACCCATTAGCCGGTCTCAAGTCAAGGCTAAAAGCCAACTCGCCCTGCAGCTTTTAACTGCTGGGTTCCCCTTTTATCTGAGGAAAAAGGAGGAAAAAGAGGACAGATTCTGAGGGATCCCCACAAATCTATTCCAATGTCTGCACCTCTTGATGTACCTCTGCTCGCAACGCGTGCTCAAGTCTTTCCAAAGTTTTTCGAGAGTTTGAGCCGCGTCCGCTACGCCAGTATTCCAAGCCCAGCCGCCATAGCGATAACACTCGTCGGCGTTTAAGGCTATTGCTTTGAAAACGGCGCTCATGCCCCGCCTCGCGGGCCTGCAACCCCGTTAAACAAATGATGTAATTAGCCAGAGCCGAGATCAGCAAAAGTACTTCGATTCGGCGTGGGCAGTGACTCCGATGGCGAGTGACGCCTACGCCAAAATACTCACTTTTTACATCTCTGAAGCCTTCTTCTATCTGCATGCGCTGTTTGTAAATGGCCACGATTTTCGATGGATTCCATTGATCCTCCGGCAGGTTGCTAGCCAATAACCAGGGCTCGCGTTCACGATTGGCCGATTGCCTGCTGAGTTTGTTTTTGGCGATTGATCCGGTGACACGCTGGTGTTTGCGACCTTTTGCCGAATGCCTAACGCAGTACAGATGAATGATGTGCGGAGCGCTTTGGGTCATCTCGATCCGCCCCAATGACTTCGGTGAGGACGATGCCAGAGCGTAGAGGTTTTTAACGGGTAGCCAAGTGTCTGCGTCGGCTCGGTAGAGATCCCGGTTACGCACGCGTCCCACGTAATACCAGCCTTGCGCCTCGACGGCTTTGATCCATGGCCGGCGAAAACCTGCGTCAGCCACAAGGATCGGAACGCACTCTTCGGGAAGCATTTCGGCCAGCGTTTGTAGCAATCGTTTTTGATATTTCGGACAACCCTCACGTTCATGAACGCTCTCATAGATCGGGAATGAGCGTCCCGCCAAAGGGATGGCTGCGCGCAACAAAAAGAACTCTCCAGCCGCATCAATGGGTGACCAATCAACCAGGATCAATGGATGCTTGAGCGAGCCCAACAGGGCTCGCAGCATGACCCAGTAAAACAGCGGGCGCTCGGTTTGCAGATGCCGATTACCCAGCAACCGATCCACTCGTTTGATGGTGTGTTTGGGATAGGCTTTGCTCGGTAAAAATCGACCAAGCCCCGTCAGCGTGAGCTGACGTCCTCGTAGCAATGCGCTGACACAACACATCAACGTTTTCAGGCGACGAGAGTGAACACCGGGGAGCGCTTGAGCGAGCGCGCTATGTAAGAATCGGATGGCCTGCATGGGTCGGGATCTTGTTTTGTGTGGTGCAACACAAGCTGCCGACTCATGCAGGTATCTTCAATATTCCAACTTCTTGATTTTTCGTAAGAAAATTCGGGGATTCCTCAGAATCTGTCCCCTTTTTTCTGGGATTTGAGACAGACTAATCGAGATCGGCCTGTCTTTTTAATCGCCGTCTGGTCCCCTTTTCGTGTTTCTTTGTCCCCTTTTCTTTCCATTAGGATTACGGCGCAGTGTGCGTGTGTGGCCGAGCCGTCATATCGACACCAAGTGCCTTCATGACCGCCAGGAGTGTTTTCAGAGTGGGATTACCATGCTCGCTGAAGGAACGGTATAGCTGTTCGCGCGACAGGCCTGTTTCCCTGGCCAATTCGGTCATCCCCTTAGCTCGCGCGACTACCCCCATCGCTTTGGCGATGTAACTTGCATCGCCGGTTTCCAGAGCATCGCTCATGAACTCCGCGATGGCTTCGGGAGTACTGAGGTATTCTGCGGGGTCAAATTCTGTAAAAGTCTCAGTCATTTTGTGCTCTCCACGCCTGCATTATCTGGTGGGCGGTTTCAATGTCGCGGCTCTGACTGCCTTTGTCGCCGCCACAGAGCAGAATCACCAGCACGTCGCCCTGCTGGTAGAAATACACCCTGTAGCCAGGCCCGTAGTGAATTCGTAGCTCACTGATACCATGGCCGACTGGAGCGACATCGCCAGGTAAGCCCTCTATCAGTCGATTGATCCGTGAGGTGATACGAGCTCTGCCGGTGCCATCCTTGAGCTTTTTCAGCCAGGATCGGAATTTGCTGGATTCGATCTTCTTCATGAAATGTAGTCTATAAAATACAGAAAAGGCAAGGCTGCATATTTACGGTCAAGCGTGTGCCTTGTTATTCCACTAATTAGAAAGTGAGACGGGCGACCCAGAGGTCGCCCGTTTTCGTTACTCAGCAGCTTGCGCCCGCAACCGTCTCCCAATCACGTCCATCACATCACACCCATCGCGCAACGCTATCGTTAGCATTTTGCAAAAGTCCGAAAGCACCACCGTATCGGAGCTGATATCTGAACGAAACGCGATGTTTTCCAGCAGTTGGGTCACGGTGCGAATGCGGTAATCAGCCGTTTCGAAAAGAACGTCGAGCGGGGCCTCAGTGTCGATGAGCAGGGTAGCGGGGGTACAGTCAATGCCGGTGATGGGCATGTATCTGGTCATATTCAGAGCCTCGAAAATTAATGAGTCTCTCTGTGGATCGGGTCGCCAAACCCGGTCGCTTCTTGGGCGACAACGGACTATAGACCGCCCCGTTCCAGAGCCACAAGACGCCACTTTCCGAGCTTTGTGTAGGACCTTTAGCCCTGCATCAGTCGGCTTTTTGGGCTGCCGCGGGTCAGGCACTGCAGGCGACTGCTGCGCAGTCGAGCGGGAGCAAGCTCCCTCGCCACGGGGATCGCGCTCGACTTGTGCGGGTTGGCGCATCAGCTGTGGCAGCAGCTGTGTGGCTTGGCCTCGTCGTATTTATCGTGATGCCGCACCCAGTCCATGATTTCGTCTTCGTTGCGGCCCTTGGGCGTCAGGTCGAGGTAGTTGTAGGTGCCGACCAGGATATCGAGGCCGCGGGCGTAGGTGGAGTAGGTGTGGAAGATGTCGCTGGCTTCGTTGCGGTAGAAGACGCTCAGGCCGGGGAGTTCGCCTTCGGTGGTGTCGGTTTTTTCGTAGTTGTAGGTGGCTTTTCCACCGGCGGTGTCTTCGGCTTTGAAGCTGACGCCGAAGTCGTAGTTGAAGTCGCAGCCGTTGGACGAGACCCAGTCGAAGGTCCAGCCCATGCGGCGCTTGAATGGCTGGAACTCGGCGAAGGGGGCGCGGGAGACGGCGACCACGGCCACGTCGTGGTGGGCCAGGTGTTGGTTGGCGCCGTCGATGTGGTCGGAGAGGAATGAGCAGCCCTGGCAGCCTTCTGTCCAGCCGGGGCCGAACATGAAGTGGTAGATGATCAGTTGGCTGCGGCCGCCGAACAGGTCGGCCAGGCTCAGTTCACCGTGGGGGCCTTGGAAGCGGTAGGGTTTGTCGATTTTTACCCAGGGCAGGGCGCGGCGTTCGGCGCTGAGTTTGTCTCGTTCGCGGGTGAAGGCTTTTTCGTGGGCCAGGTGTTGGCGGCGGGCGGCGAGCCACTCTTCCCGCGAGACGACCGGATGATTCTCAACATTCATGATGAATTCTCCTGCATGGCAGAGCCGCTGAGTCGGCACTTTCTGTAAGTGGTCGTCTGGCTCTGGATGAATTCGACAGGCCGTTGGTCGGTTTGTGAAATAGCTAGCCGTTAAGCTTGTAAACCGCGCGGTTGGATTCAGGGCTGCTTCGCAGCCCAACGGGGATAAATCCCCTCGCCACAATGAATTGGATAGGCCTCAAGTAAACAGCATTGCGCCCGGAAACCCGGCTGAACGGCGGCGCAGCACCTCGGTCACAACCTAGGTAGGCATCTCACTCTTCAGAGGATGGACCAGGATGACGACTTATAACTGGGACTTGATCGAAAAGTTGTTGCACGAAGTGCAGAACGGCGCCGGCCATAGTTTTACGCCTCGGCCTTATGCGGAGGAATACGCAGCTCAGAAGGCGGCGGCGGGTGAGGAAATCGAGAACCTCGATCATCTGAAAGCGGTCGCCGGGGAGTATGAAAAGTTACTGCTGGAGCGTGGCTATATCGAGCCGCGGCCAGAGGAAGAGGGCGGTAACGGCGAGAACTTCGTGCTGACGCCCCGTGGCTCGCGGTTGTTGAGCCTGATCGACAGCAGCATTCCGGGCAATGATCATCCGCGCCAGGTGCTGGATGAGCAGGACGATGCGCTGGATGAGTTCACGTTTGATGATTTGGCGTCCAAGGCGCAGATTGCCTAGGAACCAGGCACAAACCTTGTGGGAGCGAGCAAGCTCGCTCCCACATTGGATCTTCAGTGGTTTTAAGATCGTGCTGCTTTCAGGCACTTCAAGTCAGTGAAATCCTTCTTCACCCCGTCGATTTTCTTCAGCAGCCGTTCGCGCTGGGGCGGGGTGCTTTCGGCCATCAGGTCCACCAGCAGGCTGCGGGCCTGGGCTTCGGTTTTGCTGAAGGCCTCGCGATAGGCCGGGGTCCAGAGACTTTCCCGATTGACCAGCAGTTGCTCGATGCGTTTCGGGAAGTCAGGACTGTGGCGCTGGGCCACGGCTTCGCTGAACTGGTTTTGCCAGTGGGCGCGGTTGGCGATCCATTGCTGGTTCTGGTCACCCAGGGCGGTGGACCAGGCCATCACCCGTTGGTGCTGGGCTTCGTTGAGCGGGCCGAGCCAGTCGTCTAGGCGTTTGACCATGCGGTCGCTGCGCTCCTGAATCTGCTGTTGCAACGTCGGCTTGAGGTACTGCTGCTGGCGTTTGCGCTGATCCTTGACGAAGGCGGCATCCATGTCATCGACTTGGTCGTCGTTCAGGCCTTGCAGCAGTTCGATGGCCGAGGGAGTGATCTGCCGTGCGGTTTCGGCGATGGCGGCCTTGGCTTCTTGGGTACGTTGTTGCAAGGCTTCGTCGGTTACCTGGTCAGTTTTCACCATGGTCTTGAGGCGATCCAGCCAGTCGAGGTAGTCGGGCAATTGGGTTGTGCAATGCCAGGTCAGGTGGTCCTTGAGGCGTTCGTTGAACCAGTCTTTTTGCTCGCCTCTGATGTCCAGGTAATCATTGAGGGTCCAGGGGATGATCAGGTCGAGGTTGCGGTAGGCCAGGCCGATGCGGCTGCAGGCGGTGAGCGTCAGCAATAGGGCGATGAACATGGCAGTGCGGGTCAACCAGCGCGGCATGAGCGAGTCCTTGCGAAGGCGTAGGTGCTTTGTTTGAGCATCGCAGACGCGCGGCAGTTCAGCCGATTAAATGCGTAACGCTTAGTAAAAAGGGTGGGCCATCTTGAGGGTCAGCAGGCTGTCGCACTCGCTGTTGTGGCCCGAGTACGCCGAGCAACTGCTGCCGCTGAGGCTTGAGTCGCTGTAGATCAGATCCAGGTCGAGGCCCTTCCACGGACGGGAAATTTTCAACGACCAGTCGCTGAAGCTGCCGATATAACCGTTCTCCACCGAGACTGGCGTATTGAGTTGGTGGGTGGTGTATTTGGCGCTGATGCCAATGCCGAACGGCACGTTGCCGCCCAGGTCGGCGAACAGTGTGCTGTTCTGTTTGTCCGGGTCGTTGCTCAGGGCCGCGCCAAAACGGCTGCCGAGTACGGTCAGGCCGCCGTAGAACTCCTGGCTGTCGAGGGTATCGACGGTGGGGTAGCTGTAGTGGATCAGGCCGACTTCGTAGCCCAGGGTCTGGTCGAAGGGTTGTTTAAAGCCCATGTAGGAATCGACCTCAAGGTCGGCGGACGATGTCAGGCCGGCGCTGGGTGACCACTGGCCAACGTACCAGCCGCTGTCATGGCTCAGGTCCAACCCACCATGAAACGAGCCGGTGCTCGACGGCGTGACCAGGCCTTCGGCCATGCTACGGCTTGGAGTGGTGCCCAGTTTGAGATCGAAGTCGCCGAGTTCGCGTTGGAACACCTGCCCCTGGGCGAGGGGGCACGTCAGCAGGCTGATCGCCAGCGCAACAATAGGGATACGCATGCTTCACTCCATGAAATAGCGAGGAGCAGGAACTAAGCTGAAACGCTTGGGCTAGAGAGGTGAAAGCATACCGGCGAATGCTCGGCTGCGAAGGCCGTTCGTCGATTCATGGGGAATGGATAGGGCGGGGAGGGTTCCAGTCCAAGCGCTTCGAAACTCAAAGCGCTTTGGGACCAGGTGACGCGCAGGTTACTTCTTGCCCAGGCTGATCTGCTTGGACGGGCCGAATGTCTGGCCGCTGACGCCTTTGGCAATTTGCTGGATCTCGCCGCCGGACTTGAGGAACGCAGCGATCTGGTCGTTGATCGACTCGCTGGTTTCAACGGCTGGAGCTGGCTTTGCTTTGCTGTTGGATGCTTTTACGCGCATGACGGCCATTAACCTGTAGATAATTAATTGGGCCAGGCATCGTACAGGAAATACTTGACAATTGCTTGGCAAATATCCTTCTGAATTATCGCCAGCGTGACGGGAATAATCAGCCGTTATCCGGCAATAATTGCCCTAAGCCTCTGTTTTAAATAACAACCGTGTGAAGAATATTGTGCCGAGAAAGGACGGCATGCACCGTCTCCGGCCTGACGAATGGCTGTGCCTCGGACGCAAACCCAGGAAAATCAACGGTTGTGCCGGGCCTTCCAGGCAAACCTTGCCGGCGGCCACGAATCGCGCCGCAAAACCGGGTAGAATGCCGCCCACGCAATGAGGGTATTGGAAATGGCTTTAGTCGGGCGCTACAACAGTTTGCAAGTGGTTAAACACACTAACTTCGGTTTATATCTGGATGGCGGCGCGGACGGCGAAATTCTGCTGCCCAACCGTTATATCCCCAAGGATATTCCCAGCGAAGATGAAGACTGGCTCAATGTTTTTATTTATCTGGACAGCGACGACAAACTGATCGCCACCACCGAAAAACCAAAAGTGCAGGTCGGTGAGTTCGCCAGCCTGAAAGTGGTTGAGGTCAACAGCATCGGCGTGTTCCTGGACTGGGGCCTGCCCAAGGACCTGTTGCTGCCGTATTCCGAAGAAAAGCGCCAGATGACCGCCGGCGAATACTGCGTGGTGCACGTCTACCTCGACAAGCACACCCGCCGCATCACCGCCACGGCACGCCTGGATCGCTATCTGGACAAGACCCCGGCCAACTATACGCCGGGCCAGGAAGTGGATTTGCTGGTCGCCGAAGCCACCGACATGGGGTTCAAGGCGATCATCAATAACAAGCACTGGGGCTTGATCCACAAGAACGAAATCTTCAAGTTCATGCGCGCGGGCATGCAGGAAAAAGGTTTCATCAAGGAGATTCGCCCAGACGGCAAGATCAGCCTGAGCCTGCAGCCGGTGGGCCAGGAAGCTGCCACCAGCCTGAACGCCAAGATTCTCGCCAAGTTGCGAGAGAACAACGGCACCCTGGCGGTCAGCGACAAGAGCGACCCGGCGCTGATCAGCAGCCTGTTTGGCGTGAGCAAGGGCAACTTCAAGAAGGCCATTGGTGCGCTGTACAAGAATGGGCAGATTGTCATTCATGCCGATCGCATTGAATTGAGCTAACTGCACACAATTCCTGTGGCGAGGGAGCTTGCTCCCGCTGGGCTGCGAAGCAGCCCCAAACCAGCTGCACTCAATCCAAGCTAAGACACCGAGGTAGCATGTTCGAAGGGGCCGCTTCGCGCCCCAGCGGGAGCAAGCTCCCTCGCCACAGGTTGATCTTCGCTGTATACAAAATCTTGCACCTTTAGCATGCACTCGCGCCCTGTTCGTGGGCGTATGCCTGTTCCTGCGTGGTGTTTCTCTGCGCCACACACCCCGGTTTGTCTCACATTCAGCGCCTATGGCACGCATTCTGCGTGGAAACGCGTATACAAACCATGCCGGCTCCCGTGCGCAGTATGGTGAGCAGGTCGATACGGGGGCACGGCGGTACTCAAAGGAGCCCCGCAATGTCCGAGCAATTGCCCAATGGCTACAGCCCCCGCCTTTACAACGAGGACCTGGGCCCACTGCCGCAGAAATGGAATTGGTACAACATCTTCGCGTTCTGGATGAGTGATGTGCACAGCGTGGGCGGTTATGTCTTCGCCGCCAGTCTGTTCGCCTTGGGCCTGGCGAGTTGGCAGGTGCTTATCGCCTTGCTCGGCGGGATCTGCATCGTGCAGTTGATCGCCAACCTGGTCGCCAGGCCGAGCCAACAGGCGGCGGTGCCGTATCCGGTGATCTGCCGACTGGCGTTCGGGGTGTTCGGGGCGAATATTCCTGCGGTCATTCGCGGTTTGATCGCCGTGGCCTGGTATGGCATTCAGACTTACCTGGCCTCCAGCGCGCTGATCATCGTGGTGCTGCGGTTTTTTCCTTCGATGGAGGTCTACGCGACGCCGCATTTTGCCGGTTTGTCCTACCTGGGTTGGTTCGGTTTCCTCAACTTGTGGTTCGTCCAGGCGCTGGTGTTCTGGACCGGTATGGATTCGATCCGTCGTTTCATCGATTGGGCGGGGCCGGTTGTGTACGCCGTGATGTTCTTGTTGGCCGGCTGGATCGTGTGGAAGGCCGGTTGGAGCAACATCAGCTTCACCCTGGCGGAAAAGTCCTTGTCCGGTTGGCAGGCGTTCGGCCAAGTGATCGTGGCGACGGCACTGGTGGTGTCGTACTTTTCCGGTCCGACCCTGAATTTCGGCGATTTCAGCCGTTACTGCCGGAGCATGTCTGACGTGCGCAGGGGTAATTTCTGGGGATTACCGGTGAATTTCCTGGCGTTCTCCCTGGTCACCGTGGTGATTGTTTCCGGGACCTTGCCGGTGTTCGGTGAAATGCTCCACGACCCGATTGCCACCGTGGCGCGCATCGACAACGACGTGGCGGTCTTGCTGGGGGCCTTTGCCTTCGTGACGGCGACCATCGGCATCAACATTGTCGCCAACTTCGTCTCGCCGGCCTTCGACTTCGCCAACGTCGCTCCCAGCAAAATCAGCTGGCGCGCTGGTGGCATGATCGCGGCGCTGGCCTCGATTTTCATCACGCCGTGGAACCTGTTCAATAACCCTGAAGTGATCCACTACACCCTGGACGTGTTGGCGGCGTTTATCGGCCCGCTGTTCGGGATTCTGCTGGTGGATTACTACCTGATCAAAAAACAGCAGATCGACGTCGATGCGCTGTTCAATGACGGGCCGAGCGGGCGTTATTACTACAGCGGCGGCATCAACTGGACGGCGGTGAAGGCGTTGATTCCGGCGACGCTGATGGGGGTGGCGATCACCTTCACGCCGATGCTGCAACCGATGGCCAACTTTGCCTGGTTCACCGGTTGCTTCCTCGGCGGGGTGTTGTATTTCGCCTTGGCGCGACGCGAGCCGGCCACGCAGTCGAGCAAGGCGTTCAGCCCGGCTGGCCAGGCCTGATCAACGCAGGGCGGTCTCGGCGCAAGGGCTCGCCGCGCGCCGACTGGCGGGCCGCAGCAACAGGCCACCGGCCAGCACCAGGCCGCTGCCGGCAATGATCAGCGCCGGTTGCAGGCCTCCGCTGAAATGGCTGCTCAGCGCCGCCAGCAGTGGCCCGCTGAGCTGGCCCACGGCAAAGCAGGCGGTCAACAGGCCAGCGTTGCGCTGGGTGGCGTGGGGCGCCAGTTCCCGGGAGCGCAGCATCACCAACTGCATGCAGGCCAGGAACGGCGTGCCACACAGGATCACCCCCAGCGCCAGCCCCGGCCCGCTGCCCAGCAGGCAGGCAAATACCCCGACGGCTTGCAGCCAGAGCGTGCCGATCAGCCAGCGGCCGGTGGTGTTCGGGTTCGGCCGCCGCCGGCTGACCAGCAACACGCCGCTGGCGGCGGCCAGGCCGAAGCAAGGCCAGAACAGATCGGCCAGCCATTGGCCGTGGAACTGCGCCGAGGCCATCTGCGACAGGAACGTCGCCGGAATGATGTAGCCCACGCCGTACAGGGCGTACACCACGCCCAGTCGAGCGATGCCGGTGTTCGGCGAAGGGGCGGTCGGCCCAGCGACAGGTGTTGCGACGGCCGGCTGCGGCAGGATCGGCAAGATCACCAGCAACATCGCCAAGGCGACGCCGGCATACACCAGCCACAGGGTGGCGGAGGTCTGGCCCAGCAGGTTCGAGCCGAGGGCAAGCAGGCCGGTCAGGAAAATCCCCAGGCCCGGGCCGGCAAACACCAGGGCACCGAGCCGTGGCCGTCCCACCGCCGCGGCCAAGGGTTGGCTCAGGGCGGTGATCATCACCATCACCCAGGCGCTCGCCACGCCGGTGCCGAAGCGCAACGCCAGGTGCGGCCAGAAGCCCCAGGCCCAGAACGACGCCAGGGTCAGCAGCACGCACAGCCACAGGCCGCCGAGCAACCGCCGCCGCACCTGTTCCGGACGACGGGCGAACATGGCGTCCAGCGCGCCAAGGAAATACCCCAGGTAGTTGGCGGCGGCAATCAGACCGGCGGCGGTCAAGTCGACCTGACCTTCGCCGATCAAATGAGGTAACTGGGGCGTCAAGGCGAAGCGGCCAATGCCCATGGCCATCATCAGCGCGATGAAACTGCCGAGCAGGCGAATTAGAGGTGACATGGTCGTTCTCCGGTGTCGGGGCGAATGACCGTCAGGCTAGGACTGATTGACTTTCATTAAAAATGAATAATAGTGAGTAACTTGTTCTTTTTTGGAGAAGGTCATGGAGTTCAGCCAACTGCGAATTTTCCAGGCCGTGGCCGAGGAAGGTTCCATCACCCGGGCCGCCGAGCGCCTGCACCGGGTGCCGTCGAACCTGTCGACCCGGCTCAAGCAGCTTGAAGAGCAACTGGGTGTGGACCTTTTCCTGCGGGAGCGTCAGCGTTTGCAGTTGTCGCCGGCAGGAAAAGTCCTGCTGGACTACGCGGCCAAGCTGTTCGCCTTGCACGACGAGGCCCATGCCGCCGTGCAGGGTGGGCAGCCGGCCGGGGACTTCCTGCTGGGCACGATGTACAGCACGGCGGCGACGCATTTGCCGGACCTGCTGGCGGCTTATCACCGGGCGTATCCGGCGGTGAACCTGCAAGTGCAATCGGGGCCCAGTGGCGAGCTGCTTGAAGGCCTGCTCACCAACCGGCTCGACGCGGCGCTGGTGGACGGCCCGCTGGAGCTCGCGGGGTTGGATGGCGTGCCGTTGTGCGACGAGCGGTTGGTACTGATTACCGAGGCCGATCATCCGCCGGTTCGCAGTGCCCTGGATGTGCAGGGCCGCGCTGTGTTCACGTTCCGGCGTGGTTGTTCGTACCGGATGCGATTAGAGGCCTGGTTTGCCCATGATCACGCGACCATGGGCCGGGCGATGGAAATCGAGTCTTACCAGGGGATGCTGGCGTGTGTGATCGCCGGGTCCGGGGTGGCGTTGATGTCCGAGTCGATGCTGGCCAGCCTGCCGGGCCGCGAGCGGGTATCGGTGCATTCGCTGGCCGAGCCGTTCGCCAGTGCCACCACGTGGCTGATGTGGCGCAAAGGCATGGTCGGGGCCAACCTCAACGCTTGGATTGAATTGCAACAACAGGCCTGGCCGCGAACGCCCATGACGACGGCGCAATCGGCTTGAACTCCGGGAGGTGGATTTGGATCAATTCAGTAACAGATCATTGCAAACTGAGACGAGCATTGCGTAGAACATCGGACTATTATCAGTGCGAAGGGGCCACAGTAATTTGCCGCTCGTACCACCCTGAGGGGGCACCACGATGAAAGAGAAAATCCAGAATTGGCTTCATGACCTGGGTGTCGCGCTTGGCCTGATCGAGCCACCGATGCAACCGATACCGATCCGCACCGATGACGAGCAACGCCGCCGCCAACCGCGCCGCCGGTAACTACACCGCAGAATTTGGAGAGATCGCAGTCTTCGACCGTTTCAAACGAGACGGCCGAGGACTGCGATCTTTTATTTTGTATGCAATCTGTGGCGAGGGAGCTTGCTCCCGCTGGGCTGCGAAGCAGACCCCATCAGCACCTGAGCCCTTTCTGACACACCGAGGCGCCTGGCTTTGGGCGCGCTTCGCGCACCAGCGGGAGCAAGTTCCCTCGCCACGGGTACTGCGTCGTACCGGTTAGATCGCCTTGGCCACCGCACTCGGCCGTGGCGACAGCACACTCACCAGCACAAAACTCACCAGCGCCACGCTCAGGCTGTAGTAGATCGGCGTGTTGGCGTCCAGGCCATCCTTGAGCATGAAGAACAGCGCGGTCAGGAAGCCCAGCGACATGCTGGTGATCGCGCCGGCGGTGGTGGCGCGTTTCCAGTAGATGGCGCCGATCAGCGGGATCAGCATGCCGCCCACCAGCAGGTTGTAGGCCAGGGTCAGGGCGCTGATGACGTCGCTGACCACCAGGGCGATCACCAGGACTACCGCGCCCATCAGCAGGGTCGCGATGCGGTTCTCGTGAACGTCGCCACTGCCGCTTTCACGGCCCTGGCGCAGACGGGGCAGCAAGTCCTGGACCACCGTGGTGGACGCCGCGAGCAGGCCCGCTGCGGCGGTGGACATCAAGGCTGCCAGGGCCGCGGCGATCACCAGGCCGCGAATGCCGTTGGGCAGGCTGGTCTGGACGATGCTGGCGAAGGCGTTGTTGACGTTTTCCAGGTCCGGCAGCAATACCTTGGCCGCCATGCCGATCAACGCACCGGCCAGGCCGTACAGCACGCAGTACAGGCCGGCGGCGGTGCCGGCCACTTTGGCCACGCCTTCACTGCGAGCGGTGAATACCCGCTGCCAGATGTCCTGGCCGATGAAGATGCCGAAGAAGTAGATCAGGAAGTAGGTGAGGATGGTGTCCCCGCCAATCGCGGTGAAATCGAAGTAATTGGCCGGCAATGCCGCCACCATCGCATCCCAGCCACCGGCATCGACGATGGACATCGGCATCAGCAGGAACACCAGGCCAACGGTCATGATCAGGAATTGCACGATGTCGGTGAGGGTCAGCGACCACATGCCGCCGATGGTGGAATACAGCACCACCACGCCACCGCCCACCAGGATCGACACCCAGAACGGCAAGCCGAACAGCACCTGCATCACGGTGCCGATGGCGATGGTCGAGGTGGCGCCGATCATCAGTGCGTAAACCAGCATGATCAGCGCACTGGCCTGGCGCGCGGCCGGGTTGTAGCGGCGCTCCAGCACCTGGGTCACGGTGTAGATCTTGAGCTTGAGCAACGGCTTGGCGAGGAACAGGCTCAGGCCGACGATGCCCAGGCCGATGGCGCCGCACAGCCAGAAACCGGAAATGCCATAGACATAACCCAGGCGCACGGTGCCAATGGTGGACGCGCCGCCCAGGACGGTGGCAGCCATGGTGCCCAGATAAAAGCCCGGGCCGAGATTGCGCCCGGCGACCAGGTAGTCGTCACGGGTTTTAGCGCGGCGCATGCCGTACCAGCCGAGGGCGATCATGCCAGTGGCGTAGAGAAGAACGACGATTAAGTCCAAAGCCATGATGGCGTGTCTCCGATTGTCTTTTTTATAGGAAGTCGGGGTGATGCCCTCCCTGGCACCGCGCCCTCAGTGCGAACGTGCTTGTGTGGCGAGGGAGCTTGCTCCCGCTGGGCTGCGAAGCAGCCCTTGATAGCGACTGCTGCGCAGTCGAGCGGGAGCAAGCTCCCTCGCCACAGGGGGTTTGTTGGCTCGGGTCAGACGGTCTGCCTGAGGGAGGGGCTATCGATTGACACCGAAGAGCCTTTGCTCCGCGGATCATCCGGCCCGTACACCGCCGCCGGTTCCGGGAATAACCCAAGCAGCACCAGGTACACCACCGAGGCCAACCCCAGGGTCACCGGCAGGCTGATGTCGATCCCACCGGCCAGTTCCCCCAGCGGCCCGACGAACTGCCCCGGCAGGTTGACGAAGCACAACCCCACCAATGCGCTGGGAATCCACGCCCCGAGGCCGCGCCAGTTCCAGCCATGGCTGAACCAGTAGCGCCCGCCGGTTTCGCCGCGGGTGAACACTTGCAGGTCGTCCGGGCAGTAGAAGCCGCGGCGCACCAACAGGCCGATGATCATGATCACCATCCACGGTGTGGTGCAGGTGATGATCAGCACGGCGAAGGTCGAGACGCTCTGCACCAGGTTCGCCGCGAAGCGCCCGATGAAGATGAACGCAATCGACAGCACGCCGATCAGCAGCGTCGCCTTGACCCGCGACAGCACCCGTGGGAACACGCTGGACATGTCCAGGCCGGTGCCGTACAGCGACGTGGTGCCGGTGGACATGCCGCCGATCACCGCGATCAGGCACACCGGCAGGAAGAACCAGCTCGGCGAAACCGCCAGCAGGCCGCCCACGTAGTTGTTGGCCGCGATGTAGTCCGGCGCCTTGATCGCCACGATGGTGGCGGTGGCGAGGCCGAACAGGAACGGGATCAACGTCGCCAGCTGCGCAGCGATCACCGCCAGCATGATGCGGCGCTTGGGCGTGTTGCGGGGGATGTAGCGCGACCAGTCACCCAGGAACGCACCGAAGGAAATCGGGTTGCTCATGGCCACCAGCGCCGCGCCGATAAACGCCGCCCAGAAGCCCGGCTGGCCGAGGCTGACGGTGCCGGCGAACTGGCTGTCGAAGGTCGGTGCGAAAGCCAGGATACCCAGCAAAAACAGCAGGCTGGCGGCCCATACGGCGATGCGGTTGACCCACAGCATGAAGCGGAAGCCGTAGATGCACACCGTCAACACCAGCAGGGCAAACAGGCCGTAGGCCAGGCCCAGGCTCAGGTCGGTTTCCGGCACGCCGATCAGCCGCTTGGCGCCGCCGATCAACGCGTCCCCCGAACTCCACACCGACAGCGAGAAGAACGCGATGGCGGTCAGCAACGAGAGGAACGAGCCGACGATCCGCCCGTGCACGCCGAAGTGCGCACCGGAAGAAACCGCGTTGTTGGTGCCGTTGAGCGGGCCGAACAGACCCATGGGCGCGAGGATGATCGAACCCACCAGGACGCCCAGCACAATGGCCCAGACCCCGGCCTGGAATGACAGGCCGAACAGCACTGGGAAACTGCCGAGCACGGCGGTGGCGAAGGTATTGGCGCCGCCGAAGATCAGGCGAAACAGATCGCCCGGGCCGGCGGTTCGCTCGTGGTCCGGGATCTGTTCGACCCCGAAGGTTTCAATTTGCGTAAGGCTGTTGTCGTTATTGTTATGCATGATCTGCTCCGATCATAAAGGCGCGCCCGTCGTGTGCGGGCGTCACCTGTTGCTAAGGGATTGGCAGCCCTTCCGGCATTGCGGACAAATGTTCGTGGCAGGCCAGCCATAGGCCTTGTTGTTCTTGGCGAAACACAATGGTTTCGCGCTCCTGGCTAAAGTGAAGCTCCCCTTGCATGCGCAGCTCGGTGGCCACGTCATGGATGAAAATCGCCACGTCCCCTTGCAGGCTGACGAAGGCGTTGCTCGAGGTGCAATTGAGCACCTCGAAGCCATCCTCGGACCGCCAGCGATCCCACAACGCCTGGTAGGCATCGCGTGACAGCAGGGGCTGTTCGAGGGTGTGGAACACGAAACTCGCATCGGTGGTGAACGCGCCGAAGTAGGCGTCGCGGTCATTACGGGCGAAGGCCGACACCAGATCGGCGGCGGCCTTGAGAACCTGCTGTTGTTCGTTCATGGGCGCACCTCAGCGATGAACCACACCGGGCAGTACGCAGAGCATCTCGTACAGCAGGTTGGCGCCCAGCAGCGAGGTGTTGCCGGTGGTGTCGTACGGCGGCGAGACTTCTACCAGATCGCAACCGACCAGGTCGAGGCCCTGGCAGCCGCGCACGATTTCGATCGCCTGGATGGTGGTCAACCCACCGATTTCCGGGGTGCCGGTGCCAGGGGCCCAGGCCGGGTCGATACCGTCGATGTCGAAGCTCAGGTACACCGGGCCACCGCCGACTTTCTCACGCACTTCGGCCATCAGAGGGGCGAGGGATTTGTGCCAGCACTCTTCGGCCTGGACCACACGGAAACCCTGGTTACGGCTCCAGTTGAAATCATCGGCGGTGTAGCCCTGGGCCCGCAGGCCGATCTGCACCACGCGGTCGCAATCGAGCAAGCCTTCTTCGACGGCGCGGCGGAAGGTGGTGCCGTGGGCGATCTTCTCGCCGAACATGTGGTCGTTCACATCGGCGTGGGCGTCGATGTGCACCAGGCCGACCTTGCCGTGTTTCTTGTGGATCGCCCGCAGGATCGGCAGGGTGATGGTGTGGTCGCCGCCCAGGGTCAGGGGGATGACGTTGTGTTCGAGGATCTTGTGGTAAGACTCCTCGATGATCCGCACCGCGTCCAGCAGGTTGAAGGTGTTGATCGGCACGTCGCCGATGTCGGCCACCGACAGCGAGTCGAACGGCGCGGCGCCAGTGGCCATGTTGTAGGGGCGGATCATCACGGATTCGGCGCGGATCTCCCGCGGCCCGAAACGAGTGCCGGCGCGCAGGGAGGTGCCGATGTCCAGCGGTACGCCGACGAACGCCGCATCCAGGCCGGCAGCGGTTTGCAGATGGGGGAGTCGCATCATGGTGGCGATGCCGCCGAAGCGCGGCATTTCGTTGCCGCCCAGTGGTTGGTGCAGAATCTTGTCCACGGGTAGGGCCTCATCGTTGTTTTACTTATCAGGGGCCGATTCTGCGAAAAGCCGTTGCCGTGAAGAATCGCTGGGGGCAAATACTTAGTTCAGATTTTTCTAAACTAATGGCGGGCGGGGCGATAGACTCCCAATCCGTGCAGTATCCCGTGTGGTCTGGGGGACATGGTGCCCCTGTGGCGAGGGAGCTTGCTCCCGCTGGGCGGCGAAGCCGCCCCAAAATCACCTCGGTGCCTCAGGCAGATTGCAGCGATAGGTTTACGACGGCTGCGCCGCCGAGCGGGAGCAAGCTCCCTCGCCACAAAAGCTCTGCAAGTTCTATGTCCCGTGAGTTCAGGAGTATCTGATGGCCAACGCTCTACCCGACCTGAAACTGCTGCGCATTTTTGTCAGCGTGGTTCGGCACCAAGGGTTCGCCAATGCCCAGCACGAACTCAACCTGTCCACGTCGGCCATCAGCACCTACATGAGCCAACTGGAATCGGCCTTGGGCCTGGTGTTGTGTCATCGCGGCCGGGGTGGCTTCAGCCTGACCAGCAAGGGCGAGCTGTTCCATCAGGAAACCTTGCGCCTGCTGGGCGAGCTCGAAGGGTTCGAGCAATATGCCGCAGCGCTCAAGGGTGAGCTGCGCGGCACCTTGAACCTGGGGGTGATCGACTCCACTGTCAGCGACAAGGCCTTGCCGTTCGCCGAAGCCATCGGCGCCTACAGCCAGGAACATCCGGCGGTGCATTTGCACCTGTCGGTCATGAGCCCTTACGAGCTGCAACTCGGCGTGCAGGACAATCGCCTGGACCTGGCCATCGGTGCGTTTTCCACGCGCATGAGCGGGCTGGTCTACATGCCGCTGTACCGTGAGCAGCACTGGTTGTACTGCAGCAACCGCCACCCGTTGTTCAACGAGCGGCGCATCCCCGAGCAGGTCATCACCCAGCAACGCATGGTCGGGCGCGGTTACTGGAGCCAGGCCGAACTGGCTCGCCACGGTTTCAAGCACAGCGCGGCGACGGTGGAGAGCATGGAGGCGCAGTTGATTCTGGTGTTATCCGGCGCCTACGTCGGTTACCTGCCCGAGCACTACGCCCAGGCCTGGGTCGACAAGGGCGACTTGCGCGTGCTGCTGCCGGCGACCTTTGGTTATCAGGCGCCGTTTTCGATGATCGTACGCCGTGGTCGTAGCCGCGAGCCGCTGATCCAGACCTTCCGCGATTTGCTCAAAGCTCAACTGAATCAGGCCTGACCATGTCCAGAATCCAATGCCCGCGTTGCCACAGGCCGCAAAGCCATTGCCTGTGCCCGCTGATCCCCAGCCTCGACAGCCGTACCCGCGTCTTGCTGTTACAGCATCCCAGTGAAGTGAACCATGCTTTGAATACCGCCCGGCTGGCGGCATTGGGACTCAATAATGCCGAGTTGATCGTGGGTGAGGTGTTCGAGGATTTGCCCCGGTTGCTCAATCAACCGGGGTATCAGGCGCGCTTGCTGTTTCCCGGCGACGAGGCGCAGCCGTTGCAAGCCTATGTCCTGCCCGATGAGCCGCTGCTGTTGGTCGTTCCCGATGGCACCTGGCGCAAGGCGCGCAAGTTGCTGCACCTCAATCCCTTGTTGGCGGCGCTGCCGAGGGTGACCCTGGCCGAAGGCGCTGTGTCCCGTTACCGCTTGCGCAAGGCGCCCGGACCGGGGGCGTTGTCGACGGTGGAGGCGATTGTCCAGGCGTTGCAGACGCTGGAGGCGCCGACGAGTTTCGAACCGTTATTGAGGCCGTTCGAAGCGCTGATCGAGGGGCAGATTGCGGCG
The DNA here is from genome assembly GCF_001623525.1 of Pseudomonas fluorescens. Lineage (NCBI taxonomy): Bacteria > Pseudomonadati > Pseudomonadota > Gammaproteobacteria > Pseudomonadales > Pseudomonadaceae > Pseudomonas > Pseudomonas fluorescens. The sequence goes on along the minus strand of NZ_CP015225.1, from coordinate 3,126,042 downwards.
ATGGGGGAGGAGACTTACCAGAAGAACCATGGAGAGGTTTAGAGGCCCCTTTGGCGAGGGAGCTTGCTCCCGCTCGGCGGCGCAGCCGTCGTAAAACCTACTGGCGCGGTCTGTCTGATACAGCGAGGTGAATGGTCTTGGGGCTGCTTCGCAGCCCAGCGGGAGCAAGCTCCCTCGCCACAGGGCGAGTCAAATCCAGATCAGCGCTCGCGCATCGCCTCGGTCCGCGCCTTCAACACCGGCTTGAGCAAGTAATCCAACACACTCTTCTCTCCGGTAATGATATCCACCGTCGCCACCATGCCCGGAATGATCAGCAAGGGTTTGGCATCCCCGCCCAAATGGTTTTTGTCGGTGCGCACCTGGATCAAGTAGAAACTGTTGCCCTTGTCGTCGGTGATGGTGTCGGCTCCGATCAGTTCGAGCTTGGCGCTGAGCCCGCCGTAGATGGTGTAGTCGTAGGCGCTGAACTTGACCATGGCTTTCTGGCCCGGGTGCAGGAACGCCACGTCCTGGGGGCGGACCTTGGCTTCGATCAGCAGGTTGTCTTCCAGGGGCACGATTTCCACCATGTCGTTGCCTGGCTGCACGACGCCGCCGATGGTGTTGACCTTCAGTTGCTTGATCACCCCATGCACGGGCGAGACCACCGTAGTGCGTGTCACGCGGTCGTCGATGGCGATGCTCGATGCGGTGATTTTCGACAGTTCGGTGCGTTTCTCGTTGAGGTCCTTGGCTGCTTCGGAGCGAAAGGTCTGTTCCGATTCGTCGATCTTGCTCTTGATCTCGTTGATCGCCGATTCGGCTCGGGGAATGGCCAGGGTGGTGGCGTTGAGCGAGCCGCGGATTTCCACCGCGCTGCGTTTGAGCCGCAGGATCTCCACCGGTGATACCGCCCCGGTGCGCACCAGCGGGGCGGACATGTTCATTTCTTCTTGCAGCAAGGCCAGGGCCGAGCTGAACTGGCCTTGCTTGGAGCGAAACTCCGCCAGCTCCTGGGTCTTCTGCCGCAGCTGTTCGGTCAGGGTCCGTTGTTCACTGGCCAGGCGCCGCTGGCGTTGTTCGTACAGTGAGCGCTCGTCCTCGGCCACTTGCGGGGCCTTGGCGATCACCTCGGCCGAAAGATTGAACGGCCGGCCCTCGGCCTCGGCCGACAGACGCTCGACTTGGGCGGTCAAGGCATAGCGGTCGGCTTCGCTCTCGCCCTTGTTCGACTGATATCGGGTGTCATCCAGGCGCAGCAGGGTGTCGCCCTTGTTCACCATCTGGCCTTCGCGCACGAATATTTCGGTGACGATGCCGCCCTCCAGGTTCTGGATCACCTGGATCTTGCTCGACGGAATCGCCTTGCCTTCGCCAGTGGTGACCTCCTGCAAAACCGCCAACTTCGCCCAGACCAGCCCAGTGACGATCAACACGGCGGCCAGCCACACGGTGACCCGCGAGCGGCGGGGCGAATCCTGCAGCGTGGCGCCGGCGGTTTCCGGCATGAACTCGCTTTCGGCGCTTTTGCTGAAACTGCCGAAGTAGCTTCGAGCGGTTGAATCCGGTGTTTGGGCTGACATGGAGCGGTACCCGTCGGTTAAGTGAAGTGGAGCCGGTCGCTGCTTTTTAGAAAAGAGCGGGTGCTGCTTTTAGAAGAGAGCTGGGCGCTGCTTTTTGTGGCGAGGGAGCTTGCTCCCGCTCGGCGGCGAAGCCGTCGTAAAACCTGTCGAGGCGGTCCGTCTGACACAATCGGGTGAATGGCTTGGGGGCTGCTTCGCAGCCCAGCGGGAGCAAGCTCCCTCGCCACAGGTGTTGTGGGGGCTGTTAAACCGCCGCCGTTCCCACCCGTCCCTTGCGCAACGCATCGATGACTGCTTCCTTCGGTCCATCCGCCACGATCCGTCCGTTGTCCAACACCACCAAGCGGTCCACCAGGCTCAGCATCGAGGTGCGGTGGGTGACCAGCAGCACGGTCTTGCCCTGTACATGGGTGTGGAGTTTTTGCCGCAGGACGTCTTCGCTGCTGTTGTCCATGGCGCTGGTGGGTTCGTCCAGCAGCAGGATCGGCGGGTCGAGCAGCAAGGCCCGGGCCAGCAGCACGGCCTGGCGTTGGCCGCCGGAGAGCAGTTGCCCGCGCTCGCCCACCGGGCGGTCGAAACCTTGGGGATGTTGGCGCGCCAGTTCGGTGACACCGGTCAGCTCCGCCACTTCCAACATGCGCGCGTCGCTGATGTAACGGGCGCCCAAGGTGAGATTGTCCCGCAGGCTACCGGCCAGCAGCGGCAGGTCATGGGCAACGTAGCCGATCTGTTGGCGCAGGTCGGCGACGTCCAGTTGCCGCAGGTCCAGGCCGTCGAGCAGCAACTGGCCTTCCTCCGGCGCATAGAACCCCATCACCAGGCGCGCCAGGGTGCTCTTGCCCGAGCCACTGCGGCCGATGATCCCGACCCGTTCGCCGGGCTTGAGGCTGAAGCTGATGTTCGCCAGTGCTGGGCTGCTCTGGCCGTTGTAGTGGAAGGTCACGCCGCTGACGTCCAGCGCGCCCTGCAACTGGGTGCGATCCAGCGGCCGTTGTTTGGCATCGCGTTCCTGGGGCAGCGCCATCAGGGCATCGGTGCTGCGCATGGTGAGCTGGGCTTGCTGGTAACGGGTGATCAGCCCGGCGATCTGCCCGAGCGGGGCGAGCACCCGGCTGCCGAGCATATAGGTCGCCACCAGCGCGCCGACGCTGAGGTTGCCGGCGATGATGCTGTAGACTCCGGCGACGATGGTCGCCATGCCGGCCAGTTGTTGCAGGAACAACGTGCCGTTGGTCGCCAGAGCCGAGAGGTTGCGCGCGTGGCTGTCCAGGCGGGTGAGGGCTCCGTGGGTGCTTTCCCACTGATGCTGGCGCTCGCTCTCGGCGCTGCAGGCCTTGAGGGTTTCCAGGCCGCCGAGGGTTTCGATCAGCAGAGCCTGGCGCTGGGCGCCGAGGGCCAGGCTTTTTTGCACGGTGTCGCGCAGGCGCACCTGGATGATCATCGCGAAGACAATGGTGATTGGAAACGCCACCACTGGAATCACCACCAGCCAGCCGCCCAACAGGCCGATCACCACCAGCATCAGCAGGGCGAAGGGCAGGTCGATCAGGCTGGTGAGGGTCACCGCCGTGAGGAATTCGCGCAGGCCCTGGAAGTCGTGGATGCTCTGGGCGAAGCCGCCGATGGTCACGGGCTTGGCCTTCATCGCCATGCCGGTGATGCGCTCGAACAGGGTGGCGGAGAGAATCACGTCGGTTTTCTTGCCGGCGGTGTCCAGCAGATGGGCACGCACCACCCGCAACACCAGTTCGAAACCGGTGCCGATCAACAGCCCCACGGCCAGCACCCACAAGGTCGACGTGGCCTGGTTCGGCACCACGCGGTCGTAGGTCTGCATGACGAACAGCGGCACCATCAGGCCGAGTAGGTTGATCAGGAAACTCGCCAGGATCGCGTCGCTGTACAGCCAGCGCGACAGTTTCAAGGTGTCGCGAAACCACGCCTCGACCCGCGGCACCAGGGGCGCGCGCAGGTCTTCGAGTTCATGGCGCGGCCGGGCGAATAGCGCCTGGCCGCTGTAATCGGTGGTCAGTTCCTCGCGACTGACCCATTGCTCGCCGCCATCGGCTTCGCTGGGCAGGATCAGCGCCTTGCCATCCTCGCCCCAGCGTCGCAAGACCGCACAGCGGCCCCCCGCCAGGATCAGCATCACCGGCAGGTTCAGGGGGGAGATGTCCGCCAGCTCACGACGCAACAGCCGCGCCTGCAAGCTTGCCCGGGCCGCTGCGCGGGGCAGCAGGTCCAGGCTCAAGCGTTGGTGCGCCATAGGGAGCCCGGCGCTGAGGCTGGCGCGGCTGACCGTCGCGCCATGGAGTTTGCAGAGGATCAACAGACCGTCCAGCAAGGGATCATCGAAATTCAGGCGCGGATCAGCGCCAAGGGTTGCGGGTTCCATGCTGGTCACAGTGTTCGCTCCCATTTTTTTTCGAGGGGGCTACTTCAGTTCCGGCAGCCGAGCCTGGTTCTTGACTTCGGTCTGCGCGACCGTATCGGCCGGCAGCACGATCCGTTGTTTGTGCAACAGCAGGCCCATGTTCGCCAGCACCCGGTACATCGAGTACTCCTCGGTGTAACGCACCTCGGTGTAGCGACGGTTGGCGTTGTACAGCTCGTTTTCGCTGTCGAGCAGGTCGAGCAGGGTGCGCTGGCCGAGACCGAACTGATCCTGGTATGCGGCGCGCACACGGGCGGTGGTGTCGGCATATTCGCGGGCGGTGGGGGTCTGTTTGCGGGCGTTGAGCATCGCGTTCCAGGCCAGGCGCGTATCTTCGTTGAGTTGGCGCAGGGCATTGTTGCGGATGTCCATCGCCTGGTTGATCTGGTGGGCGTTGGACGCCAACCGCGCCTTGTCGCTGCCACCGCGGAACAGGTTGTAGTTCATCACCACGCCGACCCGCCAGTTGTTGTCGTGACCTTCTTCGCCACCGATGTTGTTATTGGCGCCCACCGCTGCCTCGGCGTCGAAGCGTGGGTAGAACGGCGACTTCGCCACTTCGTACTGGCTCTCGGCGGACTGTATGTCGGCCTGGGCCGATTTCAGGTAGGGGTTGTTATCCACCATGCTTTGCTGGGCTTCGCGCAGGTCGGCGGGGATTTCGCCTTTGGTCGAGGGCGGTGTCTCCAGCTCATCGGGCATGCGTCCGACCACGCTGTAGAAGTTGGCCTCGGCGTCGGCCAAGTCGACCTGGGCGGTGTCGTAGTTGTTTTCCGCCAGGGCCCGACGGGCATTGGACTGGTCGGAGTCGGCCGTACTGCCCACCCCTCGCTCGGTGCGCAGGCCGATCTGGTCGTTGACCCGCAGGTGCGCCTGCAGATTGTTCTTGGCCAGGGTCACCAGCTCGCGGCGCTTGAGCACTTCCAGGTAGACCTCGATGGTGCGTAGCGCCAGGTCCTGGGCGGTGCCTTGGGCGTAATAGGCCCGGGAGTTGACCACGCCCTGGGTGCGGTCCACTTCATTGGCAGTGTTGAACCCGTCGAAGATCATCTGCCGCAGGCGCAGCTCCGATTGGGTATAGGTGAGGATGTTGGTGTGGTGGTTGCCCAAGGCCCGGGTGTTGGTGTTGTCGCTATAGCCACGACCGTAACCGGCATTCAAATCCACCGATGGGAAAAAGCCCCCTCGGGCGACCTTGACGTCTTCATTGGCCGACAGACGGCTGTCCACCCGTTGTGCCAGCTCTGGGTGAGTGGCAATGGTGCTCTGGATCGCCTCGGTCAAGGACATTGCCTGCGCCTGAGAAGAGCAGGCCATGGCCAGTAAAACCGCGCTGCAGAGGGGGGTTAGAACGCGCATGGGGTGCATCTCCTGAGGTCTGTAGTGCTTCGCTTGTCGCCAAAATATTGACGTATTAAAGATCAAAACCGTTTCAACCTTGTAACAACACAGCTAAGAACATCCTGAGCAAAACCTAAGAAGAATTTCTCATAAGGCTTATTCCGAAAAAAACTTATGAGCTTGAAAAAAACCGGCACATTGTTCAGAGCGAAAGCCTTTTAGTTTGCGGGTTGCGACGGCTTTTAGGCGTCAATAAAAGTTCCATGCAAATTTTTAAACGATGTGAAGAAGTGTCGAAAGAGCGATCTGTGAAGTGGTTTTTGGTGACGGTTTTTTGTCGTTTTGGCGAATTGCCAGCACCTTCTGCTTTCACGAAAGCTGGCAGATTTTCCAGCTTTCTGGATTGCCAAACCTGAGGACGGATTCTTCACCCAGACACGTGCCGATTGCGGTCGGCAACGGAGGAAATGCACATGGCAGCGCTCATCGGTATCGTCAGCAAAATAGTCGGGCAAGTATTCGCAGAAGCGGCCGGTGGCCTGCGGCGGCCTCTGGTCGAAGGCGATCGGCTTTATGCCGGCGAACACCTGGTCACCGGTGCCGAAGGGGCGGTGGCTGTTCGTATGCAGAACGGCCAGACGTTGACCCTGGGCCGCGAAAGCAACCTGACCCTGACTCCGCAGTTGCTCGCCAACCATGCGCCGCATGTCGACACGCCTGACGCGGCGACACCGAGTAACGCGCAACTGACCGATGTGCAAAAGCTGCAGCAAGCCATCGCCGCCGGTGCCGACCCGACCCAGACCGGTGAAGCCACGGCCGCCGGCCCCGAGGGTGGCAACCCGGGGGGCGTGGGCGGTGGGCACAGTTTTGTGCTGCTGGAAGAGGTTGGCGGGGAGGTCGATCCGCAGATCGGTTTTCCGACGGCCGGGTTCAACGGGATTCCCGAGTTTCCACAGCTGCGCCTGGCCGGTGATCCGGACAACACGGGCGACGATGCAACCGTGCCGCCGGTGACACCGGATAACCCGGTGACCCTCGACGGGGTCAATGTCGAGGGTGGCGAACTGACCACCAACGAGGCCAATCTGGCCGATGGTTCGGCCAGCAATCCGGGGGCGTTGGTGCAAAGCGGCACCTTCACGGTTTCCGCGCCTGACGGGCTGAGCAGCCTGAGCATCGGCGGCATCAACGTGATCACAGGCGGCGTGCCCACGGGCTTCCCGCAAACCATCACTTCGGCGCTGGGCAACACGTTGACCATCACCGGCTATGACCCGGCCACGGGGGTGGTCAGCTACAGCTACACCCTGACGGACAATGAAACCCATCCTGCCGGCGGTGGTGCCAACAACATTACCGAGCAGTTCCCGGTGGTGGCTGTCGACACCGACGGCGACACGGCCACCGGCACCCTGGACGTCAACATCACCGATGACGTACCCCAGGCGATCGACGACAGCCACGCCAACACGGCGTCGGAAACCCTGGTGACCCTCACCGGCAACGTATTGCCCAACGACCATCAGGGCGCCGACCGGATCCCCACCGGTCCCGACAGCGGGCCGATCATCGGCGGCACGTTCACCGGCACCTACGGCACCCTGGTGCTCAACCCCAACGGCACGTACACCTACACCCTGAACCCCAGCGACCCGCAATTCGTCGCGTTGCACGGTGGGGGCAGCGGCACTGAGACGTTCACTTACACCCTGACCGACGCCGACGGCGACACCAGCACCGCGAACCTGGTGCTGCAAGTGCATAACAACGACGACCCTGTGGTGTTGGTGGGCCTTGATGCCGAGGGTGGTGAGCTATCGCTGCAGGAAAAAAATCTCAGCGACGGTAGCAGTCCGGATGCATCGGCGCTGACTCAAAGCGGCACCTTTACCGTGACCGCGCTGGACGGTGTGCAGACCTTGAGTGTGGGTGGAATCAACGTCGTCACCGGTGGCGTGGCGGCGGGTTTCCCACAATCGATTACCACTGCGTTGGGCAACACGCTGACCATCACCGGCTACAACGCCAGCACGGGCGTGGTCAGCTACAGCTACACCTTGCTGGACAATGAAGCCCATCCAAACGCCAACGGCGCCAACAGCATTAGTGAGCAATTCGCCGTAGTCGTCACCGATGACAATGGCACCACGGCCAACGGCAACCTGGACGTGAACATCGTCGACGACTTGCCCAAGGCCGTGGACGACAGCAACGCCAGTACGGCCTCGGAAACCCTGGTCACCCTGACCGGCAACGTATTGCCTAACGACACCCAAGGTGCGGATCACGTGGCGTCCGGCCCCATCACACCCGGCACTTTTACCGGCACCTACGGCACCCTGGTGCTCAACGCCGACGGTTCCTACACCTACACCCTTAACACCTCTGACGCCGATTTCAAAGGCTTGCACGGTGGTGGCAATGGCAGCGAAACCTTCACCTACACCCTGACCGACGCCGATGGCGACACCAGCACCGCGAACCTGGTGCTGCAAGTGCACAACAACGACGACCCTGTGGTGTTGGTGGGCCTTGATGCCGAGGGTGGTGAGCTATCGCTGCAGGAAAAAAACCTCAGCGACGGCAGCAGCCCGGACGCATCGGCCTTGACTCAAAACGGCACGTTCACCGTGACTGCGTTGGACGGTGTGCAGACCCTGAGCGTGGGCGGCATCAATGTGGTTATCGGCGGCGTGGCGGCGGGTTTCCCACAATCGATTACCACTGCGCTGGGTAATACGTTGACCATCACCGGCTACAACGCCAGCACTGGTGTGGTCAGCTACAGCTACACCTTGCTGGATAACGAAGCCCATCCCAACGCCAACGGCGCCAACAGCGTTAGCGAGCAATTCGCCGTAGTGGTCACCGACGATAACGGCACCACGGCCAACGGCAACCTGGACGTGAACATCGTCGACGACTTGCCCAAGGCCGTGGACGACAGCAACGCCAGTACGGCCTCGGAAACCCTGGTCACCCTGACCGGCAACGTATTGCCTAACGACACCCAAGGTGCGGATCACGTGGCGTCCGGCCCCATCACACCCGGCACTTTTACCGGCACCTACGGCACCCTGGTGCTCAACGCCGACGGTTCCTACACCTACACCCTTAACACCTCTGACGCCGATTTCAAAGGCTTGCACGGTGGTGGCAATGGCAGCGAAACCTTCACCTACACCCTGACCGACGCCGATGGCGACACCAGCACCGCGAACCTGGTGCTGCAAGTGCACAACAACGACGACCCTGTGGTGTTGGTGGGCCTTGATGCCGAGGGTGGTGAGCTGTCGTTGCTGGAGAAAAACCTCAGCGACGGCAGCAGCCCGGACGCATCGGCCTTGACTCAAAACGGCACGTTCACCGTGACTGCGTTGGACGGTGTGCAGACCCTGAGCGTGGGCGGCATCAATGTGGTCATCGGCGGCGTGGCGGCGGGTTTCCCACAATCGATTACCACTGCGCTGGGCAACACGCTCACCATCACTGGCTACAACGCCAGCACTGGGGTGGTCAGCTACAGCTACACGCTGCTGGACAACGAAGCCCATCCAAACGCCAACGGCGCCAACAGCGTTAGTGAGCAATTTGCCGTAGTCGCCACCGACGACAACGGCACCACGGCCAACGGCAACCTGGACGTGAACATCGTCGACGACTTGCCCAAGGCCGTGGACGACAGCAACGCCAGTACGGCCTCGGAAACCCTGGTCACCCTGACCGGCAACGTATTGCCTAACGACACCCAAGGTGCGGATCACGTGGCGTCCGGCCCCATCACACCCGGCACTTTTACCGGCACCTACGGCACCCTGGTGCTCAACGCCGACGGTTCCTACACCTACACCCTTAACACCTCTGACGCCGATTTCAAAGGCTTGCACGGTGGTGGCAATGGCAGCGAAACCTTCACCTACACCCTGACCGACGCCGATGGCGACACCAGCACCGCGAACCTGGTGCTGCAAGTGCACAACAACGACGACCCGGTAGTCATCACCGGCCTCGACACCGAAGGTGGTGAGCTGTCGTTGCTGGAGAAAAACCTCAGCGACGGCAGCAGCCCGGATGCATTGGCGCTGACTCAAAGCGGCACCTTTACCGTGACTGCGTTGGACGGCGTGCAGACCTTGAGTGTGGGTGGTATCAACGTCGTCATCGGCGGCGTGGCGGCGGGTTTCCCACAATCGATTACCACTGCGCTGGGCAACACGCTCACCATCACTGGCTACAACGCCAGCACCGGTGTGGTGAGCTATAGCTACACCTTGCTGGACAATGAAACCCATCCAAACGCCAACGGTGCCAATAGCGTTAGCGAGCAATTCGCCGTAGTGGTCACCGACGATAATGGCACCACGGCCAACGACAATCTGGACGTGAACATCGTCGACGACTTGCCAACCGCTCATGCTGATTCCGCCTCGGTGGATGAGGGTGGGACGGTCAGTGGCAACGTCCTGAACAACGACGAAGGTGGTGCCGACGGACCGGCTGCGAGTGGTGCCGTGATCGGTGTGCGTGCGGGCAACGACACCTCGACTCCGGCGATTGGCGGCTTGAACACCCAGATCAACGGCACCTACGGCTACCTGACTCTGGATGCCAATGGCAACGCCGTCTATCACAGCAACCCGAACACCGTCAGCGCCCCGGGCGCGACCGATGTGTTCACCTACACCGTGCGTGATGCCGATGGCGACGAAAGCACTACCACCATCACCATCGATGTCCACGATATCTGCCTCGTCGCCACACCCGACCATGAAATCAGCGTCTACGAAAAAGCCCTCGACCTGAACCAGGACGGCCAGGACCTGGCCCCTGGGACTGTCACGGGCAGCGCCCCGAATGCCACCAGTGAAACCGCCAGCGGCAGCCTCGTGGGCTCGATCAGCGGCGCCGTTGGCACCGTCACGTTCGCGCTGGTGGGCAACGCCACCGGTGCCTACGGTCAACTGTCGCTTCAGCCCGACGGCTCCTACACCTACACACTGACCTCGCCAGCCACCACCACGCCTCACGCCAACGATGGCCCCAACGTCTTGAGTGAAAGCTTCACCTACCAGGCTACGGACTCGTTGGGTAACACGGTCACTAGCACCATCGTCATCGACATTGTCGACGACGTGCCCAAGGCCCATGCCGATTTTGCCTCGGTGGTAGAGGGCGGCACGGTCAATGGCAACGTGCTGGACAACGACGTACTCGGTGCGGACGGCGGCGCAATCATCGGCGTGCGTGCCGGCAACGACACCTCGAACCCAGCCATCGGCGGCCTCAATAGCCAGATCAATGGCACCTACGGCTACCTGACCCTGGACGCCAACGGCAACGCCGTCTACCACAGCAATCCCGATGCTGTCGGCGCACCAGGCGCGACCGATGTCTTCACCTACACCGTGCGTGATGCCGATGGCGATGAAAGCACGACGACCATCACTGTCGACGTGCACAACAGCTGCCTCGTCGCAGAAACCGACCATGACGTGACCGTCTACGAAAAAGCCTTGGATCTGACCCAGGACGGCCAGGACCTGGCCCCCGGCACCGTCACCGGCAGCGCCCCGAATGCCACCAGTGAAACCGCCAGCGGCAGCCTCGTGGGCTCGATCAGCGGCGCCGTTGGCACCGTCACGTTCGCGCTGGTGGGCAACGCCGCGGGTGCCTACGGTCAACTGTCACTTCAGTCCGACGGCTCCTACACCTACACCCTGACCTCGCCAGCCACCACCACGCCTCACGCCAACGATGGCCCCAACGTCTTGAGTGAAAGCTTCACCTACCAGGCCACGGACTCGTTGGGTAACACGGTCACTAGCACCATCGTCATCGACATTGTCGACGACGTGCCCAAGGCCCATGCCGATTTTGCCTCGGTGGTAGAGGGCGGCACGGTCAATGGCAACGTGCTGGACAACGACGTACTCGGTGCGGACGGCGGCGCAATCATCGGCGTGCGTGCCGGCAACGACACCACCAACCCAGCCATCGGCGGCCTCAATAGCCAGATCAATGGCACCTACGGCTACCTGACCCTGGACGCCAACGGCAACGCCGTCTACCACAGCAATCCCGATGCTGTCGGCGCACCAGGCGCGACCGATGTCTTCACCTATACCGTGCGTGATGCCGATGGTGATGAAAGCACGACGACCATCACTGTCGACGTGCACAACAGCTGCCTCGTCGCAGAAACCGACCATGACGTGACCGTCTACGAAAAAGCCTTGGACCTGACCCAGGACGGCCTGGACTTGGCCCCCGGCACCGTCACCGGCAGTGACCCGAGCGCTACCGGTGAAACCGCCAGCGGGACCTTGGTCGGCTCGGTCAGCGGTGCCACGGGCGCCGTCACCTTCACCCTGGTGGGCAATGCCACCGGTGCCTACGGTCAGTTGCTGCTCCATCCTGATGGGTCGTACACCTACACCTTGACCTCGCCGGCCACGACCACACCCCATGCCAACGATGGCCCGAACGTGTTGAGCGAAAGCTTCACCTACCAGGCCACGGACTCCCTGGGCAACAGCACCACCGGCAGCCTGGTGGTCAGCATCGTCGATGACATACCAAAGGCTGTCGCGTCCGAGCGTTCGGTCACGGCGGTGGAGGTCGATTCGAACCTGCTGATCGTGCTGGATGTGTCCGGCAGCATGAAAGACGATTCCGGCGTGCCGGGGCTCTCGCGTATGGATCTGGCCAAACAGGCGATCAGCGCCTTGCTCGACAAATACGACGACATGGGCGACGTCAAAGTCCAGCTGGTGACCTTCAGCGGCAGTGCCACCGACCAGAGTGCCGTGTGGGTGGACGTGGCAACTGCCAAGACACTGATCGCCGCGCTGAGCGCGCACGGTGACACCAATTACGATGCGGCCGTGGCGATGGCCAAGACGGCGTTCGCCACCCCCGGACAACTGACCGGCGCCCAGAACATTGGTTATTTTTTCTCCGATGGCAAGCCGACCTTGGGCGAAATCGGCTCGGCGGACGAGGTCGCATGGAAAGCCTTTCTCGATGCCAACGGCATCAAGAATTACGCCGTCGGCCTGGGCAGCGGTGCCAGAAACGTCAACCTCGACCCGTTGGCTTATGACGGCAGTACGCACACCGATACCAACGCGGTGGTGGTCACCGACCTGAACCAGCTCAACTCGGTGCTTTCCGGTACCGTGCAAGGCGCGCCGGTCACCGGCAACCTGCTGGGCGAGGGGGGCTCGTTCGGCGCCGATAGCGGGTTTATCAAGAGTCTGGTGGTCGATGGCACCACGTACAGCTATGACCCGGCGGCCAACGGTGGCCATGGCGCGCTGACCGCCAGCGGCGGGCTCAACCATGGCTCCTTCAATACAGCCACCAACACGTTGAGCATCGCCACCGACCACGACGGTACCCTGGTGGTCAACCTCGATACCGGTGCGTTCAGCTACACCTCCCAGACGGCCACCAGCACCTTGATCACCGAGCACATCGGCTACACCGTCAGCGACCATGACGGTGACCTGGCGAGCTCCAACCTGGTGATCAACGTTGTACCCAACAGCCCACCGATAGCGGCTGACGACAACATCATCACCAACGTGCTGTCGGGCAACATCGTGATTCCGGGCGAATTGCTGTTGGGTAACGACAGCGACGCCAACGGCGATCCGCTCAGCGCGTCACCCACCAGTTTCAATACCGGTTGGGTCGCCAAAGGCGCGGACTTCACCGGCAGCACCGGCACGGCCAGCTTCACCGGCAACAACGTGCAATCGATCAACCTCAGCCGCAGCGCTTTCGTCGCCAATACCGCGAGCATGACGGCGATGTTGGTGGTCAGCGGTGCACTGGGGATGGTGTCCAATAACAACACCAACGATGAAGACCGGCTCAACATCAGCCTCAAACAGGGCGAAACCCTCACCCTGGACCACAACCTGTCGGCCGGTCGCATTGCGATGGAGTATTCGCTCAACGGCGGGCCATTCATTGCGATCAACGATGGGGCTTCTTTCACCGCGGCAGCGGATGGCAATTACCAGATCCACGTCACCAATATCGCCAATCCCGGCGGCGGTAATTCCAACGCTGCGGAGAACTATCAACTGACCCTCACCGTTGACTATTCCGGGGCGCAAGACAAAACACCGGACTACCACGGCAGCTACACCGCCAGCGACAACCATGGCGGCAGTGACAGCGCAGCGGTAGGCATCAGCTACCAGGCGGGCCATACCCTGACGGGCACCAGTGGCGACGATGTGCTGTTGGCTGGCAACGGCGACAACATCCTCAACGCCGGCGACGGCAACGACGTACTCAGCGCCGGTTCGGGCAACAACACCCTGAATGGTGGGGCCGGCAATGACCTGCTCTACAGCGGCGCTGGCAACGACCTGCTCGATGGCGGTACGGGCAACGACACCGTCAGCTACGCCCATGCCACGTCGGCAGTCACGGTGAACCTGGGCCTGCTGGCGGCGCAGAACACCCTGGGCGCGGGCACCGATACATTGATCGGCATCGAAAACCTGGTGGGCTCGAACTTCAACGACACCCTCACCGGCGACGGCGCCAGCAACCGCATCAACGGTGGATTGGGCCATGACGTGCTCAATGGCGGTGGCGGCGATGACCTGCTGATTGGCGGCCTGGGCAACAACACCCTCACTGGCGGCAGCGGTGCCGACACCTTCCAATGGCAGGCAGGCAACAGCGGCCACGACGTGATCACGGACTTCGCGCCCGGTGTCGACAAACTCGACCTGTCCCAGTTGTTGCAGGGGGAGAATGGCAGCGCGGCGTCACTGGACGATTACCTGCATTTCAGCGTGAGCGGCAGCGGGGCGTCGGTCATTACCAGCATCGACGTCAGCGCCATCGCCGGCGCCACGCCGAACCAGACCATCGACCTGGCCGGCGTCAACCTCGCCAGTCATTACGGCGTCACACCTGGCGCAGACGGAATGATCGCAGGTGCAGATACGGCGACCATCATCAACGGGATGTTGAATGACCACTCGTTGAAGGTGGACACGGTGTGAGATGAGCTGAAATAACAAAACCCGCGATTTTCGGTCTGGAAATGGCGGGTTTTGTCTTTTTGAAACTTGTGGGTGGATCCACAGATTGGCTGGACGCATGCATGCCATTGTGGCGAGGGAGTTCCAGGCTCGTGCCACATTCAAGGCTTGCGCAGCGTCTTTTGCCTGAGGATATAAACCGTCACCAGCACCGCACTGGTGAGCATGAACCCCCGGGCCCACGGCAGGGGCACCAGGTAGCAGGAAAAGAGGATGCTCGCCCACATCAGTCCGATGGCATAGACCTTACCCTTGAGCGGGATGCCCTTGCCACTGAGGTAGTCACGAATCCACGGGCCGAGGCGGGGATGTTCTACCAGCCATTGGTAGAAGCGCGGCGAACTGCGGGCGAAACAGGCCGCCGCCAAGAGCAGGAAAGGGGTGGTGGGCAGTACGGGGACGAAGATGCCGATGACCCCCAGCGCGACGCTCAGCCAGCCAATGGCCAACAGAACGTAACGCAGGATCAGCGGGCGATTGCCAATGGGCGAGGGCACCCGGTCACTCAGTGGTGGCGAGGCTTGAGGATCGCCGGTTTCTCGTCCGGTGCGTTGCACAGCAGGTACAGGGCCGTGAGGGCTTCGGGGATCTGGACGATCATGTCGTCCATCAGGTTGGCGTCGGCGGCGATGTCGGAAAACTCCGGTTGCTCGTCGAACAAACCGGAGCCGACCATGATCGGCAGCAGCATTTCGCTGACTTCCTCTTCGGCGGTTTCGAACCAGGCGGCTTCGCGCAGGAACACGCCTTCCATGAAGCCGATGCACCAGCCACGCAGTTCCGAATCGTCCGGGTCATCGCCCAAGTCCAGGTCGCACGGCAGTTCGAACTCTTCGTCGGAAGCCAGTTGGCGGGCGATGTGGGCCTTGAGGCCGACCAGCGTGGCTTCGATTTCGGCACGCTGGGCTTCGTCGCTGTAATGCGGCTCTTCGGCGAACAGGGCGTCGATCCACTCACGGTCCGGCACCGTTTCTGCGCAGATGGACAGGGCGGTCAGATAGCCGTGAGCGGCCACGTAGTCCAGCGCCTCTTCGTGCAGCTCATCGGCGTCGAGGAAGACTTGCAGGCGGGTCAGTTGCTCAGCGAAGGACATTACGGGCTACCTTGGGGAATAAACAATGCGGGAATTCTAGGCCTTCTTGAGCGCCCAGGCCAGCCGCGTGGCGTATTTGCCTTGTCGGTAAGGGTTGGGTTGCCCGCATGCCCTGGCATATATCCCCCGTGGCGAGGGAGCTTGCTCCCGCTGGGGCGCGCAGCGGCCCTGTTTTTTGGGGCGGCTTCGCCACCCAGCGGGAGCAAGCTCCCTCGCCACAGGTTCGGTGCATGACTGGCAACAGTGCAAGGGCTTCATCGAACACCTCTTGTCAGCAGCGCCCTTCGCAACGAAGGCCTCGGGTATACTGCCGCGTTTTGTGATGCCCTGCGGCGTCCCGCCGGTTCGAAACGCGCACTTACGATTTGCCGGTGCAGCTTTTGTGATTCTGAACCAGCCTTGCAGGGATGTTTCGGTGATTTTTGGAGTTTCTATGCTCGAACAGGCTCAACGCGTCCTCAAGGACATCTTCGGCTACGACAGTTTCCGTGGCCGCCAGGGTGCCATTATTGAGCGCGTGGCCAGCGGTGGCGATGCCCTGGTGCTCATGCCCACCGGCGGCGGCAAATCCTTGTGCTTCCAGGTCCCGGCGTTGTTGCGCAACGGCCTGGCCGTGGTGGTCTCGCCACTGATCGCATTGATGGACGACCAGGTTGCGACCCTCGAGGAGCTGGGGGTTGCCGCTGCTTCGCTGAACTCCACCCTCAGCGCCGAGCAACAGCGGGACCTGGCGACACGCATCAGGCGCGGCGAAGTGAAGATGTTGTACCTGGCCCCGGAACGCCTGGTGCAGCCACGTATGCTGGCGTTCCTGCAGAGCCTGGAAATCGCCCTGTTCGCCATCGACGAAGCCCACTGCGTATCTCAATGGGGCCACGATTTCCGACGTGAATACCTGCAACTGGGGCAATTGGCTGAACTGTTCCCCGACGTGCCGCGCATCGCCCTGACCGCCACCGCTGACAAGCGCACCCGCGAGGAAATCGTCGAGCGCCTGCACTTGCAGGATGCCGAGCGCTTCCTGTCCAGCTTCGACCGTCCGAATATTTTCTACCGCATTGTACCCAAGGAGCAGCCGCGCAAGCAGTTGCTGGCGTTTCTCGCCGAACGTCGCAGTGATGCCGGCATCGTCTACTGCCTGTCGCGCAAGAAGGTCGATGAAGTGGCGGCGTTTCTGTGTGAGCAGGGGTTCCCGGCGTTGCCGTATCACGCCGGCCTGCCCAACGACCTGCGGGCCTATCACCAGAAGCGCTTCCTCAACGAGGAAGGCCTGATCATGGTGGCCACCATTGCGTTCGGCATGGGCATCGACAAGCCCAACGTGCGTTTTGTCGCGCACCTGGACCTGCCCAAGTCCCTCGAGGCGTATTACCAGGAAACCGGGCGTGCCGGTCGTGATGGCTTGCCGGCCGACGCCTGGATGGCCTACGGCCTGCAAGACGTGGTGATGCTCAAGCAGATGTTGCAGAGCTCCGAAGGTGATGAGCGCCACAAGCGCCTGGAGCAGCACAAGCTCGACGCGATGCTCTCGCTGTGCGAAGAAACCCGCTGCCGGCGCCAGACCCTGCTGGCCTATTTCGACGAAGACATGCCCCAGCCTTGCGGGCATTGCGACAACTGCGTCGATGGCGTGGAAACCTGGGACGCCACCGAACCGGCCCGCCAGGCCTTGTCGGCGATTTTCCGCACCGGCCAGCGCTACGGTGTTGGGCATCTGGTGGACGTGTTACTGGGCAAGGACAACGAAAAGGTCCGCAGCTTTGGCCACCAGCACCTGTCGGTGTTCGGTGTGGGCAAGGCGCGCACCGAGAGTGAGTGGCGTTCATTATTCCGACAACTGGTGGCCCGCGGTCTGGCCGACATCGACCTGGAAGGCTACGGCGGCCTGCGCCTGAGTGCGACTTGCCGGCCATTGCTCAAAGGTGAAGTCACCCTCGAACTGCGCCGCGACCTCAAACCGGCAACGGCGGTCAAGAGCAGCAAGAGCCAGGCCAGCCAACTGGTGCGTGGCGAAGAGCGCGATCAATGGGAAGCCTTGCGGGCCTTGCGGCGCAAGCTGGCCGAGGAGCACGGCGTCCCGCCGTACGTCATCTTCCCCGACTCGACGCTGCTGGAAATGCTCCGCAGCCAGCCCACCTCCCTGGCGGAAATGGCCCGGGTCAGTGGCGTGGGCGCGCGCAAGCTGGAGCGGTATGGCGAGGCCTTCCTCCAGGTACTGGGCGGCGAGGCCGAAGCACCGAAAGCGGTGGCCGATGTACGCCACGAACTCATCACACTGGCCCGGGCCGGCATGACGCCGTTGCAGATCGCCGGGCAACTGCAGTGCTCGGAAAAGAACGTCTACACGATGCTGGCCGAGGCCATTGGCAAACAGCAGTTATCCCTGGAACAGGCACTGGATCTGCCCGAGGAACTGATGGGTGAAGTGCAGGATGCCTTCCTGGACGGCGAAGGCGAGTTACCACCAGTGTCTGAAGTTGCCGCACTGTTTGTCGGACGGGTTCCCGAAGGCGTGTTGTATTGCGTCAGGGCTGCATTGCAGTCGGAATTTGAAGTCTGATCAGTAAGTTGCGTTCCTTTAACGATTCAGTACAAGGCGAGCCTTGCTTGAATCCAAAGCTCATGCTTAGCTGACTAATAATTAGTTTTTCTCTATTTCAGATCTGATGAGTTTTTTTATGCCGTTAACCGATCAACACCGTTTTGGCATGCAGTTGGCGCAAATGTCTCGAGGCTGGCGTGCCGAACTGGATCGTCGCCTGGCCGGGTTGGGCCTGTCCCAGGCGCGTTGGCTGGTGCTGTTGCACCTGGCCCGTTTCGAACAGGCGCCGACCCAGCGTGAACTGGCCCAGAGCGTCGCCGTCGAAGGGCCGACCCTGGCCCGGTTGCTCGACAGCCTGGAAACCCAGGGGCTGGTGCAGCGCCAGGCCGTGGCCGAGGACCGCCGGGCCAAGAAAATCGTGCTCTGCGCACCGGCCCTACCGTTGATCGAACAAATCGAAACCATTGCCACGCAATTGCGTCGTGAGCTGTTCGAAGGGGTCGATGAAGCGGACATGCGCGTGTGCATGCGGGTCCACGGTACGATCCTGGCCAACCTGGAAAAATCCTGAGGCATATCCCTGGCGCCAGACTTTTGAGATTCGGCGATTAGCGAACTATAACCAGTACTAAGTGATCGTAATGGATGCGTTTACGCTCAGTCTGGTAGTCGAAAGGGATACCCATGCTTGAAAGTTTGCAGTCCACGTTGCGCAGTTGGGTCAACGTGTCGGTCGTCGTGGGTGCCCTGGGGTATTCGGCCTTGGCGTCGGCGCTGGGACTGGGGGACATAACGCTCCATTCCGCCCTGAACCAGCCGTTGCGCGCCGATATCGCCCTGGTCGATGTGGCCGGCATCGGCGAGGGCGATCTGTCGGCCAGCCTGGCGAGCCCGGACGATTTCAGTCGTGCGGGTGTGGAGCGGGCGTTTTTTCTCAACAACCTGCGCTTCACGCCGGTCTTGCGCGGGGAGCGCAGCTTCATTCGGGTGACCTCCAGCAAACCGGTGGAGGAACCCTTTCTCAACTTCCTGGTGCAGCTCAATCAGCCCAACGGGCGCCTGCTGCGCGAATACACCGTGCTGATCGACCCGCCGGGCACACCGGGTATCGTGCCTGTCCGTGACGAACCTTCCGAGGCCCCGCCGTCCATCAAGCCGCCCCCGGCGGTACAGGGCAAGCGCTACACCGTGGTGCCGGGGGACAACCCCTGGCTCATCGCCAAACGCCTGCATGACGCCGGCAGCAACGCGTCGATCAATGAATTGATGCAAGCAATCCAGGCCTTGAACCCCGGCAGCGACCGGCTTTCCATCGGCCAGCGCTTGTTGTTGCCCGATTCGGCCGTGCTGCCGACGTCGGCTGCAACCCCGGCCGGCCAGGCCCCCGTCGCGGCCGATGAGCAATTGGCCGCCAGCGTGCTGCTAAACCAGCAGCAACAGAAGACTATCGAGCAACTGCAGGCCCGGCTCCAGGCCCAGGACGAGGAAGTCGCTGGCCAGCGCAAGCAGATCAGCGAATTGCAGGCCCGGCTGGCCGAGGTAGCGCCAGCCCCTGTCGCATCGACGCAACCGCAACCGGCGCTTCCTGCATCGGAACTGGCGTCGAACGCGCAACCCGCTACAGAACCGGTAGCAGAGCCAGAGGGCATCAATTGGACATGGGTGGCGGGGCTGGTGGGCCTGTTGGGGTTGCTGGCGCTGTTACTGTTCGTTCGGCGTCGGCAGCAGCAGGCCGAGTTGGAACCGATGACCGGGCGTCCCGAGCCGATGCTGGAGGAGGGCGACGAAACCTTTGCATCAATCCCCGATACGGAGCCGTCCGAGACCGCGGCATCGTTCAATAACGGTGACACGCCCCTGGGTGATGTGCTGGAGGGCGTCGGGATCTACCTGACCTACGGTCGATTCACCGAGGCCGCAGGGCTGTTGCGCGCCGCGTTGCTGGCGGAGCCGGAGCGCACCGACCTGGGCCTCAAGTTGCTGGAAGTACTGGGCAAGCAGGGCGATGTCATCGGTTTCCAGGCCCAGGAGCATCATCTACAGGCACAGGGTATCGATGCCGGGACGTTGGAGGAGGTCCGCGGGCGCTACCCCAAGGTTTCCATGATCGCCACGCCGACAGTGGCGTCGGTACCACCTCAGGTCCCGGTTCTTTCATCTACTCCGGCACCGACACCTGCTCCTGAACGTGAGCCGGGGCCCGGTGACGAGTTCGAGTTGGACCTGGATGCGCTGTCCATGGAAACCAGCTGGGACCTCGCCGATGCCCAGGACAACACTGCCGATAAAGAGGCTGTTTCACCTTACGCCGCCGAGAGCTTTTCGCTTTCAGGTTTTGACGAGCCGGATCTGCAATGGGAAGCGCCACTGGAAACCGAGTCGTTGGACGATGCCTTCCTCGATAGCTTTGCCGACGAAGAACAGTCGCTGGAACTTGAGCCACTGGCCCTTGAACCTGTTTCCCTGGACACCCTGCCCCTCAAGCCTCAGGCCCCGGAACACTCGGTCAAGTTGGAGCAGGCACAGAATTGCATCGACGACGGAGACCTGAAAACCGCCGTCTCCCTGCTTGAAGAACTGCTCGAGGAGGGTGACGAACCCCTCAAGCAGACCGCCCGGGTGCTGCTGGCGGGGATTCGCTAAGAACCATCGAGGCTGTAGCGGCTGGCCTCTTCGCGAGCAAGCCCGCTCCCACAGCCATCTGCGCCCCCATGTGGGAGCGAGCTTGCTCGCGATGACGGTCTGTCAGGTTATCAATCCCGTCCAGGCAACACCCAGCCCATCAAAACGTCTGCCCCAGGTTCAGGTACACCGCCTGTTCATCATCGTCGTTAAAACCATAGCTGAAATTCAGTGGCCCCAGCGGTGTATCGAAGCCCAGGAAAATGCTGGCGGCGTTGATGTAGCCGCTGTCGAATTCATTGTCGTTGTTCCAGGCCCGGCCGCGTTCCAACGAGCCGCCGATGTACAGCGGGAAGTCCAGTGGCAGATAGGCCCGCGGTGTGAGGCGGCGGTAATACACGGCACGCATCAGGCTGATGTTCTGTCCGGATACCCCGTCTTCGCGAAAGCCTGACAGTTGCCGCGCGCCACCGAGCACAAAGCTGGACGTCACGACTTCAGCAGTGTCCAGTGTTCGACCGTAGCGCCCGCCCAGGATGAAGGTGTCCGGGCCGCTGCTCAGGGCTTTGTCCAGCTTGAACTCCCACTGGCGGTAACGCTGGTCGGAACCCAGCCCTGGTTCGTATTGGCGCCAGCTCAGGCCGATATCTTCCCCTTCGTGGGGGAAATACACGTTGTCGAAGGAATCGAAGGAGTACTTCAGCTCATAGAAACCTTCATTGAAGTTTTCGCTGGGCTGGTCGTGATCGCCAATGCGCACATCCGCCTTGCCCCAGGCCTGGCCGACACCGAAGCGGATTTCGCCGTTGTTGCTGATTTGGCGGCCCACGTTCAGCCCGAAGCCATAGCGCTCGACGCGATACTGGGCCACCGGATCGTTGTCCAGGATGGACTCCACGTTGCGGGATTCAAATTGCCCGTAGGGCGCGATGAAGTAACGTGAACCGACATCCAATGGTTGGTAGAACTCGCTGTACAGCTCCTGCTTGTCGCCGATCTGCGCCCGGGTCAGCCATTCGGCACCGAGGCGATTGATGCCGTTGACCCGATAGCTGGCTCCCAGGTTGAAAGCGCTGTCGCCGCGCATGTCGTCCGACAGGCTCAGCCCCAGCCGCAGGTAGTCGGTGCCGGTACGTCTGCCCCGGGCGCTGATCACCAGCGTGTGATCCGGGCCCTTGCGGACCACGCGGTATTGCACCTGTTCGAAGTAATCCAGGCCGTACAGTGTGCCCATGTCGGTCTGCAGGCGGCCCAGGTCCAGCGGCTCGCCGATTTTCTGGCGAACGTAATAGCGGATCACGTCATCGCCGACTTTCGAGTCGTTCTCCACCCGAATGGCGGTGATGACCGGCGTGCGCTCGCTTGGGGTGCGCGCGGCCATGAGCTCGGCGTCGGGCGCCTCGGACGGGCGTAGAGGCGCCAGGCGTGTCTCGAGTATCCGCGTGGCACGGTAACCGGCGTCGATCATGTCCTGGGCCCGGCCGAAATCGGTGGAGCCGAAGCTCGCCAGCGCCGGCTGGATCAGCACGTCGTCTTTCTTCAGCGTTGCCAGTTGCTCTTCAGAGTTGCGCCGGGTCATCAGGGTGGTCGACTGGTTCAGCACATCGACCACCGTGACCAGTTGCTTGCGGTTGCGCAGGGGCGTACCGATGTCGACCACGATGGCCACGTCCACGCCCATTTCCCGGGCCACATCCAGCGGGATGTTGTCGGACATGCCGCCGTCCACCAGCAGTCGGTTGTCCAGTTCCACCGGGGCGAATACCGCCGGGATCGACATGCTGGCGCGGATGACCTTGGGCAGGTGGCCTTTGCGGAACACGACTTTTTCGCCCGTGGCGATGTCAGTGGCGACTGCGCGAAACGGGATCGGCAGTTTGTCGAAGTCCCGTGTATCACTGGCGTGGGCCAGCAGGCTTTCGAGCAGCAGGGCCAGGTTCTGGCCCTGGATGACCCCCAAGGGCAGGCCGAGGCTGCCGTCGTCACGAAAACTCAGTTTCTGTTTGACCAGGAAGTCCCGGTCATCCTGCTTGCGCCGGAAGGGTACGTCCTTGCGTGGCGGCGCATCGGACAGAGCCTGTTGCCAGTCGATGCCCAGGGCGAGTTTTTCCAGTTCGTCGATCTTGTAGCCTGAGGCATATAGCCCGCCGATGACCGCGCCCATGCTGGTGCCGGCGATGGCATCGATCTTGATGCCTTGCTCTTCCAGGGCCTTGAGCACGCCGATGTGAGCCAGCCCCCGTGCGGCACCGCCGGACAGCACCAGGCCGATTTTCGGGCGTGGCGCTTCGACGGCGGACACGTTGGCATGGCCGAGCAGGGGCAACAGCAACAGAAGCAGGAGGGGCAGGAGGCGGCGCATCGTCAATCTCGGGGCGGGCGTCAAAGGCGGGTATTATAACGACGCCTTCGAATCCAGGAGTCCACCCGCAATGACCGAACATAAACCGGAAGTCGTCATCACGTATTGCACCCAGTGCCAATGGCTGTTGCGCGCTGCCTGGCTGGCCCAGGAACTGCTCAGCACCTTCGGCGACGACTTGGGCAAAGTGTCCCTGGTACCGGGCACCGGTGGCGTGTTCCACATCAGTTGCGACAATACGCAGATCTGGGAGCGCAAGGCCGATGGCGGTTTTCCCGAAGCCAAGGTCCTCAAGCAGCGGGTCCGCGACCGGATCGATCCGGAGCGGGACCTGGGCCACAACGATCGGGTTCAGTGAGACGCGGCTTGGGCGCCAACCCCCGGTTTCTTCGAACCGCCCAGTTGGCTTGAGATCACGATGGCCGCGATGATCACCACGCCACCCAGCAGCATGCGCAGGGTCGGGTTCTCATCGAACAGCCACCAGGCCATGGCGATGCCATAGACCGGCTCCATGGCGAACACCACCGCCGCCGTGCGGGCCTTGATCACCGCCAGGCTGGCGACGAACAGGCTGTGGGCCAGGCCGGTGCAGAACACGCCGAGCAAGCCGATCCACAACCAGTCGAGGGGGCGAACGTCGCTCAATTGTGGCGCGGCCATCGGCAGCAGGCACAACCCGACCACCACGTTCTGGCACAGCGCGGCCTGCACCGGCGGGACGTGCGCCGAACCGGCACGGTTGGTCAAGGACAACAGGGAGAAGAGCAACCCCGAGGCCACGGCCCACAGCAGGCCAGTGGTGGCACCGCTGGCCAGGTCGAAGTTCGGCGTGACCAACACCAGGCCGACGCTCACCAGCACCACCAGCCAGATTTCATTGGCGCGAATCCGTTCGCGGAAGATCAGCCCCTCGAGCAATACCGTGAAGGCCGGGAAACTGGCGAACCCCAGCGTGGCGACCGCCACGCCGGCCACCTTCACGGCGATGAAGAAACTCACCCAATGCCCGGCCAGCAACAGCCCCCCAAGCAACAATCGCCGGCCATCCCGGGCCCGCAGCTTCTGCCAGCGGCTGTTGCTGGCGAACCGGGCGAACATCGCCAGGGCCAGCACGGCGAAGACGGCGCGCCCGAACACGATGACCGCCGGCGAAGCCGCGGCGAGTTTGCCGAAGACACCGGTCAGGCCAAACATGAGTGCGCCGATGTGCAGGGCGCCTAGGGCAGTACGAGGTGTCATTTCAATCCTTTCAACAGATAAGCCAAAACCGACGGACAAACATCAATCCCATGGGGGTATTTAAGCGTTAGGGAGGTGCTGGCGTCTGTCGCGATCCTAGCGATTTTTAGCGCGAAGCTAGCGCTGACGCCGCAGCTTGCCCGGCGAGACGCCGAATTCGCGCAGCACCGCCGCGGAGAAGGCACTTTGGGAGCTGTAGCCGACGCGGTGGGCGATCTCACCGATGGGCAACTGCGAATCACGCAACAACGCTACGGCCTTGTGCAAGCGACGGCTGCGGATGTAATCCATCGGGGTTTGCCCGCACTCGGCGACGAAGCGTGCGTGCAGGCGGGCGTTGGAGAGGCCGGCGATTCGCGCCAGGTCCGCCACTTGCAGCGCATAGGCGGCGTTCTGGTCGATGTGGGCATTGAGCGCGGCGTAGGGCAGGCGCCGGCCGCCGTGGGTTGCCTGGCGAGCGTTATTGAGACTCGCCAGCAGCAGCACCGCGCCTTGCTGGGCGATCACCGGATCGTCCACCGGGCTGCCCGCCAACCAACTGACCAACTGGCTTTGCCCCGCATCCAGGGGCAGGCGCGCGGTGTCGTCGAGCAAACGGCGGCTGGCGTCGGCGTGATCCCCCAGGCATTGCCCGACCCAATCGTCACTGGGCACATCCAGCACCAGGCAACGGCTGCCGTGGGGGCTGCCGCAGGCGTGATGGGCACCGGCGGGTACTACCACGAAACTCTGTTGCACCACCTGGCTGCCACGCCCTTCGACCTCGAAATCCAGCGCGCCGGACAACCCGAACACCAGTTGCGCGTGGTCGTGGCTGTGGACAATCAGATCGTGGCTGTAGTGGCGTAGCGTGAGGATCGGTCTCATCGCGGTCTCCCGTGTCAGGCCGCCAGCATACACCGGGGGCACACCGGCCCGCGCTGTCATGTAATGGACTTGTGTTTGTCATGGGCCATTAACCGCTGGCGTGCACAGTGGCGAAAACGATCAGAGGGTTGCCCAATGACCAGCGCCGAGCTCGCCAGACCCAGCCGCAAACAGCGTGTACGCACCCTGTGGATTTCCGATGTGCACCTGGGTACCCGGGATTGCCAGGCCGAGCACTTGTCGCAGTTTCTCAAGGGCTACCACGCCGACAAAATCTACTTGGTGGGTGACATCATCGATGGTTGGAAACTGCGCGGTGGCATGTATTGGCCCCAGGCCCACACCAACGTCATTCGTCGCTTGCTGACCATGAGCAAGCGCGGCACCGAAGTGATCTACGTTACCGGCAACCATGACGAATTCCTGCGGCGCTATTCGAAGCTGATCCTGGGCAATATCCAGTTGGTGGACGAAGCGGTGCACGTCACGGCCGATGGCCGGCATCTGTTGGTGATCCATGGTGACCAGTTCGATGTCATCACCCGGTACCACCGTTGGCTGGCGTTCCTCGGGGATTCGGCCTACGAGTTCACCCTCACGTTGAACCGCTGGCTAAACCATTGGCGAGCCCGTTACGGCTACGGCTACTGGTCGTTGTCGGCGTACCTCAAGCATAAGGTCAAGACCGCCGTCAGCTTCATCAGCGATTTCGAAGAAGCCATCGCCCACGAGTGTGTGAAGCGCGAACTGCATGGCGTGGTCTGTGGGCATATCCACCACGCGGAGATGCGCAGGGTGGGTGAGGTGGAATACCTCAATTGTGGCGATTGGGTCGAATCCTGCACGGCGCTGATCGAGCATTGGGACGGGTCGATCGAGTTGTATCGGTTGGCGGAGGCCCAGGCGCGCGAAGCGTTGCTCAAGGCCGAAAAGGTCGCCGAACCTGCGTGAGTCTTACACCCTTTGTGGCGAGGGGATTTATCCCCGTTGGGCTGCGCAGCAGCCCCCTCGGTTTATCAGGTAGATCGCAAACTCAGGTAGTCATTTTGGGGCTGCTTCGCAGCCCAGCGGGGATAAATCCCCTCGCCACAGGGGGCACTGTATCTGTCAGGCCGGTATGTCAGCCATCGCCGCCTTGTAGATCGATTGCTTCGGCGTGGCAAAGACCCTTTCCAGCATCGGCTCGAAGAAACTCAAGGGCAGGGTGTCGTATTCGGCATCGAATGCCGCCGCGTCGTACTTCGCACAGAACTCAATGGTCGCCTGGTATTGCGGATGGCCACTGAATTGCTCGCGCAGGTGTCGGTCCATGCCCAGGTGATGGAAGAAGTAATAGCCCTGGAAAATCCCGTGCTTCTCCACCATCCACAGGTTTTCGGCGCTGACGAAAGGCTTGAGGATCGCCGCGGCGATGTCCGGGTGGTTGTATGAACCCAGGGTGTCACCGATGTCGTGGAGCAGGGCGCAGACCACGTACTCCTCGTCCCGCCCGTCACGGTAGGCGCGGGTGGCGGTTTGCAGGGAATGGGTCAGGCGATCCACCGGGAACCCGCCGAAATCGCCGTCCAGCAGTTTCAAGTGGGCGAGGATCCGGCCCGGCAATTGCCGCGCGTAGGCGCTGAAGTCGGCCGCGATGATCGCCCAGTCTTGTTGGGTGCCTTCTTTCATGTGGGTAAAGCGCGCGTGGTTGCTCATCGGCAGTCCTTGTTAGAACGCGACCTTGCCCAGCAGCATGTCGCGGTACATGACGAAATCGCCGAGCAGGCTGTAGAGCGGATGCTGGAAGGTGGCGGGACGGTTTTTTTCGAAGAAGAAGTGCCCGACCCAGGCGAAGCCGTAGCCGGCCACGGGCAGGGCGAGCCACAGCCACCCGCTTCCCACGACGAGAGCGAGGGCGAACACCAGGATGACCAGGGATGTGCCGATGAAATGCAATCGTCGGCAGGTGCTGTTGCTGTGTTCGCTGAGGTAGTACGGGTAGAACTCGGCGAAGCTATTGAATCGTTTAGTGTTTTCCAAGACTGCAGGCTCTTTGGTTATTGTTCTGGCGACCGATGCATCCAGTGGCTTGCTTTGAGTCTAGAGCCATCATTTGCAACAGCCAGTGACAATGGGCGCCACTCTAGTGTCCGGTCTTACCAATAACGCCCCTTTTGGACGGCTTCTGTTGCCGTCATGCTGCGTTGCCACTCCTCGCCATAGCGGGCTATGAGTCGTCGTGGCGTCTTGCCTGACAACAACAGCCGCTCGTCCAAAAGGGGCGTTATTGGTAAGACCGGACACTGCTATCCTTCGCAAATCCAGCCGTACCCTGCGGCTCGTCATGCAAGTAAAACGTCATGAACGAACGAACGACTTCTTCAAGCTGGGCGATGGGGATTGTCAAGGCGTTGGAAATCGACGGCCTGGATTGTCGGGTGCTGTTCAAGCAACTGGGGCTGGACTTCGATGCGCTCGACGATCCGGATGCACGTTTTTCCCAGGACTCGATGACGCGGCTCTGGCAACGGGCGGTGGAATTGTCAGGTAACCCGGCCATTGGCTTGAACATGGGTAAAGTGGTGCGCCCGGCCTCGTTCCATGTGGCGGGCTACGCCTTGATGTCCAGTCGCACGCTGGCGGAGGGGTTCCAGCGACTGGTGCGATACCAGCGGATCATTGCCGAAAGCGCCGACTTGAGTTTTCGTCGGTTGGAAGAAGGCTACGGGCTGATTTTGACGGTACACGGCGACCATTTGCCCCCGACCCGCCAAAGTGCCGAAGCATCCCTGGCCTGTGCGTTGGCCCTGTGCAACTGGCTGACCGGGCGTACCTTGCACCCGGTAAAAGTGCTGTTCCAAGGCACCGAACCCCTGGACCTGGCGCCTTATCAGCGAGCCTTCTGCGCGCCGCTGGAGTTCGGCGCGTCTTATGACGCGCTGATTTTTGAACGGGCCGACATGGAGGCGCCGCTGCCTACGGCCAACGAAGCCATGGCGCAGTTGCATGACCGGTTTGCCGGTGAATACCTCGCGCGTTTTTCGGAAAGCCGCGTGACCCACAAGGCGCGACAAATATTGTGTCGGCTGTTGCCCCAGGGCGAGCCCAAGCGTGACGTGGTGGCGCAGACGCTGCACCTGTCACAGCGCACCTTGCAGCGGCGCTTGCAGGAAGAGGGCACCAGTTTCCAGAGTTTGCTGGAGGACACCCGTCGTGAACTGGCCGAGCAGTATCTGGCGCAGCCGGGCATGACGCTGCTGGAGATCGCCTATCTGTTGGGGTTTGCCGACCCGAGCAATTTTTTCCGGGCCTTTCGCCGTTGGTTCGACACCACGCCCGGTGAATACCGGGCACGGTTGGCGAGCCAGCCAGAAGTGGTCAGTGACGCCAGAACGCCGGGATACACAGCACGAACACCGTGATGATCTCCAGTCGGCCCAGCAGCATGCCTGCGGACAGAATCCACTTGGCCGCGTCCGGCAGCGGTGCGAAGTTGCCGGCCGGCCCGATGGTCTCTCCCAGCCCCGGGCCGACGCCGGACACGGTGCTGGCCGCACCGGTCAGCGCCGTCATCCATTCCACGCCCAGCAGCGACAGCAGCAGGGCGATCACGCAGATGGTGATGGCGAAGAAGAACGAGAACGTAAGGATCGAGCGGACGATTTCTTCGTCGAGGCGATGACCGTTGTATTTCTGTTTGATCACCGCGCGGGGGTGGATCAGTTGATTAAGGTTGGCCCGCAGCAGGATGTAGGCGACCTGGAAGCGGAAAATCTTGATCCCGCCGGCCGTCGAGCCTGAGCAACCACCGACGAACCCCAGGTAGAAAAACAGCATCAGCGAAAAATTGCCCCACAGGCTGTAGTCGCCGAGGGCGAAACCGGTGGTGGTGACGATGGACGTCACGTTCAGCGCCACGTGCCGCAGCGCGTCCAGCCAATGCAGGTCGGTGGTCGCCCAATACCAGGTGCCGAGCACCAGCCAGGTCACCAACAACACCCCGATGAGCCCCTGGACCTGCTGGTCCTTGATCAGCGCCCGGCGATTGCCCCGCAACATCGAGACGTACAGGGCAAACGGCAGGCTGCCGAGGATCATGATGACAATGGCGACCCAGTGCACCGCCGGCTGGGTCCATTTGGCCAGGGACAGGTCCGAGGTGGAGAAACCGCCGGTGGAGATCGCCGACATCGCATGGTTGATGGCATCGAACAGGCTCATCCCGGCCCACCAGAGCGCCAGGGTGCCGAGGATGGTGATGCCCACGTAGGACGCCACGATCAGCCGCGCCACCATGTGGGAACGGGGCATGACTTTTTCCGAGCGGTCCGACGATTCGGTCTGGAACAACCGCATGCCACCGATGCGCAGCAGCGGCAGGATCGCCACCGCCATGCCGATGAAGCCGATACCGCCGAGCCAGTGCAGCAGCGAGCGCCACATCAGGATGCCCGGGGACATGGTGTCCAGGCCGCTCAGGACGGTGGCGCCGGTGGCGGTGATGCCCGACATACTTTCGAAAAACGAGTCGGTATAGCTGATCTTCTGGGTCAGCAGGAACGGCAGCGCGGCAAAGATACACACCACGAGCCAACTGCTGACAGTCAGCAAGTACATGTCGCGCGGGCGCAGGTGGATGTGTTCCGGGCGCCCCGGAAGCACCAGGGCCAGGCCGGCGACGAAGGTAATCATGCTCGACCAGAGGAACGACGGCAGGTCGGCGGTGCGCTCGAAGACCATCAGGGTGGCCATGGGCACGACCATGAAGATCGCCAGGGTGATCAGGAAGATGCCGATGATGAAACCAATGATCCGCAGGGTCGGCAACGCCATGAAGTCCGCTCAGGCTGGAAAAGGAAGGGCGCCATTCTACCCGCGACAAGCGCCCTGTAAACCGGCACCCGGCGCCGAGTGGGCAACTGGCCGCGGAATTTGCGCTGACGAACTCGCCGCACAGCCACTAGAATAGCTGGACATTTTTTCAGGAGGTGGCCGATGCAGGCTCTCGACGCTTTGCTCAACCGTGTTTCCGTCCCGCGCCTGGTGGACCCGGCCCCCACTGCGGAGCAGCGCGAGCTCATGTTTGCCGCGGCCATGCGGGCGCCGGATCACGGCCAGTTGCGGCCATGGCGTTTTCTGACGGTCGAAGGTCAGGCGCGGCATCGCATGGGCGAACTGCTGGCCGAAGCCGCGCGGTTCAATGACCCGCTGGTACCGGAGAGCGTCGTGGAAAAGGCCCTCAACGGCCCATTGCGCGCGCCCTTGGTCGTGGTGGTGGTCGCCCGTCTGCAGGACCATTTCAAAATCCCCAAATCCGAGCAGCTGTTGGCGGCCGGCTGCGCGGCCCATGGCATCTTGTTGGCGGCGTATGCCCAGGGGGTTGGCGGTGTGTGGCGTACCGGTGAACTGGCGTACTCGCCGCATGTGGCCAGGGGGCTTGGCCTTGAGGACGGGGAAGAGGTGATCGGTTTCCTCTACCTGGGCACGCCGCAGAAAGAAGCGCGCACGGCGCCGAAGGAAGATGTCGGGCAGTTTGTCCGGGAGTGGACGGGCCAGTAACGTCTCAAGGGCGGCGGATGACTTGGGGGGGGGATCCACTGTGGCGAGGGAGCTTGCTCCCGCTGGGCGGCGAAGCCGCCCCAAAAGCCTGGTTAGAGGCCGCCTGACACGCCGAGGTGCCAAGTCTCAGGGCTGCTGCGCAGCCCAGCGGGAGCAAGCTCCCTCGCCACAGGGAAAGTGCCTGGCCTTGGGTTACTTGCAAGCGTCGGCAATCGCTTCGGCCAGCAGGTCCAGGCGCGTGGCGTCGATGCCGGCCACGTTGGCCCGGCCGGTGCCGACCATGTAGACACTGTGGCGTTCGCGCAGGTGCTTGACCTGTTCCGGCGTCAGGCCGGTGTAGGAAAACATCCCGCGTTGCACGCCGATATGGGCGAAGCGTTCGCGCAAGCCATGGGGTTCGAGGGCCTCCAGCAAACCGCTGCGCAATTGCGCGATGCGCAGGCGCATGGCCTGGACTTCATCGGCCCACAGGCTTTTGAGTTCCGGGTTGCCGAGAATGGTCGCCACCACGGCCGCACCATGATCCGGCGGTGTCGACCACAGGTTGCGGGCGATGTTTGCCAGTTGGCTGCGGATGTCCACCAGCTTCTCGGCATCCCGGGCACAGACGATCAACGCACCGGTACGATCGCGGTACAGGCCGAAGTTCTTCGAGCAGGAACTGGTGACCAGCACTTCCGGCAGGGCTTGGGCAAACAGCCGGACCGCCCAGGCGTCCTGTTCCAATCCATCGCCGAAGCCCTGGTAGGCGAAATCGATCAGCGGCAGCAGGTCGCGGTCGCGCACCACCTCCAACACCTGACGCCATTGCTCATGGGACAGGTCGAACCCGGTGGGGTTGTGGCAGCAGGCGTGCAGCAGCACGACATCGCCTTTGGGGGCCTGGTTCAAGGTCGCCAGCATCGCCTCGAAATCCAGGCGGTTATCGGCGCCCACGTAAGGGTAGTGACCGACCTTGACCCCGGCCGCGGCGAAGATGGTCTCGTGGATCGGCCAGGTCGGGTTGCTCAGCCACACGCCACGGCCCGGCAGGCATTGAGCGATGAAGTCGGCACTCAGGCGCAGCGCACCGGTACCGCCCGGTGTCTGGGTGGCGCCGGCACGTTTTGCGCTGATCAGCGGCGAGTCGGCGCCCAGTACGAGCTCGTTGATCAATTGGCCGAATGCAGCGTCGCCATGGCCGCCGATGTAGGTCTTGGTGGTCTGGCGATCCACTAGCCGTTGTTCAGCCTGTTTCACTGACTGAAGAATCGGCGTCAGGCCCTGGGCATCCTTGTAGACGCCCACGCCCAGGTCGAACTTGCTCGGGTTGGCGTCCGCCCCGTAGGCCTCCATCAGGCCCAGGATCGGGTCGCCGGGGACCCGGCCGATGGCGTCGAAATGCATTACTTGCGGCCCTCGGCGGTCTTGGCCACGTCATCGGTGCGGGCGGCCATGATGAAGTCGTTGCGGTGCAGGCCCTTGATGGAGTGGCTCCACCAGGTCACGGTGACTTTGCCCCATTCGGTGAGCAGGCCTGGGTGGTGGCCTTCGGCCTCGGAGATCTCGCCGACGGCGTTGGTGAACGCCAGGGCGTGCTTGAAGTTCTTGAACAGGAAAACTTTTTCCAGTTGCATCACGCCGTCGCGCACTTCGATGTTCCAGTCGGGGATCTGCTTGATCAGCACCGGCAGTTCTTCGTCGCTGACTTGCGGGGCATCGGCGCGGCAGGCTTCGCAATGGGCTTGGTTCAGAGTGTTCATGGTGTGTTCCTGGATCGAATATTTGGAAAACGTCGATGCATCCACGCTAAAGCAAAGCAGCGTCGTGCAACAGACTCAATTGGGATTAAAAGAGGCGGTTCACGCCGCTTTTGGTGGGAATTTCGGGGCATGCAAGCCCAGCTCCCGACCGCGCTTGACCATGCCCATGATGTCTTCGTGAGCCAGGTCGAACAGACGCTTGAGTTCGGGCAGCACGAAATACACCGGTTGCAGGATGTCGATGCGATACGGCGTGCGCATGGCTTCCAGCGGATCGAAGGCCTGGTGTTCCGGTTCGTCCGACAGGCAGTACACGGTTTCCTTGGGCGAAGACAGGATGCCGCCGCCGTAGATGCGCCGGCCCTGCGGGGTCTGCACCAGGCCGAACTCGATGGTCATCCAGTACAGGCGCGCCAGGTAGACGCGTTCTTCCTTGGAGGCCTGTAGGCCGAGTTTGCCGTAGGTGTGGGTAAATTCCGCGAACCAAGGGTTGGTCAGCAATGGGCAGTGGCCGAAGATCTCGTGGAAAATGTCCGGCTCTTGCAGGTAATCCAGCTCTTCTCGGGTACGAATGAAGGTCGCCACAGGAAACTGTTTGCTGGCGAGCAATTCGAAAAAGGTCTGGAAGGGGATCAACGCTGGCACCCGGGCGACTTGCCAGCCCGTGGTCTCGCCCAGCACCTTGTTGATTTCGTCCAGTTGCGGGATACGGTCGTGGGGCAGGCCCAGCTTGTCGATGCCATCCAGGTACTCCTGGCACGCGCGGCCTTCGATGACTTTCAACTGGCGGGTGATCAGCGTGTTCCACACCGCGTGTTCTTCGGCGGTGTAGTGGATAAAACCTTGCGCATCGGGCTCGCGGGCCACGTACTGCGTCTGCTTCATGCTGCTCTCCTGCTGATTTCCCTCGTGGGGAAGGTTGTTTGTTTTTATGTCCAGCGATGCATTAGAGATAACCCGAAGCAGGAGCGCGTGCAGCCGAAGAAATCAGGTGGGTAGGGGCAAGTACGTGCGATTTTGTAAAGTTTTCGTTACGTATGAGGTCGAGCTGTGGCCGTGTCGAGATTTTTGGCTGGGAAATGGCCTGCAGCTGTCACATAATCTTGACAACTATTTGTGTGCCTAGACAAAAAACCAACACAAAACCCGTGGCGAGGGAGCTTGCTCCCGCTGGACTGCGCAGCAGTCCCAATAACAGGGCCGCTTCGCAGCCCAGCGGGAGCAAGCTCCCTCGCCACAAGGTGTGTGTCGGGCTTGAATGGGGCACCACTCTCTCATCCACATCCGGGCCTTTTCATGCGCATCAAAGTCCATTGCCAGAATCGCATCGGCATCCTGCGGGACATTCTCAACCTGTTGGTGGAATACGGTATCAACGTCGCCCGAGGCGAGGTCGGTGGCGAGCATGGCAACGCGATCTACCTGCACTGCCCAAACCTGATCAACATCCAGTTCCAGGCGCTGCGTCCGAAATTCGAAGGCATCGCCGGGGTGTTTGGCGTCAAGCGCGTAGGACTGATGCCCAGTGAGCGTCGGCACATGGAACTCAACGCCTTGCTCGGCGCTTTGGAATTCCCGGTGCTGTCTATCGACATGGGTGGCTCCATCGTTGCGGCCAACCGGGCAGCGGCGCAGTTGCTCGGGGTGCGAGTGGACGAGGTGCCGGGCATTCCCCTGTCCCGCTATGCCGAGGATTTCGACTTGCCGGAACTGGTGCGCGCCAACCAGTCGCGCATCAACGGCCTGCGGGTCAAGGTCAAGGGCGATGTGTTCCTGGCCGACATCGCGCCACTGCAATCGGAGCACGACGACAGCGAGGCCATGGCCGGTGCGGTGCTGACGCTGCACCGGGCCGACCGCGTGGGCGAGCGGATCTATAACGTGCGCAAGCAGGAACTGCGCGGCTTCGACAGTATTTTCCAGAGTTCGAAAGTGATGGCGGCGGTGGTCCGAGAGGCCCGGCGCATGGCCCCGCTGGACGCGCCGCTATTGATAGAAGGCGAAACCGGCACTGGCAAGGAACTGCTGGCCCGCGCCTGTCACCTGGCGAGCCCGCGCGGGCAATCGCCATTGATGGCGCTCAACTGTGCCGGGCTGCCGGAGTCCATGGCCGAGACCGAACTGTTCGGCTACGGGCCGGGGGCCTTCGAAGGCGCCCGGGCCGAAGGCAAGCTCGGCCTGCTGGAGCTGACCGCCGGGGGGACGCTGTTCCTCGACGGGGTCGGGGAAATGAGCCCGCGCCTGCAAGTGAAACTGCTGCGCTTTCTGCAGGACGGTTGCTTCCGGCGTGTCGGCAGCGATGAAGAGGTGTACCTGGACGTCAGGGTGATCTGCGCCACCCAGGTCG
The DNA here is from genome assembly GCF_001623525.1 of Pseudomonas fluorescens. Taxonomy (NCBI): domain Bacteria; kingdom Pseudomonadati; phylum Pseudomonadota; class Gammaproteobacteria; order Pseudomonadales; family Pseudomonadaceae; genus Pseudomonas; species Pseudomonas fluorescens. Next base: position 3,091,273 of record NZ_CP015225.1, on the reverse strand, counting down.
ATTTGTCCGAACTCTGCGCCCGGGGCGAGTTCCGTCAGGATCTGTACCACCGCTTGAACGTGCTGTCCTTGCACATCCCACCGCTGCGCGAATGCCTCGATGGCCTGGCGCCGCTGGTGGAGCATTTTCTTGACCAGGCCAGCCGCCAGATCGGTTGTCCGCTGCCCAAGCTGGCCCCGGCGGCGATGGAGCGTCTGAGTCGCTACCACTGGCCGGGCAACGTCCGGCAGTTGGAAAACGTGCTGTTCCAGGCCGTTTCCCTGTGCGATGGCGGCACGGTGAAGGCCGAGCATATCCGCTTGCCGGACTACGGCGTGCGCCAACCCCTTGGCGATTTTTCCCTGGAGGGGGGGCTGGACGAGATCGTTGGGCGTTTCGAGAAAGCGGTGCTGGAGCGCTTGTATTCGGAGCACCCGAGCAGCCGGCAACTGGGCAAGCGGCTGGGGGTTTCCCATACGACCATTGCCAATAAATTGCGCGAATATGAAGTCGGCAAAGACCCCAGTGCGTAATCAATTGTGGTGAGGGGATTTATCCCCGCGGGGCTGCGTAGCAGCCCCAAAGCAGTCAACCTGACACACTTGAGTGTCCGTTTTTAGGGGCGCTTCGCACCCCAGCGGGGATAAATCCCCTCGCCACAAAAATGTGGTGCAGCTGTCGGATGGGTAAACCTTTGCCTTGCAGCGGCACGAGACCGCCGGTTTTTCGTCTTCGATACATTTGCACAATCCCTTCCAGAACCTCCAAGCCCTTTGTTTACCGGGGCTATCAGCGCCAGAAAAAAGTTGGTCTGCAAATTGCTTAAGGCTGTGCAACACAGCAGTGGGCGGCAAACGTCCGGCATGCAGAGGAACGACAGTGGACAAGTACCTTTATGTGGCAATGACCGGCGCCAGCCAGAACGCACTGGCACAGCGGGCCCATGCCAACAACCTGGCGAACATCTCCACCAATGGTTTTCAGAAAGACCTGGAGCAGGCGCGCTCGATGCCGGTGTTTGGCGACAGCTTTCCGGCGCGGGCCTTTGCCATGTCCGAACGGCCTGCCACTGACTTCACCCCGGGCGCACTGGTGGAAACCGGTCGTGACCTCGACGTCGCGGTGAGCGGGCCGGGTTGGATGGCCGTGCAGAACCCCGACGGCGGTGAAAGCTACGTGCGCACCGGCAGCCTCAATGTCGACGCCCTGGGCGTGCTGCGGGCTGGCAACGGCATGCCGGTGATGGGCAACGGCGGGCCGATCGCCGTGCCGCCAGAGCAGAAAATCGAAATTGGCCAGGACGGCACCATCAGCATTCGCGCCATGGGCGAAGGCCCGCGGGTGATGGCTGAAGTGGACCGCATCAAGCTGGTCAACCCGGACCTCAAGAACATGACCAAGGGCCTGGACGGTTCGATCCGGACCAAGGACGGCCAGCCGGCACCCATCGATGCCAACGTGCAGTTGGTGTCGGGTTTCCAGGAGGCGAGCAACGTCAACGCCGTGGATGAAATGACTTCGGTGCTGGCCTTGGCCAAGCAGTTCGAGCTCCACGTCAAGATGATGAACACCGCCAAAGAAGGCGATGAAGCCATGGCTCGGGTCTTGCAGATCTAATCATTAATTACAGCGCTGCGCCGAAAAACAGGCGTACGAGGAGAATCGAATGCTTCCGGCTCTATGGGTTGCCAAAACAGGTCTGTCCGCCCAGGACACCAACCTTTCCACTATTTCCAACAACCTGGCGAACGTCTCGACCACGGGTTTCAAACGTGACCGCGCCGAGTTCCAGGACCTGCTGTATCAGGTAAAACGCCAGCCTGGCGCCCAATCGACCCAGGACAGCGAATTGCCGTCGGGCCTGCAAGTGGGTACCGGTGTGCGCATTGTCGGCACCCAGAAAAACTTCAACGCCGGCAGCCTGCAGACCACCGAGCAGCCGCTGGACATGGCCATCGACGGTCGCGGTTTCTTCCAGATCCTGCAACCGGACGGCACCACGTCCTACACCCGTGACGGTACGTTCCACCTCGACTCCAATGGCCAGATCGTCAACGCCAGCGGTTTCGCCCTGGAGCCGGCGATCGTCATTCCGAACGATGCCCAGACCTTTACCGTGGGCCGTGACGGCACCGTGTCCATCACCGTGGCAGGCAACCCGGCCGCCCAGGTGATCGGCAACCTGCAGACCGCCGACTTCATCAACCCGGCCGGCCTGCAAGCGGTGGGCAACAACCTGTTCCTAGAAACCGCTGCCAGTGGCGCGCCGCAAGTCGGCACCCCGGGCCTGAACGGTTTCGGCACCACGCTGCAGAACACCCTGGAAACCTCCAACGTGAGCACCGTCGAGGAGATGGTCAACATGATCACCACCCAGCGTGCCTACGAGATGAACTCCAAGGTGATCTCCACCGCCGACCAGATGCTCTCGTTCGTTACGCAGAATCTGTAATCGTCACAACGTCCGTCACCACGTAGACAGGGCGACCCCAGGGTCGCCTGCAACACCAAGAGGTAGGGTCATGAAACGCTTCGTATCTGTTCTGGCACTGAGTGGCATCACCGCACTCGCGGGCTGTGTCGCGCCGACACCCAGGCCCAATGACCCGTATTACGCTCCGGTGTTGCCACGCACGCCGTTGCCGGCTGCCGCCAACAATGGCTCGATCTACCAGGCCGGCTTCGAGCAGAACCTGTACAGCGACCGCAAGGCCTTCCGGGTCGGTGACATCATCACCATCACCCTGAACGAGCGGACCCAAGCCAGCAAGAACGCCAACTCGCAGATCGACAAGACCAGCGAAACCAGCGTCGGCCTGACCTCGCTGTTCGGCTCCAGCCTGACCACCAACAACCCGATCGGCAGCAATGACCTGAGCCTCAACGCCGGTTACAGTGCCGACCGGGCCACCAAGGGCGACAGTCAGTCGGGCCAGAGCAACAGCCTGACCGGTTCGATCACCGTGACCGTCGCCGATGTGCTGCCCAACGGCATCATTGCCGTACGGGGCGAGAAGTGGCTGACCCTCAACACCGGTGACGAGCTGGTGCGCATCGCCGGCATGGTTCGCGCCGATGACATCTCTACCGATAATACTGTTCCGTCAACTCGTGTGGCCGATGCGCGCATCACCTATTCGGGCACCGGTGCCTTTGCCGATGCGAGTCAGCCAGGCTGGTTCGACCGTTTCTTCCTCAGCCCGAAGTTCCCTTTCTAGGTGGCCCAGTTGAATCTTAAGCAGCTGTTGATCGGTGCCTTGGTGATGTCTGCAGCCTTTACCGCTCAGGCCGAGCGTTTGAAGGACATCGCCAGCATTTCCGGCGTGCGCTCCAACCAGTTGATCGGCTACGGCCTGGTCGTGGGCCTGAACGGCACCGGCGACCAGACCACCCAGACCCCGTTCACCCTGCAGACCTTCAACAACATGTTGTCGCAGTTCGGCATCAAGGTGCCGGCCGGTTCCGGCAACGTCCAGTTGAAAAACGTCGCGGCGGTATCGATCAGTGCTGATCTGCCGGCGTTCGCCAAGCCTGGCCAACAGGTGGATATCACCGTCTCGTCCATCGGTAACTCCAAGAGCCTGCGTGGCGGCACTCTGCTGCTGACGCCGCTCAAGGGGATCGACGGCAACGTCTACGCCGTCGCCCAGGGCAACCTGGTGGTGGGTGGTTTCGATGCCGAGGGGCGCGACGGTTCGAAGATCACCGTCAACGTTCCGTCGGCCGGCCGCATTCCCGGCGGTGCTTCGGTGGAACGTGCGGTGCCGAGCGGTTTCAACCAGGGCAACAGCCTGACGCTGAACCTCAACCGTTCCGACTTCACCACCGCCAAGCGCATCGTCGACAAGATCAACGACATGCTTGGCCCAGGCGTGGCCCAGGCCATCGACGGCGGTTCGATCCGCGTCACCGCGCCGCTGGATCCGAGCCAGCGGGTCGACTACCTGTCGATCCTGGAAAACCTCGAGGTCGATCCGGGCCAGGCGGTGGCGAAAGTCATCATCAACTCGCGTACCGGCACCATCGTGATCGGCCAGAACGTCAAGGTTTCCCCGGCCGCCGTGACCCACGGCAGCCTGACCGTGACCATCACCGAAGACCCGATCGTCAGCCAGCCTGGCCCGTTGTCCAACGGCCAGACGGCCGTAGTGCCCCGTTCGCGGGTCAATGCCGAGCAAGAAGCCAAGCCGATGTTCAAGTTCGGCCCGGGCACTACCCTGGATGAAATCGTCCGGGCGGTGAACCAGGTCGGCGCGGCGCCGGGCGACTTGATGGCGATTCTCGAAGCCTTGAAGCAGGCCGGCGCGTTGCAAGCCGACCTGATCGTGATTTAAGGACACCGGCCATGGTGGATATGCGCAAAGGCGCCTTGATCAGCGGGGATTCGGCTTCCTACTCGGACCTGAACCGCCTCAATCAGCTCAAGGTCGGCGACAAGAACAGCGACGGTAACCTGCGCAAGGTGGCCCAGGAGTTCGAGTCGCTGTTCATTGGCGAGATGCTCAAGTCCATGCGTTCGGCCACCGAGGTCCTGGGCAAGGACAATCCCATGAACACCCCCGAGGCCAAGCAGTACCAGGAAATGTACGACCAGCAGTTGGCCGTTTCCATGTCTCGCGAAGGCGGCGGCATCGGGCTGGCCGATGTGCTGTTGCGCCAGATGTCCAAGAACAAGCCTACGGCCCCTGGTGAGGCGGCCACATTGTCCGCCGCCAAGCAACAGGATGCGTTGGACAAGGTGGCCAAGCGGGTTCCGACGCCGGTGGCGGCAGGTACATTGCCTACCGACGGTCCCTTGTCGCGTAGCAACGGCCAGCGTCCGCTGTGGGCTTCGCGGGCTGTGAGTACGCCGCAAGGGGCCGAGGGTATCCACCGCAACGACATGGAACTGCTCAACCAGCGTCGCCTGGCCCTGCCACCGAAACTGGCTGACCGTCTGCTTGCCGGGCTGGTGCCTTCGGCCGCGGTCAACGCCGATGTGCCTGCACAGAACGTCCTGACGGATCGCGCCATCGCCGCCGTCAAACCGGCGACTGGCGAACTGGCCAATGGCGACTGGTTGGCTGCACTCAAGGCTGCCGAGCCGAAAGGCGACATGCAGGTTTATGGCCGCGCCGTGGCCCAGCCGCCGCTGGCACCGGCACGCAAGGCCTTCCGCGATGCCGACGAATTCGTCAATGCCATGCTGCCAATGGCCAAGGAAGCGGCCGACCGCATCGGTGTCGACCCGCGTTACCTGGTGGCCCAGGCCGCCCTGGAAACCGGTTGGGGCAAATCGGTCATGCGCCAGCCCGATGGCAGCAGCAGCCACAACCTGTTCGGTATCAAGGCCAGCGCCAATTGGAAGGGCGATTCGGCCCGGGCGATCACCAGCGAATTCCGCAATGGGGCGATGGTCAAGGAGACGGCCGAGTTCCGTTCCTACGCCTCGTACCGCGACAGTTTCCATGACTTGGTCAACCTGCTGCAAAGCAACAGTCGCTATCAAGATGTGCTGAAGTCGGCCGATAAACCCGAACAGTTTGTACGCGAGTTGCAGAAGGCCGGTTATGCCACCGACCCGAACTACGCGAATAAGATTTCGAACATAGCCCGGCAGATGACGAGTTACCAAAACTACGCTTCTGCAGGCGCCACCACGACTTTATAAGGTCTGAACCATGAGTTTGCTCAATATAGGGATGTCGGGTCTGTCAGCAAGCCAGACCGCGTTGGTGACCACGGGTAACAACATCGCCAACGTCGATACCGCAGGCTATTCGCGCCAGCAGACCGTGCAGACCACCAAGGCGTCGAACCAATACGGCAACGTGTTCATTGGTTCCGGCACGACCCTGGCCGATGTGCGCCGGGTGTATAACTCGTATCTTGAAGCGCAACTGAAAACCACCACCTCGCTCAACAGCGATGCGGCGGCCTACCAGGGGCAGATCACCCCGCTTGACTCCCTGCTGTCGGACAGCGGCACTGGCCTCAACGGCGCGCTGACCAAGTTTTTCGCTTCGGTGCAGAACGTCAACGCCAAACCGGGTGACGATGCATCCCGGCAGTTGCTGCTCAGCGATGCCCAGGCCTTGAGCAACCGTTTCAACTCGGTTGCCAGCCAGTTGACCGCGCAGAACGAAAACATCAACGGCAACCTGTCGAACATGGTCGACCAGATCAACAACCTGGCCACCACCGTCGCCCAGTTGAACAAGAAAATCGCCGAAGTCTCCAATGCCGGTGGTGCGCCGAACGACCTGCTCGACGCCCGCAGCGAGACCATTCGCCAGCTGTCCACCTTCACCGGCACCCAGGTCGTGGAGAACGGCAGCAGCCTGGACATCTACCTGGGGTCCGGCCAGCCATTGGTGATGGGCAACATCACCAATAAACTCGAAGCGGTGCCGGACAAGAACGATCCAGGGCGCATCGGCATCCAGCTCAACAGCGGTTCCAGCGTCATGGACCTTACCCAGGTGCTCACCGGCGGCGAAATCGGCGGGCTGATGCGCTACCGCAGCACCGTGCTCGACCCTGCAATGAACGAGCTGGGCCGCGTGGCCCTGGTCGTCGCCGATCAGATGAACAGCATCCAGGCTTCAGGCATCGACAAGAACGGTGCGTTTGGTTCCAACCTGTTCAGCAGCATCAACAGCGCCGCGCAGATGAGCCAGCGCAGCGTCGCCTCGCTGGGCAACAGCGCAGGCTCCGGCAACTTCAACGTGTCCATCGAAGACACCGGCAAGCTGACCACCAACGACTACAAGATCACCTTCACCAGCGCCACCAACTACACCGTACAGCGCTTGCCTGACAACACCTCGCTGGGCGCGTTCAGCACCACGACCACGCCAGCACCGGTCGTCGATGGCTTCTCGCTGACCTTCGCCAACGGTCCTGCGGCTGCAGGCGATTCGTTCAAGATCACCCCGACCCGCAATGCCGCGGGCAGCATCAAGACCGAAATGACCGACTCCAAGCGGCTGGCGATCGCAGCCCCGCTGGGCGCCGCCATTACGCCGGGCGGCAGTGGCACGCTGACCATCCCGGCCAGCGGCCAGCCGACCATGACGACCAAGCTGGACATCTATGATGAAGCCACCACCAGCATCATCCAGAACGGCATCAAAAACTCCATGCCGGTCAAGGTGGTGTTCGGCGCGACTTCGGCTGACGGCACGAGCCAGGCTTACCAGTTGCTTGACGCCCAAGGCGGTACGATCAGCAGCGGTACGATCAAGCCGGGCCAGAGCAACACCCTGAGCCTGAGCGTTCCGCTCAAGGATGCCAGCGGCAACCCAATCATGGACTCGTCCGTACCGCCGGTGCAGCGTACCGTCACGTTCGATATGTCCATCGCCGGTGCGCCATCCCAGGGGGCGGGTATCAATATCAGCCTCAGCCAGCCCGGCAGCCTGGATAACCGTAACGGCACGATCCTGGCCGGGTTGCAGACCGCCCAGACGGTGGATACCAACTCCGGCAGCAAAGGTATTTCCCTGAACGACGCCTACGGCAAGCTGGTGGAAGGCGTCGGTGCCAAGGCCGCCCAGGGCAAGCTCGACAGCGCCGCCACCGGCGCGATCCTGGACAACGCCAAGAACGCTCGCGACTCGTTGTCGGGTGTGGACCTGGATGAAGAAACCGGCAACCTGGTCAAGTTCCAGCAGTACTACACCGCGTCTTCGCAGATCATCAAGGCGGCGCAGGAAATCTTCAGCACATTGATCAACAGTCTTTAAGGAGCCGTAGCCCATGCGCATTTCTACCTCTCAGTTTTACGAAAGCACGGCTGCGAACTACCAGAAGAACTTCGCCAATGTCGTCAAGACCAGCGAGGAAGCCAGCAGTCTGGTGCGCGTGAATACCGCCGCCGATGATCCGGTGGGGGCTTCGCGCCTGCTGCAATTGGGCAACCAGGCTTCGATGCTGGCCCAGTTTGAAACCAACGCCAACACCATCAAGGCCACCCTGGGTACCACCGAAGCGGTGATGACCAGCATCGGAAACGTGTTGCAGCGTGCCAAGGAATTGGCTGTCGGTGCCGGCAACGCCGGTTACACCGACGCCGACCGCCAGGCCAACGCTTCGGAGTTGGCGCAGATCGAAGAACAGTTGTTGAGCCTGATGAACAGCAAGGACGAGAACGGCAAGTACATCTTCTCCGGTTCCAAGGGCGACACCATCCCGTTCACCCGCAACACCGATGGCAGCTACAGCTACAACGGTGATCAGGTGACCCTCGACCTGCCAGTTGGCGACACCATGTCGATGGCGACCAACAGTACCGGCTGGGAAGTGTTTCAGCAGGCCGTCAACACCAGCCGCAGTCAGGTCACCATGACCGCGCCGGCAGTGAATGACGGGCGGGTGGTCTTGTCCGATGGCCAGGTATCGTCCAGCGTCAGCTATAACAGCAAATTCCGTGGCGGCGAGCCCTACACCGTTGAATTCACCAGCGGCACGCAACTGAGAATTACCGACGCGCTCGGCAATGACGTGACCGCCGAAGCCAGCCAGGGCGGCGCGTTCGACCCTAACAGCAAAAGTGGGCAGGCAGTCCAGTTCCGTGGTGTGGAATTGACGCTGAACATCAATCTGCAAACGGGTGATGTGCCTGGCACCGTGTTGCCAGGCCATACTTTCACCCTGGCTGCCAAGCCGGACACTTTTGTTCCGATGCGCAGCCCAGGCAACCCGACCGCGGTACAGATTACCGGCAGTGAAATCACCGATCCGGTGGCTTACCACGCCAGTTTCCCTACCGGTTCGGCGGTATTGAAATTCACCAGCGCCACCGATTTCGACCTGTACGCCGCGCCACTGACCGCTAACAGCCAGCCGGTGTCCAGCGGTACGCTGGCCGGTAACGTAGCCACCGCTTCGGGCGTAAGCTTCACGCTGAACGGGACGCCTGGGGCAGACGACCAGTTCAGCATCGCGGTCAACACCCACGAGACCCAGAACATCCTGGACACCGTGAACCAGTTGAAGACTGCCCTGAACACGCCTACCAACGGTGATCCAATCGCGTTGCAAAAGCTGCAGGCTTCGCTGGCTTCCGGTATCGGCAACCTGGCCAGTGGCACCGATCAGTTGTCCAGTGCCTTGAGTTCCGTAGGTGGACGTGGTCAGGCCCTGGAAACCCAAAGCGATACGAACCAGAGCCTGTTGTTGGCCAATAACCAGACTCAATCGTCGATCCGCGATTCCGATGCGGCCGAAGTGATGACGCGTCTGACCTTGCAGCAGACCATGTTGCAGGCCTCGCAACTGGCCTTCAGCAAAATCGCGCAGTTGGGTCTGTTCAACAAGATCTGAGCCGGTATCGACCGAGCCGCCAACCGTCTTTTTTTAAGCGGTTCCGGGGCTCCGACCTGAAAAGGCCGGGGCCCGCCGCTCGAGAGTTTTAACCGTGAAGTCACTTCCCCTCGTCAGCATCGTCATCCCCGCGTACAACCCTCGGTTTTTTGACCAGGCACTGCTCAGTGCCTTGGCCCAGACCTACGAACACATCGAGATCATCGTTTGCGATGACTCGCCTGGCGATGAGATTCGCCAGATCGTCGACTCCTTCCCTGAGCCGTCCCATCCGATCCGCTATTTGCGAAACCCGCAGCGACTGGGGCTTCAGGGCAACCTGTTGCGCTGTGTCGAAGAGGCCAGCGGTGAGTTCATCAAGGTGCTATGCGATGACGATCGTCTATTCGCACCGAGCATTGCGATGCAGGCCCAGGCGTTGATGGATCATGCTGACGTGAGTGTGGTGTTCGCGCTTCGGCTGTTGTGCGACGCAGGCAACTTCATCTTGCCACCCCGCGTGGACAACTGCCGCTTCTCGCCTAATGACGCCTTGCTCAAGGGCGACGACATGCTGGCGATTTTCGAGAGCACGCCAACCAACTTCATTGGCAATTTCAGTTCGACCCTGATGCGTCGCGCCGATGTGCTGGAGTTGTTGCCCGCGCTGATTCAGGAGGGCGCCGGGTTTGTCGCTTTGCTCGACTTTGCTTTGTTTGTCTGTCTGATGCGACGCGGCAATCTGATTGCCTTGAACACTGTATTGAGCATCGAGCGCCTCTACCCGGAGCGTTTGAGCAAGACCCCGGAAATGCTCAAGGCTGCCAAATTAGAGTGGGAATGGCTGGCGCAGATGCTTGTTGCGCGCAGCGGTGAAGCGGCTCCAGCCTCGGGTTGGGTGCGTTGCATCGATTTGAATAAAATCACTGACCAGCCTCATGCCTGGCAGGAGCTCTGCGTAACCCGCGTGCTGGGCAACCGCAACACCGTCGTCAACGGTCGGGTAGGGGCGCAAAGTGAGAGCTACGCCGATTTTTACCGTGAGTGGCTGGCTGTCCGCCGGTTCACCGAGGTTGAACAGCGCGTCATGCCTGCGCGCATCGATAGCTGGCCGTTTCGGCCAAACATCGTAACTGTGATCATCGACGCTCTCGGTGATGCGCCGGCGCTTGCAGCGACGTTACATAGCATCAAGGATCAGTTGTATCCAGCCCAGGCCGCAGTGGTGCTTTCCGACGCACATTGCGAAGTGGACGAGCGAGTGCTGCAACTGCCTTATCAGGTCGATTGGCCGAGTCAGCTCAATACCATCGTTCCACAGCTGGAAGGCGCGCACTGGTTCTACGTGCTGCGAGCAGGCGATGTGCTGCGTGATTCGGCATTGCTGATCCTGGCCGAGCGCGTTACTGGGAGCCAAGGCATCCTTTGCGTCTACAGTGATGAAGGCGCGTTGGTGGATGGCGAGTCCTTCGAGCCGGTGTTCAAGCCGGACTTCAATCTGGACCTGATGCGCGCCTACCCCTATGTCGGTCGGACCCTCGCTTTCGAGCGTGAACGATTCATGGCGCTCGGCGGCTTCGAGCCGACCCAGGGTGAATTGGCGCCCCATGATCTGCTCTGGCGCCTGGTGGAGGAGGCTGGCCCTCAGACCATCGAACACATCGCGGAAATCCAGGTCGAGTCGGTCCTCAGCTTCGCCCAATGGTTGTCGCTGCCCGAGGTCATCGAGGGCAATGCTCGCTTGGTTGGCGCGCACCTGGACCGTATCGGCATCGATCACGAGATTTCCCCGGACACGTTGCCATTGATCAACCGCATCAACTACCGCAACGGTAACCGCCCATTAGTATCGATCATCATGCGGACCGGCGACTCGCTCGCAGCCTTGCAGCGTTGCGCTGAGAGTCTGATCGAGCGCACGGCCTATACCCATTATGAAATCCTGATCGTAAACAGCGGCGTCCGGGATCCGGCCATGCTTGAATGGCTGGAGAGCATGTCGCAGTTGGGGGCGAGCATGTTGCGGGTATTGCGTCATGTCGGCGAGGACAATGATGCCGCGGTGCGTAATTTCGCCGCTGCCCAGGCTCGGGGTGAGTACCTGCTATTGCTTAGTCCGCATCTGGTTGCTTACGAAAATGACTGGCTGGACGAGATGGTCAATCATGCCCAGCGTCCTGAGGTTGCGGTGGTCGGTGCGAGAATACTCAGTCCTCAAGGCACGATTGTTGGCGGCGGGCAGATTCTCGGGTTGGCTGGGCCGGTGGGCACGCCGTTCTATGGTGAGTCAGCGGCTTCGCGCGGCTACATGCAGCGTTTGCATACGACCCAGAACTGGAGTTCGGTCAGCAGCGACTGTTTGATGGTGCGCAAGCAGGTTTTCGATGAGCTCGGCTGCCTGGACGATACGTCTTTCACCTTCGGCCTAAGCGACGTCGACCTGTGCCTGCGCGCAGGCAAAAACGGCTATCTGGTGGTCTGGACGCCTTACGCCACGGTGATGAAAGTCGACCCGCAATCGCCCGCTGTCCAATCTGAAGAAACCCCGTTGGTGGAGCGCGAACACGAAGTCTTTTATCGCAAATGGCTGCCGCAGATCGCCCGGGATCCGGGCTACAACCCAGCACTGAGCCTGGGGGCTTCCAGCTTCAGCCTGGAACCGTCGCTGCGCAACAACTGGAACCCGTTCTGCACCCGCGCCCTGCCATTGATACTTGGCTTGCCGGTCAACTCCACCGCGGTTGGCCACTATCGCGTCACGGCCCCGTTGGCCGAATTGGAAGCCGCCGGACGGGTAATCGCCCGAGTCGCCTACGAGTCGCCTTCGACCGTTGAGATCGAGCGCTTGTCGCCGGATACGATCGTATTGCAGGGGCGCTACAGCGAAGGGGCCGCCGGCGATATCCTGAGAATGAAGAAATATTCCGGTGCCTTGCGGATCTTCGAGCTCGACGACTACGTCATCAAGGCGCCCAAGAAAAACACGCATGCGCGCAACAAGCCGGCCAATACCGAGCAGATGCTGCGCGAAGGAATCGGGTTGTGTGATCGCGTGGTGGTGACGACACCTTCGCTTGCTGATGCCTTGTCCAGCATGCACAGTGAAATCCGTATCGTGCCCAACATGCTGCCGCCCGAGCCCTGGAGTCGATTGACCAGTCGGCGCGGTACGTCCGCCAAGCCTCGGGTGGGTTGGGGGGCGGGACCAGCCACAGCGGCGATCTGGAGATCATCGTCGACGTGGTTAAACAGCTCGCCGGTGAGGTGGAGTGGGTGTTCTTCGGTATGTGCCCGGAAGCTCTGCGTCCGTATATTCACGAGTTTCATGGCTCGGTCGGCCTTAACACTTATCCATTCAAACTGGCCAGCCTGAACCTCGACCTGGCCCTGGCCCCACTGGAGTTCCACATCTTCAACGACTGCAAGAGCAACCTGCGTTTGCTGGAATACGGTGCTTGTGGCTACCCGGTCATCTGCACCGACACCAAGGCCTACGACGGTTTCCTGCCTTGTACCAAAGTGCGCAGCAACAGCACTGAGGAATGGATCGCGGCAATCCGCATGCACCTGGCCGATCCGGACGCTAGTTACCGCATGGGTGATGAACTGCGCGAAGCCGTATTGCGGGACTACATGCTCAGCGGAAAGAACTTGCAGCATTGGTTGTGGGGGTGGTTGCCGGACTGAACGTTGCCTCGTGCAGCATTGATACCCATGGCGAGGGAGCTAGCTGCTCCCTCGCCATAAAGGCCGAAAGCGGCTGTCTTTGTGACTTCTCCCCCTGAAACCGCCCCCGCCAGAGCTGGCGCGTTTCCTGCAAGCCCCCCCTCATATCGCCATAAAACGAGCGCTTCCGGCGAATCGGAGCGCCCGGATCGGCATTGAAGGTGTAATCCCCGCGCCCGCAAAGCGAAACAACGCTTGGCCGAGCCCGGTGATGAACAAGAGGGGAGACGATGAAGGCAGTTATCTTGGCAGGTGGTCTCGGTACGCGGATCAGCGAGGAGTCGCACCTCAAGCCCAAGCCGATGATCGAAATCGGCGGCAAGCCAATTCTTTGGCACATCATGAAGCAGTATTCCGCCCATGGAATCCATGACTTCGTGATCTGCCTGGGCTACAAGGGCTATGCCATCAAGGATTTCTTCGCCAACTATTTCCTGCACACCTCCGATGTCACGTTCGATATGTGCAACAACCGCATGGACGTTCACCAGAACTACAGCGAGCCGTGGCGCGTGACACTGATCGACACTGGCGAAGACACCATGACCGGCGGACGGCTGCGTCGTGCGGCCCGTTACCTGGAAAATGAAGAGGCGTTCTGCTTCACCTATGGCGATGGTGTTTCGGACCTCAATATCGGCGCGCTGGTGGATTTTCATTTGTCACACGGCAAGCTCGCCACGGTGACTGCAGTCCAGCCTCCCGGACGCTACGGCGCGCTTGAACGCGATGGCGATACGGTCCTGGGCTTTACTGAAAAACCCCGGGGTGACGGTGGCTGGATCAACGGTGGTTTCTTTGTACTCTCGCCGAAGGTCCTGCCTTATATCGCTGACGACCAGACTTCCTGGGAAGCCGAGCCGCTGGCGGAGTTGGCGACCGAGCAGCAGCTCCAGGCGTTTCAGCACGACGGTTTCTGGCATCCCATGGACACCCTGCGGGATAAAAACCACCTCGAAGCCCTGTGGCAAAGCGGGGAGGCTCCATGGAAGCAATGGGACTGAACCCGGAGTTCTGGCGCGGTAAGCGGGTGCTGGTGACCGGTCATACCGGTTTCAAGGGCAGTTGGCTGACGTTGTGGCTGCAAAGCCTGGGTGCCCAGGTCTGCGGCTTTTCCCTGGACCCGGCCACCAAGCCGAGCCTGTTCGAGTTGGCCCGGGTGGGCGAGGGCATCGACGATCGGCGTGCTGACCTGCGTGACCTTGGTGCCTTGCTGGAAGTGCTTGCCGACGTGCAGCCGCAGATTGTCCTGCACCTGGCGGCCCAGCCGTTGGTGCGTGAGGGGTATCGCGATCCGTTGGGTACCTATTCCAGCAATGTCATGGGCACCCTTAACCTGCTCGAAGCGATCCGTCAGATTGGCGGCGTGCGCGCCTGTGTCCTGGTCACTACCGACAAGGTCTACGCCAATCAGGAATGGCTGTGGCCCTATCGCGAAAATGAACCTTTGGGTGGTCACGACCCCTACAGCAGCAGCAAGGCCTGCTGCGAATTGCTGGCGCAGTCTTATGCCGCGTCGTTCTTTTCGGCCGAGCGATTCGCTGAGCACGGCCTGGCCTTGGCCACGGCGCGGGCTGGCAACGTATTGGGCGGCGGTGATTTTGCCCCTGAACGGCTGATTCCGGACGTGCTCAAGGCCTGGTCGGCGGACGAGCCGGTGACGCTACGTTATCCACAAGCCGTGCGCCCGTGGCAACACGCCTTGGAGCCGTTGGCCGGTTATCTACAGTTGGCCGCTGGCCTCTATGAGCAGGGGCCGGAATTTGCCGGTGCCTGGAACTTCGGCCCTGGCGAAGCGGACATGTGCAGCGTTGGCGAAGTCGTCCAGTTATTGGCCGAGCGCTGGCCGCAAGCGCCCGGCCTGCGCATCGAGCCGAGCGACTTACATGAGGCTGGCCTGCTGCGTCTGGACAGCAGCCGCGCCCGGCAATCGCTGGGTTGGCAGCCGCGCTGGTCGTTGCAGCAGTGTCTTGCCCAAACCCTTGATTGGCATCTGGCGTGGCAGAACGGCGATGACATGCGCCAAGTCACGCTGGGTCAGTTGAACCTGTACCGAGGCACGTTGTGAGCGAGTTCGCATTGAAGGCATTGCCGCTGGCCGGCTTGTTCAGCGTCCAGCACAAGCGCTTCGAAGACCAGCGCGGGCATTTCGCCCGGCTGTTCTGCGAAGGCAGCCTGAGCGCGTTCGGCCAGCCGTTTCATATCCGCCAGATCAACCATTCCTGCACCCGTGAGCGGGGCAGCGTGCGTGGCCTCCATTATCAGAATGCAGCACAACCGGAAGCCAAGCTGATCACCTGCCTGCGGGGTGAAGTCTGGGACGTGGCCGTGGATCTACGACCCAATTCCGAAACGTTCCTGCATTGGCATGCCGAGCAGTTGAAGGCGGGTGATGGCCGCAGCCTGTTGATCCCGGCCGGGTTTGCCCATGGGTTCCAGACCCTGACCGACGATGCCGAGCTGCTTTACTTGCATAGCGCCGACTACGCCCCGGAGCACGAGGGCGGCCTGTCGGTGAGTGATCCGCGGCTGGCGATTGCCTGGCCGCTGCCTGTCAATAATCTGTCGACCCGGGACAGCAGTCATCCCTTGCTCGATGAGCGTTTCGCTGGAGTGTGTCTATGAATTGCCGCGGTTGCGGGACAGCCCTGGCGTTGCCACTGATTGACCTCGGTACGTCACCGCCGTCCAACGCCTACGTGCGGGCCGACCAACTGGAACAGGCCGAACAATGGCTACCCCTCAAGGTCGCTGTGTGCCAGCAGTGCTGGCTGGTGCAAACCGAAGACTACACTCGCGCCGACAGCCTGTTCGACGCCGAGTATGCCTATTTCAGTTCGTTCTCCAGCACTTGGTTGGCCCATGCCGAGCGCTACGTGGCCGAGATGGTCGAGCGCTTTGGGCTGGACGCCGATAGTCGTGTGGTGGAAATTGCCGCCAATGATGGGTACCTGTTGCAGTACGTCGCCAGGCGCGGCATCACATGCCTGGGCGTCGAGCCGACCCACAGCACCGCCGAGGCTGCCCGTGCGAAAGGCCTGGAGATTCGTGAGCTGTTCTTTGGTCGCGAAACGGCTGCGCAATTGAAGGGTGAGGGTTGGGCTGCCGATCTGATGGCGGCCAATAACGTGCTGGCTCATGTACCGGACATCAACG
Source organism: Pseudomonas fluorescens (assembly GCF_001623525.1). NCBI lineage: Bacteria > Pseudomonadati > Pseudomonadota > Gammaproteobacteria > Pseudomonadales > Pseudomonadaceae > Pseudomonas > Pseudomonas fluorescens. The sequence continues at coordinate 3,075,127 of NZ_CP015225.1, read as the reverse complement.
ATTTCCTCGCAGGTTTTGCCACGTTGCTGAAGCCGACGGGGGTGGCGACGTTCGAGTTTCCGCAACTGCTGACGCTGATGGCCGGGCAGCAATTTGACACTCTGTATCACGAACATTATTCCTACCTGTCGCTGACTGCCGTACAGGCCTTGTGTGAGCGCAACGGCCTGGAGGTGTTCGACGTCAGCCCACTGTCGACTCATGGCGGTTCGCTGCGGGTGTTCGTCCAGCGGGCCGACGGCATTCGCCGGCCAGTGCTGGCGACAGTGCAACAGCAATTGCAGGCCGAACGGGATGCCGGCGTGAAAACCGCTGCGTACTACGCCACCCTGGCGCCGGCCGCCGAAGCCATCAAACATGGGTTGCTGCGCTTTCTGTTACAGGCCAAGGCCGATGGCAAGCGTGTGGTCGGTTACGGCGCCGCAGCCAAGGGCAATACCTTACTCAACTATGCCGGGGTCAAGCCGGACCTGCTGACCTGGGTGGCGGATGCCAACCCGCACAAGCAGGGCAAGTACTTGCCGGGCAGTCGGATTCCTATTGTGTCGCCCGAGCGTATTGCGATAGAGAAACCCGACTACATTCTTGTCCTTCCCTGGAACTTGCTGAGCGAAGTCAGCCAGCAGTTGGCTGAGGTTCGCCAATGGGGCGGGCAATTCGTCATCGCGGTGCCTGAGTTGACGCTGCTATGAAGGTTTTAGTGACCGGCGCCACCGGCTTTGTCGGCCGTCATCTGGTTGCGGCCTTGCTCGCTCGCGGTTGCCAGGTTAGAGCCGTCGCGCGCCGATTGGAGCCGGCCAGGGCATTGCCTTGGTTCGACCAAGTTGAATTCGTCGCGGCCGATGTCCACGCAGCAGAACTGGACGTCGCTGCTTTGGTCGAGGGCGTCGATGCCTTGGCGCATCTGGCGTGGCCGGGACTGCCGAATTACCAGGCATTGTTTCATTTCGAACATAACTTGCTGGCCGATTATCAGTTCATCAAACAAGCCGTCGTGGCGGGGGTAGGACAGGTGCTGGTCACGGGCACCTGCTTCGAGTATGGCCTGCAGAGCGGGCCGCTCGATGAGCAGATTGCGCCGCAACCGGCCAACCCGTACGGCTTGGCAAAAAATACCTTGCGCCTGTTTCTTGAACACCTGCAGCGCGAGCACCCGTTTACCTTGCAGTGGGCGCGCTTGTTCTACCTGCACGGTGTCGGTCAGAACCCCAACAGCCTGCTCGCGGCGCTGGACCGGGCCATCGATGCCCGGGCACCGGTATTCGATATGTCGGGTGGCGAGCAGTTGCGCGATTACCTGGCAATCGAAACAGCGACTGCTTATCTGGCGGGGCTGTTGTTGCGGCGCGAGTTCAATGGTGTCGTCAATTGCTCAAGTGGCGTACCAGTGTCGGTTCGCTCGCTGGTGGAAACACGGCTGCGCGAGCGTGGCGCGGCCATTCGCCTGAACCTGGGCCATTACCCCTATCCGACTCACGAACCCATGGCGTTCTGGGGCGTGGCCGAGCGTTTGCACACCTTGTTGGGAGCCGAACATGATGCGTGAGCTGTACCGGGCCACCGGCCTTCCGGTTCTGCAGAACCGTACCTTCGCCGATGAGCAGTCGGCCAGAGCCTCGGCGAGTGCCGACATGGTCCTGGTCCAGGACGAAGTGAGCGGGTTGGTTTTCAATCGGGCATTCGATGCCGATAAGCTCAGCTATGACAGCGACTACCAGAATGAACAGGCCCATTCCGGTCAGTTCCAGCAGCATCTCGCTGACGTGGAAGGCATCATCGCCCGGCATTTCAGCGGCCAGGAATTGATCGAGGTCGGTTGCGGCAAAGGCTATTTCCTGGAACTGCTCAAGGAACGTGGTTACGCGATCACGGGTATCGACCCGGCCTATGAGGGCGACAACGCCGACGTGATCAAGGCGCCGTTCACCCGCGATCTGGGCCTGTCGGCCGATGCGGTGGTGCTGCGTCACGTTCTGGAGCATATCCAGGACCCGGTGGCGTTTCTTGCTGAAATTGCAGCGGCCAACCGAGGCGGGCAGATTTACATCGAAGTGCCGTGCCTGGACTGGATCCTGGAGCATCGTGCCTGGTTCGACCTGTTCTACGAGCACGTCAATTATTTCCGCCTCGATGACCTGCGCCGGATGTTCGGCACGGTACACGAAGCCGGACACCTGTTCGGCGGCCAGTACCTGTACATCGTTGCCGATCTGGCCACATTGCGCCTGAAGCCGGAACAGCCTGTTCCCGCCCTGCAATTGCCCGACGAATTCACCGCCAGCCTCGGTCGCGCCGTACAGATTGTTCAGGCTGCACCGCAACAAGGCTCGGCGATCTGGGGGGCCTCCTCCAAAGGCGTGATCTACTCGCTATTCCTGCAACGAGCCGGTGTTGCAGTGGACTGCGTGGTGGATATCAATCCGGCCAAGCAAGGGCGGTATCTGCCGTTGAGCGGTGCACGGGTTTCCTCGCCCGAGGAGGCGATGGGTGCTCTGCCTGAAGGGGCGCACGTATTTGTAATGAATTCCAATTACCTCGAAGAGATCAAGCGGATGACCGGTGGGCGCTACGTCTACCACGCCGTTGACAGCGCTTCGTTCCAATAACCGCGAGATTCGAACATGACCGACAACACTATCCATAAAGCTTTCGAAGCCCAATGCCAGACCGAAATCGCCGGTCAAGGCCAAGACCAGAAGCTGGTCGGCTTGGCCAAGGAGTTTTTCAACGAATCGGCCCGCCATAAGTACAGCTACCATTTTTCCTGGATGGGGCGGCCGATCATCCAGTTGCCACAGGACATGATGGCGATGCAGGAATTGATCTGGCAGATCAAGCCTGACCTGATCATCGAATGCGGCATCGCCCACGGCGGTTCGATCATTTATTACGCCTCGTTGCTGGAGCTGCAAGGCCATGGCGAAGTGCTGGGCATCGACCTGGATATCCGCCCTCATAACCGTGAAGCCATCGAGAGCCACCCGATGAGCAAACGCATCTCGATGATCGAGGGTTCGAGCATCGATCCGGCCATCGCTGAGCAGGTCCATGCAGCGGCCAAAGGCAAGAAAGTCATCCTGGTGCTCGATTCCAACCACACCCATGATCATGTGCTCGAAGAGCTGCGTTTGTATGCGCCGCTGGTTTCGGTGGGCAGCTATTGCGTGGTGATGGATACGGTGGTGGAAGACATGCCAGCTGACTTTTTCCCGGATCGCCCATGGGGCCCGGGTGACAACCCGAAAACCGCTGTGTGGAAATACCTTGAAGAAAACGACTGCTTTGAAATTGACCAGCAACTGCAGAACAAGCTGCTGATCACTGTTGCACCGGATGGTTATCTGCGTCGGGTTCGTTAATCCATCCGTTTCAAGTCATTGGCGTCTGGCAGGTTGTGGGGACTAGGAAATATGCAGGTTCGAAATATGCTTCAAAACAACGTGGCACCGCTGAGCGAGCGGTTCACCGTGGTGGTCATCTCCCACAACCGCAGCGCATTCCTGCGGCGTACCTTGCATTACTACAGCAGCTACCCCTGTTCGGTGCTGGTGCTTGATTCGTCGGTTGAGCGCGATGAGCAAATCGCTCGTGATTTTCCGTCGGTTGATTATCGCCATTTGCCTCAGTTCACCTACAAAGGGCTTCAGGAAAAACTGACCTATGGCGTCAACGAGGTCAGGACGCCTTACATGGTGTTCGCCGCTGATGACGATTTCCTGCTGCACGATGCCTTGACCGAGTCGGTGGAGTTTCTCGAAGCCAATCCCGACTACGGCCTTTGCCACGGCTACGGCATCATGTATTTGTCCTGCGCCACGGAAGTCTGCTACTTCCGCCGTGACCGCAAGGTACATGAGGACTACGACAGCGAACTGGCCGAGGACCGTGTGATCCGTTTCATGGATCAGTTCCTGCCGCCGTTCTACGCCGTGACCCGCACTGACCTGCTGCAACAGTGGTACGGCATGCTGCCGCCAGGGACCAGTTTCGAGTGGCAGGAAATTGGCCATACCTTTTACCTGTTGGCTTGCGCCAAGGCGCGGATCCTGCCGATTCCGTTCGCCGTCCGCGAACTCAACTACGGCGGTTCAGAGCACAACACCAACGTGTTGACGGTGCTGAGCTACAAAGATGCAAAAAGCGTCGCTGAGCGAGAGCACTTCGCCGAGTTCCTGGCGTCGCTTCCGACACCGCTGCGCGAGCAGGCGCCGGGGCGGATCAAGCAGATTGCCCTGGACAGCTTCGCGGCCATGGCTGACTGCCTGCTGCAGGGACGCTCACTCAAAGGCACTCAGATCATTCGTTCCGCCTGGTTGGAGGCGGCTGGCGAGCCTGTCCGTTCGTTTGGCCCGCAACAATTTGTCGAGATGCCTTTTTACAACCAGCGGGTATTCGATCTCTTGACAGAGTTTGAATTCCTGTTGCATGCCATGCCAGCCGGTCGTCTGCAGCTTCAGCAGTTGGAAGGCATTCTGCTGCGCCAACATGAACTGATGCGCGTGCAACCCAACGATAACGAGCGCACCTTGCGCAGCCGTTTGTGGGAAGCCCAAGGTCTCTATGCGTTCAACCGTACCGTGGTCAAACGCTTGGCCGAATCGTTGAAAACCAGTGAAGAACCTGATGAAGCGATGAAGTTGCAGGCCTGGGCCGAGCGGTTGGACTCGGTACCGGGGCAGCAGGATCGCCGGTTGCTGGAAAACATGCACTCTGGTCGTCTATTGAGCTGGCTTGAAGCGCGCAACCCGGACGCACAACAGCTCGCTTCCATCGCTGCTCATCTGTCCGAGCATCAGGGCGGACCGCGCTTTGGCATTCTGCTGCTGGACCTGGACGCTGACATGTTCAAGCTGCAGGCCACCTTCGATAGCTTGGTCAACGGCCATAGCAAAGCCTTCAACGTAGTAGTGTTCACCACCGGCGACCTGCCGGCGACCACCACCGTGCGTGATACGGTGCACTTCGTCAAAGTCAGCACCTCCAATTATGTTGAGCGCGTCAATCAGATCATCGGGCAATCGACTGCTGACTGGATGGTGCTTGCCGAGGCCGGTGACCAGTTCACCACCAGCGGCCTGCTGCGCGCCAGTCTCGAGCTGATCGGTGCCGAAGGCGTGCGCGCCGTGGCCATGGATGAAATCCAGCGCAAGGCTGATGGCAGCCTCACCGATGTGTTCCGCCCGGGCGTCAACCTCGATCTGCTGCAATCGGTGCCGTCGTTGATGGCGCGACATTGGCTGATTAATCGCGAAGTGCTGGCCCAGGCTCGCGGATTCACGCCCGAATACACCCAGGCCCTGGAGCAGGATCTGCTGTTGCGCCTGATTGAAGACGCAGGGCTGGCCGGCCTGGCACACCTGGCCGAGCCGTTGCTGATCTGCAACGCCCCGGCGGAAGAGGAAAAGCCCCAAGAGCGTCAGGTCCTGACGCGCCACCTGGCCGCCCGCGGCTATCGCGCCCAGGTCACCTCGGCGTTACCGCTGACTTACCAGATCGATTACCAGCATGCCGAGCGGCCACTGGCGTCGATCATTCTCGAGAGTCGAGACAATTTCGAGCAGGTACAGCGGGCGCTGGTCAGCGTGCTGCAACGCACCCGCTACCATCGGCATGAAATACTGGTCGCCGATAACCACAGCCAATCCGAGGAACTGGCTCAGTGGCTCGATAGTCTGGAAGGCAAGGGCGAGCGGATCCGCATTCTGCGCAGCGACCGGCGCCTCAGTGCGTCGGCCCTGTACAACTGGGCGAGCGCGCAGGCCAAGGGCGAGTATCTGGTGCTGTTGTCGGCCGAAGCGCAGGTGATCAATGCCAACTGGCTCGACAGCCTGCTCAATCAGGCCCAACGGCCCGAGGTGGGGATTGTCGGCAGTAAGCAAATGGATAACCGTGGTGTCACTACCCAGGCTGGGCTGGTACTGAAGCCCGATGGCAGGGTGGCCTCGGTGTTCGTTGGCGAACGCAAGGACGCCAAGGGCTACCTCAACGGCCATCAAGTGGAGCAGAACTACTCGGCGGTGTCGGGCGCTTGCCTGATGATCCGTAAAGACTTGTTCGAAGCCGTAGGCGGCCTGGACGAAGATCATTTCGCCGAGGCCTTTGCCGACGTCGACTTGTGCCTGAAAACCGCCGACGCGGGTTATCTCACGGTCTGGACACCCCAGGCCCAGATGCTGCACGCCGGTACGTTCCCCGATGCGCCGGAGGCGGCCGACGCCTTGCACGAGAAGTGGCAGGCGCGCTTCGAGCATGACGCCGCCCGCAACCCGAACCTGGCCTTGACCGGCACCGGTTTTGCGCTGGGCACCGCCACGGCTGTCGACTGGTCGCGGTTGCTCGCATAAGCCCTCCAGGCAAAAGGAATCAGGTATGTTCAACGGCAAATCGATTTTCATCTCAGGCGGTACCGGTTCGTTCGGGCGCAATTTCATCCGCCGGTTGCTGGAGCAATACCAGCCCAAGCGCGTGGTGGTGTTTTCCCGCGATGAACTCAAGCAGTACGAGATGCAACAAACCTTCAATGCGCCATGCATGCGCTATTTCCTGGGGGACGTGCGCGATGCCGATCGTTTGCGCCAGGCCATGCGTGGCATTGATTATGTGGTGCATGCCGCGGCCCTCAAACAGGTGCCGGCCGCGGAATACAATCCCACCGAATGCATTCGCACCAACGTCAATGGCGCGGAAAATATCATCGCAGCGGCCATCGATAACGGCGTAAAAAAAGTCGTTGCGCTGTCCACCGACAAAGCGGCCAGCCCCATCAATCTGTACGGCGCGACCAAGTTGCTGTCGGACAAACTGTTCGTGGCGGCGAACAATATTGCGGGTGAACAGCAGACCCGGTTCGCCGTGGTGCGCTACGGCAATGTCGCCGGCTCGCGGGGGTCAGTGGTGCCGTTCTTCAGCAAACTGATTGCGGACGGTGCGACGCAGTTGCCGATTACCGATGAACGCATGACCCGTTTTTGGATTACCCTCGATCACGGCGTGCAATTTGTGCTCGACAGCTTTGCCCGCATGCACGGTGGGGAAGTCTTCGTGCCAAAGATTCCGTCGATTCGCATCGTCGATCTGGCGTCGGGCATGGCTGGGCATCTGCCCCACAAAAACGTCGGGATTCGCCCTGGTGAAAAACTCCACGAACTGATGGTGCCGCTGGACGATGCACGCATGACCATCGAGTTTGCCGATCACTACACCATCCAGCCGTCCATTCGCTTTACCAGTGTGGATGTGGATTTTGGTGTCGACAACCTGGGTGAGCGAGGCAAGCCCGTGGCAGAAGACTTCGAATATCGTTCTGACACCAACCCGCACTTTTTGTCGGTGGAGCAGATCGCTGACCTGCACGCGCGGTTATCGGCATGATCCCCTACGGTCGGCAGAGCCTCGATCAGGCTGACATTGATGCGGTGGTGGCCGTATTGCAGTCCGACTGGCTGACCCAGGGGCCGACCCTAGAGCATTTCGAAGAGGCCATGGCCAATCGTTGTCAGGCCGCTTACGCCGTGGCGGTGTGCAACGCGACGGCCGCACTGCACATCGCCTGTCTGGCAGCGGGGTTGGGGTCTGGGGATCGTCTATGGACCACCCCCAATACGTTCCTGGCCTCGGCCAACTGCGGTCGGTATTGCGGTGCGCTGGTGGATTTTGTCGACATTGATCCGCTGACCTGGAATCTTGACGCTTGTGCGCTGGCCGCCAAGCTTGAAGAGGCCGAGCGTGACGGAACGCTGCCCAAGGTGTTGGTGGCGGTGGCGTTTTCGGGGCAAAGCTGTGACATGCGCCATATCGCCCAGTTGTCCGAGCGATATGGCTTCACGGTGATTGAGGATGCATCCCACGCAGTCGGGGCGTCTTATGCTGGTCGCCCGGTGGGGTGTGGCGAGTTTGCGGCCATGACCGTGTTCAGTTTTCATCCGGTGAAGATCATCACCAGCGGTGAAGGCGGCATGGTCCTGACCAATCGCCCGGAACTCGCGCAGCGGCTGCAACGTCTGCGCAGCCATGGGATGACTCGCGACGCGCAGCAGATGACCGAACCCAGTCACGGCCCCTGGTACTACCAACAAGTCGAGCTGGGTTTCAATTACCGCATGACCGATCTGCAGGCTGCGTTGGGACTTTCGCAACTGAATAAACTGGATGACTTCATCGCTCGGCGTCGCGAACGGGTGGCGCGCTACAATCATCTGCTGGCAGGTTTGCCGCTCGTTTTGCCCGGCTTGCAACCTGAAGCCGAGTCGGCCTGGCATTTGTATGTGGTGCGCTTGCAACTCGATAGCATCACGCTTGGTCATCGTCAGGTGTTCGAGGGCTTGCGTGCAGCCGGGATTGGCGTGAACCTTCATTACATCCCGGTTCATTTGCAGCCGTATTACCGCGACCTTGGGTTTGCCGCAGGCGATTTCCCCCAGGCCGAGCGTTATTACGCCGAGGCCATCAGCTTGCCCATGTTTCCTACCCTCAGTGATGAACAGCAGGACTATGTGGTCGAGCAACTGCGCGAAATGCTTGAGGAGTGACGGTGAGCTCAGTCGCGATCATCCCTGCCCGTGGCGGTAGCAAACGGATTCCACGCAAAAACCTGAAGCTGTTCGATGGCGTGCCAATGATTGTCCGGTCGATTGAAACCGCGTTGACCTCTCGGCTGTTCGATGAGGTAGTGGTCAGTACAGACGACGAAGAAATCGCCGATATGGCGCAGGCTCATGGTGCTCAAGTTCCGTTCATGCGGCCGGCGTCGCTGGCTGATGATTTCACCGGGACGGCAGCCGTGATTGCCCACGCATTGACTGAACTGCACGAGCGCTCGTTCGATTTCGCCTGTTGTATCTATGCCACCGCGCCGCTGTTGCAGGGGCGGTTTCTGCGCCAGGGGTATGAAGCGCTGCGTACGCATCCTGACAAATCGTACGCACTTTCGGTGACGGGTTTCGGCTTTCCCGTACAACGTGCCTTGACGCTGGATGAGCAGGGCGCGCTGACGCCGCTCTATCCTCAGTTTCGCGACACTCGCTCCCAGGACTTGCCCGAAGCGTTCCAGGACGCGGGCCAGTTCTACTGGGGGCGCCGGGAGGCCTGGTTGCGCGGTGACGTGTTGTTTTCGCCCAAGAGCTTGCCGGTGGTCCTGCCTCGTCATCTGGTACAGGACATCGACACACCAGAGGATTGGAAGCGAGCCGAATACCTCTACGCCGCATTGAAGGCAGGTGGGGAGCTGGAATGAGGGTTTTGATCCGCGCTGACGCTTCGCCAACCATTGGCAGCGGACACATCGCCCGCTGCCTGACCCTGGCTCGCGTGTTGCGTGGGCACGGCGCGCATGTCACGTTTGCCTGCCGCCAATTGCCAGGACATCGCTTACACGCGTTGGCGGCGGAGGGCTTCGAGACGTTCGCCTTACCGGATTTCTATCCTGGGGAGGATCCGCAGCAGGCCATTGAATCCTTGCTGCCCTGGCAGGCGGATATCGCGGCGTTGCAACAGGTATCGAGCGACCAGCCTGGTTTCGATTGGGTCATCGTCGATCATTATGGCCTGGACCATCACTGGCAGACGGCTGCCCGGTGCTTTGCCCCAAGAATCATGGCAGTGGATGATCTGGCGACCCGTACCTACAGCGTCGATCTGCTGCTCAACCAAAACGTGTCTGGTACCCGGGCCGCCTACACGGGTTTGTTGCCCAAGTCTTGCCGAACGCTGCTCGGACCGCGTTACGCCCTGTTGCGCGATGAGTTTCGCTGTGAGGCGATTGACATCAAGCCCAGGGCCCAGCGAGTGCTGGTTAACTTTGGCGGGTTTGATGCGGCGATGCAAACCCACCATGCCATGTTGGCGTTGGCGGATTTCCCGGCGCTTGAAGTCGATTTTGTCGCCGGTGCGGACAACCCGGCCTGGGCTCGGATGCAGGTAATGGCTGCGAGTCGACCCCACTGGCGCTTGCACAGCTTTGTCGGCCATTTCCATCAACTCATGATCGAAGCTGATTTGTTCATTGGGGCTGGTGGCGGTACCAGTTGGGAGCGCGCTGCCCTGGGCTTGCCCACGATCTGCATCGCGGTGTCGAATAATCAGCACGCCAATAGTGAGGCGATGGCGACGTTTGGAGCCCACGTTTATCTAGGCCCTCGAGAGAATGTCACGGTCGGACAGTTGCGCCAGGCCATCGGCTTCGTGGCAGGCAATCAAGGCTTGCGCAAAAGCTTGGCTGAGCATTCCCGGCGGTTGGTCGATGGCTTGGGTGTTCAGCGGGTCGCTGCCACGCTGGCCGGTGCATTATTGAGGGTTCGCCCAGCTAAACAGGCCGATGCCCAATTGATTTTCGAAGGTCGTAACGCCGAGGCTGTACGCCGCGTATCGATGGATACATCATGCATTGACTGGAGCAGTCATTGCCAATGGCTGCAAGCCAGCTTGGTCAACGGGCAACGCCTGCTACTGGTCGGCGAAGCGGCTGATGGACCGGTAGGCGTATTGCGCTATGACCTGCAAGGCAGTGACGCGCTCGTATCCATTTATCTGTTCGAAGGCCGCATCGGGCTTGGTTGGGGAAGGGCATTGCTGGCCTGCGGCGAAGCGTTTGCCGTTGCCCACTGGCCTCAATTACGAAGCCTCAGCGCTCAGATATTGCCCGCCAATCGAGCCTCCCTGAGTCTGTTTAGCCAGGCTGGCTTTACTCAAAACACTTGCGTGTTTACGCGCATCTTGAAGGATCACCTCCATGGCTAGTTTCAAGATCGGCCACTGTGTCATTGGGGCTGAGGCACCGCCTTTCATCATTGCCGAAATGAGTGGCAACCATAACCAGTCCCTGGAGGTGGCGCTGGAAATCGTCGAGGCTGCGGCCAAGGCCGGTGCGCACGCTTTGAAATTGCAGACCTACACCGCCGAGACCATGACGCTGGATCTGAATGAGGGTGAATTTTTCATCAAGGATCCCAACAGCCTGTGGGCCGGAACGTCGCTTTATGAGCTGTATGAAAAGGCCCACACACCGTGGGAATGGCACGCTCCGATTTTCGCCCGTGCCAAGGCGCTGGGCATGTTGGCGTTCTCGACGCCGTTTGACGAGACGGCCGTGGATTTTCTTGAAGCCCTCGACGTGCCGGCCTACAAGATCGCCAGTTTCGAAAACACCGATCTACCGCTGATCCGGCGAGTGGCCGCCACCGGCAAGCCGTTGATTATTTCCACCGGCATGGCGAGCGTTGCTGAACTCGACGAAACTGTACGGGCGGCCCGGGAGGCCGGTTGCAAGGATCTGGTATTGCTCAAGTGCACCAGTACCTATCCGGCCACCCCGGCCAACAGCAATGTGCGCACTATCCCTCATCTGCGGGAATTATTCGGCTGTGAGGTGGGGTTGTCGGACCACTCCATGGGGGTTGGCGTGTCTGTCGCCGCTGTGGCGTTAGGGGCAACCGTGGTCGAGAAACACTTCACTCTCGACCGCGCGGCGGGTGGGGTGGACGCCAGTTTCTCCCTTGAGCCTGCGGAGCTGGCGGCGCTGGTGATCGAAACCGAGCGTGCCTGGCAAGCCATGGGGCAGGTGCACTATGGCGTGACCGAGGCTGAGCGCAAGTCGCTGGTCTATCGGCGTTCTCTGTACGTGACGCAAGACATGAGCCCTGGCGACGCGTTTACAGCACAGAACGTCCGGGCTATTCGCCCAGGTCTCGGACTGCCTCCCAAGTACGCCGACTCCCTGATGGGCCGTTGTGCTCGTCAAGCCATCAAACGTGGCACTCCATTGGCCTGGTCGCTGGTTGAATAGCCCTTTCAAAAAGGCCTTATTCGGAAAATTGGCGTGACCTGCGAGTCATAACGCGCATCTTCACTGTATTGTATTGACCGGGAAGATGGCGCCTGGCCCTTATCAGGACCAGTGATAGCCCTTTACACTTCCCGCTTGTCGGCGCCCCTCGATTCCTTGCGAGCGGTGGTATTGGGCTGTTTTTGATTGGGAAGCCGTAATGATTGGCATAAAAAGCATTGCGAGCTACGTTCCTGTAGCCGGCGTGGACAATTACGCACAAGGTGCAAAATTTGAGAAGGATGAAGAATTCATCCTTGGCAAGATCGGTTCGGCCTTCTTGCCACGCAAGGATGACGGGCAGGAAACCTCTGACCTTTGTGTCGAAGCGGTCAACGCGCTGTTTGCCAACAATCCCGGCCTGAAACGCGAATCCATCGACGTGCTGATCGTCGTTACGCAAAATGGCGATGAAGAAGGCTTGCCGCACACGGCCGCCATCGTCCAGGACAAGCTCGGCTTGCCTACCACGGTGGCAGCGTTTGATATCTCCCTGGGTTGCTCGGGTTATGTCTATGGCATCTACGCCATCAAGGGCTTCATGGAGGCCGCTGGCCTGAAGAATGGCCTGTTGGTGACGGCTGATCCGTATTCGAAAATCGTCGACCCGGAAGACCGCAACACCACGATGCTGTTTGGCGACGCCGCCACCGCCACCTGGATGGGTGAAGATGCGCCGTGGCAACTGGGCAAGGCCAAGTTTGGCACTGACGGTTCCGGTGCGCCGCACCTGAAGGTCAGCGACGGTGTGTTCTTCATGAACGGCCGCCAGGTGTTCAACTTCGCCCTGCTCAAGGTCCCGGCGCATCTGCATGAGTTGCTCGCCGATTCCAACCTGCAAGCCAGTGATATCGATGCGTTCTGTATTCACCAGGGCAGCGCGGCAATTGTCGATGCCGTGGCGCGACGTTTCGAGGGCGAGCCGGAGAAGTTCATCAAGGACATGGTCGAGACCGGCAACACCGTGTCGTCTAGCATTCCACTGCTGCTGGAGAAGCATGTGCTCGATTCCGACTGGAAACGGGTGGCGTTGAGTGGCTTCGGCGTAGGTCTGTCATGGGGCTCGGCGATCATCCATCGCGCGTGAGCCAATAAAACCCAGGCACAAAAATGGCGTCCAAGGTGTAACCTTGAACGCTATTTTTTTGCCTGACGCGAAAGCGAGACACCATGAGCGAGTTCTTCGAGCGCAATCTCCAAATAATCCAGCAGCGTTGGCCAGTCTTGGCTGAGCGCTTGTCGATGGAGGATGTCGGTGGATTGCAAGTCGATCTGGTAGAGGGGCTTGGGTCGACGTTGAGCGTCAATGGTATCCAACTGACCAGCCGGCATGACCGTCTCGCCGAGGCGGACCAGCAAGCCGCCAGTGTGGCGTTGGATGCCTCCATTGTGCATGTCTACGGTACCGGGCTCGGCGATCTGCAGAATCGCTTGCTGGAGCGGGCCGGACTTGAACGGTTATTTGTGCATGTCCTCAACGGTGCGGTATTCGCCCTGGTGCTGCAGGTGCTGGATCAATCTCCCTGGCTTGCCGATCCGAGAGTGGCGTTGCTCTATGCCGGTGATCTCACAGAAATCCAACTGCCATTTTTCGCTCTTCCCGCCGAATTGGTGCTGGCCGATGATTACAGCGCCAAGATTCGTGATCGGTTGATCAGTGAAATTCATCTGGACTTCACTAACCGCGCGTTCGATCCGCAGTCCCCTGAGATTGTCGAGCGCTTGCAGTCGACTTTCAGTCTTGTGCGTGAAGATCGTGACGTTGCCGAGCTGTTCGGCACCTTGAACGGGCGTGAGGCGTTTGTCGTTGCTACCGGCCCCAGTCTCGAGCAGCACTTCGAGAAACTGCGTCGTCTGAGCAAACAAACCGAGCGACCGTTGCTGATTTGTGTCGATACTGCTTACCGACCGTTGATCGATCGTGGCATTACCCCGGATATCGTGGTCAGCATCGACCAGCGTATCTCGGCGCGTCATCTTCCATCCGAAAGTACGGACGCCATTGCCCTGGTCTATCTGCCGATGGCCGACCCGTTGGTGATCGGGGCTTGGCAGGGGCCGCGTTACGCCGGTTACTCTTCGAGTCCCATCTACCTTCAGATGCGGGGACTGTTGCGCCGGGCCGAACTCCATGTAGGCGGCAGCGTGATTCATCCGGCTGTCGATCTGGCGGTGAAAATGGGGGCTGCGCAGGTCACGCTCTTCGGTGCTGATTTTGCCTTTCCCCATGACAAGACTCATGCAGGTTGGGGGGACGGTGACTTGGGACCGCAATTGGGTGCATCCAGGCATTGGGTGCTCGATGGGTATGGCCGGCGAGTCAAGACCCAGCTCAACTTCCGCAGTTACCTCTGCGAGCTGGAGCGTTTTATTGCCGGTAACCCCCAGGTGCGTTTCCATAACAGCAGTCGGGACGGGGCTATGATTGCGGGCACTGATTTCCACCCGGAGTATGTTCAATGAACCCGCTTCAAGGAGTGGTTGATGACGCCCGCGAATGCGCACGCCTGTTTCGTCTCGGGAGGGACGTTGAGGCGGGGTTGGCAATGGTCGTGTTGATCGAATCGGCTCAGCCCTTGGTTGAATCGATGCCGGGCGATGTCCCCTCGTCATGGAACACGCTACTTGCCTTGATGCTAGGTGATCAGCAAGCGCAGAACTGGATCTCCTTGGCCGATTATCTGGAGTACGAATGGGGTCAATTGCTGACCGCTGATCAGTCGTTCTGATTTTTGCCGCTGCGCCGCTGCCATTCGCCTCAAGCGACGCCAGCGGCGTTTCCCTGGCGCCATTTTTCCACCCTTTACTCGCAGCCAAGTCCTTGATTTACGAGGGATGGCATCCTGATGGCAAAATTTTTGAAAATTCTGCTAAAGCAAGTTCCGATTACGACGATAACTATTACGAAGGTTCTCTAGGCCACACCCGGCGGTTGCCAGGGCCGGAAGCCGCAGTACCCAACCAACGAGGAATTCGTCATGGCTTTAACAGTAAACACCAACGTCACATCGTTGAACGTTCAGAAGAACCTGAACCGGGCTTCCGATGCTCTGTCCACTTCGATGACCCGTCTGTCTTCCGGCCTGAAAATCAACAGCGCCAAAGACGACGCCGCCGGCCTGCAAATCGCTACCCGTATGACTTCGCAAATTCGCGGTCAGACTGTTGCGATCAAGAACGCCAACGACGGTATCTCCATCGCTCAGACCGCTGAAGGCGCTCTGCAGGAATCCACCAACATCCTGCAGCGTATGCGTGAACTGGCTGTCCAGGCACGAAACGACTCCAACGGTACCGCTGACCGTGAAGCACTGAACAAAGAATTTGCTCAGATGTCGGACGAACTGACCCGTATCGCTGAGTCGACCAACCTGAACGGTAAGAACCTGATCGACGGTTCCGCTGGCACTATGACCTTCCAGGTCGGTTCCAACACCGGTGCTACCAACCAGATCACTTTGACTCTGGACAGTGGCTTCGATGCTGCAACGCTGAGTGTTGACTCCGCTGCCATCGCCATCACCGGTAGCGACAGCACCACTGCAGAAGCCAGCACCTCTGCTGCAATCGTTGCAATCGATGCTGCTCTGGCAACCATCAACTCCAGCCGTGCCGACCTCGGTGCCGCACAGAACCGTCTGACTAGCACCATCTCCAACCTGCAGAACGTGAACGAGAACGCCGCCGCTGCACTGGGTCGCGTACAAGACACCGACTTCGCTGCCGAAACTGCCCAGCTGACCAAGCAGCAGACTCTGCAACAAGCTTCCACTTCGGTTCTGGCCCAGGCCAACCAGTTGCCATCCGCTGTACTGAAGCTGCTTCAGTAATAGCTGGATGAGTTTTAGCGGGGGAGTGCGCTTGCGTACTCTCTCGCTTTTTCCGTTCAAGAGGTGATGGACATGGATATGAGCGTGAAGCTGAACTTGTCTTATCCGGCGGCGAAACCGGCGCCCAGTGTGGCCGATAAGCCCGTGGAGAAGCCTCGGGCCGAGGTTGCTGTGGTAGCTCCGGTCAAAGAAGCCCCTAAGGATGCTGCTGCTGAACAGGACAAACTGAAGAAGGCCGTTCAGGAAATCGAGAAGTTCGTCCAATCGGTCAAGCGCAACCTGGAGTTCTCTATTGATGAGCCTTCAGGCAAAGTAGTCGTTAAAGTGATCGCCAGTGGTTCCGGTGAAGTCATTCGCCAGATCCCAAACGAAGAAGTTCTGAAACTGGCCAATAGTTTGAATGATGCAAACAGCTTGTTGTTCAGTGCGGAAGCCTGACAATTGGCACGAATTCTGTTGTTATGTTCTTTTGGGCGTTGTAATGGTCAAAAGGCCGGCGACACACTGAAGGGAGTCCCACATGGCAAGTCCAATTCTACCTGGCTTGGGTTTAGGCTCTGGCCTTGATACCACTGCTATCGTCAAGGCACTGGTTGATTCTGACAAAGCGGCCAAGCAAGGTCAGATCGACCGCGCCACCAAGACCAATACGGCCAATATTTCCGGCATTGGCACCCTGAAGTCGTTGCTGGCGACTTTCCAGTCCGCACTGGAAAGCCTGGGCAGCACGACGTCCCCACAATTTACTGGCGTGGCTGCCACCTCCGCCAACACAAGTGCGCTGACCGTGACGGCCGGCAACTCGGCGGTAAGCGGCACTTACTCGGTAAACGTCACTCAGTTGGCGACGTCATCAAAAGTTGCCACCGCCGCATTCGCCGGTGGCGCTTCCAGTGCCGTAGAAGCTGGCACGCTGACCATTAGTCAAAGTGGTAAGGATTACACGCTTGATATTCCGGCCGACGCGACGCTACAGTCGGTTCGGGACGCGATCAATAGCAAGTATTCTTCCAGCGGTTTGACTGCCAACATCGTCACGGACAATTTTGGTTCCCGTTTAGTGGTGGGATCGACAAAAACTGGCGCAGGCAGTGATATTTCGCTCAGCGGTATTGCCAGCTTGGCTGCCAACGGTTCCGTGGAGATGGGGACGCCTAGTGCAACCTCTTCGGGATCAATTGGCCTCGCCAAGGACGCCGTTTTTACGGTCGATGGGCTGTCGATGACCAGTCCAACCAACAAGTTGGATAATGTTATTTCTGGTTTGAACATGACATTGCTCGTCGCCGGCTCCGGACCGACGACTGTCACCGTCGCCACCAACGCCGACGGCCTGAAAGCTTCGATCCAAAAATTCGTTGATGCTTATAATGCCATTGCCAAGGCAGTCACCTCGTTGACCAAGCCTTCGACGGACGCTAATGGCAATTCGGTCCCAGCAGCGCTGACGGGCGACTCGTTGCCGCGCTCTCTGTTGGCGGCCATTCGTGCGCCTTTGTCCGAAACTGGAGCGGGCGACAAACTCACCGTTTTGTCTCAGTTGGGTATCACCACCAACCAGACAACGGGTGCGCTTGATTTCAACAGCGCGAAATTCACCGAAGCCTTGAACACCAAGCAGTTGGGGGGGGAAGTCCAGACGCTGTTCACTGGCGAAAATGGTTTGATCGAGCGCATGCAGAATGCGCTCAAGCCCTACACCGAGACGGGAAAAAAAGATTCCAACGGCAAGCCTGTCGATAACATCCTGACGGCACGCTCCAAAAATCTTGAAATCCTCAAGGCGAAATTGGGCGAAGATCAGTTGGCTTTGGACCGTCGGATCGAGACCCTGACTGCTGTGCTGACAAAAAAGTACAACGACATGGACACCCTGGTCGGCAGGCTGAAAGCCACCGCCAGCAACATCACCTCCATGTTCGAAGCATTGACGGCACAACAGAAGAACAGCTGATTTTCGACCGATGCAAAAAGCCCGGCAGCGTTTTGACAACGTTCCGGGCTTTTGG
This sequence comes from Pseudomonas fluorescens, assembly GCF_001623525.1. Lineage (NCBI taxonomy): Bacteria > Pseudomonadati > Pseudomonadota > Gammaproteobacteria > Pseudomonadales > Pseudomonadaceae > Pseudomonas > Pseudomonas fluorescens. The sequence continues at coordinate 3,057,470 of NZ_CP015225.1, read as the reverse complement.
CTTTTCGACCTAAAGTTTTTTGACGCAGCGTCGATACGCTGTTTATACGAACCGAAGTTTTTTGATGAGGTAGAACATGAATCCGATGTTAGCCCTTCGCCAATACCAGAAGATTGGCGCCCAGGCGCAAACCTCCGAAGCAAGTCCCCATCGTCTTGTGCAGATGCTCATGGAAGGCGGGCTGGACCGTATCGCCCAGGCCAAGGGTGCGATGGAGCGCAAGGATATTGCCAACAAAGGCGTACTGATCAGCAAGGCAATCGGCATCGTCGGTGGCTTGCGTGAAGGCCTGGACCTGGAGAACCAGGCTGAGTCGGTAGCCGAACTGGATGCTCTCTACACCTACATGATGAAGCGCCTGGCCGAAGCCAATGCCAAGACCGATCCGAAGATCCTCGACGAAGTCGCCGATCTGCTCCGCACGGTCAAGGAAGGCTGGGACGGCATCGCGCCAGCTGGTCCGCAATTCTAAGGAGTGCTCTCATGAGTCTTGTCCTGCAGCGAATCGAACAAACCCGTGATGCCTTGGTGGATGCCTTGGCGGAGCGAAACTGGGAAGCCATCGGTCAATTGGACCTGGCTTGCCGTTCCTGCATGGAAGACGTCCTGGGTGAGCCTCAGGTGGACGAGGCGGCGTTGCGGATCAATCTTGAGGAATTGCTAGGGGTCTATCGGCAATTGCTGGAGGCTGCGACGGGAGAGCGTCAGGCGATCGTCGACGAGATGCAACAGATCCATCAAGCACAGAACGCCGCAAAGGTTTACCATCTGTTCGGTTAATGCTCAGTTAATCCGAACCCGTTGCGCCATAAATTTGACTGTGCACGGTTTTTTGACTTAACTAGTAGCTGTTTACAGATTTAAGGCGTCTACAGGCATGACAAGTCTGCAAGCGTCTAGCTTGCCCCCTAATTTCGGGCATTGGGTTGACTAGGGAAGTTGCTATTGCATGTGGCGTGAAACCAAAATTCTCCTGATCGATGACGATAGCGTCCGCCGCCGCGACTTGGCGGTGATCCTAAATTTTCTTGGTGAAGAAAATTTACCCTGCGGAAGCCATGACTGGCAGCAGGCTGTCGGCTCATTGTCGTCCAGTCGTGAAGTCATCTGTGTCCTTATCGGGACCGTAAATGCTCCCGCAACGCTTTTGGGCTTGCTAAAGACACTCTCAACCTGGGATGAGTTCCTTCCGGTTTTGTTAATGGGCGAAAATTCTTCCCTTGACTTGCCTGAAGACCAGCGCCGCCGGGTACTTTCCACGCTCGAAATGCCGCCCAGCTACAGCAAGCTGCTGGATTCTCTGCATCGCGCGCAGGTTTATCGCGAGATGTACGACCAGGCCCGCGAGCGTGGCAGGCATCGCGAACCCAATCTCTTCCGTAGCCTCGTCGGCACCAGCCGGGCGATCCAGCACGTGCGCCAGATGATGCAGCAGGTGGCCGATACCGACGCCAGCGTACTGATCCTGGGCGAGTCGGGCACCGGCAAGGAAGTGGTCGCGCGCAACCTGCATTACCACTCCAAGCGCCGCGAAGCGCCGTTCGTGCCAGTCAACTGTGGCGCGATCCCGGCCGAGTTGCTGGAAAGCGAACTGTTCGGCCATGAGAAAGGCGCCTTCACCGGCGCGATCACCAGCCGCGCCGGGCGTTTCGAACTGGCCAACGGCGGTACGCTGTTTCTCGATGAAATCGGCGACATGCCGTTGCCGATGCAGGTCAAGCTGTTGCGGGTCCTGCAGGAGCGCACCTTCGAACGTGTGGGCAGCAACAAGACCCAGAGTGTCGATGTGCGCATCATTGCCGCTACGCACAAGAACCTCGAGAGCATGATCGAGGTTGGCAGTTTCCGCGAAGACCTCTATTACCGTCTCAACGTTTTCCCGATCGAAATGGCGCCACTGCGCGAGCGGGTCGAAGACATCCCGTTGCTGATGAACGAACTGATCTCGCGCATGGAGCACGAAAAACGCGGTTCGATCCGCTTCAACTCGGCGGCGATCATGTCCCTCTGTCGCCATGGCTGGCCGGGCAACGTCCGTGAGCTGGCCAACCTGGTGGAGCGCATGGCGATCATGCACCCGTATGGGGTGATCGGCGTGAACGAACTGCCGAAGAAATTCCGCTACGTCGACGACGAAGACGAGCAAATGGTCGACAGCCTGCGCAGCGACCTGGAGGAGCGGGTGGCCATCAACGGTCACACGCCGGACTTTACCGCCAATGCCTTGCTGCCGCCCGAAGGCCTGGATCTCAAGGATTACCTGGGAGGCCTTGAACAAGGGCTGATCCAGCAGGCGCTGGACGATGCCAACGGCATCGTGGCCCGCGCCGCAGAACGCCTGCGCATCCGTCGCACCACCCTGGTGGAGAAGATGCGCAAGTACGGCATGAGCCGTCGCGAAGGAGATGAACAGGCGGATGATTGACGCCTGTTTTCCAACCGCCTGATTTTCAGGCGGTTTTTTTTCGGCACGGGTATTGCTATAGCCCTCGCAACGTTCCGTTTAACTGACGGTCAGCCAAGCGAGAGAGCACGATGACCCAAGTCGCCCAGATGTCTCCTGTCCCCGAGCCGGGACACATGCCCTCCGCCGAGCAGGCAAGCCGGCTTGGACTTGAGCAGGCATTTTCGCTGTTCAGCCAGATGTCCAGCCAACTGACGGATTCCTACAGCCTGCTTGAAGCCCGGGTCACCGAGCTCAAGGGCGAGCTGGCCGTGGTCAGCGCCCAGCGCATGCAGGAGCTGGCGGAAAAGGAGCGCCTAGCCAATCGTCTGCAAAATCTCCTCGACCTGTTGCCCGGTGGCGTGATCGTCATCGACGCCCACGGCCGTGTGCGCGAAGCCAACCCGGCGGCCTGCGAGTTGCTCGGCCTGCCCCTGGAAGGCGAGCTGTGGCGGCACGTCATTGCCCGTTGCTTTGCGCCCCGGGACGACGACGGTCATGAGGTCTCCCTCAAGGATGGTCGGCGCCTGTCCATCTCGACGCGCTCGCTGGACGCCGAGCCCGGGCAATTGGTGCTACTCAATGACTTGACTGAAACCCGTCACCTGCAAGACCAGTTGGCTCGCCACGAGCGCTTGTCTTCCCTGGGGCGGATGGTAGCGTCGCTGGCCCATCAGATTCGTACGCCGCTTTCTGCCGCGCTGCTCTATGCCAGTCATCTGACTGAACAGCAATTGCCGATGGAAACCCAGCAACGCTTCGCTGGACGCTTGAAAGAGCGCCTGCACGAACTGGAGCACCAGGTGCGGGACATGCTGGTATTCGCTCGCGGCGAGCTGCCGTTGACTGACCGTGTCACCCCCAAGGCCTTGCTGCAATCACTGCAGGCCGCGGCGTTGACCCATGTACAGGAGCTGCCGATCCGCTGGCAGTGCGACAGTCACGTCGGCGAAGTGTTGTGTAACCGCGACACGTTGGTGGGCGCGGTGTTGAACCTCATCGAAAATGCGATCCAGGCCAGCGGTGGCGACGTCCGGCTGAAAGTGCACTTGTACACACGGGACAACACCTTGCGCCTGTCTGTCAGCGACAACGGCAGCGGTATCGAGCCGGCCGTGCTGGCGCGCCTGGGCGAGCCGTTCTTTACCACCAAGACCACTGGCACCGGCCTGGGCCTGACCGTGGTCAAGGCTGTGGCACGTGCCCATCAGGGAGAATTGCAACTGCGCTCGCGGCTGGGCCGTGGCACCTGTGCGACGGTGTGCTTGCCGCTGTTTTCCAATGCGCCAGGGGTGGAGTGAAAGCAATGGCGATCAAGGTGTTACTGGTTGAGGATGACCGGGCCCTGCGCGAGGCGCTGGCCGATACCCTGGTGCTGGCCGGGCACGACTACGCCGCCGTCGGTTCGGCGGAAGAGGCGCTGCTGGCGGTGGGCCGCGAAGCGTTCAGCCTGGTGGTCAGTGACGTCAATATGCCGGGCATGGACGGCCATCAATTGCTCGGCCTGTTACGTGCCCGTCAGCCGCAACTGCCCGTCTTGCTGATGACCGCTCACGGCGCCGTCGAGCGCGCGGTGGACGCCATGCGCCAGGGCGCCGCGGATTACCTGGTCAAGCCGTTCGAGCCAAAAGCACTGCTGGACTTGGTCGCACGCCATGCCTTGGGCAGCCTCGCGGTCGAGGGCGAAGGCCCGGTGGCCATCGAACCGGCCAGTGCGCAACTGCTGGAATTGGCCGCGCGGGTGGCGCGCAGCGATTCAACCGTGTTGATTTCCGGCGAGTCCGGTACGGGCAAGGAAGTGCTGGCGCGCTATATCCACCAGCAGTCCCGGCGCGCCAGCGAACCGTTCATTGCCATCAATTGCGCGGCGATTCCCGACAACATGCTCGAGGCGACACTATTCGGTCACGAAAAGGGCTCGTTCACGGGGGCCATCGCGGCCCAGCCCGGTAAATTCGAACAAGCCGACGGCGGCACGATCCTGCTCGATGAAATTTCCGAAATGCCGATGGGCCTGCAAGCCAAGCTGTTGCGGGTATTGCAGGAGCGGGAAGTGGAGCGGGTCGGCGCGCGCAAGCCCATCAGCCTGGATATCCGCGTGGTGGCGACCACCAACCGCGATCTGGCCAGCGAAGTGGCCGCGGGACGGTTTCGTGAGGACCTCTATTACCGCCTGTCGGTATTCCCGCTGGCTTGGCGTCCGTTGCGCGAGCGCACCGCCGATATCCTGCCGCTGGCCGAGCGGTTGCTGAACAAGCACGTCAATAAAATGAAGCACGCGGCGGCCCGGCTTTCAGCCGAAGCCAGGGCTTGTCTGGTTGCCTACCCGTGGCCGGGTAATGTCCGAGAGCTCGATAACGCCATCCAGCGGGCCTTGATCCTGCAGCAGGGTGGCCTGATCCAGCCGGAGGATTTCTGCCTGGCGGGGCCGGTGGCCTGCGCGCCGTTGCCTGCGCTGTCGCCGGTGCCAGCAGCGGCCTTTGCCCCCTCGGTGGAAGTGGAAGGCGAGTCGGCCGGCGCCTTGGGAGACGACCTGCGTCGTCGCGAGTTCCAGATGATCATCGACACCCTGCGTGCCGAACGCGGTCGTCGCAAGGAGGCCGCCGAACGCCTGGGGATCAGCCCGCGCACCCTTCGCTACAAGCTGGCGCAAATGCGCGACGCCGGCATGGATGTCGAGGCTTATCTGTTCGCCAGTTGAATAAGCATAAGACCCCGCTGTGGGAGCGAGCTTGCTCGCGATAGCGGCGGGTCAGTGATGTGATGGGCAAGTTCGCTCCCACAATGAGGCAGTGCGCGCATTTGTTTTCCATCGCCATGGAGCTGGCACCCTTGTTGCTAATACCTGAATACCCGCTGAGTAAGTGTCAAAAAAATGCGGGCCGCCAGAGAGAGTAGACCATGAGCCAAGGTATTGAATTTAATCGGTTGATGTTGGACATGCGGGCCATGCAAATGGACGCCATGGCCCAGCCTAAATCGGTCGCGGTCCCCCAGGTGGGTGGCAGCAGCTTTTCCGACATGCTCGGTCAGGCCGTCAATAAAGTGAACGATACCCAGCAGGCATCGAACCAGTTGGCCAGTGCTTTCGAGATTGGCAAAAGTGGCGTCGACCTGACGGACGTAATGATCTCCTCGCAGAAAGCCAGTGTCTCGTTTCAGGCGTTGACCCAGGTTCGTAACAAACTGGTTCAAGCCTACCAAGACATCATGCAGATGCCGGTTTAAGGAAATTATTGAGTCATGGCAGAAGCAGCCGTTGATAACGTTCCGGCCAAGGCCACTCCGGTAGACGGCAAACCGCCGCTGTTCGGTCTGTCCTTCCTGGAAAATCTCTCCGAGATGACCATGCTGCGTCAGGTGGGCCTGTTGGTCGGCCTGGCTGCCAGCGTGGCGATTGGTTTTGCCGTGGTGCTGTGGTCCCAGCAGCCGGACTACCGGCCGCTGTATGGCAGCTTGGCGGGCATGGACGCCAAGCAAGTCATGGAAACCCTGGCTTCCGCCGACATTCCTTACACCGTCGAACCCAATTCCGGCGCGTTGCTGGTCAAGGCTGATGACGTTGCCCGTGCGCGCCTCAAGCTCGCCGCCGCTGGCGTGACGCCTACCGATGGCAACATCGGTTTCGAGATCCTGGACAAGGACCAGGGCCTGGGCACCAGCCAATTCATGGAAGCGACCCGTTATCGTCGCGGCCTGGAAGGTGAGCTGGCGCGGACCATTTCCAGCCTGAACAACGTCAAGGGTGCCCGTGTGCACCTTGCGATCCCGAAAAGCTCGGTGTTCGTGCGCGATGAGCGCAAGCCCAGCGCTTCGGTATTGGTCGAGCTGTATTCGGGCCGTTCCCTGGAGCCAGGCCAGGTCGTGGCCATCGTCAATCTGGTGGCGACCAGCGTACCCGAACTGAGCAAATCGCAGATCACCGTGGTCGACCAGAAAGGCAACCTGTTGTCCGATCAGGCGGAAAACTCCGAACTGACCATGGCTGGCAAGCAATTCGATTACAGCCGCCGCATGGAAGGCATGCTGACCCAGCGGGTGCACAACATCCTGCAACCGATCCTGGGTAACGATCGCTACAAAGCCGAAGTGTCGGCCGATGTCGACTTCAGTGCCGTCGAGTCCACTTCCGAGCAGTTCAACCCGGACCAACCGGCGTTGCGCAGCGAACAGTCGGTGAATGAACAGCGTACCGCCAGCAATGGCCCGCAAGGCGTACCGGGTGCCCTGAGCAACCAGCCGCCATCGCCGGCCAGCGCGCCGCAGACCACCGGTGGCGCCACCGCGGCCGCCGGCATGGTCCAGCCTGGGCAGCCGCTGATCGATGCCAATGGCCAGCAGATCATGGACCCGGCCACCGGCCAGCCGATGCTGGCGCCGTATCCGGCCGACAAGCGTCAGCAGTCGACCAAGAATTTCGAACTCGACCGTTCCATCAGCCACACCAAGCAACAGCAGGGCCGCTTGAATCGCCTGTCGGTCGCCGTGGTGGTGGACGATCAGGTCAAGGTCAACGCGGCCAACGGCGAAACAAGTCGTGCGCCATGGAGCGCCGACGAATTGGCGCGCTTTACTCGCCTGGTGCAGGACGCCGTCGGTTTCGACGCCAGCCGCGGCGACAGCGTCAGTGTGATCAACGTGCCGTTCTCCCTGGAGCGCGGTGAAGTGGTCGCCGATATTCCGTTTTATTCGCAACCCTGGTTCTGGGATGTGGTCAAGCAAGTACTGGGTGTGTTGTTTATCCTGGTGCTGGTGTTTGGCGTGCTGCGTCCGGTGCTCAACAACATCACCGGTGGCGGCAAGAACAAGCAGTTGGCAGCTTTCGGCGATGTCGAGCTGGGAGGCATGGGCGGCCTGGATGGCGAATTGGCCAACGATCGCGTCAGCCTCGGCGGTCCGCAGAGCATTCTGCTGCCAAGCCCGAGCGAAGGCTATGACGCTCAGTTGAACGCTATCAAGAGTCTGGTGGCAGAAGACCCGGGTCGTGTGGCCCAGGTCGTGAAAGAGTGGATTAACGCAGATGAGTGATAATCGAGCCGCTGTTGCCAAATTGTCCCGGGTCGACAAAGCCGCGATCTTGCTGCTGTCCCTGGGTTCGACCGACGCTGCCCAGGTGCTGCGCCACATGGGCCCCAAGGAGGTCCAGCGGGTGGGCGTGGCCATGGCGCAAATGGGCAACGTACACCGTGAGCAGGTCGAGCAGGTGATGAGTGAGTTCGTCGACATCGTCGGCGATCAGACCAGCCTGGGCGTCGGTTCCGACGACTATGTGCGCAAGATGCTCACCCAGGCACTGGGCGAGGACAAGGCCAACGGCCTGATCGACCGGATCCTGCTGGGCGGCAACACCAGTGGCCTGGACAGCCTCAAGTGGATGGAACCGCGGGCGGTTGCCGACGTGATCCGTTACGAGCACCCGCAGATCCAGGCGATCGTGGTGGCTTACCTCGACCCGGACCAGGCCGGTGAAGTGCTGGGCAATTTCGACCACAAGGTCCGCCTGGACATCATCCTGCGGGTGTCTTCGCTCAACACCGTGCAGCCGGCGGCCCTGAAAGAATTGAACCAGATCCTCGAGAAGCAGTTCTCGGGCAACTCCAATGCCTCGCGCACCACCCTGGGCGGCATCAAGCGCGCGGCAGACATCATGAACTTCCTCGACAGTTCCATCGAAGGTCAGTTGATGGATTCGATCCGCGAGTTCGACGAAGACCTGTCCGGTCAGATCGAAGACCTCATGTTCGTGTTCAACAACCTGTCCGATGTCGACGATCGTGGCATCCAGGCGCTGTTGCGCGAAGTGTCGTCCGACGTGCTGGTACTGGCCCTCAAGGGGTCGGACGAAGGCGTCAAGGAAAAGATCTTCAAGAACATGTCCAAACGGGCGGCCGAACTGTTGCGCGACGATCTCGAGGCCAAGGGCCCGGTACGCGTCAGCGACGTGGAAACCGCACAGAAGGAAATCCTCACCATCGCCCGCCGCATGGCCGAAGCCGGGGAGATCGTTCTCGGTGGCAAGGGCGGCGAAGAGATGATCTAAGGTCGTTATGTCTGCCAAGAGTGATGAAGCACCCAGCGACCTGATCCGCGCCCGTGACGTCGGTGGTTTCGACGTCTGGTCGCTGCCCAGCTTCGACCCCCATGTTCCCGAGCCTGAGCCGGAACCGGTGGAAGAGCTGCCGGAACCGGAGGAAGTGCCGCTGGAAGAAGTCCAGCCACTGACCCTCGAGGAAGTCGAGAGCATTCGCCAGGAGGCCTACAACGAAGGCTTTGCCGTGGGTGAAAAGGAAGGCTTCCACAGCACCACGCTCAAGGTCCGCCAGGAAGCCGACGTGGCGCTGACGGCCAAGCTCCGTGCGCTGGAATCGCTGATGCTCAACCTGTTCGACCCCATCGCCGAGCAGGACACCCAGATCGAGAAATCCCTGGTCGGGCTGGTGCAGCACATTGCCCGGCAAGTCATCCAGCGTGAACTGGCCATCGATTCGACCCAGATCGAACATGTCATGCGCGAAGCGCTCAAGTTGTTGCCATTGGGCGTGGGCAATGTGCGGCTGTACATCAATCCCCAGGACTTCGAGCTGGTCAAGGCCCTGCGCGAACGCCATGAAGAAACCTGGCGTATCGTCGAGGACGCTTCGCTGCTGCCCGGCGGTTGCCGTGTGGAAACCGAACACAGCCGCATCGACGCAACCGTTGAAACCCGCATCAGCCAGATCATGGCCAAATTGTTCGACCAGTTGCACGAACAGGCCCTGCATCCAGCCGCTCCCGACCTGAGCCTGGAACTGCCGGACGACCCCCTGATCAGCGCTGATGCCGCGCCGGTCGATGCTGGCTTGGATGTACCTGAATTGGACGCTTCTGCACTGGACAGCCGCGATGCGCCTTGAGCGAACCAGCTTCGGCAAGCGCCTGGGCAGCTACGCCGAGGCCAGTGAGCTGGCCGGCCAACCGATCCTGGAAGGTCGCCTGCTGCGCATGGTTGGCCTGACCCTCGAAGCCGAGGGGCTGCGTGCCGCCATGGGCAGCCGTTGCATGGTGATCAACGACGACAGCTACCACCCGGTGCAGGTCGAAGCCGAAGTCATGGGGTTTTCCGGCAGCAAGGTTTTCTTGATGCCGGTGGGCAGTGTCGCCGGTATCGCGCCCGGTGCGCGCGTGGTACCCCTGGCCGATAACGGTCGCCTGCCCATGGGCATGAGCATGCTCGGGCGCGTGCTGGACGGGGCCGGGCGCGCCCTGGATGGCAAGGGCGGCATGAAGGCCGAAGATTGGGTGCCGATGGACGGCCCGACGATCAACCCCCTCAAGCGCGACCCCATCAGCGTACCGCTGGACGTGGGCATCCGCTGCATCAACGGTTTATTGACGGTCGGACGCGGCCAGCGCCTGGGCCTGTTTGCCGGTACCGGGGTGGGCAAGAGTGTGCTGCTGGGCATGATGACCCGCTTCACCGAGGCCGACATCATCGTGGTGGGACTGATCGGCGAGCGGGGTCGTGAGGTGAAGGAATTCATCGAGCACATTCTTGGCGAGGAAGGGCTCAAGCGTTCGGTGGTGGTGGCTTCGCCAGCGGACGATGCGCCATTGATGCGCCTGCGGGCAGCCATGTACTGCACGCGCATTGCCGAGTACTTCCGCGACAAAGGCAAGAACGTCCTGTTGCTGATGGATTCTCTGACCCGTTTCGCCCAGGCTCAGCGGGAAATCGCCTTGGCCATCGGCGAGCCGCCGGCCACCAAGGGTTATCCGCCTTCGGTATTCGCCAAGCTGCCGAAACTGGTGGAACGCGCAGGCAATGCGGAAAAGGGCGGCGGTTCCATCACCGCGTTCTATACCGTGCTGTCCGAAGGCGACGACCAGCAGGACCCCATCGCCGACTCGGCCCGGGGCGTACTCGACGGGCACATCGTGCTGTCCAGGCGCCTGGCCGAAGAAGGGCATTACCCGGCCATCGACATCGAGGCGTCAATCAGTCGGGTCATGCCGTCGGTGATCAGTGCCGAACACATGAAGCGGGCCCAGCAGTTCAAGCAGTACTGGTCGCGCTACCAGCAAAGCCGCGACCTGATCAGCGTCGGCGCCTATGTCCCCGGCGGTGATCGCGAGACCGACACCGCCATCAGTCTTTACCCGTCCATGGCCGTTTATCTGCGCCAAAGCCTGAACGACAACATCGGCATGGGCGCCAGCGAAGCGCACTTGCAGACTATTTTCGCCCCGGTCTCAGGCACGTAACCGGCCATGGCCACGAGTCGTGCGGCACGCCTGGCGCCAGTGGTGGACATGGCCGAAAAGGCCGAGAAGACCGCCGTCCAGCGACTGGCCTATTTCCAGGGCCAGGTCAAAGTCGCCGAAAGCAAGCTGGCTGACCTCGAAAACTTTCGACTCGAATACCAGGAACAGTGGATCGCCCGTGGCGCCCACGGGGTTTCCGGGCAGTGGTTGTTGGGTTACCAAGGATTCCTCGCGCAGTTGGGTACCGCTATCGACCAACAGCGTCAAAGCCTGGTCTGGCACCAGAACAACCTGGAAAAGGCCCGTCAGAGCTGGCAAGAGGCGTTTGCCCGGGTCGAAGGGTTGCGCAAACTGGTGCAGCGCTATATTGATGAGGCGCGGCAACTGGAAGACAAGCGCGAACAGAAACTGCTGGATGAGTTGTCCCAGCGCCTGCCGCGTCAGAATCCCTATTGATGAGAAACCAGGATTTTGTCGGATGATCGAGGCAAAACCTTGCTCAGACCTCTACCTGATGCTACACCTTGTACACGTATGTCCATGACAGGGAAGCTGAACATGTCAGTCGTTACAGAAGTATCCCAAGATGGGAAGAAATTGACGATTTCGATCGAAGGTCGATTCGATTTCGGACGGCACCAGGAGTTTCGCGAGTCTTACGAGAGACTCAATAACAAGCCCGAGTCCATTGTGGTGGATTTGAAGAAAGCCACCTATCTCGACAGTTCCGCCTTGGGCATGCTCTTGCTGTTACGTGATCATGCCGGTGGCGACGAGTCGGACATCCGGGTCGTCAACAGCAGCAGCGACGTCAAGAAAATCCTTGCGATCTCCAATTTTGACAAGCTGTTCGACATCAGTTGATCGCCATGCAATCGTCGTCGGAGCCACTGACGGTCCTGATTGCCGAAGACAGTGCCGCTGATCGACTGCTGTTGTCGACCATCGTCCGCCGCCAGGGGCATCATGTGCTCACTGCGGCCGATGGCGCCGAAGCGGTCGACGTCTATCTGGAAAAGCGTCCGCACCTGGTGCTGATGGACGCAATGATGCCGGTAATGGACGGCTTCGAAGCCGCGCAGAAAATCAAGCAGTTGGCCGGGGACCAGTTGGTCCCGATCATTTTCCTCACCTCGTTGACCGAGAGCGAAGCCCTGGCCCGTTGCCTGGAGGCGGGCGGCGACGATTTCCTGGCCAAACCCTACAACCAAGTGATCCTGGCGGCCAAGATCAAGGCCATGGACCGTTTGCGTCGGTTGCAGGCCACGGTGGTGGAGCAGCGCGACCAGATTGCCCGGCACCATGACTACTTGCTCAACGAGCAACGGGTCGCCAAGGCCGTGTTCGACAAGATCGCCCACTCCGGCTGCCTGAGTGCGCCGAACATCCGTTACTTGCAATCGCCTTATGCCTTGTTCAACGGTGACCTGCTGTTGGCAGCGTTCAATCCGGCCGGCGACATGCACGTCCTGCTGGGGGATTTCACCGGCCACGGTTTGCCGGCGGCGGTCGGCGCGATGCCGCTGGCGGAAGTGTTCTACGGGATGACTGCCAAAGGCTATGGCCTGGCGCAGATCCTGCGAGAGATGAATGCCAAGCTCAAACGCATCCTGCCCGTGGACATGTTCTGTTGCGCGACGTTGTTATGCCTGAGCTTCCAGCGTTGCACGGTAGAGATCTGGAACGGCGGCATGCCCGATGGATACCTGCATGACAGCCTCAGCGGCGTGCGTACGCCATTGCCGGCGCGTCACCTGCCATTGGGCGTGCTCACCCCTCAATTATTCGATGACCGCACCGAAGTGCATACCATGTCGCTGGGTGACCGGGTGTTCCTGTTGTCCGATGGCGTGATCGATACCACTGACGAAGACGAGCAACTGTTTGGCGTTGAACGGCTGCAACAGGTGTTTGCCGCCAACCGTGAACCCGACCTGCTGTTTGAAGACATCCAGCAGGCCTTGCGAGATTTTCGCGGTGAGTCGCGGGATGACTTCAGCATGGTCGAGTTGCGACTGGTCGCCCCGACGCAACTCAATCCGCCGCCACCGGTCTATTCCGATAGCGGCCAGTCCAGCCCTCTGGATTGGTCGGTGAGCTTCGAATTCCGGGCGCAGACGCTCAAGCGCTTCAATCCGATGCCCTATTTGCTGCAGTTGTTACTTGAGGTCCATGGGCTCAGGGTGCAAAGTGGCGCCCTTTACAGCGTCATGTCGGAGCTGTATTCCAATGCCCTGGATCATGGGGTGCTGGGGCTCGACTCCAGCCTCAAGCGTGACGCAGTGGGTTTTGCCCGCTATTACAGAGAGCGCAACATGCGCCTGGATGAACTGAGCGACGGCTATGTGCGGGTGCACTTGCATGTCTCGCCAAGCGGTGACGGTGGTCGCCTGGCCATAGAGGTCGAGGACAGTGGCGAGGGTTTTGATGTCGCCAGGGTGCTGGCGCGTCCTGTGGACACTGATCGGTTGTCGGGGCGCGGCGTGAGCCTGGTACGCCAGTTGAGCCACCAAGCCAGTTGGTCAGACGATGGTCGTAGTGCCCGCGTGGAGTTTTTCTGGGAGGCTCCGGCATAATCGGCGCCATTCTTGATCAGGGAGTGAACAAGTGAACGAGATTCATCTGGACCGCGACGTCCTCAGCACGCTGAAGGAAGTCATGGAGGAGGGGTATCTGGAGTTGCTGGATACGTTTCTCAATGACTCGGAGGCTCGCTTGCGCGTGCTGCATGAGGCACGGGACGCTGAAAAACTGAGTGCCACGGCCCATAGCTTCAAGGGCAGCAGCAGCAACATGGGCGCTATCCGTCTGGCCGAGCTGTGTGGCGAACTGGAACAACGTGCCAAGCAGCCGTCATTGGGCGGTATCGAGAAACTGGTCAACGAAATCGACAGCGAATTTGCTTATGTTCGCAAGCTTTGCAGGGAAGAGCGCGAAGGCTTTCACTGCTGAGATTTGACGGTCGGGCAGACGTTGGCCCGTGCCTTGCATTGCCTAGTCTCGACTGTACCTATGATTCCAGTGCAGCGGAGACCTTTTTATGCCCGTTACCCCCAATACACTGCTTCAGGCCTCTGTCCAGGCCAAGCCCAAGGCCGCCGTCAATTCACCGGCAGCGGCCCCGGATCTCGGGGATAGAGCCTCCAGCTTCGCTCAAGTCTTCGCCAAGCAGGCGCCTGACAAGGCTGCGGCGGCCCCTGAGCCACCAGTGAAATCGGCGCGCGACAACGCTTCCAGTAACACCGTCAAAAAAGACACCGGCAACCAAACCCCTGCCACCTCGGAACCGACGGTTGCCGATAGCGGCAAACCCTTGCCCGCGGACAAATCGGTTAGCGCCGACGACAAGACTGCCAGTGACGACAAGGCTGATTCGGCTGAGACGCCAGTGGCGGAGGCTTCACCCGTCGATCCGAGCCTTGATCCAGGATTGCTACCCGACGTGACGGTGCCGGTGGCGACAATCGCGCCGGAACCTGCGCCTGTGGCCACGACCGAGACTCAGGTCACCACAGCCGTCGCGGCACCGCTTGCCCCGCCGGTTGCGCCAGTCCAGGCTGCGGTGGTCCCGGAGGCCGACCCAGCCTTTGACCCTGAAGCCGACCCGCTCGACGCATTGCCCGCCTTGCGGTTGGCGATGGAACAGGGCGGTCATGTTTCCGCCTCCAGCCAGGCGCAATCCAAGACTGCTGCCCCGGCGTCGCTCGACGGTGAGCCGACTTCGGCGCAGACCTTCGCCGCAGGCATGGCGAGCATGCTCACCGTGCAGGCCGACCAGAACAGTACCGAGTCCGGTAGCCAGGGCGGTGACAAGGCATTCGGCGGCTTGATCAGCGAGGGCCTCAAGGACCTGAGCGCCGCTTCCAGTGATACTCGCGTGGACGATTTCGCCAACCGCCTGGCCGCACTGACCCAGGCTGCTACGCCCAAGACCGCCAACGCGGTGCCGGTCAATCAACCTATCGCGATGAATCAGAGCGGTTGGACCGAAGAGGTGGTCAACCGGGTGATGTACCTGTCCAGCGTCAATCTCAAGGCGGCCGACATCCAGCTGCAACCCGCCGAACTCGGACGCCTGGATATCCGGGTGAACATGGTTCCGGACCAGCAGACCCAGGTCACGTTCATGAGTGCCCACTCCGGCGTTCGCGAAGCTCTCGAGGGTCAGATGCATCGCTTGCGGGACAGTTTCGCCCAGCAGGGCATGGGCCAGGTCGATGTCAGCGTGTCCGATCAATCCCGAGGCTCGCAGAACCAGGGGCAGCAGGCCCAGCAGCAAGCCCAGGCCGGGCGCACGACGTCGTCCGGTGGGCGAGTGGACTCGGCGGATGAACACCTGCCGGCCAGCGTTGCGGAAGTGGCGGCCAGTACCACCAGCGTCATTGGCTCCAGTGCGGTCGACTACTACGCCTGATGTCACAGCCCCCCCCTCAGTGGGAGCGAGCTTGCTCGCGATAGCGGCTTGTCAGTTACCTTGCAGGTAACTGATCCTTCGCTATCGCGAGCAAGCTCGCTCCCACATTGGTTTCAGGGCGATCAAAGATTGCATCCGGCCCGCCATCTTCTCTCTTGCCACTTCTGGCATAACACTTGCTCCAGCCTTGCCGTGCAACAGTGAAAACCCCGATTAGTGACGGATTATTGGCATGGCGAAGAGTGAAGCAGCAGCTGTAAAAGACCCTGCAACCAAAGGCAAACTCAAGCTGATCATCATGATCGTGGTGGGTTTGCTCCTGGCGATCGGTGTATCTGTGGGCGCGACCTGGTATTTCATGCACAGCGCTCAAAGCAAGCCGGCAGTGGCGGTCGAAGCTGCGCCAGTGGGCAAGCAGCCGGCGATTTTCGAACCGATGGCGCCAGCCTTCGTGGCCAACTACACCCAGAACGGTCGTCAACGCTACATGCAGGTGAGCATTACCCTGCTGGGTCGCAACCAGGCTGACCTGGAGGCGCTGCGGGTGCACATGCCCCTGATCCGCAATAATCTGGTGATGCTGTTTTCCGGACAGAATTTCGACACCCTGGCCACCCCGGTCGGCCAGGAAATGTTGCGTCAGAAAGCCACGGCCAGCGTGCAGGAAGTCGCTCAGAAAGAGCTTGGCAAAGTGGTGATCGAACAGTTGCTCTTCACTAACTTCGTATTGCAGTAGGAACACGACATGGCCGTGCAGGACCTGCTGTCCCAGGACGAAATCGATGCGCTGTTGCATGGTGTCGACGACGGTCTGGTACAGACCGAAAACGCTGCTGAACCGGGCAGCGTCAAAAGCTACGACCTGACCAGCCAGGATCGCATCGTGCGCGGACGCATGCCGACCCTGGAAATGATCAACGAACGTTTCGCCCGCTACACCCGCATCAGCATGTTCAACATGCTGCGCCGTTCGGCCGATGTGGCCGTCGGTGGCGTGCAGGTGATGAAGTTCGGTGAGTACGTGCACTCGCTGTACGTGCCCACCAGCCTCAACCTGGTGAAGATCAAGCCGTTGCGCGGCACCGCGTTGTTCATCCTTGACGCCAAGTTGGTGTTCAAGCTGGTGGACAACTTCTTCGGTGGTGACGGCCGTCACGCCAAGATCGAAGGTCGGGAATTCACCCCAACCGAGTTGCGGGTGGTGCGCATGGTGCTGGAGCAGGCCTTCGTCGACTTGAAGGAAGCCTGGCAGGCGATCATGGAAGTGAACTTCGAGTACATCAACTCGGAAGTGAACCCGGCCATGGCCAACATTGTCGGCCCGAGCGAGGCCATTGTGGTCTCGACCTTCCACATCGAACTCGATGGCGGTGGCGGCGATCTGCACGTGACCATGCCGTACTCGATGATCGAGCCGGTGCGTGAAATGCTCGACGCCGGTTTCCAGTCGGACCTCGACGATCAGGACGAGCGCTGGATCAATGCCTTGCGCCAGGACGTGCTGGATGTCGACGTGCCGATCGGTGCGACGGTCGCTCGCCGGCAACTGCGCCTGCGGGACATCCTGCACATGCAGCCGGGGGACATCATCCCCGTAGAGATGCCGGAAGACATGATCATGCGCGCCAATGGCGTGCCGGCCTTCAAGGTCAAGATGGGCTCTCACAAAGGCAACCTGGCGTTGCAGGTGATCGAGCCGATCGAACGCCGCTGAGCGGTGTCGAACGCCTTAAGTTTGTAACGGTTTTTTGCTTCTAACTGAATTTTTGCCCGCCGAGGAAACATGATGGCTGACGATATGAATACCCAGGATGACCAGGCGCTGGCCGACGAATGGGCCGCGGCCCTGGAAGAAACCGGCGATGCCGGGCAAGCCGACATCGACGCCTTGCTGGCCGCCGACACTGGCGCCCATGCGTCCAGTCGCCTGCAGATGGAAGAATTTGGCAGCGTGCCGAAGAGTCATGAGCCGGTGACGCTCGATGGTCCGAACCTGGATGTGATCCTCGATATCCCGGTGTCGATCTCCATGGAAGTGGGCAGCACCGACATCAACATCCGCAACCTGCTGCAGCTCAACCAGGGTTCGGTGATCGAACTGGACCGCCTGGCCGGCGAGCCGCTCGACGTACTGGTCAACGGCACCTTGATCGCCCATGGCGAAGTGGTGGTGGTCAATGAGAAGTTCGGCATTCGCCTGACGGACGTGATCAGCCCGAGCGAACGCATCAAGAAGTTGCGCTGAGTGAAAGGTTTCTTCGCTGCAGCCGCGATGCTGCCATTGAGTGTGCTGGCGGCCGAACCGGTTGCCACGGCCGCCGCTGCGCCGGTAGCAGGCAGTGGTATCGCCGGGCAATTGGCGCAGTTGGTGCTCGGCTTGCTGCTGGTTCTGGGCTTGATCTTCTTTCTCGCCTGGTTGTTGCGGCGTGTGCAGCAGGCGGGGCCGGCTGGCAAGGGGCAGGTCATCGACATCGTCGGTTCCCGCGCGCTCGGACCGCGCGACCGGCTGGTGCTGGTACAGGTCGGTAACGAGCAGATCCTGCTCGGCTTGAGCCCGGGTACCATCACCGCCTTGCACGTCCTCAAGGAGCCGGTGCAGGTGCCCTCCGCCGAGCAGGCCAGCCCCGAATTTGCCCAGCGCCTCATGGAACTGTTGGGTAAAGACCAGAAGGATAAAAAGTAATGCCATTGCGCATTCTGTTGGCATTGGCCTTGATGCTGGCCGCACCGTTGGCGTTCGCCGCCGATCCGCTGTCGATCCCGGCGATCACCCTCGGAACCAACGCCGAAGGGGCCCAGGAATACTCGGTCAGCCTGCAGATCCTGCTGATCATGACCGCGCTGAGCTTCATCCCGGCGTTCGTCATGCTGATGACCAGCTTCACCCGGATCATCATTGTCTTTTCGATCCTGCGCCAGGCCCTGGGCCTGCAACAGACCCCCTCGAACCAGATCCTCACCGGTATGGCGCTGTTTTTGACCATGTTCATCATGGCGCCGGTGTTCGACCGGGTGAACCAGGATGCGCTGCAACCTTACCTGGCAGAAAAAATCACCGCCCAGGATGCCGTGGCCAAGGCTGAAGTGCCGATCAAGGATTTCATGCTGGCCCAGACCCGCAGCAGCGACCTGGAGCTGTTCATGCGCCTGTCCAAGCGCACCGATATCCCCAGTGCCGACCAGGCGCCGCTGACCATCCTGGTGCCAGCGTTCGTGACCTCTGAACTCAAGACCGCGTTCCAGATCGGCTTCATGATTTTCATCCCGTTCCTGATCATTGACCTGGTGGTCGCCAGTATCCTGATGGCCATGGGCATGATGATGCTCTCTCCGCTGATCATTTCCCTGCCGTTCAAGATCATGCTGTTTGTGCTGGTGGATGGCTGGGCGCTGATCATCGGTACCCTGGCGGGCAGTTTCGGCGGTGTTTAGGCCTTTTGTGCGGGGAGGGCGATATGACGCCTGAAGTAGCGGTAGACCTGTTCCGTGAAGCACTCTGGCTGACGACCATAATGGTTGCCATCCTGGTGATCCCCAGTCTGCTGGTGGGGTTGCTGGTGGCAATGTTCCAGGCCGCGACCCAGATCAACGAACAGACCTTGAGCTTCCTGCCGCGCCTGCTGGTGATGCTGGTGACGCTGATCGTTGCTGGCCCCTGGCTGGTACAAACCTTCATGGAATACATCCTGCAGCTGTATGGCAGTATTCCGCAGTTGATCGGCTGACCCCATGTCGATGCTCGCGCTGACGGACACCCAGATCAGTACCTGGGTGGCGTCGTTCATCCTGCCGCTGTTTCGCGTCACCGCGGTGCTGATGAGCATGCCGGTCTTCGGTACGACCCTGGTGCCGACCCGCGTGCGGCTGTATTTCGCCTTGGCCATCACGGTGGTCATTGCGCCTGGGTTACCACCGATGCCGCCGGTCAATGCCTTGGATCTCAGCGGCCTGATGTTGATCGCCGAGCAGATCCTCATCGGCGCCTTGATGGGGTTTTCGCTGCAGCTGTTCTTCCAGGCCTTCGTGGTGGCCGGGCAAATCATCTCGATCCAGATGGGCATGGCCTTCGCGTCCATGATCGACCCTACCAACGGCGTCAACACGGCGGTGATCGGTCAGTTCCTGACGATGCTGGTGACTCTGTTGTTCCTCGCCATGAACGGGCATCTGGTGGTGTTCGAGGTGTTGACCGAGAGTTTCACCACGATGCCGGTGGGCAGTGCGTTGCTGGTCAATCATTTCTGGGAAATCGCCGGCAAGCTCGGCTGGGTCCTGGGTGCGGCGATGGTGCTGGTATTGCCGGCAATCACCGCGTTGCTGATCGTCAACATCGCGTTTGGCGTGATGACCCGCGCGGCGCCGCAGTTGAATATTTTCTCCATTGGTTTCCCGCTCACCCTTGTGCTGGGCATGGTGATTTTCTGGGTCAGCCTGGGGGATATCCTCAACCAGTATCAGCCGCTGGCCACCCAGGCCTTGCAGCTTTTACGCGACATGGCACAGGCGCGCTGAACCATGGCCGAGAGCGAGAGTGGTCAGGACAAGACAGAAGACCCCACGGAAAAACGCCTGCGCGAGTCCCGGGAAAAGGGTGAGATTGCCCGATCCAAGGAGCTCAACACGCTGGCGGTGATGCTGGCCGGGGCGGGTGGGTTGCTGATTTATGGTGGTGGGTTGGCTTTGGACTTGCTGGAAATCATGCGGCTGAATTTCTCCCTGCCCCGTGAAGTGCTGCTGAGTCCGGGAGCGATGGGGCAGTATCTGCTGCACTCGGGGAAAATTGCGATTCTGTCGGTACAGCCAGTCCTGCTCTTCTTGTTGTTGGCTGCCATCATCGGCCCTATTTCCCTCGGTGGCTGGCTGTTCGCCGGCAAGAGCTTGGCCCCTAAATTCAGTCGGATGAATCCGGCCGCCGGCATCAAACGTATGTTTTCTACTACGGCGCTGATGGAGCTGCTCAAGGCTTTTGGGAAATTCCTGCTGATTCTGTTTGTGGCGCTCACCGTCTTGCAGTCCGACATTGACGACCTGTTGCGCATCGCCCATGAGCCTCTGGAGCAGGCCATTATCCATAGTGTGCAGCTGGTGGGCTGGAGCACATTGTGGATGGCCTGCGGCCTGATCCTGATCGCCGCCATCGACGTGCCGATCCAGCTGTATCAGAGCAAGCAGAAGTTGATGATGACCAAGCAGGAGATACGCGACGAGCACAAGGACCAGGAGGGCAAGCCGGAGGTCAAGCAGCGGATCCGTCAGTTGCAGCGCGAGGTGTCCCAGCGGCGGATGATGGCGGCGATCCCCGACGCCGATGTGGTCATCACCAACCCGACTCACTACGCCGTTGCCCTCAAGTACGACCCCGAGAAAGGCAACGCTCCGGTGTTGCTGGCCAAGGGCAGTGACTTCCTGGCACTGAAAATCCGTGAAATCGCCGTGGCCAATGAAGTGATGTTGCTCGAATCCCCGGCCCTGGCGCGATCGATTTACTACTCCACCGAACTCGATCAGGAAATCCCTGGCGGCCTGTACCTGGCTGTGGCCCAAGTGCTGGCCTACGTCTACCAGATCCGCCAACACCGCGCCGGCAAGGGCAAACGCCCCGAGCCACTCAAGGATTTGCCGATTCCGCCGGATTTGCGACGGGATTCCTGAGTCTGGCTATTGCAGGCGTTGAACCAGGTGCAGAACTGTTTGGAGCGGGGGTACGGTGGCCCCTGTGGCGAGGGGATTTATCCCCGCTGGGCTGCGAAGCGGCCCCAAACCAGACCCACTCAATTCCCCAGGCATACCTGAATATCCCAGATTCAGGGGCCGCTTCGCAGCCCGTCGGGGATAAATCCCCTCACCACAGGTTCTGCGTTCGGCGGGGCATGATTTTTCCTGTAGCGCCCTCTGTTCCTACCTGCGGCCAAAGTTGGAAGGCTTCTTGCAATACCCCGTCTGCGCCCGTCCGGGGCGTCAAAAGTTTGCTTCACAGGAACGGGGAATATTGGTGGATCGCTCTCAGTTGTTCAGCACCGCGCGCAGCAATGTCGTAGACCTCAGCCGGGGTAATCTGGGCGTGCCGCTGTTGCTGCTGGTCATGCTCGCCATGATGATGCTGCCGGTGCCGCCGTTCCTGCTGGACGTGTTCTTCACGTTCAACATCGCTCTGTCGATCGTTGTGCTGCTGGTGTGTGTATACGCCCTGCGGCCGCTGGATTTCGCCGTATTCCCGACCATTCTGCTGGTGGCCACGCTGTTGCGCCTGGCGCTGAACGTGGCATCCACCCGGGTGGTCATGCTCCATGGTCAGGACGGGCACGCTGCCGCCGGCAAGGTGATCCAGGCCTTCGGTGAGGTGGTGATCGGCGGCAACTACGTGGTCGGTATCGTGGTCTTCGCCATCTTGATGATCATCAACTTCGTCGTGGTGACCAAGGGCGCCGGGCGGATTTCCGAGGTGAGTGCGCGTTTTACCCTCGATGCGATGCCCGGCAAGCAAATGGCGATCGACGCCGACCTCAACGCCGGCCTGATCGACCAGGGCCAGGCCAAGCTGCGTCGTCTGGAAGTGGCCCAGGAGGCCGAGTTCTACGGTTCCATGGACGGTGCCAGCAAATTCGTACGCGGTGACGCCATCGCCGGTTTGCTTATTCTGTTCATCAACCTGATCGGCGGCATGGCCGTCGGTATCTTCCAGCACAACATGACGTTTGGCGACGCCGGCAAGGTCTACGCCTTGTTGACTATCGGTGACGGTTTGGTGGCGCAATTGCCATCACTGTTGTTATCCACAGCGGCCGCGATCATGGTGACCCGTGCTTCGGGCTCCGAAGACATGGGCAAGCAGATCGGCCGGCAGATGTTCGCCTCGCCCAAGGCCCTGGCCGTTGCCGCCGGTCTGATGGCGGTGATGGGCCTGGTGCCAGGCATGCCGCACATTTCCTTCTTGACCATGGCCGCCGCCGCAGCGGGTGGTGCCTACCTGTTCTGGAAAAAGCAGAACGCGCAGAAAGTCCAGGCCCTGCAAGAGGTCAAGCGTCAGCAGGAACTGCTGCCGTCGCCGGCCCGCGCCATGGAAACCAAGGAACTGGGCTGGGATGACGTGACGCCAATCGACATGATCGGCCTGGAAGTCGGTTATCGCCTGATTCCATTGGTCGACCGCAATCAGGGTGGTCAGTTGCTGGCGCGGATCAAGGGGGTGCGCAAGAAGCTCTCCCAAGACCTGGGCTTCCTGATGCCCACCGTGCATATCCGCGACAACCTCGATCTGGCGCCGAGTGCCTATCGCCTGACGCTGATGGGGGTGATCCTGGCCGAAGCCGAGATCTACCCCGACCGCGAGTTGGCGATCAACCCAGGGCAGGTCTACGGCAGCCTCAACGGCATCACCGCCAAGGATCCGGCTTTCGGCCTGGAAGCGGTGTGGATCGAAATCAGCCAACGGGCCCAGGCGCAGTCCCTCGGCTATACCGTGGTGGACGCCAGTACGGTGGTGGCCACCCATTTGAACCAGATCCTGTACAAGCACTCCAGCGAGCTGATCGGCCACGAAGAAGTCCAGCAACTCCTGCAAGTACTGGCCAAAGGCTCGCCGAAGCTGGCCGAAGAGCTGGTGCCGGGTGTGGTTTCGTTGTCGCAGTTGCTCAAGGTGCTGCAGGCGCTGTTGGCCGAACAAGTGCCCGTGCGCGACATACGCAGTATTGCCGAGGCTATCGCCAACAACGCTTCCAAGAGTCAAGATACCGCCGCCCTGGTGGCTGCGGTTCGGGTCGGCGTGTCCCGCGCAATCGTCCAAAGCATTGTAGGCACTGAGTCTGAGCTGCCTGTGATCACCTTGGAGCCAAGGTTGGAACAGATATTGCTCAATAGTCTGCAGAAGGCAGGACAAGGCTCGGAAGAGGGTGTTCTGCTGGAGCCAAGCATGGCCGAGAAGCTGCAGCGTTCGCTGATCGAAGCAGCCCAGCGGCAAGAGATGCAAGGCCAACCGGTGATCCTGCTGGTGGCCGGTCCGATTCGCGCGATGCTCTCGCGATTCGGGCGCCTCGCGGTCCCGGGGCTGCATGTGCTGGCGTACCAGGAAATACCGGACAACAAGCAAGTGACCATCGTTGCGACAGTAGGGCCCAACGGCTGAGGTAGTGGTTTATGCAAGTGAAGCGTTTTTTCGCCGCCGATATGCGTCAGGCCATGAAGCTGGTTCGTGACGAGCTGGGCGCTGAAGCGGCCATCATCGGTAATCGCCGGATCGCTGGCGGTGTCGAACTGACGGCTGCTCTGGATTATAAATTGTCGGCGCTGGCTCCCCGGGTTCCGAACATGGAACTTGAAGACGAGCTGCGCAAGACCCAATCGCGCATCGCCAGCGCCCAGGCCGAGCTGAGCCTGCGCAGCAGCGAAGGCGAGGGCGCGGCAGGCACCAATCGTCAATTGTTTGCCGGTCAGCCGCTGACGGCCGGCCTGCCGTTGACCGCTGCCGAACCGCTGATCGAGCAGGCCCACGCCGAACCGCGTCGTCCTGAGCCGGCGCCCGCAGCGCCTGCCCGGGGTGTCGATCCGCGGGCCCTGGATTCGATGCGCTTTGAACTCAACAGCCTGCGTGAGCTGATGGAAGTCCAGCTCGGCTCCCTGGCCTGGAACCAACTGCAAGGCAGCCGTCCAGCCCAGGCCAACCTGTGGCGTCGCCTGCAACGCATCGGCCTGTCCGGCCCGTTGTCCCGGGACCTGCTGGCGCTGATCAATGATATCGAGGAGCCTCGTCAGGCCTGGCGCATGCTGCTGGCGCACTTGGCGCGGATGATCGCGACCCCGGAAGTCGAGCCGTTGGAAGAGGGCGGGGTAATTGCCATGGTCGGTCCTGCCGGCATGGGCAAGACCACCACCCTGGCCAAGCTCGCCGCCCGGTATGTACTCAAGTACGGCGCCCAGAGCATTGCCCTGGTGAGCATGGACAGTTTCCGCATCGGTGCCCAGGAGCAGCTCAAGACCCTCGGCCGGATCCTCAATGTGTCGGTGACCCATGTGGATCCGGGTCAGTCCCTGGCCCAGGCGCTGGAGCCGCTGCTGCGCAAACGCGTCGTACTGATCGATACCGCAGGCCTGCAAGCCAGCGATCCAGCCCTGCGCATGCAGCTCGAAAGCCTGGCCGGACGCGGTATCAAGTCAAAAAATTATCTCGTATTGGCAACCACCAGCCAGAAACAGGTTCTAACCGCCGCATACCACAGCTACAAACGCTGCGGGCTGGCCGGCTGCATCCTGACTAAGCTGGACGAAACGGCAAGCCTGGGCGAGGTGTTGAGCCTGGCGATCGGTCATGAATTACCGGTGGCCTACCTGACCGACGGGCCGCGGATCCCGGATGATTTGCATCTGCCGCGCCGTCATCAACTGGTCAGTCGTGCCGTGAGTGTGCAAATGCAGGAAGAACCCAGCGAAGAAGCCATGGCTGATATGTTCGCTGATATCTACCACAGCCCGACCAAGCAGGTCGGCTGAGGTAATCATGAATATTTTTTGTACCTACATCGATGGTCTGCCATGCATTGTTCCGTATGTGAACGCGCAGCCAGTAATGTGGCCTCCGTCTAAGTAAGACAAGGTAAAGAACGAACATGGGCAGCATGCATCCCGTACAGGTGATCGCGGTGACCGGCGGCAAAGGTGGCGTCGGGAAGACTAACGTGTCAGTGAACTTGTCCCTGGCTCTGGCAGAGCTTGGCCGACGGGTCATGCTGCTGGACGCCGACCTGGGCCTGGCGAACGTCGACGTGTTGTTGGGGCTTACACCCAAACGCACGCTGGCGGACGTGATTGAAGGGCGCTGTGAGCTGCGTGACGTGTTGTTGCAGGGGCCGGGCGGGATTCGCATCGTACCGGCTGCCTCAGGCACCCAGAGCATGGTTCACCTGACCCCGGCCCAGCACGCGGGCCTGATCCAGGCTTTCAGCGACATCGGCGACAACCTCGATGTGCTGGTGATCGACACCGCAGCCGGTATCGGTGACTCGGTCGTCAGTTTTGTCCGCGCGGCCCAGGAAGTGCTGCTGGTGGTCTGCGACGAACCGACGTCCATCACCGACGCCTATGCCCTGATCAAGTTGCTTAACCGCGACTATGGCATGAACCGCTTCCGCGTCCTGGCCAACATGGCCCAGAGCCCGCAGGAAGGACGCAACCTGTTCGCCAAGTTGACAAAGGTCACGGATCGTTTCCTGGACGTCGCCCTACAATACGTCGGCGCAGTGCCTTACGACGAAAGCGTACGCAAGGCCGTCCAGAAGCAACGTGCCGTTTATGAAGCCTTTCCACGTTCCAAATGCGCGCTGGCGTTCAAGGCAATCGCCCAGAAGGTCGATACCTGGCCACTGCCGGCCAACCCTCGCGGGCATCTGGAATTTTTCGTCGAGCGTCTTGTGCAACAAACAGCAGGGCCCGTGCTATGACAGCCAGCGGTTACAACCATCTCTACAAAAAATCGGCACGGGACGCCCAATACGAATTGATCGAGCGTTACGCGCCACTGGTCAAGCGTATCGCCTATCACTTGCTGGCGCGGTTGCCGGCCAGTGTCCAGGTCGAGGACTTGATCCAGGCGGGCATGATCGGCCTGCTCGAAGTGTCGAACAAATACGACGCGAGCAAGGGCGCGAGTTTCGAGACGTATGCCGGTATTCGCATTCGCGGTGCGATGCTCGATGAAGTCCGCAAGGGCGATTGGGCGCCGCGTTCGGTACACCGCAATACGCGCATGGTCAGTGATGCAATTCGGGCAATTGAAGCTAAAACCGGGCGTGACGCTAAAGATCACGAGGTTGCGGCCGAACTCCAGTTGAGTCTCGACGATTATTACGGGATTTTGAACGATACCTTGGGCAGTCGCCTGTTCAGTTTCGACGACCTGTTGCAGGACGGCGAACATGAAGGGCTGCACGAGGATAATGCAAGTGCTCACATGGAGCCGTCGCGTGACCTGGAAGATGAACGTTTCCAGAGCGCGCTGGCGGATGCGATTGCCAATTTGCCGGAGCGTGAGCGGCTGGTCTTGGCGCTGTACTACGACGAAGAGCTGAACCTCAAGGAAATCGGTGAGGTCCTGGGGGTCAGCGAATCGCGGGTCAGCCAGTTACACAGCCAGTGCGCGGCCCGTTTGCGGGGGCGTTTGGGGGAGTGGCGAGCGCGTTGACAGGCAGTGTGGGGACACTGCGAACGAGGCTGGCCTGGCAGGTGCTGTACCAGTCTCCATCCGTTGTGCTCCAGACCGTTGTCGAGTGTTGTGCCGGATTGATTGAAATGGCGCGTCCAGGTGCTGGGCGCGTTTAAGACTGCTTGGAGGTCGAATTGGACAAGAACATGAAAATCCTCATCGTTGATGACTTCTCAACGATGCGGCGGATCATAAAAAACCTGTTGCGTGACCTTGGGTTCACCAACACGGCCGAAGCAGATGACGGGACCACTGCGCTCCCGATGTTGCACAGTGGCAACTTCGATTTCCTGGTCACCGACTGGAACATGCCGGGCATGACCGGTATCGACCTGTTGCGCCAGGTGCGTGCCGACGAAAAACTCAAGCATCTGCCGGTGCTGATGGTCACTGCCGAAGCCAAGCGCGAGCAGATCATCGAAGCGGCCCAGGCCGGTGTAAACGGCTATGTGGTCAAACCCTTCACGGCCCAGGCGTTGAAAGAGAAGATCGAAAAAATCTTCGAACGCATCGGTTAACGGCGCCACGGGGGAGCTATGGATAACGAATCTTCAATGGGCGATTTCGAATCGACCCTGAAAAAACATGCCCGCGAACTGGTCGACAGCCTTGAAAAAGGTCGCTTTGGCGATGCGGTTCAAATGATCCATGAGCTCAACCAGACCCGTGACCGCGGTCTGTATCAGGAGGTGGGCAAGCTCACGCGTGAATTGCACAGTGCGATTGTCAATTTCCAGATCGACCCGAATATGCCGCAGGCCGAGGAAGTCTCGCAGATCACCGACGCCACCGAGCGTCTGGGTTATGTGGTCAAGCTGACCGAGGCTGCGGCCAACCGCACCATGGACCTGGTGGAAAGCGCAACGCCCCTGGTCAACGGCCTGAGCGACGAAGCCCAGGCCTTGAGCACCGACTGGGGTCGGTTCATGCGGCGCGAAGTCGGCGCTGAAGAGTTTCGGGAGCTGGCCCGTCGGGTCGACGGTTTCCTGACGCGCAGCAGCAACGAGAACCGCGCCGTGGCCAGCAACCTCAACGACATCCTGCTGGCTCAGGACTATCAGGACCTGACCGGCCAGGTGATCAAGCGTGTGACCCAGTTGGTCACCGAAGTCGAAAGCAACCTGCTCAAACTGGTGTTGATGGCCAGCCAGGTCGACCGCTTTGCAGGCATCGAACACGACCGTGAAGCGATGCTCGCTGAAAAAGATCCACAAAAACATCTCTCTCAGGGTGAAGGTCCGCAGATTCATGCCGATAAAAGAGAAGACGTTATGTCCGGTCAGGACGATGTGGACGATTTGCTGTCCAGCCTTGGATTCTGAGTTTTAGCCCTGTTTTAGGAGCAGCCATTAATGAGCTTCGGCGCCGATGAAGAGATCCTTCAGGATTTCCTGGTTGAGGCCGGCGAGATTCTAGAGCAACTGTCCGAACAGCTGGTCGAGCTGGAAAGCCGACCAGATGATGCGGATCTGCTCAATGCAATTTTTCGCGGTTTCCACACTGTAAAAGGAGGCGCCGGCTTCCTCCAGCTCAACGAGTTGGTGGAGTGCTGTCACATTGCCGAAAACGTGTTCGACATCCTGCGCAAGGGTGAGCGTCGCGTTGATTCGGAACTGATGGACGTGGTGCTTGAAGCGCTGGATGCGGTCAACAGCATGTTCAGCGAAGTGCGTGAGCGCTCGCCGATCACCGCTGCCACCCCCGAACTGCTCGCTGCGCTGGCGCGCCTGGCCGAGCCACAATCGGCTGACGAAGCGGCTCCGGTTGCCGAGCCTGCGGTTGAAGAACCGGTCGCCGAGGCATCGGGCGACATCACCGATAACGAATTCGAACAACTGCTGGACTCCCTGAATACCGTCAAGGCCCAGGCCGAGGCGCCGGTCGCTCCGGCTGCACCTGCTGCACCGGTCGCCGATGGGGTGGCCAGCGATGAAATCACCGATGCCGAGTTCGAGTCACTGCTCGACCAGCTCCACGGCAAGGGCCAGTTCGCGCCGGATGCGGTCGTGCCGCCGACGGCTCCGGCCGCCCCGAAAGCCGCGGGCGACAGCTCGGACATCACCGACGACGAATTCGAAGCCTTGCTCGATCAGTTGCATGGCAAGGGCACCTTTGCCGTTGACGCGCTGGATTCAGCCATCGCTTCGGTGCCGACACCTGCCAAGCCTGCCGCTGCTACCGCGGGCAGCGACCTGATCAGCGATCACGAATTCGAATCACTGCTCGACGAGTTGCATGGCAAGGGCAAGTTCAGCGAAGTCGGTACCGCTTCTGCTGCGCCTGCTGCCGCTGCCGCAGCGGCTGCACCGGCGGCCAAGGCTGCGCCCAAACCCGCTGCCAAGGCACCGGAACCGAAGGCCGAACCCGCCAAGCCCGCCGCTGCTGCTCCGGCGCCCGCCCGTGCTGCGGCGGCTGCGCCAGCGGAAAAGCCGGCCAGCGAAGCCGAGACCACCGTTCGGGTCGATACCGCGCGCCTGGACGAGATCATGAACATGGTCGGCGAACTGGTGCTGGTGCGTAACCGTCTGGTGCGCCTGGGCCTCAACAGCCAGGATGAAGCCATGTCCAAGGCCGTGTCGAACCTCGACGTGGTCACGGCGGACCTGCAGACCGCGGTCATGAAGACCCGGATGCAGCCGATCAAGAAAGTCTTCGGGCGCTTCCCGCGCCTGGTCCGCGACCTGGCTCGCCAGCTCAAGAAAGAAATCAACCTGGAACTGGTGGGTGAAGAAACCGACCTCGACAAGAACCTTGTCGAGGCCCTGGCCGACCCGCTGGTCCACTTGGTGCGCAACGCGGTCGACCACGGCATCGAGTCGCCGGAAGAACGCGAAGCCTCGGGCAAGGTCCGCAGCGGCAAGGTGATCCTGGCCGCCGAGCAGGAAGGCGACCACATCCTGCTGTCGATCTCCGACGACGGCAAAGGCATGGACCCTAACGTGCTGCGTTCCATCGCGGTGAAACGCGGTGTGATGGACAAGGATGCCGCTGACCGCCTGAGCGACACCGAGTGCTACAACCTGATCTTCGCCCCGGGTTTCTCGACCAAGACCGAGATTTCCGACGTGTCGGGCCGTGGCGTGGGCATGGACGTGGTGAAAACCAAGATTTCCCAGCTCAACGGTTCGATCAATATCTACTCGACCAAGGGCCAGGGCTCGAAGATCGTCATCAAGGTTCCGCTGACCCTGGCGATCATGCCGACCCTGATGGTGATGCTGGGCAACCAGGCGTTCGCCTTCCCGCTGGTCAACGTCAACGAGATTTTCCACCTCGACCTGTCGCGCACCAACGTGGTGGACGGCCAGGAAGTGGTGATCGTACGGGACAAGGCACTGCCGCTGTTCTACCTCAAGCGCTGGCTGGTCAGCTCCGCCGCTCATGTGGAGCAGGGCGAAGGCCATGTGGTGATCCTTTCGGTGGGCACCCAGCGGATCGGCTTCGTCGTCGACCAGTTGGTAGGCCAGGAAGAAGTGGTCATCAAGCCGTTGGGCAAGATGCTCCAGGGCACCCCGGGCATGTCCGGCGCCACCATCACCGGCGACGGCCGCATCGCGTTGATTCTCGATGTGCCAAGCATGCTCAAGCGTTACGCCGCTCGGCGTATTTGATTCTGGAGGGGCGTGGCCCAGGGCCGCGCCTCGTCTAACGGAGTGTTTATGGTAGTTAAAGTCCTGGTGGTGGACGATTCGGGGTTTTTCCGCCGCCGCGTCTCGGAAATTCTTTCGGCGGACACGAGTATTCAGGTCGTCGGTACCGCGACCAATGGCAAAGAGGCGATTGATCAGGCCCTGGCACTCAAGCCGGACGTGATCACCATGGACTACGAGATGCCGATGATGGACGGCATCACGGCCGTACGGCATATCATGCAGCGCTGCCCGACCCCGGTATTGATGTTCTCGTCCCTGACTCATGAAGGCGCTCGGGTGACCCTCGATGCGCTGGACGCCGGGGCGGTGGATTTCCTGCCGAAGAACTTCGAAGACATTTCGCGCAACCCCGACAAGGTTCGGCAGTTGCTGTGCGAAAAGGTCCACAGCATTTCCCGCAGCAATCGCCGTGTCGGTGCCTACAGCGCACCGGCGCCAGCCCCGGTTGCGGCGCCAAGCCCTGCGCCAGCGCCGACGGCATCGAGCAGTTTCAACCCGGCCCCGGTACGCAGCGCGCCGGCACCTGCGCCGACGCGTTCGGCACCCGCCAGTGCAACGTCGCCGGCACCCAAGCGCAAAGCCTACAAGCTGGTCGCTATCGGTACGTCCACGGGTGGCCCGGTGGCACTGCAACGGGTCCTGACCCAGTTGCCGGCCAACTTCCCGGCCCCCATCGTGCTGATCCAGCACATGCCGGCGGCGTTCACCAAGGCTTTCGCGGAGCGTCTGGACAAGCTGTGCAACATCAACGTCAAGGAAGCCGAGGATGGCGACATCCTGCGTCCCGGCCTGGCGTTGTTGGCGCCCGGTGGCAAGCAGATGATGATCGATGGTCGCGGCGCGGTGAAAATCCTGCCCGGTGACGAGCGTCTGAACTACAAGCCTTGCGTGGACATTACCTTCGGTTCTGCGGCCAAGTCCTACGGTGACAAAGTTCTGGCGGTGGTGCTCACCGGCATGGGCGCCGACGGTCGTGAAGGCGCGCGCCTGCTCAAGCAGGGCGGCAGTGCGATCTGGGCCCAGGACGAAGCCAGCTGTGTGATCTACGGCATGCCGATGGCCATCGTGAAGGCGGACCTCGCCGACGCGGTGTACGGGCTGGACGACATTGGTAGACACCTGGTCGAGGCGTGCCTGTAATGGATGTGCTCAGCCTGATCGGCATCGTCATGGCGTTCGTCGCCATCATTGGCGGCAATTATCTGGAAGGTGGGCATCTGGGCGCGCTGGCCAACGGCCCGGCGGCGTTGATCGTGCTCGGTGGCACCATTGGCGCGGCGCTGTTGCAGTCGCCCATGAGTGCTTTCAAACGCGCCATGCAGGTGCTGATCTGGATTCTGTTCCCGCCCCGTGTCGACTTGGCCGGTGGTATCGACCGGGTGGTGAACTGGAGCCTGACCGCGCGCAAGGAAGGCTTGCTAGGCCTGGAAGGGGTGGCCGATGCCGAGCCCGACAGCTACTCACGCAAAGGCCTGCAATTGTTGGTGGACGGCGCCGAGCCGGAAGCCATCCGCAGCATTCTGGAAGTGGATTTCTACACCCAGGAAAGCCGCGATATCGAGGCGGCCAAGGTATTCGAAAGCATGGGCGGCTACGCGCCGACCATCGGCATCATCGGTGCGGTGATGGGCCTGATCCACGTAATGGGCAACCTGGCCGATCCATCGCAACTGGGCAGCGGCATTGCCGTGGCGTTCGTCGCCACGATCTATGGCGTGGCCAGCGCGAACCTGGTGCTGTTGCCGATCGCCGCCAAGCTCAAGTCCATCGCGTTGCGCCAGTCGCGCTATCGCGAAATGCTGCTGGAAGGGATCCTGTCGATCGCCGAAGGCGAAAACCCGCGCTCCATTGAGTTGAAGCTCCAGGGCTTCATGGACTGATGGGAGACATGGAAAATGGCTCGTCGCAGGCATCATGAAGAACACGTCAACCATGAACGCTGGCTGGTTTCCTATGCCGACTTCATTACGCTGCTGTTCGCCTTTTTCGTGGTCATGTACTCGATTTCGTCGGTCAACGAAGGCAAGTACAAAGTGATTTCCGAGGCGTTGATTGGGGTCTTCACCGATTCCGACCGAGCCCTCAAGCCCATCCCTATCGGCGAGGAGCGGCCCAAGACCACAACTCCGGCCAAACCCTTGGTCAAGGACAGCGAGCAGGTCGAGGCCGGTATCGCCGGCAGTAGCGATCCGTTGAAAAGCATCGCCGACGACATCAGCGCGGCGTTCGGTGATCTCATCAGCTCGAACCAGATGACCGTGCGTGGCAATGAGCTGTGGGTCGAGATCGAGCTCAACTCCAGCCTGTTGTTCGGCAGCGGCGACGCCATGCCCAGTGATATGGCATTCAATATCATCGATAAGGTGGCGGCGATCCTGAAACCGTTCGACAACCCGATCCATGTCGAGGGCTTCACCGATGACCAACCGATTCGTACCGCGCAGTACCCGACCAACTGGGAGCTGTCCTCGGCCCGTTCGGCGAGCATCGTGCGCATGTTGGCCATGCAGGGCGTGAGCCCCGGTCGCCTGGCATCGGTGGGCTATGGCGAGTTCCAGCCGGTGGCCAATAACGCCACGGCCGAGGGGCGTGCGCGTAACCGGCGCGTAGTGTTGGTGGTGTCGCGAAACCTCGATGTGCGCCGCAGCCTGACCGGTACCGGCACGACCAATGCAAAACCGGACGCCGCCTTGAAGCGGGCTGGCACACAAACTGCACCGGCTCCGGTCAAGTCGCCGGGAAGACAGAGTGCCGTCAATTCTCCGTCACCCGCTTTATAACCGAGCTATTTCTCGGTCGAGCCTGTTTCGGCCGGGAGGAACGATCCGAATGAGAGTCTGGGCAGTCGCCAATCAAAAAGGTGGTGTGGGCAAGACCACATCTTCCATCGCTTTAGCCGGGTTGCTGGCCGAGGCGGGCAAGCGCGTGGTCATCGTCGATCTGGACCCCCATGGCTCGATGACCAGCTATTTCGGCTACGATCCCGATAGCCTGGAGCACAGCAACTACGACCTGTTCCTGCACAAGGGCGTTGTGCCCGAGGGCCTGCCGGGGCAGTTGCTGTTGTCCACCAGCGACGAGCGGATTTCCCTGCTGCCATCGAGCACCGCTCTCGCCACCCTGGAGCGACAGTCGCCCGGGCAGAGCGGGCTGGGCTTGGTGATCGCCAAGAGTCTGGCGCAGCTGTGGCAGGATTTCGATTACGCGATCATCGACAGCCCGCCGTTGCTGGGTTTGCTGATGGTCAATGCCTTGGCTGCCAGCCAGCAGTTGGTGATCCCGGTGCAGACCGAGCACTTGGCCGTCAAGGGCCTGGAGCGCATGGTCAATACACTGGCGATGGTCAACCGCTCGCGCAAGCAGACGCTGGCCTTCAACATCGTGCCGACCTTGTTCGATCGTCGCACCCAGGCGTCCCTGGGCACCCTGCGGGTGTTGCGGGACATGTACCCGGAGGACATCTGGCAAGGCTATATCCCCGTCGATACCCGCTTGCGAGACGCCAGCCGCGCGGGTGTGACGCCCTCGCAATTCGATGGCAAGAGCCGTGGCGTGCTGGCCTACCGGGCGCTGCTCAAGCACCTGTTGGCCCAGCAGCTTGTTCCGCAGCAGGTGGCTTAAGGTGACGAGGCTTTCCACTGGCACTGCGTTCGCTTGCGAACGCTCAAGTCCTACCGCATTCATGCCGATAACCTCTTCAAGTGGCGCACTGTTCCTATGAGCCGCCCAATAAAGACAACCTCGCGTCCGCAAATGGCCCTGCAGTCCTATCTGGATGGGCTGTTGCAGGAAGCGACCGAAGAATTGCCACCACAGCCCAGCCTGATCGAGGCGTTGCCCGAGAATGTCGAAGCCAAGGGTGTGCTGGATGAGTTTCAGGCGGCCGTGCTCGAAGAGCAGGCCCGTGATGCACAGAAAGCAGTAGTGGCTGCGGCGGTCGAGGCACCGTTCATCAAGCCTCAGGTGGCGGTCATGGACGCGCCTGCGCCGATCCTGGCGCCGGTCTCGACCGTTGCCCCGTTGCTGCAAGGCCTGGTGACGCCGGTGGTGGAAATCCACCTGCCGCCGAGCAGCCCGCCACCACCGGTGCCGGGCGACGACCGTCCGGCCTGGGCTGCCGAGCCGTTCGAGTGTTTGTTGTTCGATGTGGCCGGGTTGACCCTGGCGGTGCCGCTGGTATGCCTGGGATCGATTTATTCCCTGGCCGGGCAAGAATTGACGCCGTTGTTTGGCCAGCCGGAATGGTTCCTCGGAATCCTGCCGAGCCAGGCCGGCAACCTGAAGGTGCTGGATACCGCGCGCTGGGTCATGCCGGACCGTTATCGCGATGACTTTCGCCAGGGCCTGCAATACGTGATTTCGGTGCAAGGTTACGAATGGGGTTTGGCGGTGCATCAGGTCAGCCGTTCGCTGCGCCTGGACCCGAACGAGATCAAGTGGCGCAGCCATCGAGGGCAACGGCCATGGCTGGCCGGTACGGTGATCGAGCATATGTGCGCCTTGCTGGACGTTTCCGAGCTGGCGGAGCTGATCGCCAGCGGCGGGGCAAAACACCTGGGCGGCAGCAAGAAGCCGGTCCAGAAACCGAAATAAGACAACCGGCGGCGCACAGCGTCGCCGGACAGAATACACGCCGCCACAGGCGGTTTTTCGAGGGGTCAGGGTATGAATGATAAGGCGTCGTCTCAAAAGGGTTCTGAAGATCCGATTCTGCAATGGGTAACCTTCAAGCTCGATAACGAAACCTACGGCATCAACGTGATGCGCGTTCAGGAAGTGCTGCGCTATACCGAGATCGCCCCGGTACCGGGTGCACCGAGCTACGTGCTGGGCATCATCAACCTGCGTGGCAACGTGGTTACGGTGATCGATACCCGCCAGCGCTTCGGCCTGATGAATGCCGAGATCAGCGACAACACCCGGATCGTCATCATCGAAGCCGACAAGCAAGTGGTTGGCATCATGGTCGACAGCGTCGCTGAAGTGGTTTACCTGCGCCAGTCGGAAATCGAGACGGCGCCGAACGTGGGTAACGAAGAATCCGCCAAGTTCATCCAGGGCGTGTGCAACAAGAACAACGAGTTGCTGATTCTGGTTGAACTGGACAAGATGATGAGCGAAGAAGAGTGGTCGGAACTGGAGAGTATCTGATTTGATTCTTGAGGTAGCAGTCATTGTCCTGTTCCTTTTCTGGGCAGGCACGCTGGCGATGTTCTTGGCGTATATACGTGGCCAGCGGCAGATCGCCGCTCAGCAGGCCCAGGGCGATGCGCTGCGCGACCAGCGCATCAAGGACCTGGCCAAGCGCGTCGATGATTACCAGAACGGCACCGTGCGCATGGGCGAAGCGCTCCATGAGCTGCGTGCCGTGGTCGCGCCGTTGCCGGATAAACTCGCCCAGTTGGAACAGCGCGACCCCTCCAGCCTGTCCTTCGCCCAGGCTGCCCGTCTGGTGGGCATGGGCGCCAGCGTCGACGAACTGACCCAAGCCTGCGGCCTGACCCAGGCCGAGGCGGAGTTGATGAGTAAGCTGCACAAGGGCGGCTGATCGCCTTCACCCCAATCCAATGTGGGAGCGAGCTTGCTCGCGATAGCGGTGTAACAGTCAACACAACTGTGCGCCCGCCATCGCGAGCAAGCTCGCTCCCACAGGTGTTTCTGGCGAACCAATTTTTCCAGCCCAGCCCCTGTGGCGAGGGAGCTTGCTCCCGCTGGGTCGCGCAGCGGCCCCATCTTTTTGCGGTTGCTGCGCAACCGAGCGGGAGCAAGCTCCCTCGCCACGGGAACAGCGTTGCTGCAATCAGTAATCCTCACCGCGGTCCGTCACGTCCTTCTCGGCACTCGGCGCATTCGGGTCGTAGCCCTGGGGAAACTTGCCCTTGAGGTTCCAGGCAAACGCAATGATCTCGGCAATCGTGCGGTACAGCTCTTCCGGGATACTGTCGCCCAATTCCATCCGGGCCAACAGCTTCACCAACTCAGCGTTTTCATAAATCGGTACTTCGCTTTCCCGGGCGATCCGCAGGATTTCCTCGGCCAGGGCTTCGTCGCCCTTGGCGGTGAGGGTCGGGGCATGGTGGCCGTCGTATTTGAGGGCGATGGCCTGGCGGGGTTCGGTGTGGGTTGTCATGCGGTTTCGTCCACCCAGCGTTGTTCCAGACGAGTCTTGGGGCCTTGGGGCGGAGTGCCAAGGTGGCAGTCCAGGTCGCCGACGTTCAGGCCACAGGTCACCAGGCGCTCACGCAGCGCTGTCAGGTTGCTTTCGATCAGGCTCGCGGTGTACGGCCGTTCGGCCCACAGCTGGCTAGACAGGCTGCCGCTGAGCAACTGGGCCTGAACCTGCAGTGGGCCGAGCGGTTCCATGTCGAACGCCAATTCCACCCGCCAGAGCTGCTGTTTTGGCTCGCGTTCTTCACGGCGTTCGTCTGGTTGCTCCCGGGGCGGGGTTTCCTCGCGCTGGAACTTGACCTGCAAGGGCACGATGTCCTGCAGATTGCGCATCGGGATTTCCAATTGCCAGGTGCTCATCAGCCGACCGTCGTCAGTCAGGCCAGTTTGCTCCAGGCTCGACAATTGATGGCTTTGCAGGCGCGACACGGCGGCAGCGGCCAGGCGCAGCAGGTGTTCGAGGTCGCCTTCTTCGTCCTGGCCTTTCATCTGGCGCGAGGGCAGGGGGAAGCTGGTGGGTTGCGGCTTGGCGCTGACCTGGCCGAGGGTTCCCAGGGCGTTGCGGACAAAACTGGGCAGTACTTGGGCCAGGGTGTTGGCGGCAATGATGGCCGTGAGGTTGGTGGATGCGGGCAGGGCTGGCGTCAGTTGGGCGATCAGCTTGAGCAGGTCGCCTTTGAGGTCGGGTGCCGGCCCCGGCGGCTGCCCGGCGAGTAACTTGCTTTCCAGGAACACACCGCTGGCGACCATGGCCTGGGCCAGCCCCTTGGGCGTGCTCAGTTGCTGGACATCCGGCAGGCTGGCCAACAGGCGTGTCACCGCGGCGCGCAGCTCGGCACCGGTGTCATCGTTGGCCGGAAGGTTTTGCAGGACGGTGATCAGATTGTCCAGCGAGCCCTGCTGGCTCATTTGCGTGACCAATTGCTGGCTCACCGCCAATTGCTCGTGGCGGTTGCTCAGCGGAACGAACTTCAGCGTCTGGGCATCTTGCACCTGGGCACTCAACAGCGTGCCGATTCGCAGCGGTTGCGGGCTGTCGATGTCCAGGGTGCTGCCGGCCTGGGCGGTGTTGAGCAGGCTCACCAACGAGCGATACACCGCCGGTTGCCCCGGCAATTGCGGCAGGACCTGGCTGGTCAGCACCTTGCCTTGCAGCAGGGTGCCGACCGGCAACTGTGCGGTGTCGATCCGGGTCAGGGTGGCGACGCTGGAAGCGACGGCCTGTTGCACGGTGATGGCCAGGTTGCTGGCGGACGGTTGGGTCACGGCCAGGCTGGTGCCCTGTGGCAACGGCTGGGTGCTGCTGGCCTGCACGGTGGTCTGGCGGCCGCTTTCCAATGTGACCTTGAGCAGCAACTGGAAGGTCTGGTCCGCCTGCTTGAGCGACAGCACTTCGGCCTGGGCGGTCTGGCCGGGGCCGATCAGCCCTTCGGCCGGTGCCAGCAATTTGAGCAGCTCGCCCGTCACCGCTGGCATACGCGTCGTTGCCGTGGCCTGGGGCAGCGGCAGGATGTTGATGTCGCCTGTCATCTGCGGTCTTACCCTGGGGAAAATAAGCCCTCTTGAGAGTAGGGCATCACATGTATAATGCCGCCCGTCTTTCAGGGAGTGGCGAAAACCTTGCAATTGTTTGACGCAGCTCTGTGGAACAGGCCGTCAAAGCATCTATGCTGCACCTCTTTAACGGCCGCTGCACCGCCGACTTGAACCGTATAAGGCCCGCGATCCCTTGACCAGTCCTCTCCTGCAAACCGTTGGCCTCGCCTGTGAGCGAGACTTGCGGCTGCTTTTCGAAAATCTCGAATTGAGACTCTCGCCCGGCGATATGGTGCAGATCAGTGGTCCCAACGGCAGCGGCAAGACCAGCCTGCTGCGCCTGCTCGCCGGATTGATGCAGCCCACCGCCGGCCAGGTGTTGCTCAATGGCCAGCCCTTGCACGGCCAGCGTAGCGAGCTGGCCCGCAATCTGCTCTGGATCGGCCATGCCGCCGGTATCAAGGATTTGCTGACCCCCGAAGAAAATCTCAGTTGGCTCTGCGCATTGCATACGCCGGTCGGCCGCGAAGCGATCTGGCAGGCGTTGGCGGCGGTAGGGCTGCGCGGCTTCGAAGACGTGCCGAGCCACACCCTGTCTGCCGGCCAGCAACGCCGCGTGGCGCTGGCCCGGCTGTACCTGGACAGCCCGCCGCTGTGGATTCTCGACGAGCCATTCACCGCCCTGGACAAGCAGGGCGTCGCGCAACTCGAGGAACACTTGGCCCGGCACTGTGAAAACGGTGGCATGGTGCTCTTGACCACCCACCACACGCTGGCGCGGATGCCGGCCGGTTATCGCAACATTGATCTGGGGAACTGGGCCGTATGAGTGTGTTTGGCCTGTTGCTTGCCCGCGAGGCGCGCCTGCTGTTCCGTCGTCCGGCCGAATTGGCCAATCCGCTGGTGTTCTTCGCGATTGTCATTGCATTGTTCCCGTTGGCGGTCGGGCCGGAGACTCAATTGTTGCAAACCTTGTCTCCGGGACTGGTCTGGGTCGCCGCGCTTTTATCGGTCCTGCTCTCGCTGGACGGGCTTTTCCGCAGTGATTTCGAAGACGGCTCGCTGGAACAGTGGGTCCTTTCGTCGCACCCCCTGGCCCTTCTGGTTTTGGCCAAGGTACTGGCACACTGGGTTTTTTCCGGGCTGGCACTGGTATTGCTCTCGCCATTGCTGGCAATGATGCTGGGGCTGCCCGGCGCGTGCATGCCGGTGCTGCTGGTATCGCTGCTGCTGGGCACGCCGGTGTTGAGCCTGCTCGGTGCGGTGGGCGCGGCGTTGACGGTGGGGTTGAAGCGCGGCGGCTTGTTGCTGGCGTTGCTGATCCTGCCGTTGTATATCCCGGTCCTGATCCTGGGCAGTGGTGCCTTGCAAGCGGCGCTGCAAGGCATGCCCGCGACCGGTTATCTGCTGTGGCTTGGCAGCCTGACCGCCCTGGCGATAACCCTGACACCCTTTGCAATAGCCGCTGGCCTGAAGATCAGCGTCGGCGAATAATAACGAGGCCTGGTCAAAAATTGACCACTTCTTTGGAAGTAAAGGCTGCCCCGGCGGTTCGTGACGGCGAGCCGCAACCGTGATGGAAACAACAATGAACTGGACCTGGTTTCACAAGCTCGGCTCACCCAAGTGGTTCTACGGCATCAGCGGCAAACTGCTCCCATGGTTGAGCATCGCTGCATTGTTGTTGATTGGTTCTGGCGTGGTCTGGGGCCTGGCTTTCGCACCGCCGGACTACCAGCAAGGCAACAGCTTTCGCATCATCTACATCCACGTGCCCACGGCGCTGCTGGCCCAGTCCGTCTACGTGATGCTGGCGGTGTGCGGTGTGGTCGGGCTGGTGTGGAAGATGAAGCTGGCCGACGTAGCCCTGCAATGCGCCGCGCCCATCGGTGCCTGGATGACGGCCGTGGCGCTGGTCACCGGGGCCATCTGGGGCAAGCCGACCTGGGGCTCATGGTGGGTCTGGGATGCGCGACTGACATCGATGCTGATCCTGCTGTTCCTGTACTTCGGTCTTATTGCGCTGGGCAACGCCATCAGCAATCGTGACAGTGCCGCCAAGGCCTGCGCAGTGCTGGCGATTGTCGGCGTGATCAACATCCCGATCATCAAGTACTCGGTGGAGTGGTGGAACACCCTGCACCAGGGCGCAACCTTCACCCTTACCGAAAAACCGGCGATGCCCGTCGAAATGTGGCTGCCGCTGTTGCTGACGGTGTTGGGTTTCTACTGTTTCTTCGGCGCGGTGCTGTTGCTGCGCATGCGTCTGGAAGTGCTCAAGCGCGAGTCCCGGGCCAGTTGGGTGAAGGCCGAAGTGCAGAACAGTCTGGAGGCCGTTCGATGAGTTTCGCTTCATTCGGCGATTTCCTCGCCATGGGCCATCATGGCCTGTATGTCTGGTCAGCCTATGGCATTTGCCTGGTGGTGCTGGCCCTCAACGTGGCGGTGCCGATCCTGGCCCGCAAGCGGTATCTGCAACAAGAGGCGCGTCGTCTGCGCCGGGAGAACGGTCAGTGAATCCGCTGCGCAAAAAACGTCTTGTCATCATTCTTGCGATCCTGGTGGGTGTCGGTGTCGCGGTCGCCCTGGCCCTGAGCGCCCTGAAGCAGAACATCAACCTGTTCTACACCCCGACCCAGATCGCCAACGGTGAAGCACCCAAGGACACCCGCATCCGCGCTGGCGGTATGGTGGAAAAAGGCTCGCTGGAGCGCTCCGGGGATTCACTGGATGTGAAATTCAATGTCACCGACTTCAACAAGACCGTGACCATCACCTATCGCGGTATCCTCCCGGACCTTTTCCGCGAAGGGCAGGGCATCGTCGCCCTGGGCAAGCTCAACGCCGACGGCGTGGTGGTGGCCGATGAAGTGCTGGCCAAGCACGACGAAAAATACATGCCGCCGGAAGTGACCAAGGCGCTGAAAGACAGCGGCCAGTCGGCGCCCGCTCCCGTGAAGGAGGGCTGATCGATGACTGCTGGCATCTTTATTCCCGAGTTGGGCCACCTGGCGATGATCCTGGCCTTGTGTTTTTCCCTGGTGCAGGCCGTGGTGCCGTTGCTCGGTGCCTGGCGCGGCGACCGTTTGTGGATGAGCCTGGCCCAGCCAGCGGCATGGGGCCAGTTCGCCTTCATGCTGTTTGCCTTCGGTTGCCTGACCTATGCCTTCATGGCTGACGATTTTTCCGTGGCGTACGTCGCCAGCAACTCCAACAGCGCCTTGCCCTGGTACTACAAGTTCAGCGCGGTGTGGGGCGCCCATGAAGGCTCGCTGCTGCTCTGGGCGTTGATCCTTGCTGGCTGGACCTTCGCGGTCTCGGTGTTCTCGCGGCAGTTGCCCCAGGTGATGCTGGCCCGGGTGTTGGCGGTGATGGGCATGATCAGCACCGGTTTCCTGCTGTTCTTGATCGTCACCTCCAACCCGTTCGAGCGCATCCTGCCGCAGATGCCGACGGATGGCCGCGACCTCAACCCATTGCTGCAAGACATCGGCCTGATCGTTCACCCGCCAATGCTCTACATGGGCTACGTCGGCTTCTCCGTGGCCTTCGCCTTCGCTATCGCCGCGTTGCTCGGTGGGCGCCTCGATGCCGCGTGGGCACGCTGGTCGCGTCCGTGGACCATCGTCGCCTGGGCCTTCCTCGGCATCGGTATCACCCTTGGCTCGTGGTGGGCCTACTACGAGCTCGGCTGGGGCGGCTGGTGGTTCTGGGACCCGGTGGAAAACGCGTCCTTCATGCCCTGGCTGGTGGGCACGGCGCTGATTCACTCCCTGGCTGTCACGGAAAAACGCGGGGTGTTCAAGAGCTGGACCGTGTTGCTGGCCATCGCGGCGTTCTCGCTGAGCCTGTTGGGAACCTTCCTGGTGCGTTCCGGCGTACTCACGTCGGTGCACGCCTTTGCCTCTGACCCCGAGCGCGGCGTGTTCATCCTGATGTTCCTGCTGTTCGTGGTCGGCGGTTCGCTGACGCTGTTCGCCCTGCGTGCGCCGGTGGTCAAGAGCCAGGTCGGCTTCAACCTCTGGTCACGGGAAACCCTGTTGCTGGGCAATAACCTGGTGTTGGTGGTGGCCGCGTCGATGATCCTGCTGGGGACGTTGTACCCGCTGGTGCTCGATGCGTTGTCCGGCGCCAAGCTGTCGGTGGGGCCGCCGTACTTCAATGCATTGTTCATCCCGCTGATGGCGATCCTGATGGTGGTGATGGCCATCGGTGTGCTGGTGCGCTGGAAAGACACCCCGGTCAAGTGGCTGCTGGGCATGTTGACCCCGGTGCTGCTGGGCACGGCCGCTCTGGCCGTGGTGGCCGGCGTGGCGTATGGCGATTTCAACTGGGCGGTGTTGGCGACGTTCGTGCTGGCGGCCTGGGTATTGCTGGCGGGTGTGCGGGACATCTTCGACAAGACCCGGCACAAAGGCCTGATCAAGGGCCTGCCGACCCTGACCCGCAGTTACTGGGGCATGCAGGTCGCCCACCTGGGCATCGCCGTCTGCGCCCTGGGCGTGGTGCTGTCCAGCCAGAACAGCGCCGAGCGCGACCTGCGCCTGGCGCCGGGTGAGTCCATGGACCTGGCCGGCTATCAGTTCGTTTTCGAGGGGGCCAAACATTTCGAGGGTCCGAACTTCACGTCCGACAAAGGCACTGTACGGGTCATTCGCAACGGCCAGGAAATCACCGTGCTGCACCCGGAAAAACGTCTCTACACCGTGCAGAACTCGGTCATGACCGAAGCTGGCATCGATGCCGGTTTCACCCGTGATCTCTACGTGGCGCTGGGCGAGTCCCTGGGCGACGGCGCGTGGGCGGTACGGGTCCACGTCAAGCCGTTCGTACGCTGGATCTGGTTCGGTGGCTTGCTCACCGGCCTGGGTGGGGTGTTGGCGGCGCTGGATCGTCGTTATCGAGTCAAGGTGAAAACCCGGGTGCGTGAGACCCTGGGCATGACGGGAGCCACTGCATGAAACGTTGGTTGATGTTGGTGCCGCTGGCGCTGTTCCTGTTGATGGCGGTGTTTTTGTACCGCGGGCTGTACCTGAACCCGAGCGAGTTGCCCTCGGCGATGATCGGCAAGCCGTTCCCGGATTTCTCCCTGCCATCGGTGCAGGGCGACAAGACCTTGACCCGCGCCGACCTGCTGGGCAAGCCGGCGCTGGTCAACGTGTGGGGCACCTGGTGCATCTCCTGCCGGGTCGAGCACCCGGTGTTGAACAAGCTGGCCCAGAACGGGGTGGTGATCTACGGCGTCAATTACAAGGACGTCAATGCCGACGCCTTGAAATGGCTGGCCGAGTTCCACAATCCGTATCAACTGGACATTCGCGATGAAGACGGCTCCCTGGGCCTGAACCTGGGTGTCTACGGCGCGCCGGAAACGTTCTTCATCGATGCCAAGGGCATCATCCGCGACAAGTTCGTCGGCGTGATCGACGAGCAGGTCTGGCGCGAGAAACTGGCCGCCAAGTATCAGGCACTGGTGGACGAGGCCAAGCCATGAAGCGCTGGTTAGCTGCCGCCATCCTCGGCCTGAGCCTTGCCGGTGTGGCCCATGCCGCCATTGATACCTACGAATTCGCCA
This sequence comes from Pseudomonas fluorescens, assembly GCF_001623525.1. Lineage (NCBI taxonomy): Bacteria > Pseudomonadati > Pseudomonadota > Gammaproteobacteria > Pseudomonadales > Pseudomonadaceae > Pseudomonas > Pseudomonas fluorescens. Next base: position 3,014,249 of record NZ_CP015225.1, on the reverse strand, counting down.
ACGACGGCGAGCGCGAGCGATTTCGCGAACTGACCAAGGAACTGCGCTGCCCCAAGTGCCAGAACCAGGACATCGCCGACTCCAACGCGCCAATTGCCGCCGACCTGCGCAAGGAAATCTTCCGCATGCTCGGTGAGGGCAAGGACAACCAGCAGATCATCGATTTCATGGTCGATCGCTACGGTGAGTTCGTGCGCTACAACCCCGCCCTGTCCTCCAAGACGGCGCTGCTCTGGTTCGGCCCCGCCGGGCTGTTGTTTGGTGGTTTCGTTGTCATTGCAGTGATCGTGCGCCGCCGCCGGGTCCAGCGCACCGCCGTCCCGGACACGCTTTCTGTCGAAGAGCGCCAGCGCCTCGACCAACTGTTGGATAAAACCAAGCATGATTGATTTCTGGCTCGCCGCAGGTCTGCTTCTTCTGGTTGCTCTGAGTTTTCTGTTGATCCCTGTGCTGCGCGGTCGCCGCGCCCAACTGGAGGAGGACCGTACCGCACTCAACGTGGCGTTGTATCAGGAACGTGTCGCCGAATTGCAGACCGAGCGGGAGGAGGGTGTGCTCAACGCCGCGCAACTGGACACCGGTCGCGCCGAAGCCGCCCGTGAACTGCTCGCCGACACCGAGGGCGCCGACACACCGCGCGAATCCCGGTTGGGCAAGCCATTGCCATTGCTCGCCGCTGTGCTGGTGCCAGTCTTGGGCCTGGCGCTTTACCTGCATTTCGGTGCCAGTGACAAGGTCGAGCTGACCCGTGAATTCGCCCAGGCTCCGCAGTCGATGGAAGAGATGACCCTGCGCCTGGAACGCGCCGTGGCGGCGCAGCCGGATAATGCCGAGGGGCTGTACTTCCTCGGGCGTACCTACATGGCGCAGGATCGGCCGGCGGACGCGGCGAAGCTCTTCGAGCGCACCGTGGCCGTCGCCGGTCGTCAACCGGAACTGTTGGGCCAGTGGGCCCAGGCGCAGTATTTCGCCGATGGCAAGAAATGGTCGGATAAAGTCCAGGCCTTGACCGACGAAGCGCTCAAGCTCGATCCGAAGGAAGTCACCAGCCTCGGCCTGTTGGGCATCGCCGCGTTTGAAGGCGAGCGTTATCAGGATGCGATCGACTACTGGGGGCGTCTGCTCGCGCAACTGCCGGAGGGCGACAAGTCCCGGGAGGCGCTGCAGGGCGGCATTACCCGTGCCACCGAGAAGCTGCAGGCCAGTGGCGGCAAGGTCGCCCAGGCGCCTATCGCCAAGGCTGCGGCATTGCTCAAGGTGCGCGTGGACCTGGCGCCGGCACTCAAGGCCAAGGTGCAGCCGGGCGACAGTGTGTTCATCTTCGCTCGCGCCGTTTCCGGCCCACCTGCGCCGCTGGCCGCCAAGCGCCTGACGGTCGCCGATCTGCCGGTCACGGTGGAACTGGGCGACGCGGACGCCATGATGCCGCAGTTGAAACTGTCGAACTTCCCCGAAGTCCAACTGGTGGCGCGCATCTCCCGGGCCGGCCAGCCGACCGCGGGTGAGTGGATCGGCCGCAGCCAGCCCCTGGCGAGCAGCACCACGGCGCAGCAACAATTGACCATCGACAGTCCGGACAAATAACAGGAATTCGCACCATGACCGCCATCGCTCGTATCACCCTGCTCACGCTCGTCATGGGCCTGAGCGCTTGTGCGGTCCAGCGTCCGTCGGAGCCCTCGGCGCCGCTGCCACCGATCCCGTCGTCGACCCCGAACAGCAAACCGGCCCCGTCCACACCGCCGGGCAAACCTGTCATCCCGAACAAGCCGGCCAAACCGCTGCCGCGTACTTCCGCCAGCTTCGCCCCGCCGCCGGGTGGCAACAGCCATTGGGACGCCAAGCTTGGGGTCTATGTGCTGGACAACCAGACGAACACGTTTTATCGCCAGCGAACCTATTACCGCTGGAACAATGGTTGGAGCCGTTCCGTCAGCCCGAATGGCCCATGGGAAGACACCACCATCGAAGGCGTGCCGGCGGGTCTTGGACGCCAGTTTCATTAAGGTCCCTGTGGCGAGGGGATTTATCCCCGCTGGGCTGCGAAGCAGCCCTGAAACCTGATGACTCGGTATGTCAGGCAGATTGAATCCACAGTGATGGGGTCGCTTCGCGACCCAACGGGGATAAATCCCCTCTCCACAACAGCGTTCGGCTCAACTTCATCAGCAGACCGGGGATTTTGTGTTTCTGGATATTCTTTGAACGAAATTTTCACTAAATCTTGCGGACAATCCCCCGCGCTCATATCGCCGTCGGTTATTTAATGGCAATGCCATAGCCGTTCGTGCAACATTTGCGCACTCGCGCAAGCCCCGGGGCCAGGCTTTGGCCAACAGAGGGCGCGCCGTTGTTTCTTTTTGTCACTCCAATTCCGATAGGGTCCTTAAACGACATGGCAATCCCGGACGCCCTGAGTCAGCAGCGTACTACGCATCGCCTGCTGCAACCGACTGTCAAATCGCACCTGGCCTACACGTTGCTTTGTGCCTTGGTGATGATGGTCATGTTCAGCCTGCTGCGCGTGGCGCTGCTGGTCTATAACCGCGAGATGATCCTCGACACGCCGGCTTCGACCTTCGTTGAAGCCTTCGTCAACGGCCTGCGTTTCGACTTGCGCCTGGTGGTCTACCTCTGCATCCCGTTGTTGCTGGCGTTGTTCAGCGCAAGGGCCATGGCGGCCCGTGGGTTCTTTCGTTTCTGGCTGACTGTCACTTCCAGCATCGCGCTGTTCCTGGGCTTGATGGAGATGGATTTCTACCGTGAATTCCACCAGCGCCTCAACGGCCTGGTCTTCCAGTATGTAAAGGAAGACCCGAAAACCGTGATGAGCATGCTCTGGTACGGTTTCCCGGTGGTGCGCTACCTGCTGGCGTGGGCCGGCGGCACCATTATCCTCAGCCTGGCGTTCAAGGGTGCCGACCGCGCCACGCGTCCCCGCGGGCCGTTCAGTGGCGGCACCATTGGCACTCGGCAGATCGCCCCGTGGTATGGGCGTGTCGCGGTGTTTGTCGTTTGCCTGCTGGTCGCCGTGACCGCCGCGCGCGGCACCTTGCGCCAAGGGCCGCCCCTGCGCTGGGGCGACGTCTACACCACCGATTCGAACTTCGCCAACCAGTTGGGCCTCAACGGCACCTTGTCGCTGGTGGCCGCGGCCAAGAGCCGGATGTCCGAAGACCGCGACAACATCTGGAAAGCCACCCTTGAGCAACCGCTGGCGCAGCAGACCGTGCGCGACATGTTGGTGATGCCTGACGATAAACTGGTGGATACCGCGACAGCCGCCGTGCGCCGCGACTACACGCCACCGGCGGACAAGACCCTGCCGATCAAGAATGTGGTCGTGATCCTCATGGAAAGCATGGCCGGTCACTCGGTGGGCGCCCTGGGCGCGCCGGGCAACATCACGCCCTACATGGACAAACTGGCCAAGGAAGGCCTGCTGTTCGACCGTTTCTTCTCCAACGGCACCCACACCCACCAGGGCATGTTCGCCACCATGGCGTGCTTCCCGAACCTGCCGGGTTTCGAATACCTGATGCAGACGCCGGAGGGCAGCCACAAGCTGTCAGGCCTGCCGCAACTGCTCAGCGCCCGTGACTACGACGACGTGTATGTCTACAACGGCGATTTCGCCTGGGACAACCAGTCGGGGTTCTTCAGCAGCCAGGGCATGACCAACTTCATCGGGCGTAACGACTATGTGAACCCGGTGTTTTCCGATCCCACCTGGGGTGTGTCCGACCAAGACATGTTCGACCGTGGCCTGATCGAGCTCAAGGCGCGGGAAAACGGCAAGCCGTTCTATGCCTTGCTGCAAACCCTGTCCAACCACACCCCTTATGCATTGCCGACGCCGTTGCCGGTCGAGCCGGTCACCGACCGTGGTCGGCTGAACGAACACCTGACCGCCATGCGCTACTCCGACTGGGCCCTGGGCCAGTTCTTCGAGAAGGCCCGCAAGGAGCCTTACTTCAAGGAAACCCTGTTCGTCGTGGTCGGCGACCATGGCTTTGGCAACGAACGCCAGATCACCGAGATGGACCTGGGCCGTTTCAACGTGCCGATGCTGTTGATCGGCCCGGGCGTCCAGGAGAAATTTGGCCAGCGTAACCACACCGTAGGTACTCAGGTCGACATCGTGCCGACCATCATGGGCCGGATCGGTGGGCAAGTACGGAACCAGTGCTGGGGCCGTGACCTGTTGAACCTGCCGCAAGGCGATCCCGGTTTTGGTGTGATCAAGCCGTCGGGCAGCGAGCAGACCACGGCGATCATCCGCGATGACCATATCCTGGTCCTGCCGAAGGAAAAGGAAATGGAACCGAAGATGTATCGCTATGAACTGGGCGCCAACCCAGGTGCGGAAATCATCCCGAATGCACCGGACACCGCGCCGATGAAACTCAAGCTCGAATCTTTCCTGCAAACCGCGACCAAGAGCCTGCTGGATAACACCGCCGGCGTTGTTGACGGCAAGCCGGACTGATAAACGGCGCACATAAAAAAGAGGCCTGCCAAGGCCTCTTTTTTTTTGCGCTTACTGAGTGGTTTATATCTTGCCCAGTAGTAGCAGGATCAACAGCACCACCAACACCACACCGATGATACCGGACGGGCCGTAACCCCAACTTCTTGAGTGCGGGAAGACGGGGAGACCACCGATCAGCAGGAGGATCAGGATAATGATAAGTATTGTGCCCATTGTAGATTTCCTTATTGGTCAGTTCTGGAGTGATACAACTTCCAACTACCAGCGCGCATGCGTTAAATCCGGGCGGCTTAATAAGTCCGACCGTTGCGCCTTGTAGAAAATTCAAAGTTTTTGTAGCGCCTACGGTTTGCCCTCGCCATTCAGCACTCTGATGGAGCGTGGGTCCGTTGAACGCCTTCGCTACACTCGGCCTATCTCTCCCGGAACAACAAGGCTGTCTGCTATGCAAAATCGCATGATGATCACTGGTGCCGGCTCTGGCCTGGGTCGCGAAATCGCGCTGCGCTGGGCCCGCGAAGGATGGCGCCTGGCCTTATCGGATGTCAGCGAACCGGGCCTCGTGGAAACCCTCAAGCTAGTGCGTGGTGCCGGTGGCGACGGCTTCATCCAGCGCTGCGATGTGCGCGACTACAGCCAATTGACTGCGTTCGCCCAGGCCTGCGAAGAGAAAATCGGCGGTATCGATATCATCGTCAACAATGCTGGCGTGGCCTCGGGCGGCTTCTTCAGCGAGCTTTCCCTGGAGGATTGGGACTGGCAGATCGCGATCAACCTCATGGGTGTGGTCAAGGGCTGCAAGGCGTTCTTGCCGCTGCTGGAAAAAAGCCGTGGCAAGATCATCAACATCGCCTCCATGGCAGCCCTGATGCAGGGCCCGGCCATGAGCAACTACAACGTGGCCAAGGCGGGTGTCGTGGCGCTGTCGGAAAGCCTGCTGGTGGAGCTGGCGCAGCAGGAAGTGGGTGTACACGTAGTGTGTCCGTCGTTCTTCCAGACCAATCTGTTGGACTCCTTCCGTGGCCCGACCCCGGCCATGAAAGCCCAGGTCGGCAAGTTGCTGGAAAGCTCACCGATCAGCGCCACGGATATTGCCGACTACATCTATCAGCAGGTCGCCCAGGGGCAGTTCATGATCCTGCCCCACGAACAGGGACGCATGGCTTGGGCCCTCAAGCAGAAGAACCCACAGTTGCTGTACGACGAAATGACCGTCATGGCTGACAAGATGCGCGCCAAGGCCCGGCAAAACCTCAATTGACCTGGGTGCCCGATGTCCTCAGGATGGCGCCATTCGCCCTTCCTGATGGACATCTGCATGCTCAATTACCTGTGGTTTTTTCTCGCCGCCCTGTTTGAGATCGCGGGCTGCTACGCCTTCTGGATGTGGTTGCGCCAGGGCAAGAGTGCCTGGTGGATCGCCCCGGCGTTGCTCAGTCTCACATTGTTCGCCCTGTTGTTGACCCGCGTCGAAGCGACGTACGCCGGGCGCGCCTACGCCGCTTATGGCGGCCTCTATATCATTGCGTCGATCGGCTGGCTGGCGGTGGTTGAGCGAGTGCGGCCACTGGGGTCCGACTGGATTGGCGTGGCACTCTGCGTCTTGGGGGCGAGCGTGATTCTATTCGGCCCGCGGTTCTCGGCCCCCTGAAATAACCGGCGGTCCGACAGGGTTTTGCAGGAAGTTTCCGTCAGTCGCAAGAACTTTGCTTGTAGGGCCTTACTGAATTCTCGCGGGTGTCTTGAGAACGGGGAACAGGCCGGGCATGGTCAGGGTCCAGACATTCTTAAGGACAAGAACCATGCTTGTATTAAGCCGCGCTGTAGGTGAGTTGATTTCCATTGGTGACGATATTTCCGTCCGTGTGCTGTCGGTCAGCGGCGGCACGGTGCGTTTCGGCGTGGAAGCGCCACGGCACGTCGATGTCCATCGCTCCGAAATCTACGACAAGATCCAGAAGAAAAAGGCCCAGGCCACTCGCAGGGCCTGTTCAGTCGAATAGGTGTTTTGGCACGTCGTGCTTGAGCATCAGTTGACACTGTTCACTTTCGGGGTCGAAGACGATCAACGCCTGGCCTTTGGTCAGGGCTTGCCTGACCCGCAGGACCCGCGTCTCCAGGGGGGTGTCGTCACCATTGTCGGTGCCGTCGCGGGTCACGAAATCCTCGATCAGGCGGGTGAGCGTGTCGACTTCGAGTTGGTCGTGGGGGATGAGCATGGGGTACCTCGGCTAGACAATAGGACGATGCTACGGCCAATGGGCTTTTGCGGCTAGCCTTGGGTTTTGTGGGGCCGGTTCTGGCCCCATCGCGAGCAAGCTCGCTCCCACAGGGGAATGCATTTCAAGTGTGGGAGCGAGCTTGCTCGCGATGGCAATAGCCCAGACAGTGAATGTTGGATCAGCTATCGGAGCGCTGCCCCACCAGGCTATCCACCGATGGCACCCGGGTATCGCTTTCCATCTGGGTATCGTGTTCGATCTGATGACTGAAGCGGTCCAGTGAGCCTTGGGCTGGTTGCGCGTCGCTGGCGAACACCGGCGGGCTGAGGATGTAGGCGCCGAGCAGGCGACTGAGGGCGGCCAGGCTGTCGATGTGGGTGCGTTCGTAGCCATGGGTGGCGTCGCAGCCGAAGGCGAGCAGGGCAGTACGGATATCGTGGCCGGCGGTGATGGCCGAATGAGCGTCGCTGAAGTAGTAGCGGAACAGGTCGCGGCGTGCCGGTACCTCGTTCTCCTTGGCCAGTTTCAGCAAGTGCCGCGACAGATGATAGTCGTAGGGGCCTCCGGAGTCCTGCATCGCCACGCTGACCGAATGTTCGCTCGAGTGCTGGCCAGGGGCGACGGGCGCGATGTCGATGCCGACAAATTCGCTGACATCCCAGGGCAGTGCTGCCGCTGCACCGCTGCCGGTTTCCTCGGTGATGGTAAACAGTGGGTGACAATCGATCAGCAGTTCTTCGCCGCTGTCGACAATCGCCTTGAGCGCCGCCAACAGGGCTGCGACCCCGGCTTTGTCGTCCAGGTGCCGGGCGCTGATGTGGCCGCTTTCGGTGAATTCCGGCAGGGGATCGAAGGCGACGTAGTCACCGATGCCCACCCCCAGGGTTTCGCAGTCGGCGCGCGTGGCGCAGTAGGCGTCCAGGCGCAGCTCGATGTGGTCCCAACTGATGGGCAGTTCATCCACGGCGGTATTGAACGCGTGCCCGGACGCCATCAACGGCAGCACGCTGCCACGGATCACGCCGGTGTCGGTAAACAGGCTGACCCGGCTGCCTTCGGCAAATCGGCTGGACCAGCAACCCACCGGGGCCAGGGTCAGGCGGCCGTTGTCCTTGATGGCCCGCACTGAGGCACCGATGGTATCCAAGTGCGCCGACACGGCCCGGTCGGGGCTGCTCTTGCGTCCCTTGAGCGTGGCGCGGATTGTGCCACGGCGGGTCATTTCAAAAGCGATCCCCAGCTCTTCGAGCCGCTCGGCGACATAACGCACGATGGTGTCGGTAAAGCCGGTAGGGCTGGGAATGGCGAGCATTTCCAGCAGGACTTTCTGCAGGTATTCGAGATCCGGTTCTGGAATTTTGCTGATCATGGAAACTCCTCACGGAACATTAAGTTGAATAGGGGAACCTTGTGGCGAGGGAGCAAGCTCCCTCGCCACAGAAGAAGGGCTAGGCCACCGCCTGGCTATGGGGAAACAACAAATCCACAAAGCGCTCGGCGGTGGGTTGTGGTTCGTGGTTGGCCAAGCCTGCGCGTTCGTTGGCTTCGATGAACACATACTCGGGTTGATCGGCCGCCGGCACCAGCAGGTCGAGGCCGACCATGGGGATGTCCAGCGCCCGTGCGGCGCGCACCGCCGCATCGACCAGGGTCGGATGCAGGATCCCGGTGACATCCTCCAACACGCCGCCGGTATGCAGGTTCGCCGTTCGCCGTACGAACAGGTGCTCCCCAGCGGGCAGCACGCTGTCGTAGTCGAACCCAGCCGCGTTGAGCGTGCGCAAGGTCTCGCCATCCATCGGGATTTTACTTTCGCCGCCCGTGGCCGCTTGGCGTCGGCGGCTCTGGGCTTCGATCAACGCGCCGATGGTGTGCCGGCCATCGCCGATCACCTCCGCCGGGCGCCGGATCGCCGCCGCCACCACTTCAAAACCGATCACCAGGATGCGCAGGTCCAGACCCTCGTGGAAACTTTCCAGCAAGACCTGGCTATCGAATTGCCGGGCCGCTTCGATGGCGCTCTGCACCTCCTCGATGGTGCGCAAATCCACCGCCACGCCTTGGCCCTGTTCGCCGTCCAGCGGCTTGACCACCACCCGTTCGTGCTCGTCGAGAAACGCCAGGTTGTCATCGGCATTGCCCGCCAACTGTTGGGCCGGCAGGTTCAGGCCGGCGCTTTTCAGCACTTTGTGGGTCAGGCTTTTGTTCTGGCACAGCGTCATGCTGATGGCGCTGGTCAGGTCGCTCAAGGATTCGCGGCATCGGACCCGGCGGCTGCCATGGACCAGGGTGAACAAGCCGGCCTCGGCATCGTCTACCTGTACGTCGATGCCTCGGCGGTGAGCTTCTTCGACAATGATGCGCGCATAAGGATTGAACTGCGCTTCGGGGCCTGGCCCCAGGAACAACGGCTGGTTGATGCCGTTCTTGCGTTTAATGGCGAAGGTCGAGAGATTGCGAAAACCGAGTTTGGCGTAGAGGTTTTTCGCCAGGCGATTGTCGTGCAACACCGACAGGTCGAGGTAACTCAAGCCACGGCTCATGAAATGCTCGATGAGGTGACGCACCAGCACTTCGCCAACACCGGGCCGCGGACATTGCGGGTCCACGGCCAGGCACCAGAGGCTGCTGCCGTTTTCCGGGTCGTTGAAGGCCTTCTGGTGATTCAGGCCCATAACGCTGCCGATCACCGCACCGGTGTCGTCATCTTCGGCCAGCCAGTAGACCGGGCCACCCTCATGGCGCGGGGTCAGGCGCAGTGGGTCGATGGGCAACATGCCCCGGGCTTGGTAGAGCTGGTTGATGGCCTGCCAGTCGGTCTCGCCTTGGGCCCGGCGAATCCGAAAGCCGCGAAATACCCGCGTGGCCTGGCGATAGTCGCTGAACCACAGGCGCAAGGTGTCGGACGGATCGAGGAACAGTTGGGCCGGTTCCAGCCCCAGCACTTGCTGGGGCGCGGCCACGTATAAGGCAATGTCCCTTTCGCCGGGTTGTTCGTTGAGCAGTTCCCGGGCCAGGCTTGCCGGGTCCGGGAAGGTGTGGCCGATCAAAAGTCGGCCCCAGCCGCAATGCACCGCGATCGGGTCGGCGCCCAATTCGCTGCCGTCTTCGGCCAGGCGTGCCTGCAGGCGTTCATAGGAGGGCGCCTGGCCGCGCAAGAGGCGTTGGTTGTGAACCGTTGCATGAGGTTTCATCGATCAGATTCCTTGCTCGCTGAGCCACAGGTTCAGCGCCGCCAGTTGCCACAGTCGTGAGCCGCGCAATGGCGTGAGCTGGCCGTTGGGGTCGGTCAGCAGGCGGTCGAGCATGGCCGGGTTGAACAGGCCGCGGTCCTGGCTCGGATCCAGCAGCAGTTCGCGAACCCAGGCCAGGGTGTTGCCTTCCAGGTGCTTGAGGCCTGGTACCGGGAAGTAGCCTTTTTTGCGGTCGATGACCTCGCCGGGGATCACCCGCCGGGCGGCTTCCTTGAGTACTTGTTTGCCACCATCGGGCAGCTTGAACTTCGCGGGGACCCTGGCCGAGAGCTCCACCAGGCGGTAGTCCAGGAAGGGCGTGCGCGCTTCCAGGCCCCAGGCCATGGTCATGTTGTCGACGCGCTTGACCGGGTCGTCCACCAGCATCACGGTGCTGTCCAGGCGCAGGGCCTTGTCTACCGCGGCATCGGCCCCGGGCTGGGCGAAATGTTCCTTGACGAAGTCGCCGGCGGCGTCGTTGGCCGTCAGCCATTTGGGCTGCACGGTGGCGGCATATTCTTCATGGCTGCGGTCGAAGAAGGCCGCGCGATAGGCCGCGTACGGATCGCTGGCGCCATCGACCTGCGGGTACCAGTGGTAACCGGCAAACAACTCGTCGGCGCCCTGGCCGCTTTGCACCACTTTGCAGTGCTTGGCCACTTCCCGCGACAGTAGATAGAAGGCGATGCAGTCGTGGCTGACCATCGGTTCGCTCATGGCACGGAACGCTGCCGGCAGTTGCTCGATGATCTCTTTTTCGTCGATACGCAGTTGGTGGTGGCGGGTGCCGTAGTGCTTAGCGATCAGGTCCGAATACTGGAACTCGTCACCGCGCTCGCCACCGGCATCCTGGAAACCGATAGAGAAGGTCGACAGGTCCTCTACGCCAACTTCCCGCAGCAGGCCCACGAGCATGCTCGAATCCACGCCACCGGAAAGCAGTACGCCGACATCCACGGCGGCGCGTTGGCGAATGGCGACCGCTTCACGGGTGCTGTCGAGCACACGCTCGATCCAGTCTTCCAGGTTCAGGTGCAGTTCGTCGGCCCGTGGTCCGTAGGGCAGGGTCCACCAGGTTTTCTGCTCGGTGCTGCCGTCGGCTTCGATGCGCATCCAGGTGGCGGGCGGCATTTTTTCAACACCCGCCAGCAAGGTGCGGGGCGCCGGGACCACCGCGTGGAAATTCAGGTAATGGTTGAGGGCCACCGGGTCGAGCATCGGGTTGATATCGCCGCCCTTGAGCAGCGCCGGCAATGCCGAGGCGAAACGTAGCCGTTGGCCGGTGCGCGACAGGTACAGCGGCTTCACGCCGAGGCGGTCGCGGGCGATGAACAGGCGCTTGGCATCGCGTTCCCAGATGGCGAAGGCGAACATGCCGTTGAGCTTGGGCAGCAGCGCTTCGCCCCAGGCGTGATAGCCCTTGAGCAGCACTTCGGTGTCGCCACCGGAATAGAAGCTGTAGCCCAGGCCTTCGAGTTCGCTGCGCAGCTCCGGGTAGTTGTAGATCGCGCCGTTGAAGGCCAGGGACAGGCCCAGCTGATTGTCGATCATCGGCTGGGCCGAGCCGTCCGACAGGTCCATGATTTTCAGGCGCCGATGGCCAAGGGCAATCGGTCCCTGGCTATGAAAACCCCAGGCGTCGGGGCCGCGAGGGGCCAGGTGATGGGTGATTCGCTCTACGGCCGCAAGGTCCGCAGGTTGTTGATCGAAACGTAACTCTCCAGCTAATCCGCACATAAGTCCTTACCGGTTTTTCCGTTGGGGAGGGGTCAAGCCGCACCCGCCAAAAGGGCGGGTACCCTGAAACTGACCGGAGGGATTGCTGTGAGTTTTAGATCGATGCGTTATAAGCCGGCGGGTAGCGGGTGCCCCATGCCTCACGGGATAAGAGGAACCTGTGGAAGCGAGCTTGCTCGCGATAGCAGTGGGGCAGTCAACTCAGATGCCAACTGATCCACCGCCATCGCGAGCAAGCTCGCTCCCACAAGGGATTGGGGCACACCATTAAAGGGTGTCAGGCCTTGCCCCGAATCAATGCCCGCAACGCAAATCGGTTCGGATGGCAGGCCTCGGCCACGCTGCGGGGCAGCGGCAAAGGCTCGTTGTCCAGCCAGGCGGCGATCAGTTCGCCCGACAGCGGTGCAGTGATCAGGCCACGGGAGCCATGGCCACTGTTGATGTACAAACCCTCGAACCACGGGCAGGAGGTGTCTGGCACTTGGCGGGCGTCTTTGCCCAGGGCCGAATAGGCCTCGCTGAACGCCTGCCTATCCGCCAACGGTCCGACAATCGGCAAGTAATCCGGGCTGGTGCAACGGAATGCCGCACGGCCTTCGAGGCGTTCCGGGTCCAGGCTGCCGGCGTTCAGGCGATCCACCAGGTCTTGGGAGATTTCTTCGAGCATCTGCAGGTTGCCGGCGTGCTCGGCGGCGGTGGGCGTCAGGTCGTCGCTGTTGAAATCGAAACTGGCGCCCAGGGTGTGCTCGCCCAGCCGCGGCGGGGCCACATAGCCTTCGGCGCAAACCACGGTCGCCAGGCTCAGGCTGCGGGTGGTTTGCGGCAACCGGGTGATTTGCCCGCGAATACGCTTGAGCGGCAAGTCGGCGGCCGGTTCGAAACGTTTGATTTCGGCGGCGCTGGCGAGGACCGCCACCGGTGCGCTGGCCAGGCATCGTTCGCCGTCCCATGCCTGCCACTGGCCGTCCACGCGGCGCAATTGCAGCACGTCATGATGGGGCTGCACGTCGATCGCCGTGCCTGAGGCTTGCCAGCGACACAAGGCCGGTGGATGCACCCAGCCGCCCTCGGGATAAAACAGACCACCACAGGCCAGGCCGATGCCGGACCGCACTTGCGCCTCGGATTGATCGAGGGGGTGCAGCAAATCCCTTGGGAACGCTTCGGCCAGTTGTGCCTGACGCTCGGCTTCCTTGCTGTTGAAGGCCAGTTGCAAGACCCCGCAGGCGTCCCAGTCAATGCCGCGTTGCAGTTGCTCCAGCACGCGCCGGGTGTAGCCGAAACCGCTGAGGATCATCTGTGACAACGCCGTGCCGTGGGCCGATAGCTTGAGATACAGCACGCCCTGGGGGTTGCCGGAAGCTTCCTCGGCCAAACCGGCATGACGCTCCAGCAGCGTCACCTGCCAGCCACGCGCGGCGAGGCTGGCAGCGCTGGCACAACCGGCCAGGCCGCCGCCGATCACCAGGGCCCGGCGCTCGCCGATGGGCGGCAAGGGGCGGGCATACCAGGGTTTTGCCGAGGCCGGCGCCGGTGTCTGCTCCGGCCAGCCAAGAAATACACCGCGCAGGATTTCCCACTTGTGGCCGATGCCCGGCGTGCGCTTCATCTTGAAGCCCGCCGCGTTCAGCAATCGCCTGACCCAACCGGTGCTGGTGAAGGTGCTGAGGGTGGCGCCGGGTGCGGCCAGCCGGGCCAGTTCGGCGAACAGCTCGGCGGTCCACATCTCGGGATTCCTGGCCGGCGCGAAGCCGTCGAGGAACCAGGCGTCGATCTGTCCGTCCAGCTGCGGCAACTGCTCCAGGGCATCGCCGATCAACAGGGTCAGCGTCACCCGTCCGCCCGCCAGGACCAGGCGCTGGAAACCCTGATGTATCGCCACGTATTGCCCAAGCAGTTGCTCGGCCTGGAGGGCGAGCTGCGGCCAGAGGGCCAGGGCCCGACACAGGTCCTGCGGGGTCAATGGGTACTTCTCGACACTGACAAAATGCAGTCGGGCGCCTGCCGGTGCGCACTGCTCGAACAGTTGCCAGGCGCAAAGGAAATTCAAACCGGTGCCAAATCCGGTTTCACCGATCACCAGCCGCCCGTCATCGGCCAGGGCCGCGAAACGCTCGGCCAGGTTGTTCTGCTCAAGGAACACATAACGGGTTTCTTCCAGCCCGGACTGATCGGAGAAATACACGTCGTCGAATACCCGCGAGCGCGGGCGACCCTGGTCGTCCCAGTCGAGTTGGGCGTGGTGCTGTACAGGCGTCATGGCAGGCTCGGTCGAAACTGAGCGGCCATTCTAGCCGATCGGTATCGGCTTGCTTGACCCATCGCAACACAGCGTTGTTCTTGATGGAATCTGCTGCACAGGGCCGCATCCAATCCGCTAGTCTTGCCCCAATCCCTGGAAGGAGCTGTCCATGTTCGAATCCGCTGAAATCGGTCACGTCATCGATAAAGAAACTTTCGAGGCCGAAGTGCCGGCCCTGCGTGAAGCGTTGTTGGAGGCGCAGTTCGAGTTGCAGCAGCAGGGCCGGTTCCCGGTCATCGTGCTGATCAATGGCATCGAAGGCGCGGGCAAGGGCGAGACGGTGAAGTTGCTCAACGAGTGGATGGATCCGCGGCTGATCGAAGTGCGCACCTTTGACCAACAGACCGACGAGGAATTGGCGCGGCCTCCGGCGTGGCGCTATTGGCGAATGCTGCCGGCCAAGGGGCGCATGGGAATTTTCTTCGGCAACTGGTACAGCCAGATGCTGCAGGGCCGGGTCCATGGCGAGTTCAAGGACCCACGGCTCGACCAGGCGATTGCCGGTGCCGAGCGCCTGGAAAAAATGCTCTGCGACGAAGGCGCGCTGATCTTCAAGTTCTGGTTCCACCTGTCCAAGAAGCAGATGAAGGCCCGGCTCAAGGGGCTCAAGGATGACCCGCTGCACAGCTGGCGCATCAGCCCGCTGGACTGGCAGCAATCCCAGACCTATGACAAGTTCGTCAAATACGGCGAGCGTGTGCTGCGCCGCACCAGTCGCGATTACGCGCCGTGGCATGTGATCGAAGGCATGGACAGCTGTTATCGCAGCCTCACCGTCGGGCGGATCTTGCTCGACGGTTTGCGCCAGGCCCTGGACCGGCCGAAGATCAGGCCGCAAAAGGTCAGCGTGGCGCCGCTGCCCGAGTTGGATGGCCAGATCACGTTGCTCGACAGCCTGGACATGACCCGGCGCCTGGATAAGGCCGACTACGAAGAACAATTGATCACCGAGCAGGCGCGCTTCTCTGGCCTGCTGCGGGACAAGCGCATGCGCCAGCATGCCCTGGTGGCGGTGTTCGAAGGCAATGACGCGGCGGGCAAGGGCGGGGCGATCCGGCGGGTCACGGCGGCCCTGGACCCGCGCCAATACAGCATCGTGCCCATTGCCGCGCCCACGGAAGAAGAGCGCGCCCACCCCTACATGTGGCGCTTCTGGCGGCATATTCCCGCGCGGGGCAAGTTCACCATGTTCGACCGCTCCTGGTACGGTCGGGTGCTGGTGGAGCGGGTCGAAGGGTTTTGCAGCCAGGCCGACTGGCTGCGGGCCTACGGGGAAATCAACGACTTCGAGGAACAGCTCGCCGACGCCGGCGTGGTGGTGGTCAAGTTCTGGCTGGCCATCGACAAGCAAACCCAGCTGGAGCGTTTCCAGGAGCGCGAGGATATTCCGTTCAAGCGCTTCAAGATCACCGAGGATGACTGGCGCAACCGCGACAAGTGGGACGCTTACCGGGCCGCGGTGTGCGACATGGTCGACCGCACCAGCACCGAGATTTCCCCCTGGACCTTGGTGGAAGCCAACGACAAGCGCTGGGCGCGGGTCAAGGTGTTGCGCACCCTCAACCAGGCGCTGGAGGCGGCTTTCGAGCGGAGTGCAAAGCAGGCTCGCAAGAAAAAGAAGGGCTAGGGCGATGGGGGCGCATACGCGAGGTGAATGATTGTCGCAGTCGGTTATGCAGTGGATTTATGCTCGATTCACTCTCAACCGACTACAACAATGAGGTACAGCCATGCGTGAAGTGGTGATCGTCGACAGCGTACGGACCGGCCTGGCCAAGTCCTTTCGCGGCAAGTTCAACATGACCCGTCCAGACGACATGGCGGCCCATTGTGTCGATGCCTTGCTGGCGCGCAACGACATCAACCCGGCCAGTGTCGAGGACTGCATCGTCGGGGCCGGGTCCAATGAAGGCGCCCAGGGCTACAACATCGGGCGTAACGTGGCGGTGCTCTCGCGATTGGGCACCGGCACCGCCGGCATGACCCTCAACCGCTTCTGTTCCTCGGGCCTGCAAGCCATTGCCATCGCCGCCAACCAGATCGCTTCCGGTTGCAGCGACATCATCGTGGCGGGCGGCGTGGAGTCCATCAGCCTGACGATGAAAAGCGTCAACACCGACCACCTGATCAACCCGCTACTCAAGGAGCAGGTGCCCGGGATCTATTTCCCCATGGGCCAGACGGCCGAGATCGTTGCCCGTCGTTACCAGGTCAGCCGCGAGGAACAGGACCGCTACGCCTTGCAGAGCCAGCAGCGCACCGCCAAGGCCCAGGCGGCCGGGTTGTTCGATGACGAAATCATCCCGATGGCGATCAAGTACCGGGTCGAGGACAAGAACACTGGCGCTGTGCAGATCCTCGACGGTGTGGTCGATCGCGACGATTGCAATCGCCCGGACACCACCTACGAAAGCCTGGCAGGCCTGAAACCGGTGTTCGCCGAAGACGGTTCGGTGACGGCGGGCAACTCGTCGCAGTTGTCCGACGGGGCTTCGATGACCTTGGTGATTAGCCTGGAAAAAGCCCTGGCGCTAGGGCTCAAGCCCAAGGCATTTTTCCGCGGCTTCACCGTGGCCGGTTGCGAGCCGGACGAGATGGGCATCGGCCCGGTGTTTTCAGTGCCCAAGCTGCTCAAGGCCAAGGGCTTGCAGATCGCCGATATCGACCTGTGGGAACTCAACGAAGCCTTTGCTTCCCAGTGCCTGTACAGCCGCAACCGACTGGAAATCGATCCCGGCAAATACAACGTCAACGGCGGCTCAATCTCCATCGGCCATCCATTCGGCATGACCGGCTCGCGGCAAGTGGGGCACCTGGTGCGCGAGCTGCAGCGACGCAACCTGCGCTACGGTGTCGTAACCATGTGCGTGGGCGGTGGGATGGGGGCTACGGGGTTGTTTGAGATGGTTCGTTAACCGTTTGCCGAAGAGGTTGGGGGGGCAATCTGTGGCGAGGGAGCTTGCTCCCGCTCGGCTGCGAAGCAGTCGCCGGCTTATCAGTACCGTGCTGATTGAACAGGGGCCGCTTCGCGGCCCAGCGGGAGCAAGCTCCCTCGCCACATCCTGCCTAGCTGGCAACCTGCGTCAGCTGTAGCATCCGGCCGATATACGCCTCTATCTCCCGCTCCGCCGCCTCGCGGGTGGCGAACGGACCCTCCTGGGTGCCCTCACGTGTATTGAAATAAAACTCGCCGTTGACCCGGCAGATCCGGTCACTGCGAAAAATAGTCGTAGGGGCGGGATCCAAGGCGCGTTTTCCAAGCATGTCGGGTCTCCAGAGTGCAGCAAGGTCTGTTTCAAATGAGCATATGTGTTGTCCCTGATTCCCGCCTGCCCAGCCGATCGACGGCTACGACCCATACAATCCCGTGGGCGGCCTCTGCCCAACTGTCCCTGTGTCGTGACGCAATAGACGCCTAGAATGGACGTCCTTTGTCTTGGGCTTCGAGGGTTGCATGCACATATCGTCCGGTCGCTGGGTCTACGGCCTGTTCCTCGCCCTGCTGACTGCCCTGCTCTGGGGAATCCTGCCGATCAAGCTCAAGCAAGTGCTGCAAGTGATGGACCCGGTCACCGTGACCTGGTTTCGCTTGCTGGTGTCCGGCGGTTTGCTGTTCATCTATCTGGCGGCTACCCGGCGCCTGCCCAGTCACAAGGTCCTTGGCCCGCGCGGAGGCTGGCTGGTGGCGATGGCGGTGCTCGGGCTGGTGGGCAACTACGTGTTGTACCTGATGGGCCTGAATCGCTTGAGCCCCGGCACCGCGCAACTGGTGGTGCAGATGGGGCCGATCATGTTGCTGGTCGCCAGCCTGTTCGTGTTCAAGGAGCGCTTCAGCGTGGGGCAGGGCATCGGCCTGCTGGTGTTGCTGATCGGTTTTACGCTGTTTTTCAACCAGCGCCTGGGTGAGTTGCTGACGTCCCTGAGCGACTACACCGCCGGGGTGCTGATGGTGTTGCTGGCGTCGACGGTCTGGACCTTCTATGCCTTGGGCCAGAAGCAACTGTTGACGGTGTGGAATTCGTTGCAGGTGATGATGGTGATCTACCTGTTCTGCGCGTTGCTGCTCACCCCCTGGGTGCACCCGTTGGAGGCGCTGCAATTGAGTCCGTTGCAAGGCTGGTTGTTGCTCGCTTGCTGCCTCAACACGCTGATTGCCTATGGCGCGTTTGCCGAAGCCTTGGCCCATTGGGAGGCGTCGCGGGTCAGTGCGACCCTGGCGATCACGCCGCTGGTGACCTTCGCCGCGGTGGCGATGGCGGCTTGGTGGTGGCCTGATTATGTCCATGCCGAGCAGATCAATCTGCTGGGGTATGGCGGGGCGGTGCTGGTGGTGCTGGGTTCGGCGTTGGTCGCCCTGGGGCCCTCGCTGATCGCCGGGCTCAAGGCCCGGCGGCAGCGGATGGTTGTAGAGCGATAGACCGCGTTATCGTTCTTCGCGAGCAAGCCCGCTCCCACATTCGATCTCATCGGACACAGGTTGTGTATCCGACCCCAATCCATTGTGGGAGCGGGCTTGCTCGCGAAGACAGGTTATCGGTCACCGCAAATCTTCAGCCCTGGCTACCCGCCTCCAGCATATTCTCCGGTCGCACCCAGGCATCGAACTCTTCATCGGTCAGGTACCCCAGTTGCAGCGCCGCTTCACGCAAGGTCAGCCCTTCGCCGTAGGCTTTCTTGGCGATTTCCGCTGACTTGTCGTAGCCGATGTGCGGGTTCAGTGCGGTCACCAGCATCAACCCGCGTTCCAGGTGCGCGGCCATCTGCTCGGCATCCGGCTCGAGCCCGGCGATGCAGTGCTGCTGGAAGTTGCTGCAGCCATCGGCCAGCAGCCGGATCGATTGCAGCAGGTTGTGGATGATCACCGGTTTGAACACGTTCAACTGCAAATGCCCCTGACTGGCGGCAAAGCCGATGGTCACGTCGTTGCCCATGACCTGGCAGGCCAGCATCGACAAGGCTTCGCACTGGGTCGGGTTGACCTTGCCGGGCATGATGGAACTGCCCGGTTCGTTGGCCGGCAATTTCACTTCGGCAAACCCCGCCCGCGGCCCGGAACCCAGCAGGCGCAGGTCGTTGGCGATTTTCATCAGGGTCACGGCGAGGGTTTTCAGGGCGCCGGACAAGGCGGTCAAGGGTTCATGGCCGGCCAGCGCGGCAAACTTGTTCGGCGCGGTGACGAACGGCAGGCCCGACAGCGCCGCCAGTTCAGCGGCAATCGCTTCGCCGAAACCATGGGGCGAATTGAGCCCGGTGCCGACCGCCGTGCCGCCTTGGGCCAGTTCGCAGACCGCCGGTAGCGCGGCGCGGATCGCTCGTTCGGCGTAATCGAGTTGAGCAATGAACGCCGACAGTTCCTGGCCAAAGGTGATTGGCGTGGCATCCATCATGTGGGTACGGCCAGTCTTGACCAGTTTCATGTGGCGCGCCGCCAGTTCCGCCAGGCCGCCGGACAGCTCACTGATGGCCGGGAACAATTGCTGGTGGACGGCCTGGGCAGCGGCAATGTGCATCGCGGTGGGGAAGCAGTCGTTGGAGCTCTGCGAGCGGTTGACGTGGTCGTTGGGGTGCACGGGGCTCTTGCCACCGCGGGGGTTGCCGGCCAGTTCGTTGGCGCGCCCGGCGATCACCTCGTTGACGTTCATGTTGCTCTGGGTGCCGCTGCCGGTCTGCCAGACCACCAGCGGGAACTGGTCGTCATGCTGGCCGGCCAGCACTTCGTCGGCGGCCTGTTCGATCAGGCGGGCGATGTCGGCGGGGAGGTCGCCATTGCGATCATTGACCCGTGCGGCGGCTTTCTTGATCAGTGCCAAGGCGTGCAACACCGACAGTGGCATGCGTTCGTTGCCAATGGCGAAGTTGATCATGGAACGCTGCGTCTGGGCGCCCCAGTAGGCGTCGTCCGGGACTTCAACCTGGCCAAGGCTGTCGGTTTCGATACGGCTCATCGGGTCAAACTCCTTAAGGGCTGAATGCGCAGTTTAGGCCCAGATGGGCGGCACCGGTTCCCTCAATCATCCTTCAATCCAGGAGCGGTGGGTTCGGCCCGTCAATCGGACCCGGCAAGCATCGGGGTTGAGGCCCAGCGTTTTTTAGGCGCAGAATGGTCGCCCTTGGGGTTTTACCTCGCCTGTAATCAAAGGAAACTCGATGACCCGTCTTCGTGCCATCTGTACCGCAGTTGCTCTGGTGTGTGCCAGCGGCCCTGTTTTCGCCGATACCGCCAGCCACAACGCCAGCGCCGAAGCGTTCCTGACCCTGGCGCACGCTGACAAACTGGGCACTCCGGTATACATGCAAGTGCAGCAGATGTTTGCCCAGCGCTTTGAACAGACCAAGGCCCCTGAGTCGAAAAAAGCCACCCTGGAAACCTACCAGGCCAAGGCCAATGCCGCGTTGGACCAAGCTATCGGCTGGAACAAGCTCAAGCCGGACATGGTCAAGCTCTACACCAGCAACTTCAGCGAATCGGAGCTCAAGGACCTGGTCGCTTTCTATCAATCGCCACTGGGCAAGAAAGTCCTGGAAAAAATGCCGCAACTGACCCAGCAATCAGCCCAACTGACCCAGGCCAAGCTTGAAAGCGCGGTGCCGGTGGTCAACAAGCTGCTGGCGGACATGACGGCCGAGCTCGAGCCAAAAGCCGCCCCTGCCAAGAAAAAGCCGTAAGCGGAGCCTGGTATGAGCATGCAACAACGCATCGAATCGACACTCGGGCTCTTGCAGCCCGAGCACTTGCAAGTGCTGGATGAAAGCCACATGCACAGCCGTGGCCTGCAGACCCACTTCAAGGCCGTGGTGGTCAGCCAGCAGTTCGAAGGGCTCAATCGTGTCAAGCGTCACCAGAAGGTCTACGGCACGCTGGGCGAGCTGATGGGCGAATTCCATGCGTTGGCGCTGCACACCTACACCCCCGAAGAATGGGCCCAGATCGACGCGGCCCCGGCTTCGCCAACCTGTGCCGGCGGCAGCAAGCACTGAAAGTGGTTGTTTGTCGCGCGGATGCTTGTTGTGGCGAGGGAGCTTGCTCCCGCTGGACCGCGAAGCGGTCCCCTGGAAACTGATCCAGACGACGGCTTCGCCGCCGAGCGGGAGCAAGCTCCCTCGCCACAATGGTCCGGCTCACAGGCGCGTGCAGCTCCTAAAGCCACCGTGTTTTTGCTAGAATCCGCAACGCGCCGCTTACCCGGCGCGTTTTTTTTCGTATCCGGTTCACCCTTTACGAGGGTAGCCACCTGGAGAAACACCCATGGCACAACCCATTGTCGTGGCGGCACTGTATAAGTTCGTCACCCTTGAAGATTACGTCGAGCTGCGTGAGCCCTTGCTCAAGGCCATGCTCGACAACGGCATCAAAGGCACGTTGCTGATCGCCGAAGAAGGCATCAACGGCACGGTTTCCGGCACTCGCGAAGGCATCGATGGCCTGCTGGCCTGGCTCAAGAATGATCCGCGCATGATCGACATCGACCATAAAGAGTCGTATTGCGATGAACAGCCGTTCTACCGCACCAAGGTCAAGCTCAAAAAAGAAATCGTCACCCTCGGCGTCGAAGGCGTGGATCCTAACAAGCAGGTCGGCACCTATGTCGAACCACAGGACTGGAACGCGCTGATCAGCGATCCGGAAGTGTTGTTGATCGACACCCGTAACGATTACGAAGTGTCCATTGGCACCTTCGAGGGCGCCATCGACCCCAAGACCACCAGCTTTCGCGAATTCCCTGAATACATCAAGGCCAACTTCGACCCGGCCAGGCACAAGAAAGTCGCGATGTTCTGCACCGGCGGCATTCGTTGTGAAAAAGCCTCCAGCTACATGCTTGGCCAGGGTTTCGACGAGGTCTATCACCTCAAGGGTGGCATCCTGAAATACCTCGAAGAGGTCCCTCAGGAAGAAACCAAGTGGCGCGGCGACTGCTTCGTGTTCGACAACCGCGTAACCGTCCGTCACGACCTCAGCGAAGGGGACTACGATCAATGTCACGCTTGTCGTACTCCGGTAAGCGTAGAAGACCGCGCTTCGGAGCACTATGTGCCTGGCATCAGTTGCCCGCACTGCTGGGACAAACTGAGCGAGAAGACCCGTCGCAGTGCCATCGACCGGCAAAAGCAGATCGAGTTGGCCAAGGCTCGCAACATGCCGCACCCGATCGGCTACAACTACAAGCAATCATCTTCCGAGGCTTGAACCATGGCGTCACGCCTGCTCTATGTGATGGACCCGATGTGTTCCTGGTGCTGGGGTTTTGCGCCGGTGGCCGAGGCGCTGGTAGAGCAGGCGCAGGCCGCGGGGGTGGAGTTGCACCTGGTGGTGGGTGGTTTGCGCACCGGCAGCGGTTCGGCGCTGGAGCCGACCACCCGGCGCTACATTCTTGAACACTGGCAGGCCGTTACCCAGGCCACCGGCCAGCCCTTCAAGCTTGAAGGCGCGTTGCCGGACGGTTTCGTCTACGACACCGAGCCTGCCTGCCGGGCACTGGTCACGGCCCGCAGCCTGGCTCCGGACCTGGCCTGGAAGTTGGTGAAGCTGATCCAGCAGGCTTTTTATGTGCAAGGCCGCGACGTGACCCACGCCAGCGTGCTGGTGGAGCTGGCCGAACAGGCCGGGCTGCCACGCATCGAATTCGCCGCGGCCTTCGATCGCGCCGATCAACATGCGGCCACTGCTGCGGATTTCACCTGGGTACAGGACCTGGGCATTGCCGGGTTCCCCACACTGTTGGCCGAGCGCGATGGCCAGTTGGCCTTGCTGACCAACGGTTACCAGCCCCTGAGCCAACTGTCGCCTTTGCTTGGCCGCTGGCTGGAGCGCGCGACCTGTGCCTGACCGGCCACCAGATACATCGGCCTCGCAGCGCATCGACCGGTTGAGTTGGGCGGAAATCCGTCGCCTGGCCCTCAAGCATAAAAAAGCCCTGTGGATCGCCAATGGCGTGGCCGTGCTGGCGACGCTGTGCAGCGTACCGATCCCGTTGCTATTGCCGTTGCTGGTGGATGAAGTCCTGCTGGGGCATGGCGATACGGCCCTGAAAGTCATGAACCAGGCGTTGCCCATGGGCTGGCAGCGCGCGGCCGGCTACATTGGACTGATGTTGCTGGTAACCCTGGCCCTGCGCTGTGGCGCATTGCTGTTCAACGTGGTGCAGGCGCGCTTGTTCGCCCGCTTGGCCAAGGACATCGTCTATCGCATTCGCATCCGCTTGATCGAACGTCTCAAGCGAATTTCCCTGGGCGAATACGAAAGCCTGGGCAGCGGTACCGTGGCGGCCCATCTGGTCACCGACCTGGACACCCTGGACAAATTCATCGGCGAAACCCTCAGTCGTTTCCTGGTGGCGATGCTGACCCTGGTGGGCACCGCCGGGATCCTGGTGTGGATGCACTGGGAGCTGGCGCTGCTGATCCTGCTGTTCAATCCGTTGGTGATCTACGCCACGGTGCAGTTGGGCAAGCGGGTCAAGCACCTCAAGAAGCTGGAGAACGACAGCACCTCGCGCTTCACCCAGGCCTTGACCGAAACCCTGGATGCCATCCAGGAAGTGCGCGCCGGTAACCGCCAGGGGTATTTTCTTGGCCGCTTGGGGATGCGCGCCAAGGAGGTCCGCGATTACGCCGTGAGTTCGCAGTGGAAAACCGATGCCTCGAACCGCGCCAGTGGTTTGCTGTTCCAGTTCGGCATCGATATTTTTCGCGCAGCGGCCATGCTCACCGTGGTGTTTTCCGACCTGTCCATCGGCCAGATGCTGGCGGTGTTCAGCTATCTCTGGTTCATGATCGGTCCGGTCGAGCAGCTGTTGAATCTGCAGTACGCCTTTTACGCCGCCGGCGGTGCCTTGAACCGGATCAATGAACTGCTGGCCCGGGCCGACGAGCCCCAGTACACGGGCGTCGTCGATCCGTTCAAGGGCCGTGACACGGTGGGCATCGAGATCCAGGGGTTGAGTTTCGGCTACGGCGAGGAACTGGTGCTCAACCAGTTGAACCTGTCCATCTCGCCGGGCGAGAAAGTCGCCATCGTCGGGGCCAGTGGCGGTGGCAAGAGCACCCTGGTGCAGTTGTTACTGGGGCTGTACACGCCACAGTCAGGCAGCATTCGTTTCGGTGGCGCCACGCAACAGGAGATCGGCCTGGAGACCATCCGGGAGAATGTTGCAGTGGTGTTGCAACATCCGGCGCTGTTCAACGATACGGTGCGGGCAAACCTCGCCATGGGCCGTGAGTGCAGTGACGACGACTGCTGGCGTGCTCTGGAAATCGCCCAGCTCGATGCCACCGTACGGGCGCTGCCCCAGGGTCTGGAGAGCGTCGTTGGGCGTTCCGGGGTGCGGCTGTCGGGCGGACAGCGTCAACGGCTGGCCATCGCTCGCATGGTATTGGCCGACCCACGGGTGGTGATTCTCGACGAAGCCACCTCGGCATTGGACGCGGCCACCGAGTACAACCTTCACCAGGCACTGGCGCGTTTTTTGAGCGCACGCACCACGCTGATCATCGCCCACCGGCTCTCGGCGGTGAAGCAGGCCGATCGGGTATTGGTGTTCGACGGTGGGCAAATCGCCGAAGACGGCGACCATTTGCAGCTGATTGCCGAAGGTGGCCTGTACGCGCGACTCTATGGTCATTTGCAACAGATTCAGCAGCCTTGAGTTTCTAGCGCTTTTCTGCGCTTAGTATCGGAAAAAAAGCAGGCAAACACGCCGATTTTTCTGAATTCCACGCAAAGTCTGTCGATCTGTTCATCCATTCATTCGAAAGGTTGAAAACTAGCCTAGGCTATTGAGTCAGGAGCGGAATTCTGGCGGGTGTTCGTCTGGCAATACCTGTGCAAGGGACCTCATGAAGCAAAAGCAGACTCTCGGAACACCACGGCTGCTAGGCATCGTCTGGCCCTTTATTGCCGTCGTGCTATTTCAGGCATTGCTTGGCGGCGTCAGCCTTTACGTGCTGTCTGCCGTTCGCGGCTATGTGGCGGGGGAGAGTCTCTGGTCCAAGGGCCAGAAAGACGCCATCTATTATCTCAACCTCTACGCCGACAGCCGCGACGAGGCGATTTTCCGCAAATACCAGCAAGCCATCGCCGTCCCCGAGGGCGGCCATGAACTGCGCGTGGCGCTGGATCGCGAACCGCCGGATCTCGAAGCTGCACGGGCCGGGATTCTCCAAGGTGGCAACCATCCGGATGACGTTTCCAGCTTGATCTGGTTGTACCTCAATTTTCGCCACTTCAGTTACCTGGAAGAAGCCATCGATCTCTGGACGGTGGGCGACGGCTACCTGATCGAGCTGGATAACGTCGCCCGGCAGATGCACAACAGCATTACCGCAGGCCAGGCGTCGGAGGTGGATATTCGCGGCTGGAAGGCCCAGATCTTTGCGATCAACGATTCCGTTACCCCGGCTGCCAAGGCCTTCAGCGACGCATTGGGCGAGGGCTCGCGTTTCATTTTGCAGCTTTTGTTGGTGACCAATTTCGCCACCGCCCTGGGACTGATCGTCCTGGCGTTGTTGCGGACCCATAAATTGCTCGCCCAGCGGCAGGTGTTCGCCAACGCGCTGCAGATGGAGAAAGAGCGGGCGCAGATCACCCTGCAATCCATTGGCGACGGGGTCATCACCACCGACGTCGAAGGTGCCATCGCCTACATGAACCCCGCTGCCGAAGCGATGACCCATTGGAAGGCTGAACATGCGACGGGCTTGCCCTTGGCCGCGTTGTTCAATTTGCTCGATGACAATGCCCAGACCGAGGGGCTGACCCTGATCGAGCACATCCTCAGCGGCCGGCTCAGCGGTGCCAGCGAACATTCCAAGCTGATCCAGCGCCTGGATGGCAGTACCGTGTCGGTCACTCTGGTGGGCGCGCCAATCCGTCATGCGGGCAAGGTCAGCGGCGCCGTGCTGGTGTTGCATGACATGACCCAGGAGCGCCAATACATCGCCAACCTGTCGTGGCAGGCTACTCATGATGCCCTGACTGGCCTGGCGAACCGCCGGGAATTCGAGTATCGCCTCGAGCAGGCCTTGCACAACCTCACTCGCCAGGTCGGGCGTCATGCCTTGATGTTTCTCGACCTGGATCAGTTCAAGCTGGTCAACGACACCTGCGGCCATGCAGCGGGTGACGAATTGTTGCGCCATATCTGCGCCTTGCTGCAATCGGGGCTGCGGGAAAACGACACCCTGGCCCGGCTGGGCGGGGATGAGTTCGGGATCTTGCTGGAGAACTGTTCGCCGGAAGCGGCGGAAAAGATTGCCGAAGGGCTGCGCCAGACCGTGCAGAACCTGCACTTTGTCTGGAAGGGCCGGCCGTTCGTGACCACCGTGAGCATCGGCCTGGTGCATATCGCCCAGACGCCGACGACCCTCGAGGCGTCCCTGCGGGCTGCCGACATGGCCTGCTACATGGCCAAGGAAAAGGGCCGCAACCGGGTCCAGGTCTATCATGCCGACGACTCGGAGCTGTCCCTGCGTTTTGGCGAAATGGCCTGGGTCCAGCGCTTGCACATGGCTTTGGAGGAAAATCGCTTCTGCCTCTACGCCCAGGAAATCGCCGCGTTGGGCCCGGGCGACCATGGCGGCGGGCATATTGAGATCCTGTTGCGCCTGCATGACGAAGCCGGGCGGATGATCCTGCCGGATAGCTTCATTCCCGCGGCGGAACGCTACGGCCTGATGACCTCCCTGGACCGTTGGGTGGTGGAGAATGTCTTCAAGATCATCCGCCAGTGCCTGAATGATTCGCGACAGGGGCCTATGGCGATGTGTGCGATCAATCTGTCAGGCACAACGATTGGAGACCAGGCGTTCCTCGATTTTCTGCGTAAACAGTTCGTGGCCTACTCGATTCCGCCGGAAATGATTTGTTTTGAAATTACAGAAACCAGCGCTATTTCGAATTTGGGCAGTGCGATCCGCTTTATCAATGAACTCAAGAGCTTGGGATGTTACTTCTCGCTGGATGACTTTTGCGCCGGAATGTCTTCATTCGCCTACCTGAAACATTTACCTGTAGACTTCCTGAAGATCGACGGGAGTTTCGTAAAGGATATGCTGGACGACCCGATTAACCGAGCAATGGTCGAAGTGATCAATCACATCGGCCACGTCATGGGTAAGCGCACGATTGCCGAGTTTGTTGAGACCGCCCAGATCGAGCAGGCATTGCTGGAGATAGGGGTGGATTACGCTCAGGGGTATGTGATCGAACGCCCGCAATTGTTTACCTGTGACACGTTGCAATGTCGGCCGGCCCGGCCGCAGCCGTTGTTATTCAAGGCCCCCGGCACGTTCCGCTGAAACTCTTGCTGATCTGGAAAATCACAATCAAAAGGAGCCCGACAGTGATCGACACATTCAACCGAACAGGCCCGCTCATGGACGCCACGAGCTATCCGAAATGGGCACAGCAGCTCATTACCGATTGCAGCGAGAGCAAGCGCCGGGTTGTCGAACACGAACTGTACCAGCGCATGCGCGACAACAAGCTCAGCGCCAGGACCATGCGCCACTACCTCATTGGTGGTTGGCCGGTCGTCGAACAGTTCGCTTTATACATGGCACAGAACCTCACCAAGACCCGCTTTGCCCGCCACCCCGGTGAGGACATGGCGCGTCGCTGGCTGATGCGCAACATTCGTGTCGAACTCAACCATGCCGACTACTGGGTCAACTGGAGCGCCGCCCATGGCGTGACCCTGGAAGACCTGCAAGCCCAGCATGTGCCGCCTGAGTTGCATGCCTTGAGCCACTGGTGCTGGCACACCAGTTCCTCGGATTCGCTGATCGTGGCCATCGCCGCGACCAACTATGCCATTGAGGGGGCGACGGGTGAGTGGTCGGCGCTCGTGTGTTCCAGCGGTGTCTACGCGGCCGCTTTCGCCGAGGAAGACCGCAAGCGGGCGATGAAATGGCTGAAGATGCATGCCCAGTACGACGATGCCCATCCTTGGGAAGCCCTGGAAATCATCTGTACGCTGGCGGGGATGAACCCAAGCAAAGCCCTGCAAACGGAGCTGCGCCAGGCCGTCTGCAAGAGCTATGACTACATGTACCTGTTCCTGGAGCGCTGCATGCAACTGGAGCAGTCGGAGACGGTGAGCAAGTCCTCATCCACCCGTGAGCGCCTGGCACTGGCCGGGAGCTGATTACTACCGCTACAGATAGCCACAACCTGTGGGAGCGAGCCTGCTTGCGAAGAGGTCTGACAGTCGACGGGGAGGTTGACTGCCAGGCCGCTATCGCGAGCAAGCTCGCTCCCACACAATCTCGCTTGCACAGAGGTTTTCAGCCTGCCATTGCCAGTCGATTACGGCCTTCGCGCTTGGCCACGTACAGTGCGCTGTCAGCCCTGCGCAGCAGGCTTTCCGATGATTCCCCCGGTAGCAGGGTGGCGCAACCCAGGCTGACCGTCAGCTCGATCCTTGTGCTCGCGGCGAAATAATCCTGGGCCTGGGCGGCGTAGCGCAGTCGCTCCCCGACCATGGCCGCAGCATCCCGGCTGGTATTGGCCAGCAGGATCAGAAACTCTTCACCGCCGAACCTGAACACCATGTCCACGTTGCGCAGTTGGCCCTTGATCGACTCGGCCACGGCCTTGAGCACTTCGTCGCCAACGCCGTGACCATGGCTATCGTTGATGCGCTTGAAATGGTCGATGTCGAGCATCAGCACCGACAAGGGTTGCGAATGACGCTTGGCCATGTCGATTTCACGCATCAGCGTCTGGTCCATGGCAATGCGGTTGCCGGTGCCGGTCAGCGGATCGCGCAGGGCGCTCTGGGTGGCGGCCCGATAGAGCAATGCGTTGCGCAGTGGATACAGCAGCGTCGACATGCTGGATTCAAGGTCGCTTTGTTCGGCTTCGGTGAAGCGCTGGTTGCGACGGAACACCAGTTCGCCCAGGTGTTCGCCTTCATGGCTGAGGTTATAGCTGAGGGTGTGATGCCCGCGTTGCCCGAACTCCAGGCGCAAATCACTGGCTTTGTGCTGGTAAGCCAGCGCATCCAGGGGCACCAGCCGCTGGATTTCCCGGAAAAACAGGCCGAGGATTCGCTGTGGCTCCAGGCTGGTCTGCAGCTGTTGGCTCAGTTGCTGGCGCAATTGCGCAAGACTGACGGAGCGTGCCGCGAGCGGCGATGGCTGGCCAAGACCCAGACGCTGCAATTTGGCGCTGTCGAAGTCAATCGCGTTGATCTGGGTGGGCGTTTTCATATGGCGTTAGCCCCTAAGCTAAATCTGTCCTGGCAGGTTGGGTGTGGCGGCTTTGGGCTGCGCGTCGTACTGGTCCTTCAGTCCCGTAGGACACTGATTTGAGTTTAGTCTGCTTTCCCTGGCAGGCATAAGTCTCGTCCCAACGTCCACTACTTGCCGAACATGGCATGTTTGAGGAAGTTTAGAGCGAAAGTCGTGCCATTCGGTTCACTTCAATAAAAACCGCTTAGGAATCAATTTATTAGCGGCAAATAGCGATATTTCCAGCGACGTGGGTTTGGCGGTTCGCTTGGTTGGGCATCGAATGGAGCCTGCATCGCGACGGTAAGTCGTCGCGATGCAGGCCGTGGCCATTATTGGGCGTTGAACGCCTGGCCATTGACGCCGGTGCTGTCCGGGCCCATGAGGTACAGGTAGACCGGCATGATCTCCTCGGGCGTCGGATTGTTGAGCGGGTTCTCCCCCGGGTAGGCCTGGGCTCGCATGCTGGTGCGGGTGGCACCGGGGTTGATGCTGTTGGCGCGCACGGCGGCGACGGTGTCGACTTCGTCGGCCAGGGTCTGCATCAGCCCCTCGGTGGCGAACTTGGACACGCCATAGGCGCCCCAGTACGCCCGGCCCTTGCGCCCGACGCTGCTGGAGGTGAACACCACGGACGCATCCTGGGACAGCTTGAGCAGGGGCAGCAAGGTGCTGGTAAGCATGAACATCGCGTTGACGTTGACGTGCATCACCCGCATGAAATTCTCACCGGACAACTGTTCCAGCGGTGTACGCGGGCCGATGATCGAAGCGTTGTGCAGCAGGCCGTCCAGATGACCGAACTCGGTTTCGATCATGGCCGCCAGTTCATCGTACTGATGAGGCAGCGCGGTTTCGAGGTTGAACGGGATCACCGCTGGCTGCGGATGACCGGCCGCCTCGATTTCATCGTAGACCTGGGTCAGGTTGGCTTCGGTCTTGCCCAGCAGCAGCACGGTGGCGCCATGAGCGGCATAGGCTTTCGCCGCTGCGGCACCGATACCGCGACCGGCGCCGGTGACCAGAATCACCCGGCCGTTGAGCAGGTCGGGGCGGGCGGAATAATCAAACATAAAAAACCTCAACAATTAGAGCAGCACAGTACCGGTGACGAGGAAGCTT
Source organism: Pseudomonas fluorescens (assembly GCF_001623525.1). Lineage (NCBI taxonomy): Bacteria > Pseudomonadati > Pseudomonadota > Gammaproteobacteria > Pseudomonadales > Pseudomonadaceae > Pseudomonas > Pseudomonas fluorescens. Next base: position 2,983,910 of record NZ_CP015225.1, on the reverse strand, counting down.
TTGTGGCAAAGAGGCTTTTGTGGCGAGGGAGCTTGCTCCCGCTCGGCGGCGCAGCCGTCGTCCAGGGGACCGCTTCGCGCTCCAGCGGGAGCAAGCTCCCTCGCCACAACGGCTCAGTTCAGCAACTGCACAACGCGTTATCCAGCACTTCACGCAGCGCCGAGGGGTGGTCGATCACGACGTCCGCGCCCCAGTGCTTCGGGTTGTCGTCCGGGTGGATGTAGCCGTAGGTCACCGCGCAGGTCTTGGTACCGGCGCTGCGTCCGGACTCGATGTCCCGCAGGTCATCGCCCACGAACAGCACGCTGGCCGGATCCAGGTCGAGCATCTTGCAGGCCAGGGTCAGCGGTTCCGGGTCTGGCTTGCTGTTCTTCACGTGATCAGGGCAGATCAGCACTTTCGAGCGCTCGGCCAGGCCCAGTTGCTGCATGATCGGCTCGGCGAAACGCACCGGCTTGTTGGTGACCACGCCCCAGATCAGGTTGGCCGCTTCGATATCGGCCAGCACCTCGGCCATGCCGTCGAACAAATGACTGTGGACCGCGCATCCCTTGAGGTAGCGGTCGAGGAACTCCTGGCGCAGTTCCTCGAACCCCGGTGATTCAGGGTCCATGGAAAAGGTCACCGCGACCATCGCCCGGGCACCGCCGGAAATCTCGTCGCGAATGTGCTGCGTGTTCATCGGTGGCAAGCCACGGTCAGCGCGCATGGCCTGGCAGATGGCGATGAAGTCCGGCGCGGTGTCGAGCAGCGTGCCGTCCATGTCGAAGAGAACCGCTTTGAGACGCATCGACTTACTCCTCGCGCAGGGTCTGGATCATGTAGTTGACGTCAACGTCGGCGGCCAGCTTGTAGTGCTTGGTCAGCGGATTGTAGGTCAGGCCGATGATGTCCTTGACGGTCAGCCCGGCCGCGCGGCTCCAGGCGCCCAGTTCGGAAGGGCGGATGAATTTCTTGAAGTCGTGAGTGCCGCGCGGCAGCAGCTTCATGATGTATTCGGCGCCGATGATGGCGAACAGGTAGGCCTTCGGGTTGCGGTTGATGGTGGAGAAGAACACCTGGCCGCCGGGCTTGACCATACGGAAGCAGGCGCGGATGACCGACGACGGATCCGGCACGTGCTCGAGCATTTCCAGGCAGGTGACCACGTCGAATTGGCCGGGCATTTCTTCGGCCAGGGCTTCGGCGGTGATCTGCCGGTATTCCACGCTGACACCCGACTCCAGCTGATGCAGTTGCGCCACGGCCAGTGGCGCTTCGCCCATGTCGATGCCCATCACCGTCGCCCCGCGCTGGGCCATGGCTTCGCTGAGGATGCCGCCGCCACAACCGACGTCGAGCACCTTCTTGCCAGCCAGGTTGACCCGTTCGTCAATCCAGTTGACCCGCAGCGGATTGATGTCGTGCAGCGGTTTGAATTCACTTTCACGGTCCCACCAGCGATGGGCCAGGGCTTCGAATTTGGCGATTTCGGCGTGGTCGACGTTGCTCATGTGCAGATCCTCGAAAAGCTTGAAAAATCAGGTGCCCCGAGCCGTGGCTCAAGGGGCGTGGTTATTCGTTGTGGCCGCTGATGCGGCGACCCCAGGCCTGGGCCGTGGCGATCAGTCTTGATTCGTCCATGCGGGTCAGTCGGCCATCCTCCAATAACGGCTTGCCGCCCACCCACAGGTGTTTTACGCAATCGCGACCGGTGGCATAGATCAACTGCGACACCGGGTCGTAGATCGGCTGCTGGGCCAGGCCCGACAGATCGAAGGCCACCAGGTCGGCGGCCTTGCCCACTTCCAGCGAGCCGACAATCGCCTCGATGCCCAGCGCCCGGGCGCCATTGAGCGTGGCCATGCGCAGCGCCCGGTGGGCATCCAGGGCCGTGGCCGAGCCGGCGACGGCCTTGGCCAGCAGGGCCGCGGTGCGGGTTTCGCCCAGCAGATCCAGGTCGTTGTTGCTCGCCGCACCGTCGGTGCCGAGCGCCACATTGACGCCGGCCTGCCACAGGCGCTCCACTGGGCAGAAACCGCTGGCCAGCTTCAGGTTCGATTCCGGGCAGTGGATCACGCTGCAGTTGCTTTCTACCAGCAAGGCCTGGTCTTCGTCGCTGATTTGAGTCATGTGCACGGCCTGAAAGCGTGGCCCCAGCAGGCCAAGTCGTCCCAGGCGCGCCAGCGGTCGCTCCGCGGTGTTATCCACAGCCTGCTGCACTTCGAAGGCGGTTTCGTGAACATGCATATGAATGGCCGCGTCCAGTTCCTCGGCGATCACGCGGATTTTCTCCAGGTTCTCGTCGCCCACGGTATAGGGGGCGTGCGGGCCGAATGCGACTTTGATCCGTGGGTGGTGCTTGAGGTCGCCAAACAATTCGATGCCCTGACGAATGGCTTCGTCGGCGCTGGCGGCACCGGGGATCGGGAAATCGAGGATTGGAATCGCGATTTGCGCACGAATACCGCTGTCGTGGACACACTCGCTGGCGATCTTGGGGTAGAAATACATGTCGGAGAAGCAGGTGATGCCGCCCCTGATCTGTTCGGCGATGGCCAGGTCGGTGCCGTCGCGTACGAAATGCTCATCGACCCATTTGGCTTCCGCCGGCCAGATGTGCTGTTCGAGCCAGGTCATCAAAGGCAGGTCGTCGGCCAGGCCGCGGAACAGGGTCATGGCTGCGTGGCCATGGGCATTGATCAGGCCGGGGCTGAGCAGCATGCCGGGCAGCTCACGGACCTGGGCGGCGTCACACCGGAGGGCTTCTGCCCGTGGACCGATGAACGCGATGCAGCCGTCGCGAATGCCCAGGCCATGATCCTTGAGCACTACACCGGCGGGTTCGACAGGCACCAACCAGGTCGGCAGCAATAATAAGTCGAGCGCAACGGCAGGCTTGGGCATCGTGGAACGGTTCCATGGGGTATAAAGGATGGCGAAGTATACCCGAGCGTCTTCGCGGAGGGATCGCTATAATCGGCGGCTTTTGTTCATGAGTACGGGGTGAAGGATGCGCGATCGACTATTGGCTGCGGAGAAGGTGAAGGCCATCGATTGGCGTGATGGCGTCCTGTACCTGTTGGACCTGCGTGTCTTGCCGTCCGAGGAAAACTGGATCGCCTGCACCTGTGCCGCCGATGTGGCCGAGGCCATTGGCTCGCTGGTGGTGCGCGGAGCGCAGGCCATCGGCATCAGCGCGGCTTATGGTGTCGTGCTGGCGGCGCGGACCAGGGTGGCCGAGGGCGGTGACTGGCAATCGGCCCTGGAGGCTGATTTTGCCTTGCTGGCCGAGGCCCGGCCGACAGCGGCGAACCTCTTCTGGGCGCTGGATCGGATGCGCGACCGGTTGGGGCGCTTGAAAGAGCACGCCGAGCCGCTGGCGGTACTTGAGGCTGAAGCCATCGCGATCCACGAAAGTGACCGCGAAGCCAACCTGACCATGACCCAGCTCGGTGTCGACCTGATCCGCAAGCACCAGGGCAACGCCCAGGCCATCCTCACCCACGGCAACACCGGCGCCCTGGCGAGCGGTGGCTTCGGCACGGCCTTGGGTGTCATCCGTGGCGCGTATATCGAAGGCATGGTGGAGCGCGTCTATGCCGACGAAACCCGTCCATCGCTGCAAGGCTCGCGCCTGACGGCGTGGGAGCTGGCCCGAGAGAGCATCCCGGTGACCCTCAACGCCGATTCCGCCGCTGCCCATATCATGAAGACGAAAGGTGTGACCTGGGTGATTGTCGGTGCCGACTGCATCACCGCCAATGGCGATGTGGCGAACAAGATCGGTACCTATCAACTGGCGGTCTGTGCCATGCACCATGGCGTGCGTTTCATGGTGGTGGCGCCGAGTTCGACCATCGACATGAGCCTGGCCTGCGGTGATGACGTTCCGGTCGAGGAGCGCGATGGGCGTGAACTGCTGGAAATCGGCGGCAAGAGGCTGGGTGGGGAGGTGGAAGCCTTCAACCCGACGTTCGATATCACCCCGGCGGATTTGATCGACGTCATCGTCACGGAGAAGGGCATCATCGAGCGTCCGGACACCGCCAAGCTGGCGCAGTTGATGTGCCGCAAGCGGTTGCACTGAAGATTTCCAGAGGGTGATCTGCCGCCATCGCGGGCAAGCTCGCTCCCACAGTGGACAGGGCATGTCTGAAATTTCGGACATTAAGAGTCCTTGTGAGCGAGCTTGCTCGCGATAAGGTCCTCAAAGGCAACAAATGCCTTGCATTTTCGCCCTGATTCTCCATCCGCAGCGCTTCTAAGCCCCTCTGGTCCCATATCAGCCTGTCACCGGTCAACTAACTACGCACCATGCGCATCTGGGGGATAGGTGCGTGGCGGCTCTTGTGATAACATCCGGCGGTTTCCAAGGCTGCCTCGCGAGGTGGCCTTTACTGCGCAGATCCATGGCATAACTCGTTGATTTGTCGTAAGTCGCTGCACGGCACTTGTTCTGCAGCGGCGAGCTTCGTTCGTCCCATCTGGATGTGACGAGGTTTCACCAGAAAAAGGAATCAGGCTTCTCATGGGCGAACTGGCCAAAGAAATCCTCCCGGTCAATATCGAAGACGAGCTGAAACAGTCCTACCTCGACTACGCAATGAGCGTAATCGTCGGGCGGGCGCTGCCGGATGCGCGCGATGGCTTGAAGCCCGTGCACCGGCGCGTGCTGTTCGCGATGAGCGAACTGGGCAACGACTTCAACAAGCCGTACAAGAAATCTGCCCGTGTCGTCGGCGACGTGATCGGTAAGTATCACCCCCACGGCGACACTGCCGTGTACGACACCATCGTTCGTATGGCGCAGCCATTCTCCTTGCGCTACCTGCTGGTAGACGGCCAGGGCAACTTCGGTTCCGTGGACGGCGACAACGCCGCGGCCATGCGATACACCGAAGTGCGCATGACCAAGCTGGCCCACGAACTGCTGGCCGACCTGCACAAGGAAACCGTGGACTGGGTGCCGAACTACGACGGCACCGAAATGATCCCGGCGGTCATGCCGACCCGTATCCCGAACCTGCTCGTCAACGGCTCCAGCGGTATCGCCGTGGGCATGGCGACCAACATCCCGCCGCACAACCTCGGTGAAGTCATCGACGGTTGCCTGGCCCTCATCGACAATCCCGAGCTGACTGTCGATGAGCTGATGCAATACATTCCGGGTCCGGACTTCCCGACCGCCGCGATCATCAATGGTCGCGCCGGCATCATCGAAGCCTACCGCACCGGCCGTGGCCGTATTTACATGCGCGCCCGTTCCACCGTCGAAGACATCGACAAGGTTGGCGGCCGCCAGCAGATCGTCATCACCGAGCTGCCGTACCAATTGAACAAGGCTCGCCTGATCGAGAAGATCGCCGAGCTGGTGAAAGAGAAGAAGCTCGAAGGCATCACCGAGCTGCGTGACGAGTCCGACAAGGACGGCATGCGCGTCGTGATCGAGTTGCGTCGTGGTGAAGTGCCTGAGGTGATCCTCAACAACCTCTACGCCCAGACCCAACTGCAAAGTGTGTTCGGCATCAACATCGTTGCGCTGATCGACGGCCGTCCGCGGATCCTGAACCTCAAGGACCTGCTGGAAGCTTTCGTACGTCACCGTCGCGAAGTGGTTACCCGCCGCACCGTGTTCGAACTGCGCAAGGCTCGCGAGCGTGGCCACATTCTTGAAGGCCAGGCCGTTGCCCTGTCGAACATCGACCCGGTGATCGCCCTGATCAAGGCCTCGCCAACGCCGTCGGAAGCCAAGGAAGCGCTGATCAGCACGCCTTGGGAGTCCAGCGCGGTGGTGGCGATGGTGGAGCGTGCCGGTGCCGATTCGTGCCGTCCGGAGAACCTCGACCCGCAATACGGCCTGCGCGAAGGCAAGTACTTCCTGTCCCCGGAACAGGCGCAAGCCATCCTGGAACTGCGCCTGCACCGCCTGACCGGCCTGGAACACGAGAAGCTGCTGGCCGAGTACCAGGAGATCCTCAACCAGATCGGCGAGCTGATCCGCATCCTCAACAGCGCCACGCGCCTGATGGAAGTGATCCGCGAAGAGCTGGAAGTGATCCGCGCCGAGTACGGCGACGTGCGTCGCACCGAGATTCTCGATGCGCGCCTCGACCTGACCCTGGGCGACATGATCCCGGAAGAAGAGCGCGTGGTGACCATTTCCCACGGCGGCTACGCCAAGACCCAGCCGCTGGCCGCCTACCAGGCCCAGCGTCGCGGCGGCAAAGGCAAGTCGGCTACAGGCGTCAAGGACGAGGACTACATCGCTCACCTGCTGGTTGCCAACAGCCACACCACGCTGTTGCTGTTCTCCAGCAAGGGCAAGGTGTACTGGCTCAAGACCTACGAAATCCCCGAAGCGTCCCGCGCAGCCCGTGGTCGTCCGCTGGTCAACCTGCTGCCGCTGGACGACGGTGAATACATCACCACCATGCTGCCGGTGGAGGAATACACCGAAGGCCACTACATCTTCATGGCGACCGCCAACGGCACCGTGAAGAAGACCCCGCTGGAATCCTTCAGTCGCCAGCGTAGCGTCGGCCTGATTGCCCTGGAGCTGGACGAAGGCGACGTGCTGATTTCCGCCGCCATCACCGACGGCGAGCGTGAAGTCATGCTGTTCTCCGACGGCGGCAAGGTCACTCGCTTCAAGGAATCCGACGTTCGCGCCATGGGCCGTACCGCCCGCGGTGTGCGCGGCATGCGCCTGCCGGAAGGCCAGAAGCTGATTTCCATGCTGATCCCAGAAGAGGGCAGCCAGATCCTCACCGCTTCGGCGCGTGGTTATGGCAAGCGCACGGCCATCAGCGAGTTCCCTGAGTACAAGCGTGGCGGCCAGGGCGTGATCGCCATGGTCAGCAACGAGCGTAACGGTCGTCTGGTTGGCGCTGTCCAGGTGCTCGATGGCGAGGAGATCATGTTGATCTCCGACCAGGGTACCTTGGTGCGTACGCGGGTCGCCGAAGTCTCGAGCCTGGGTCGTAACACCCAGGGCGTGACGCTGATCAAGCTGGCCAGCGACGAAACGCTGGTAGGGCTTGAGCGGGTGCAGGAGCCATCGGAAGTCGAAGGCGAGGAGCTGGAAGGCGAGGAAGGCGTGGCGTTCGACGGCACCCTGGGTGCCGATGTCGACGACATGACCGGTGACCAACCGCTCGACGCTGCCGCAGACGAAGAAGAACCGCAGGACTAAGCGGACACGCGGGGGGCGGATGAAGATTCGCCCCCTTGTTGTTTGTCCCGTTTAAAAATTTGCGACACTGCACATTCTCCTGTGGGGCTGATGCTGCTCACTTAAGGTTTGTTTGATTCATTGTGGCGAGGGAGCTTGCTCCCGCTTGGGTGCGAAGCGCCCATAGAATGGGTCTGCTGCGCAGCCCAGCGGGAGCAAGCTCCCTCGCCACAGGTTCAGGGCAATCCTTACATGAGCGGTAGCTACCATCGGGTGATGGGTGAATGAAGATTTAAGTGACCACCAGATCAGAGCGAGATTGGATGTGAGCAAGAGAGCCTATAACTTCTGTGCCGGCCCGGCGGCGTTGCCTGAAGCGGTCCTGAAGCGTGCCCAGGGTGAACTTCTCGACTGGCACGGCAAGGGCCTGTCGGTCATGGAAATGAGCCATCGCAGCGATGAGTTCGTATCCATTGCCACCAAGGCCGAGCAGGACCTGCGTGATCTGCTGAACATCCCGTCCAACTACAAGGTGTTGTTCCTGCAGGGCGGCGCCAGCCAGCAGTTCGCCCAGATCCCGTTGAACCTGCTGCCGGAAAGTGGCAAGGCCGACTACATCGACACCGGTATCTGGTCGCAGAAAGCCATCGAAGAAGCTTCGCGCTACGGTCACGTCAACGTGGCTGCCACCGCCAAGCCCTACGACTATTTCGCGATTCCCGGCCAGAACGAATGGAACCTGTCCAAGGACGCGGCCTACGTTCACTACGCGCCGAACGAAACCATCGGTGGCCTGGAATTCAACTGGATCCCGGAAACCGGCGACGTGCCATTGGTGGCCGACATGTCCTCGGACATTCTCTCGCGCCCTGTGGATATCTCCCGTTTCGGCATGATCTACGCCGGCGCCCAGAAAAACATCGGCCCTAGCGGCATCCTGGTCAGCATCATTCGTGAAGACCTGCTGGGGCGTGCCCGTTCCCTGTGCCCGACCATGCTCAACTACAAGGTCGCGGCCGACAACGGCTCGATGTACAACACTCCGCCGACCCTGGCCTGGTACCTCTCTGGCCTGGTATTCGAATGGCTGAAGGAGCAGGGCGGTGTCGAGGCCATCGGCAAGCTCAATGAAGTCAAGCAGCGCACGCTGTATGACTTCATCGACGCCAGCGGCCTCTACAGCAACCCGATCAACAAGACTGATCGTTCGTGGATGAACGTGCCATTCCGCCTGGCCGACGACCGTCTGGACAAGCCGTTCCTGGCCGGTGCCGACGAGCGTGGACTGCTGAACCTCAAGGGCCACCGTTCGGTCGGTGGCATGCGTGCCTCCATCTACAACGCCGTCGACATCAACGCCGTCAATGCGTTGATCGCCTACATGGCAGAGTTCGAGAAGGAACATGGCTGATGTCTGAGCAAGAACTCAAGGCGCTGCGCCTGCGCATCGATGCCCTGGACGAAAAGGTCCTGGAGCTGATCAGCGAGCGTGCGCGCTGCGCCCAGGAAGTCGCCCGGGTGAAGATGGCCTCCCTGGCCGAAGGCGAAGTGCCGGTGTTCTATCGTCCTGAGCGTGAAGCCCAGGTGCTCAAGCGTGTCATGGAGCGCAACAAGGGGCCGTTGGGCAACGAAGAGATGGCGCGGTTGTTCCGCGAAATCATGTCCTCGTGCCTGGCGCTCGAGCAGCCGCTGAAAGTCGCCTACCTGGGGCCGGAAGGGACCTTCACCCAGGCCGCCGCCATGAAGCACTTTGGTCACGCCGTGATCAGCAAGCCAATGGCGGCCATCGACGAAGTCTTCCGTGAAGTGGCGGCCGGCGCGGTGAATTTTGGCGTGGTGCCGGTGGAAAACTCTACCGAAGGCGCGGTCAACCACACGCTGGACAGCTTCCTCGAGCATGACATGGTGATCTGCGGCGAAGTCGAGCTGCGTATCCACCATCACCTGTTGGTCGGCGAGAACACCAAGACCGACAGCATCAGCCGGATCTATTCCCACGCCCAATCGTTGGCCCAGTGCCGCAAGTGGCTGGACGCCCATTACCCGAACGTCGAGCGCGTAGCGGTATCGAGCAACGCCGAAGCGGCCAAGCGGGTCAAGGGTGAGTGGAACTCGGCGGCGATCGCTGGTGATATGGCGGCCGGCCTCTACGGGCTGACGCGCCTGGCCGAGAAAATCGAGGATCGCCCGGACAACTCCACGCGGTTCCTGATGATCGGCAGCCAGGAAGTACCGCCGACCGGCGACGACAAGACGTCGATCATCGTCTCCATGAGCAACAAGCCCGGCGCGCTCCATGAACTGCTGGTGCCGTTCCACGACAACGGTATCGACCTGACGCGGATCGAGACCCGTCCGTCGCGCAGTGGTAAATGGACCTACGTGTTCTTCATCGATTTCGTCGGCCACCACCGCGATCCGCTGGTAAAAGGTGTGCTGGAGAAAATCAGTCAGGAAGCAGTGGCACTCAAGGTGCTGGGTTCCTACCCCAAGGCAGTTCTTTAAGGGCGGATAGCAAATGAGTGGCAACTTCCTCGCTCTGGCTCAGCCAGGCGTGCAACAACTCTCGCCTTACGTTCCGGGCAAGCCCGTCGACGAACTGGCCCGCGAGCTGGACCTGGATCCGGCCAGCATCGTCAAGTTGGCGAGCAACGAAAATCCGTTGGGCGCGAGCCCCAAGGCACTGGCGGCGATCCGCGACGAACTGGCCGAGCTGACCCGTTACCCCGATGGCAATGGGTTTGCGTTGAAAAGCTTGCTGGCCGAGCGCTGTGGCGTCGAGCTGAACCAGGTGACGCTGGGCAATGGCTCCAACGACATTCTTGAGCTGGTGGCGCGTGCGTACCTGGCGCCGGGTCTCAACGCCGTGTTCAGCGAGCACGCGTTTGCGGTCTACCCGATCGCGACCCAGGCCGTGGGCGCGGATGCCCACGTGGTTCCGGCCAAGGACTGGGGGCACGATCTGCCGGCCATGCTGGCCGCCATCGATGCCAACACGCGGGTGGTCTTCATTGCCAACCCGAATAACCCGACCGGCACCTGGTTCGACGCCCAGGCCTTGGACGACTTCCTGCAAGACGTGCCCGCGCACGTGCTCGTGGTGTTGGACGAGGCCTACATCGAATACGCCGAAGGCAGCGATTTGCCCGATGGCCTGGATTTCCTCGCGGCCTACCCGAATCTGCTGGTTTCGCGCACGTTCTCGAAAGCCTACGGCCTGGCCTCGCTGCGGGTTGGCTATGGCTTGTCCACCGCCGTGGTGGCTGATGTGCTTAACCGCGTGCGCCAGCCATTCAACGTCAACAGCTTCGCCCTGGCAGCCGCCTGTGCCGCCTTGCAGGATGAGGCCTACCTGGCCGAAAGCCGTCGCCTGAACGCGGCCGGCATGCAGCAGTTGGAAGCGGGGTTCCGTGAGCTGGGCTTGAGCTGGATTCCATCCAAAGGCAATTTCATCTGCGTCGACCTGGGGCGTGTCGCTGCGCCGGTGTACCAGGGGCTGCTGCGCGAAGGCGTGATCGTGCGTCCGGTGGTTAACTACGGCATGCCGAACCACCTGCGCGTCACCATAGGCCTGCCAGCGGAAAATAACCGTTTCCTTGAGGCGTTGAGCAAGGTTTTGGCTCGTGGTTGATGTCACTTCGCTGCAACCTGCTGCCCCTATGATCGGTCGCCTGGTGGTGGTCGGCCTGGGGTTGATTGGCGGTTCGTTTGCCAAGGGCTTGCGTGAAAGCGGTCTGTGCCGCGAGGTGGTCGGTGTCGATCTGGATCCGCAGTCGCGCAAGCTGGCCGTGGAGCTGGGGGTGGTCGATCGCTGCGAGGATGACCTGGCGATCGCTTGTCAGGGCGCGGACGTGATCCAATTGGCGGTGCCGATCCTGGCCATGGAAAAACTGCTGGCGCGTCTGGCGACCATGAACCTGGGGCAAGCGATCCTGACCGACGTCGGCAGCGCCAAGGGCAACGTCGTGCGTGCGGCCACCGAGGCCTTCGGCGGGATGCCGGCGCGCTTCGTGCCCGGCCATCCTATTGCCGGTTCCGAGCAGAGCGGGGTGGAAGCCTCCAACGCCGAACTGTTTCGTCGCCACAAAGTGATCCTCACGCCGCTGGACCAGACGGATCCAGCCGCGCTGGCGGTGGTGGACCGTTTGTGGCGCGAACTGGGCGCCGATGTCGAGCACATGCAGGTCGAGCGTCACGATGAAGTGTTGGCGGCCACCAGCCACTTGCCGCACCTGTTGGCGTTCGGCCTGGTGGATTCGTTGGCCAAACGCAATGAAAATCTTGAGATCTTCCGTTACGCTGCCGGCGGTTTCCGCGATTTCACGAGAATCGCTGGAAGCGACCCGGTCATGTGGCACGACATCTTCCTCGCCAACCGCGAAGCTGTCTTGCGCACACTCGATACATTTCGCAGTGACCTCGACGCCTTGCGCGACGCGGTCGATGCAGGGGACGGGCACCAATTGCTGGGCGTTTTCACACGCGCCAGGGTGGCCCGCGAGCATTTCAGTAAAATCCTGGCCCGTCGGGCCTATGTGGACGCTATGAACTCCAACGATCTGATTTTCCTGGCACAACCTGGTGGCTCCCTGAGCGGGCGTATTCGTGTACCGGGCGATAAATCGATTTCCCACCGTTCGATCATGCTCGGCTCCCTGGCCGAAGGTGTGACCGAAGTGGAAGGTTTCCTCGAGGGCGAAGACGCCTTGGCGACGCTGCAAGCGTTTCGCGACATGGGGGTGGTCATCGAAGGTCCGCACCACGGTCGTGTGACCATCCATGGTGTCGGCCTGCACGGCCTCAAGCCTGCTCCGGGGCCCATCTACCTGGGTAACTCCGGGACCTCGATGCGCCTGTTGTCCGGCCTGCTGGCCGCGCAAGACTTCGACAGCACCCTGACCGGTGACGCCTCGCTGTCCAAGCGCCCGATGAATCGCGTTGCCAATCCGTTGCGGGAAATGGGCGCGGTCATCGAGACGGCCGCCGACGGTCGTCCGCCGATGATCATTCGTGGTGGCAACAAGCTCAAGGGCCTGACCTACACCATGCCGATGGCCAGCGCGCAGGTAAAATCCTGCCTGCTGCTGGCCGGTCTCTACGCCGAAGGCAAGACCACCGTCACCGAACCGGCCCCGACCCGCGACCATACCGAGCGCATGCTGCGCGGCTTCGGCTACCCGGTCACGGTCGATGGCGCCACGGCGTCCGTCGAGTCTGGTAATAAGCTGACCGCGACCCACATCGAAGTGCCGGGTGACATCTCCTCGTCGGCATTCTTCCTGGTGGCCGCCTCGATCGCCGAAGGCTCCGACCTGGTGCTCGAGCATGTCGGCATCAACCCGACCCGCACCGGCGTTATTGACATCCTGCGCCTGATGGGCGCTGACATCACCCTGGAAAACCAGCGTGAAGTCGGCGGCGAGCCGGTGGCGGACCTGCGCGTACGAGCAGCTAAACTCAAGGGTATCGAGATTCCGGAGGCGCTGGTTCCGCTGGCCATCGACGAGTTCCCGGTGCTGTTCGTGGCGGCTGCCTGTGCAGAAGGGCGCACCGTATTGACGGGCGCCGAAGAGCTGCGGGTCAAGGAGTCGGATCGCATCCAGGTGATGGCTGATGGCTTGCTCGCACTGGGCGTCAAGTGCCAGCCAACGCCGGACGGCATCATCATCGACGGCGGCCAGATCGGCGGCGGCGAAGTCCATGGTCACGGTGACCACCGCATCGCCATGGCCTTCAGTGTTGCGTCTTTGCGCGCCAGCGCGCCGATTCGCATCCATGACTGCGCCAACGTCGCGACGTCGTTCCCGAACTTCCTGGCGCTGTGCGCCCAGGTCGGTATCCGAGTAGCACAAGAGGCGCAGTCGTGAACATCAAGGCACCGGTCATCACCATCGATGGCCCAAGCGGTTCGGGCAAGGGCACCGTCGCCGGGATCCTGGCCAGGCAGTTGGGCTGGAACCTGCTCGATTCGGGTGCCTTGTATCGTCTATTGGCGTTCGCTGCCGCCAACCATGGCGTCGACCTGACCAACGAAGAGTTGCTCAAGGCGCTGGCGGCTCATCTGGACGTGCAATTCATTGCCGCGACCGACGGTCAGCTCCAGCGCATCATTCTGGAAGGTGACGAAGTCAGCGACGTCATTCGTACCGAAAGCGTGGGTGCCGGGGCCTCCCAGGTCGCCGCGCTGCCAGCGGTACGCGAAGCCTTGCTGCAACGCCAGCGTGCCTTCCAGGAGCCGCCGGGGCTGGTGGCCGATGGTCGCGACATGGGTACGGTGGTCTTTCCTGACGCGCCGCTGAAGATTTTCCTCACCGCCAGTGCGGAGGAGAGGGCGCGTCGTCGATATTTGCAGTTGAAGGGCAAAGGCGAGGATGTTAGTCTGTCGAGTCTGCTAGATGAGATCCGTGCACGCGATGAGCGTGACACCCAGCGCGCAGTAGCCCCGCTCAAGCCGGCGGCCGACGCGATACAGCTGGATTCCACGGAGTTGTCCATCGATCAGGTGCTGCAACGCATCATGAGCGAGATCGCCATTCGCGATATCGCCGGGTGACCAGGAAGCTTCGCAGGGGACCAGTCATAGTCCTGCGATGCTTCTTTTATATGAAACTAACCCACATCGTCTGGGATGTGGAGGCGGGCGTATTCTTCGCCCTAATCAACAGGAATTAAAATGAGCGAAAGCTTTGCGGAACTCTTTGAAGAAAGCCTGAAAACCCTGAACCTTCAGGCAGGCTCCATCATCACCGGTGTTATCGTTGATATCGATTACCAAGCTCGCTGGGTAACCGTTCACGCTGGTCTGAAGTCTGAAGCACTCATCCCGCTTGAGCAGTTCTACAACGACGCTGGCGAACTGAACATCAACGTCGGTGACGAAGTTCACGTTGCGCTGGACTCGGTTGAAGATGGCTTTGGTGAAACCAAGCTGTCCCGTGAAAAAGCCAAGCGCGCTGAATGCTGGATCGTTCTGGAAGCGGCTTTCGCAGCTGAGGAAGTGGTCAAGGGCGTTATCAACGGTAAGGTTAAAGGCGGCTTCACTGTCGACGTTAACGGCATCCGTGCGTTCCTGCCAGGTTCCCTGGTTGACGTCCGTCCAGTGCGCGATACCACGCACCTGGAAGGCAAAGAGCTGGAATTCAAGGTCATCAAGCTGGACCAGAAGCGCAACAACGTTGTCGTTTCCCGTCGCAGTGTCCTGGAAGCCGAGAACTCCGCCGAGCGTGAAGCTCTGCTGGAATCGCTGCAGGAAGGCCAGCAGGTCAAGGGTATTGTCAAGAACCTCACCGATTACGGCGCATTCGTCGATCTGGGTGGCGTCGATGGCCTGCTGCACATCACCGACATGGCCTGGAAGCGTATCAAGCATCCTTCGGAAATCGTCAACGTTGGCGACGAGATCGATGTCAAGGTTCTGAAGTACGATCGCGAGCGCAATCGTGTTTCCCTGGGCCTCAAGCAACTGGGTGAAGATCCATGGGTCGCTATCAAAGCCCGTTACCCAGAAAGCACCCGCGTCACCGCTCGTGTTACCAACCTGACCGACTACGGCTGCTTCGCTGAGCTGGAAGAAGGCGTTGAAGGCCTGGTACACGTTTCCGAAATGGACTGGACCAACAAGAACATCCACCCTTCGAAAGTCGTACAAGTCGGCGACGAAGTGGAAGTCATGGTTCTGGACATCGACGAAGAGCGTCGTCGTATCTCCCTCGGCATCAAGCAGTGCAAGTCCAACCCATGGGAAGACTTCTCTGGCCAGTTCAACAAGGGCGATAAAATCTCCGGCACCATCAAGTCGATCACCGATTTCGGTATCTTCATTGGTCTGGACGGCGGCATCGACGGCCTGGTTCACCTGTCCGACATCTCCTGGAACGAAGTGGGCGAAGAAGCCGTGCGTCGTTTCAAGAAGGGCGACGAGCTGGACACCGTTATCCTGTCGGTTGACCCAGAGCGCGAGCGCATCTCCCTGGGCATCAAGCAACTGGAAAGCGATCCGTTCTCCGAGTACGTTCAAGAGAACGACAAAGGCGCAATCGTTAAGGGCATCGTGAAAGAAGTTGACGCCAAAGGCGCCATCATCACTCTGGCCGACGATATCGAAGCGACTCTGAAAGCCTCCGAAATCAGCCGTGACCGCGTTGAAGACGCGCGCAACGTTCTGAAAGAAGGCGAAGAAGTAGAAGCCAAGATCATCAGCGTTGACCGCAAGAGCCGCGTAATCCAGCTCTCCATCAAGTCGAAAGACGATGCTGAAGAGAAAGAAGCAATCCAGAGCCTGCGCGACAAGCCAGCTACCTCTGACATTGCTGCTGGTCCTACCACTCTGGGCGACCTGTTGCGTGCACAAATGGAAAAACAGAACTAAGTTCTGTCAGACCATAGAAAAAGGGCGACTTCGGTCGCCCTTTTTTGTGCCTGCGAAATGTCAAGATTCTCTGCAAGCTGCTGCCGATGGCAGAGTTCATTCGGGACGCTGCGAAACCAACCCATCAACCCAGCTGTCTCTTTTATGAAGCGGATCAATAATCTATTCAGGGCGTGGCTCCGACTTGTATAAATGATCGATCCGGACCTCTGTCTAAAGGAACTGAATGAACAAGCTCTTTCTGGTGTTGAGTATCTTGGTGCTGGCCGCTTGCTCTACAAGCGCCAAGACCCACGCAGTGCATGGTGTCAGTGGTATCGAGGTCGACTGCTCGGGATTGGGTTCCGGTTGGGAGAAGTGCCACAAGAGGGCCGCAAGAGAGTGTAAGGGGGCTGGCTACAAGGTGATTACCCGATCCGACGACGCGAAGGATGAAGATCAGTACCCCTTTGGTTTCAATCCGGCTGGCTATCTGACTCGTACGATGCTGGTCATCTGTCGATAGCATCTCCCTGCTTGCGCACAAAGAGGCGGTAGGGGAGTCAAGAAGAATGTCAATACTTGGGCTGTTCAAATCCCTCCGGTCATGCTAAAACCTTTTCAAGCGATTTTCCTAGCTGCTTGAAAAAGAAGGGAAAAATATGACGAAGTCGGAGTTGATCGAACGAATTGTCACCCATCAAGGGCTACTCTCATCCAAGGATGTGGAGCTAGCCATCAAGACCATGCTTGAACAAATGTCCCAGTGCCTGGCTACGGGGGATCGCATCGAGATCCGCGGTTTCGGCAGCTTCTCCCTGCACTACCGCGCTCCGCGGGTTGGGCGCAACCCCAAAACGGGCCAGTCCGTCAGCCTTGATGGAAAGTTCGTTCCTCATTTCAAACCAGGCAAAGAGCTTAGGGATCGTGTGAATGAGGAGGAGGGGGATGAGCTCTGACGGAGCCCCAAAACAGAGGAGTTCACATGCGGAACTTTAAACGCTTGACCCTTGTCGTACTTGCGCTGCTCGTGGCCTCAGCTATCGTCCTGTTCGTGCTTGAAAACAACCAGCCAGTGGCACTACTGTTTCTGGGCTGGTCAGCTCCGCAACTTCCTGTCTCGGTTTTCGTGATCCTGGCGCTTCTCGCTGGTATGATAGTCGGGCCGGCGCTTGCGTGGTTTTTAGGAGCGCGTAGGCGCTTTAAATAAATGGATGTGTGGCCCGGAAGTCTTGGTAAGGATCACTATCTGCAATTTTTCTGACTTTGGGTGCGTTTTGTTCGTATTTAATCTAGCTCAGTTTGCCGCTATATCCGACACGGCCTTGCCCGTCTTGCCTTTTGATGCGTTTGGTGTGTACACGAACGCAATGCCAAGCGAGGCTTCCCATGCAAAATGATCGTATTGATGCGCGTCGCGATGATGAAATTGATCTGATCGAGCTGGTCCGGGGGCTGTGGGCTCAGAAAAAGTTAATTTTGGGCGTCACTCTTTTGATTACTGCTGGCGCTGGTCTTTATGCGTTTCTCAGTAAGCCTGTTTATGAAGCCAAGCTTTTTATTATGCCCCCTACTCAGAATGGCATTGCTGAACTCAATTATGGCAGGGGTAAAAGTAGCGAGCTCGACATTTACTCCATAGGCTATGTCTACGAAGTTTTTGCTCGTAACTTACAAGCAGAATCACTTCGTCGGAAGTTTTTCAACGAAGTTTATCTACCCTCATTGAGTGAATCGCAGCGAGACGGGGCGCTCGATCAAGTCTACGTGCGTTTTTCTCGCGAACTGGTCATCAAGCGGCCAGGTAAGGATGCTCCGGATCTTTATTTAGTGGCGGTGAAAAACGAAGATCCCGTTCGCGCCACAGAGTGGGCTAAAACCTATGTGAAGCTCGCCAGCGAAGCGGCCGAATCTGAGCTTATCAAGAACGTAAAGGCAGAAGCGTCGGTTAGGGCGCGGAATCTGGAACAGCGGATTATCAGCTTGCGAGAAAACGCCCAGCGCATTCGAGAGGATCGGGTACAGCAGCTACGTGAAGCCTTGAATATCGCCCAGGCAATTGGTCTTACGACACCCAGCGTGAATTCTACGGCTGCGGTTGATATTACGGTCGAAACAGGAAACAAGCTGGACTATCAAAGGGGTAGTAAAGCGTTGTCTGCGGAGGTTGAAGCGCTGCAGGCCCGCTCTTCCGACGATGCGTTTATTCCTGATTTGCGATCGCTTCAAATGCGATACTATTTTTATAGTAAATTGAACATCGACCCTGAGAGCATCTCGGTCTACCGCCAAGACGGCACAGTAGAGCTGCCGGAGAGCCCCATCAAGCCGAAGAAGATGATGATCCTGCTCTTAGGTGTGATAGGTGGCGTTTTGCTAGGCTGTTCTGTCGCGTTGCTTCGTATCTTGTTCAGTCGAAGTGACAGGAATCCGGTTTAAGCGTTGTTCAAAAGGGGGGGCTGGACATAGAGTAAGCGCCTCCTCAGCGACGGTGCGGGTCGGGTGTCCTGGAGATTGCGCTCGTATATATTCAGTCGGCAGTGACTATTATTCTACAGTGGTAGATTTCAATGCTGCGCTAACTACCAATTTATAGTGGATGTGAAATTGAATAATCAAGACTTTGAAAATGTAAAACTTGGAATCGTAGGCTTGGGTTATGTGGGGCTGCCTCTTGCTGTGGAGTTTGGCAAGCACTATTCCGTTTTGGGTTTCGATATCAGTGAGCGTCGGATTGAAGAGCTGAGTGGAGGTCGAGATTCGACGCTCGAAGTCAGTGAGCAAGAGCTGGGCGAGGCTAAGAATCTGCAGTTCTCCACCAGTGTGGAGAAACTAAGTAATTGTAATATCTTCATAGTGACCGTTCCAACGCCCATAGATCAGTATAACAATCCGGATTTGACTCCGTTGTTGAAGGCGTCTGAGACTATTGGGAGTGTGTTAAAAAAAGGTGACGTAGTAATTTACGAGTCAACTGTGTATCCCGGGGCAACCGAAGAGGACTGCGTCCCAGTTTTAGAGCGTGTATCGGGCCTGAAATTTAATTCGGATTTCTACGTTGGATATAGTCCTGAAAGGATCAATCCAGGCGATAAAGAGCATCGTGTCACCACGATCAAAAAAGTGACATCGGGCTCCACGCCGGAAGTGGCCACAAAAATTGATAATCTGTATAAGAAAATTATCATTGCCGGAACACATAAAGCCAGTTCAATAAAAGTCGCTGAAGCTGCTAAAGTCATCGAGAATACTCAGCGGGATCTGAATATCGCGCTAATCAATGAGTTGGCGATTATTTTCAATAAGCTGGGCATTGACACGGAGTCTGTTCTGAAGGCCGCAGGAACCAAGTGGAACTTTTTACCGTTTCGTCCTGGTTTGGTGGGCGGTCACTGTATTGGCGTAGATCCTTACTATCTGACGCACAAAGCACAGTCCATCGGTTACCATCCGGAGATTATCCTGGCCGGGCGGCGCCTCAATGACAGCATGGGAGAATACGTCGTTTCCCAACTCGTGAAGGCGATGGTTAAGAAACGCATACACGTGGACGGTGCACGAGTATTGATAATGGGGCTTACGTTTAAAGAGAATTGCCCGGATTTAAGAAATACGCGAGTTATCGACATCATTAGTGAGCTGGCTGACTATAATATCGTTGTCGACGTTTTTGATCCATGGGCAGCGGCTGAGGAGGCAGAGCACGAATATGGAATTAAGCTGCTTTCCACGCCTGCTCCAGATTCGTATGACGCTATTGTTCTGGCCGTCGCGCACTCTCAGTTTGCCGATATGGGGTCCCGTCACATTCGCTCATTAGGCAAGGCAAATCACGTGCTTTATGACCTTAAATATCTGCTTGATAATGATGAGTCGGATATCCGACTTTAATTATACATGTCTATTGTTTTGCAGAATGAATTTGGAGGTCGTATGAGTCGATATAATGAGCTGGTTGCCACTCTCCCGAAGAGCCCGCGTGTATGGCTCATTACTGGTGTTGCGGGGTTTATAGGTTCTAACCTGCTTGAGACGCTGTTAAAACTGGATCAGAGCGTCATCGGTCTTGATAACTTTGCTACTGGCCATCAGCGAAATCTTGATGAGGTCAAGGGCGAAGTTTCAGCTGATCAATGGGCTCGTTTCACGTTAAAAGTTGGAGACATACGCACTCTGGATGATTGTCGAAACGCGTGCGAAGGCGTCGATTATGTACTCCATGAAGCGGCATTGGGCTCTGTTCCCAGGTCATTGGCCGATCCCATTCTTACTAACGCATCTAATATAGATGGTTTTTTGAATATGTTGGTTGCTGCCCGTGATGCGGGGGTAAAAAGCTTCACTTATGCGGCGAGTAGTTCTACTTATGGCGATCATCCGGCTCTGCCAAAAGTCGAAGACGTCATCGGTAAACCTCTTTCGCCCTATGCCGTAACGAAATATGTTAATGAGCTGTATGCCGATGTTTTTTACAAGAGCTATGGTTTCAACACGATCGGCTTGCGTTATTTCAATGTGTTTGGAAAAAGGCAGGACCCGAATGGGGCCTATGCTGCCGTGATACCTAAATGGGCCGCGGCGATGATTTTGGATGAGAACATCAATATTAACGGAGATGGTTCAACAAGCCGAGATTTTTGTTTTATCGAGAACGTTGTTCAGGCCAATCTTCTGGCTGCAACCGAAGAAAAAAACTATGCTTTGAATAATGTTTACAATGTGGCGGTAAACGCACGAACGAGCCTGGAAGAGTTGTTTTCCATGTTGAAGGCTATGTTGGCAGATTTGGGCGTAAATTATGCAAAGGAGCCTGTATATAAAGACTTCAGGGCTGGAGATGTCCTGCATTCCCAGGCAAGTATTGAAAAGATAAAAAATAATTTGAGCTACGTTCCCGATTATAGCGTCGCTGAGGGCTTGAGACTGGCGATGCCTTGGTATCTGAAAAACGTTTGATGGGCGCTGATTTGATGTCTCTATTAGAAATGTATCCAGTCATTCTGACTTTGGAAGAGTTGTCTTCAGCAAGTATGGTTTGATGCACTCTGATGCTGATGCTGATGCTGATGCTGATGCTGATGCTGATGCTGATGCTGATGCTGATGCTGATGCTGGGGCTGTGGCTGTCAGCTGTAGATTGCACGATTTATTCTTGGTTGATGTAAGAGTGTATGGTCTTCAAGTGGATATATTTTTAATTTGACAGTTTATGTGGGGGAGGGATGAGCCGGATACTGCTAATTGTAGTCAATGATCCGCGGTATTTTTTGTCGCACCGATTGCCGATAGCCAAGGCAGCCCAAGGGAAGGGCTATGCAGTGCACGTTGCGAGCATTGCGAGCCCATTGTCAGGAAAAGTTATTGAAGAAGGCTTTATTTATCACACGATCAAGTTAGAGCGCGGCGGTATTAACCCACTCCTTGAGTTCTTTGCGATGATATCGTTCGTGAGATTGCTTTGGCGTCTACGGCCGACTCTTTTGCATTTGGTGACGACTAAGCCGGTTCTTTATGGGGGGATGGCTGCTCGCCTCGCTCCTGTCGGGGGGGTTGTATCCGCCATCGCTGGCATGGGTTCTGTGTTTATTGGAAGAGACTTGCGGTCGAAAGTTCTGTCGTTTGTTTTGAGCCGTATGTATCGATTAGCGCTGGGCGCTCACAATCTTCGGGCGATCTTTCAGAACCCTTGTGACCGCGCCCTGGTGATGAAGATGAGCGGTTTGGATGCTGATAAGACGGTGTTGATTCGTGGCTCGGGGGTCCATCTGGCTTCTTATCCGGTTTTGCCAGAGCCAATCGGCACGATAACCGTTACGTTTGCAGGACGATTCCTTAGGGATAAGGGTGTCCATGAATTTATCAAGGCCGCTCAATTAGTCAAACGTCGTCAGAACGATGTGGTCTTTCAACTGGTCGGTGATGTGGATGAAGGCAACCCCACCAGCCTTTCCAGTACTGAGGTAGAGGCCCTGACAGTCGAAGGGAATGTACGTGTACTCGGTTATCAGAGTGATTTGGCCAAGATATTCTCTCGTTCGCATATTGTAGTCTTGCCCTCTTATCGAGAAGGATTACCAAAAGTCCTGATCGAGGCGGCGGCCTGTGCGCGGCCTGTTGTCACGTCTGACGTTCCCGGCTGCCGTGATGCTATTATAGCGGGAGAAACCGGACTGCTTGTGCCGGTTAAAGACGCCGAAGCATTAGCGATCGCGATTGAGAAATTGGTTTCGAATGCAGAGTTAAGGCATGAAATGGGTCGTGCTGGAAGGAAGTGGGCGGAGCGTGAGTTCGCCATTGAAAATGTGGTGAAAGTCCATTTGGATGTCTATCAAGCACTTGAGGCTGAAACTTGAACTTGCCAAAGAGCATAGTTGTAACCGGCGCAACAGGATTCGTTGGTCGGGCTCTAGTCGAAAAACTGCAAGGTAATTCAGATTATAAGTTAACGTTGTTGGTTCGAAAAAAGGTTGACTGTTTTTTATCGGGTGTAGATCAGGTTGTCGTGCCGTCTGAGAAGCCCTTTCAGCGTCCTTTATCTATTAGTAAGGGGGCGACTGTTATTCATTTGGCGGGACGGGCGCACATATTAGATGAGAAATCTGAACGGCCTCTGCATGAATTCAGGCTCGTTAACGTTGAAGCTACAATTGACCTGGCGCGTCAGGCAATGGAGGCTGGAGCCAAAAGATTCATTTTCGTTAGCTCTATCGGGGTTAACGGTTCTGTAACATATTCCGCTCCATTTAATGAGGATGCAGCTCCACAACCGCATGCGGACTATGCTGTATCCAAGCTGGAAGCTGAATGTGCATTGCGAGCTCTGGTAGAAAAAGGTTCGATGGAGTTGGTGGTTATTCGGCCACCCTTGGTTTATGCGGCGAATGCCCCGGGCAATTACCAGCGTTTGATGCGTTTGGTGTCCAAGGGCTTGCCTTTACCCTTCGGCGCTATAAAAAATCTTAGAAGCCTAATTTCGCTGGAAAACCTGGTTGACTTTATTTGTCTTTGCATCGAACACCCTGCAGCGGCTAACGAGCTGTTTCTGGTGTCGGATATCAGGCCGGTGTCTACAAGCGAGATGATAACTGCTCTGGCCCAGGGCATGGGACTGAAACCTCGACTCATTTCGGTACCTGATTTTTTACTCCGTACTGGTGCTAGGATCTTTCGGAAACAATCAACCTACACGCAGCTATGTGGTTCATTGGTTATTGATTCATCGAAGGCTCGTAACCTGCTGGGTTGGACTCCGCCCATCTCGGTGATTGATGCGCTGCGTCAGTCCGGTCGTAAATATATAATGCAAAAAAGTGAAATGTCTAAGCATGGGCGTGTTTTGTAATGAAAATATTTGCTTTCCTTTTGCTCAGCACCGGTGCCTCATTGGTATTAACCTGGGTTTTGCGTTCATATGCCATTCATAAGAACATTATCGACATCCCGGGGGGACGTAGTTCACACACCATACCCACACCCCGGGGGGGCGGCTTGGCATTTGTCATCGTCTTTCTTTTGGCGCTGCCGCTACTTGCAGGCAACGATTTTCTGTCTTGGACCGCGGCCTGGGCGATGTTGGGAGCGGGTATCGGGGTCGCTGTTCTCGGCTTTCTGGACGACCACGGTCACATAGCAGCTCGCTGGAGGTTGCTTGGCCATTTCTCAGCTGCAATTTGGGCGTTATGTTGGCTAGGTGGTCTGCCCACGATTAACTTGTTTGGTCATGAGTTTGCGTTGAGTTGGGTTGGACACGTACTGGCGGTCGTTTATTTGGTGTGGATGCTCAATCTCTATAACTTCATGGATGGTATCGATGGTATCGCTAGCGTGGAGGCGATATGCGTTTGCCTCGGCGCATGCGCCATTTACTGGTTGGGTGGATTTAACGGTCTTATTTTGGCGCCGCTGATGTTGGCGATGGTAGTCGCGGGTTTTCTTTACTGGAATTTTCCCCCTGCACGTATCTTCATGGGCGATGCGGGCAGTGGGTTTCTGGGAATCATCCTTGGGCTGCTTTCCTTGCAAGCCGCTTGGGTTTCTCCGAAGCTTCTATGGGTGTGGCTGATTTTACTGGGTGTCTTTATCGTGGATGCCACCGTCACCCTTATGAGACGCCTCCTGCGGGGCGACAAGGTATACGAAGCTCATCGCAGCCATGCCTATCAGTTCGCCTCACGCCAGTACGGGCGTCATTTACCAGTGACGCTCGCCGTCGGTGCCATTAATCTATTCTGGCTCCTACCCCTGGCCGCTTGTGTCGTATGGTGGAATGTTGATGGAGGGTTAGCACTGACAGTGGCTTATGCGCCGCTGGTATTCCTGGCCGTTAGATTTCATGCCGGGGAGCTCGAGAAGGTATGACTCCAGACTGCTGGATGGTTTTTTCTGTTTGGCAATTGTCCAATGGGCAACGGATTCACAACGTACTTCAGTAATGGATGCATTAGAGCCCGGTCAGGGTGCGTGAAGGTAGTTATGGATAAAGTAAGAACAGCGTTGCTGGGGCTGCCCAGACGTCATAAGCGGGCAATCCAGGTGGCCACGGATGTGGTTTTAGTCTGGGCCGCGCTCTGGTTGGCTTTTGTCGTCCGGTTAGGTATTGACATATGGGCTACCCCCATCGAGACCCATCTCTGGCTTTTTGCGTCTGCCCCGGTGATCGCGATTCCAATTTTCATTCGTTTCGGAATGTACCGCGCGGTGATGCGCTATTTCGGCAATGATGCGTTGATTACCATTAGCAAGGCCGTCAGTCTTTCGGCGTTGCTATTGGCGCTTGTGGTGTATTGGTACAGCAACCATACGACCTTGGTACCGCGATCTATCATTTTCAATTTCTGGTGGCTGAGCCTCATCATGCTTGGCGGCCTGCGCTTGGTGATGCGGCAATATTTCCTGGGCGATTGGTTCTCCGCAGCCCAGCATGTGCCATTTGCGAATCGCGATGATGGTCTGCCCAAGGTTGCGATTTACGGTGCGGGTGCGGCAGGCAACCAGCTTGTCGCCGCACTGCGTATGGGGAGGGTGATGAGGCCTGTTGCATTCATTGATGATGATCGGAGTATCGCTGACCGGGTTATCGCAGGATTGCAGGTCTATCAACCCAAACATATCCAGAAGATGATTGACGCGACCGGCGCGCAGGAAATCCTGTTGGCCGTTCCTTCTTCGTCACGCGGTCGTCGTAGGGAAATACTGACATTACTGGAGGGGTTCCCGTTACACGTTCGCAGTGTTCCGGGATTCATGGATCTGGCAAGCGGTCGGGTCAAGGTGGATGACATCCAAGAGGTGGACATTGCGGATTTACTTGGGCGTGACTCCGTACCGGCCCAGGCTGATCTGTTGGAGCATTGTATAGCAGGGCAATCGGTATTGGTGACCGGTGCCGGCGGGTCGATCGGCTCTGAATTGTGCCGACAAATCCTGGCCCTTCAACCCACTACACTGTTGCTTTATGAGCATAGCGAATTCAATCTTTATAGCATTTTGTCTGAACTTGAACCCCGAATAGCCCGGGAATCCTTGTCTGTAAGGGTGTTGCCGATTCTGGGATCGGTACGGGATGAGAACAAATTGCTGGACGTGATGAAGACTTGGAGCGTCAACACGGTCTATCACGCCGCGGCTTATAAGCACGTGCCCATGGTAGAGCACAATATTGCGGAAGGCGTTCTGAACAACGTAATCGGAACGCTTAATACCGCGCAGGCCGCATTGCAGGCGGGGGTGTCAAATTTTGTGCTTATCTCGACTGACAAGGCAGTTCGACCCACCAATGTGATGGGAAGTACGAAGAGACTCGCAGAGCTGACTTTACAAGCCCTCAGTCGAGAGCTAGCCCCCGTATTATTTGGCGACAGGGCGAACGTCTCACGGGTCAATAAGACCCGCTTCACTATGGTTCGATTTGGTAACGTACTAGGCTCTTCCGGTTCAGTAATTCCCCTGTTTCACAAACAGATCAAATCCGGGGGGCCTCTGACCGTTACGCACCCCAAGATCACGCGTTATTTCATGACAATTCCTGAAGCCGCTCAGTTGGTAATCCAAGCGGGCTCCATGGGGTTGGGTGGGGACGTATTTGTTTTAGATATGGGCGAGCCGGTAAAAATCATCGAGTTAGCAGAAAAAATGATCCACCTGTCAGGTTTAAGTGTTCGCTCCGAAAAAAATCCCCACGGGGACATTTCGATAGAATTCACTGGCCTGCGTCCTGGAGAGAAGCTCTACGAAGAACTGCTGATCGGCAACAACGTTGTCGCGACTCAACACCCTATGATCATGAGCGCCAATGAGGATCACCTGCCTTGGGAGCTGCTGAAGGCCAGCTTGACCGAGCTGCTCGCTGCCATTGACCGTGATGATTACGCCAGGGTTCGACAGTTGCTTAGGGATACGGTGAGTGGATATGCCCCGGATGGCGAGATTGTCGATTGGATTTATCAACAGCGTCGCCTTGAGCCTTAACATATCTGACATGTTGTAACGTGCAGGTTTTTGACAGCGTTTCACCATCACTTATATTTGAGAAGCAGCTTCGGAAAGCTGCTTTCTCTCAACGATGTCATGGAGCGTCTCAATGCTTAGAGGCAACTAATGAGGTAGGCGCCATTGTGATCTATGAAGCCCATTTCTAGGCCTGCTGCGTTGAGCAATGCTGCAACCCTTCCTTTCAGGTTAGACAGAGCCGGTACGTTCAGTCCCATAGTATTTTGTGCATGCCCATAGCGGTCGTTTGACGTGGTTTGGTCCGGCCTCGCCAGGCCCGTGGGCTGGTCGCAGATCGGCCTATTCAAGAATCATCCCAATTATCAAGCCCGGCCTGGCCTTCGAGTGCCAAGGATTTTGAGCACACAGCGGTCCGTGCCTGGAGAAAATCGTAGACACCATCCTTCAGATGGACAGTTTCCGCATAAAAAGGCACGATGTGTCGTTTACTGAGCACGTAATCAGAGCCTCTGGCATTTCTAGGCCGGAAGTCATCAAGCGATTGCAGTTTGGATTGTGTATCGCTTTGCTTGATAATGTAAGTTTGTAATAAATACAAGGATTGACTTTGAAGACAAAAGCAATAAGTACGGCCAATGAAAAAAGTAGAAGTGGTTTTTTTTGGTTGTTATTGGGGACCGCTGGTCAAAACGCCGTACAGCTCATTTCAATTCTCATCCTAGCTCGAATCCTGACGCCAGTAGAATTTGGGGTCGTTGGCATTGGTGCCGCTATCATAGCGTTTTTGAGGATTTTTTCTGAGGTCGGAGTAGGGCCTGCTCTGGTTCAAAAAGAAGAAATATCCTCGGTGGACATCAAAACAGCCAATTCGATGTCTTTGCTGTTGGGCGTCATTCTGGCCATGTCTTTATATTTTTCAGCTGAAAGTTTTTCATTTTTTTTTAGTATGCCAGAGCTGACGGAAGTATTGAGAACACTGGCTTGGATGCTGCCCGTCATTTCATATTCTGTGGTAGGGCAATCGTTGCTTCAACGACGCTTCGAATTCAAGAAGTTGTCGAGTGTTACGTTTTCAAGTTATCTGGTTGCTTATGGCGGCGTTTCGGTTTACATGGCGCTGCATGGATATGGTATGTGGTCCTTGGTTGCCGCATTCTGGATTCAGTCGATAATTTTTCTGATATTGATACTGATACTGTGCAGGGATGCCGCGAAGATCGGTTTTAGCTACCCCAGCGCTAAGGGGATGTTGGACTTCGGCGTAGGCTACTCGATGGCCCGGCTCTGTAACTATGCCGCAGGCCAGGGGGATAACCTCGTTGTAGGTAAGCTCCTCGGCGCCGAGTCGGTTGGGCTCTATGGGCGGGCCTATCAAATCATGTCCATGCCCGCGATCTTATTTGGCAGTGTAGTGGATAAGGTGTTTTTCCCACTGATGGCAAAAATGCAGAATAATAATGAGGCACTTGAACGGCTATACCTCTCTTCGATTTATTTTTCATTGCTTATATTTGTATATCTGAGCGGCTATATCTATATTTTTTCTGATCAGCTGATAGGTGCTCTCTTCGGTGATGGATGGGGTGAGGTAGCAAGACTGATAGAGGTTATGTCAATCGGTTTGTATTTCAGAATTGGCTATAAATTTAGTGATTGCTTAACGATGGCGGTTGGGAAAGTCTATGCCCGTGCGGGCATTCAATTCCTTTACGCTCTCTCTGTTGTGGTACTCGTGGTATTGGGAAGTGGATGGGGCTTGATAGGGGCCTCGGTAGGTGTGGTGGTGGCGATAGTTCTCAATTATCTGATGATGATGATGCTTGTCTGGAGAATACTGAAGTTTAACGTGGGGGGAGTATTCCTTCGTCATCTCAAAGTGCTCGGTTTATTTTCAATTTCGCTTCTGATTTTCATGTTTTTAAATCGGTTTATTGATATTAAAAGTCCGCTCTTGGGGTTTGTTGTGTCCAGCCTGATTTATGCCGTTTCATTCGGAGTGGTGTTGGTCGTATTTGCAAGGTGCCTGAAAGAAGAGCTTGGAGTTCTCAAGCTTGTAGCCAAGCGATGAATGTGGTGAATGATGAATAGTTTAGTTTCGAAATTGCAAGTGTTTCTGTTTGGCATTTTCATGCTTTTTCTAATCGGTGTGGTCGACTCTATTCCGGTCATAGTCACGTTGGTGTATTGTTATACAGGGTTAATCGTTTTCCTTTACGCGAAAAAAGGCGTGGCGGATCCAAGGGTATTTCCTTTGGCTTTTATGTCCGTGTATTTTACGTTTTTCCCGTTGCGTGCTTATTTGTATGGCTCGGAAAATCTACCATTCGATGAGGGCGTTTTGATCCTCAGTTTGCGGTTGCAATTTATCGCAATGCTAGTTTTTGTTGCGGTCTCAAATTTATTGATTAGTAACGCTCGACAAGTGGAGATTTCAACATTCTGTTCTCAGCAGGTTCGTAGTACGTCTTCGGAACGGCTGTTGTTCGTCTTTACGCTCCCCTTTGTTCTTTATTCATTGGCCATCATCCTGACTTCGGATGCGACGTCAAAGCGCGAAGTGCTGGACAGTTTTTCTTCTGTAAAAATAATCAGTGATTTTTCGATACTGATACTTACTGTTCTTGTGTTTCTGCGCGCGGCAAGAATAGGACGCTTTTTTTACAAAGATTTATTCTTGATGCTTTATTTGGTGTTCTGCGTGTTCTATGTGTTGTTGACTGGAGAACGCGACAGTCTGTTCAAACTGTTATTCGGTTTTATGATCATCTATTATGATCGGCGTGGGAATTTTAGTTTTCTGAAAATGATCGCTATCTTTGGCGCGCTTTTGTTTGTTGTTCCAGTGTCCCAGTATTTCAAGAGTGTTTTGCTGTCGGGTACGGTGAATTTTGATCGCTTTGGTGGAGATTTGATTCTGTATAGCGAGTTCATGTCTTCTTCGCGTAATTTCTATTCCCTATTGGTTTTCGATGCTGGCCAAAATATTTCATTTCTGCTCAGTGACGTGGTGCGTGCCTTTGTACCGACCGCATTGCTGGGTGATTATGGTGTGCAAAGTACCGTCGCTTGGTTCGATCGTGTATTTAGGCCTGAGCACGGGTTTGATGGCACGTCAGGTTGGGGCTTTACAATAGTGGGGTTTGGTTACATAGTCGGCGGTCTGGCGGGTATTGTTTTGATAATGGCTTTTTATGCATGGCTGCTCGCATTTCTTTATAATCGCCGATGGTGCTCACTTTACTGGTATGCGTTTTACATCCTCGCGCTTGCAGCCTTTGTATACGCGCTGCGGGCAGATTTGGCCAACTTGCTATCTCAGGTTTTCAAAATATCCGGACTGTGTGTTCTGTTTGTTTTTATGGCGCATTATTTGTTAAGGCGGCCTTCTGGAAGTGCTGATCTTAATAAGGGGTGATTATGAACGGTAGGATGTTTTTCAAGTATTTTTCTTTCTTGATTTGGGTTGTTTCAGCTTGCTTTAAGTTGCTGCCCTCATTCGTCGCCTGGTTTTTGTGGGATCTGGTCTCACTCTTTGGTGGTAAAGTCGCGGTTTTGCTGCGGTATTGTATTGTTTCAGGTCGTGCCAAGCACTTTGGGAAAAATATCTATTTTGGCAAGTCAGTAGTTCTGAAAAATCCCGCAGAGTTTTCAGCGGGTAATAACGTTTCGATACATGACTCCTGCTATTTGGATGCTATTGGTGGGTTGAAGATAGGGGCTGATGTGTCCATTGCGCATCAAACGTCTATCATTACGTTCAATCACACTTGGTCAGATATGAGCCAGCCTATAAAATATAACCCGATAGAAAAGGCCCCAGTCATCATTGAAGATGACGTTTGGATTGGGTGCGGCGTGCGTATCCTGCCCGGCGTTGTCATTGGCAAGCGCTCCATCATTGCAGCGGGTTCCGTTGTCACAAACGATGTGCCCCCCGGCGTCATAGTTGCGGGAGTGCCGGCGAAAATAATCAAGAGTATCGTATGAAGCGCGTGCTGTTTGTTCATGACCATATTTTCAAATACCGTGGTGATGCGTATTACTCCGGGGGAGGACTGCCTGCTGCCATATGGCCCCGCTACCTGCAGGTTTTTCCTTCGCTGACCGTCGTTGGACGGGATGGTGGTGCTCTTATCGAAGGGGAAGAAGGGTATACCCTGTCTTCCGCAAGTGGAGTTGATTTTTGCTTGCTTCCTGGTATTTCAAATTTAAAGAGCTTGCTTTTAGGCCATGCTGGTGTGGAGGCCGTTTGCCGATCTCTGGTGGCTGACTCCGAAGGCGTGATTGCACGTCTTCCAAGTCGACTGGGTCACTTGTTTGTTAAAGAAGCTAAAAGACAAGGAAAACCCTACGCAGTGGAGGTGGTGGGGTGCGCATGGGGTTCGTTGTGGGACCATGGTAGTTGGAAAGGAAAGTTTCTGGCACCGATAGAAGCTCTGAAAACTAGGCAAGCGGTAGCTTCGGCACCGTTTGCTCTATACGTTACGGAGAAATTTCTACAAAAACGCTACCCATGCAAAGTAGGAGTGACTACTTTTTGTTCCAATGTGAACATTCAGCCTGTTGCGGATGAGGTGTTGTTTGCCCGACAACGCCGTATTGAATCACATAAAACAAAAATTGTTATCGGCTTAATCGGAAATTACTCATCCAAATACAAAGGGATTGATGTGGCCATTCGCGCAATGGCGCTGGCGGATGAAAAGCTTCCTGAATGGGAATTTCAGGTAGTCGGCTCAGGCGATGCGAGCGCCTATATCGATTTGGCTCATAAGCTCGGAGTGGATGAAAAGGTCAAGTTTGTCGGTACGAAACCTTCGGGCAGCGCGATATACGAATGGCTTGATACTGTCGATTTGTATCTGCAGCCTAGTTTTCAGGAAGGGTTACCTCGCGCTTTGGTCGAAGCCATGAGTCGCGGTTGTCCGGCCGTTGCTACTTCAATAGCAGGTATACCCGAGTTGTTAAAGGGTTCCGAGATGATCGCGGCGGGTGATCACGCGACGCTGTCGAGCAAGATCCTTGCATTGCTTCAGGATAACGGAGCGATGTTACGTTTGGCACGGGAAAATTTCGAAAGAGCCCAGTCATACTACCAACCGGTATTGGATACCCGACGTACAACCTTCTGGTCTTCTTTCGGGCAATACATCGCGTCCAATCGTAACCGACCCGTAAACCGCACCTAGTTCCGAACGGGATAACGGATTTACCGTGGCATTTCCGGTGAGCAGTTGGTAAGCGCTCCATACGCCCCACTTGGTTAAAAGTAGACGGCGCGCTTGCCGTGGAGCCTAGGTTTGCAGTTCCACGGCAACAAGGCGTCGTAATTTTGACCGAGGATGCCCGGGGCGGGCGCTCCAGTGCGTGACGCAGCCACACATAAGGCTCTGCAACTGCGCCTATCTGCCGCAGCGACTCTCACTAACGAAGCAAGTCAGGATTATCCCTCACTATTGAACCACCTATAAGATTAGAGCCGGTAACATTAAGGTGGTTTTTATCTCGATAGAGAAGATGACCATTGCGAGTCATGCCGCATTGCCCATTTCGGCAAACGTATTGACTAATAGGGACATATTTAACACGCGGCTCTCTCTGCACGACATTGAGCAGTTGCTTTCGGTATATATCGAATTCTTTATTAGCATTGGCCAAGGGAATGGAACATTCATTTTTTAGGACCCGAGATTTCGTGATGCACTTCTTAGGGTCGAATGGAAACCTAGGCACGTCGTCGAATAAATACACCTCTTTGCCGCTAGCCAGCAACCTCTCAACCGAGGTGAAAAGCTCGTCTTCAACAGTCGAACCTACGGGAGCTTGATTAAGACGTTTTATCCAATGCATAGTGATGATTATTTTCTTTGGTCCATCCTCACGCGCGAGAAAGTCATAGATTTCCTTGAATTCTATATTGCTCACAAAGGGTGGGCTGGCCTTAATATAATATGCGACGTTTAGACTTGGTAATGCCTTTGCCATACCGTTAAATAAATGTTCGGCATGACTATCCCCAATGATCGCCACGTCAATTTTAGAGTCGGCCTTTGACTGCATGCACCTCACATGGCCTTCGTAAATCAGTGCACCACTTCTAATGCTGGGTTCTGAGCATACCTGATAATTATCGGTGAGATAGTTAAAGAACTGCTCGTGCCCAATCTCTCCAGCTATTTCTTTGCCCGGTCTAAGTTGAGTGGCACCGCCGGCATATACATAAAGGCCGAGGGTGCCAACTATCAAGCCCAACGAGGCAAGAATCCCAACCATGCTTCTGCGCTCGGAATATCTTATGGGTGTTTCAATATATTTATATGTTGTCCATGCAAGCACTACCGCGACCGCTATTGCGCCCCCCCTGTAGCCGGCATTTGGAAGCTCGCCGCCTGTCAAAGTGGCAAACGACAAGAGGGGCCAGTGCCAAAGATAAAGTGGGAAGCTGAGTAAGCCTATCGATACGAATAATTTGCTACCCAGTATTTTTCGATTTAACCAGGACCCTTCTGCCGGACCAATAAGTAACAAGGAGATCGCCACAGGCAATACCGCCCAGAAACCCGGGAATTGCTTGTTCTTATCAATAAAAATGAAACCACACATCAGCAGAACGAGCGCGCCGACTGAGCTCGCCTCAATCATCCACATCGGAATCGTGCGAGCAGTATTGCCCTGTTTGAAATATTCATATCCGTAGATTAATGCCCCCCCTGATGCAAGCTCCCAAAACCGCGTAAATGGTGAGTAAAAAGCACCTGCAGGATCAGAGTCAACCATCACGACGCTGTAAATAAAGGAGGCAAGGATCAAAGTGGGAATTATAACTAAGGAAGTCTTCCTGAATGTCCATCCCATCCAAACTACTACGGGCCAAATCAGATAGAATTGCTCTTCAACTCCAAGGCTCCACAAATGAAGAAGTGGCTTCATTTCGGCGGCTGAATCGAAGTAACCGGACTCGCTCCACAAATTCAAATTTGCTACAAAGCCTATGCCTGAAGCAACGTGTTTACCAAGCTGTTTGTACTCTGGGTCAAATAAAAAGTACCAACCAAACCCCATGCAACAAAAGAGGACTAGGATTAACGCCGGAAACAATCTACGGACGCGCCTCGAGTAAAAATTCAGGATGTTTAATCTGCCCTTTGCAGCACCACTCAATATGATTCCGGTAATTAAATATCCAGAAATAACAAAGAACACATCTACGCCGATAAAGCCGCCAGGGATAATAGTCGGAAATGCATGAAATAGTACGACAGCCATAACGGCGATCGCGCGTAATCCGTCAATATCTGGTCTATACCGAAGGGATGCATGCATGAGCGCGTGGGGCCTTGACGTAATGGTATGGAATGTCCGCTTGAATGTGCGGGGCCGCCGAGTTTAACCTCATGAAAAATAAGTAGCAAATCGGTACCTACGGAGGTCTTGCGTGTGTGTTTGATCACTGGATCTGCGTCGGCGCGATGGCCAGTGTTTGTCGGCTTCTTCCCGAATCATATATTTGCACACCGATGGCGCAGGTTCGCTTCTGTTCGGACAGCTTGATTTCGCCAGCATCACTCATCCATGCTCGGAGTAGAAGAGAGAACCTCACGCAGAGCTTGGTGCGGTGATGCCGGGCGGGGGAGTCTGTGGCAGGCCTTCTAACTCAAAAAGGTTCTATAAAAGCAGATATCTCGGTATCATGCGCTCTTTTAAAATGCAAGGTAACGGCGGCAAATGAACCAAAAGCGAATTAATGAGATAGATCTGCTCCGGTTTATAGCTGCTATGTCGGTAGTTTTTTTTCATTATACATTTCGAGGCTACGCCGCCGATGACAGGTCGCTCCTGCCTTATCCGTTATTAGCACCTGTGGCAAAATATGGTTATTTGGGTGTAGAGCTATTTTTCATGATCAGCGGTTTTGTCATCATGATGACCGCCGGTGGGGAAGGTTTCAGGAGGTTTTTGATATCGCGGGCGGTCCGCCTTTATCCGGCATTCTGGGTGTGCTGTTCAATAACTTTCGTGGTGACGCTTGCTTTGGGCAGAGATCGTTTTTCCGCGACAGCTCCTCAGTACCTTGGTAACTTGACGCTGATGGGCGATTTTTTCGATATTCGTCCAATTGACGGCGTGTATTGGTCGTTGTTTATCGAGATCCGTTTTTATTTCCTGATAGCACTCGTTATGCTATTACGACAACTTCATCGGATAGAGGCGCTACTGTGTGTTTGGCTCGTGTTGTCCGTAGCGCTTGAATTCACTGATGCCAGAGGGTGGCGGAGGTTTTTCATTACCGAATACTCAACTTACTTCATTGCCGGAGCCATGTTTTATCACGTGTGGCTGAGCGGCGCTTCGAAGTTGAGATGGGCGACGATAATAAGCTCGTGCGCGTTCGCTATTTATCAAGGTATTAATATGCTGCCTAGGTTGGAGCGCCACTATCACGTTGACTTCGACGCTGTTATAGTGGCTGCAACGATTTTTATCAGTTACGTAGTAATGGGTTTTGTAGCCAAAAAGAAGATGGGGTGGGTGGCGGGGCGGAGATGGGTGGTGCTCGGCGTAATTACATATCCACTCTATTTGCTTCATCAAAATGTTGGCTTTATGGTCTTTAACGCGCTCTATCCGGCTGTCAATCCGCATTTGTTACTGTGGGGGACAGTGACGCTTATGATTGCCATGTCTCTGTTTATTCATGTTGTTTTTGAAAGGACTATGGCGCGGCAGCTAAGACGCGTTCTCGACCACATTGGTAATAAAATTGCGGTGCTGTTTACGGGAGGTTTTGAACGATTGAAATCATACCGACCGAAATGACATCGTCGTCTGACCCTATGCTTCGGTAGTGGATTTTGGCGGTGCTCGAGGGTTCGACGTCCCGAAGTTCAAGATTTAGCGAGCGACCGGCTCAAAGTTGATGACATCCAGAAAGTGGATGTCGCGGACCTTCTCGGACGCGATGCGGTTCTCGCGCGAGTTGATCTGCTGGCGCATTGCGTGGCGAAGCCATTCAAGCAGGCGGAATTGCTGATTGCCATCGAGCGGGATGATTGACCACCAGAGGCCGTGAACTGCTTCGCGATACCGTCAGTGGTTACTCTCCGGACGGTGAGATTGTCGACTGGATCTACCAGCAACGCCGTCTCGAACCCTGATTGTTACATACGCTGTAACGTACACATTTTTGACAGCGACACCTCATCGCCTAAGTTTGAGAGGCAGCTTCGGAAAAGCTGCTTCTCTCTTAACGATGTCATGGAGCGTCATTTATGCGTACAGGCTATTTCTACTCTCTGGTTTTTGCCTTTCTCACCAGCGCCTCGATTGCTGCTATCGCGGCCCCAGTGGTCAAGCCTGAGGTGGTCGCTACGCCGCAAGCAGTGGAGCAGCCAGCCAAAACGCAGAGTACCAAGGTGGATTTAAACGGGGCGGATGCTGCCACGCTGCAGCGCGAGCTGTCAGGAATAGGGAAGGGCAAGGCCGAGGCGATTGTTGCGTATCGGGAGAATAATGGGCCGTTCTCTTCGGTGGAGGAGTTGTTGGAGGTCAAGGGGATCGGCAAGGCGATTCTCGACAGGAACCGTGACAAGCTGGAAGTGAATTGAGTTTGTGATTGAAGAAGGCCGGTCGTATTGACTGGCCTTTTTGCTGTCTGGCGGATGCACATTTTTGCACGCATTCTGGAGGCATCCCGCCGTTGGCATAAATAATGATTATCTACAGCCAACCGATTGTTCAACAATCCGAGGCCTTTCTTCCATGATCCATACACTTTCCTTGGCCGACCAGATCACTCTGGAGCTACGCGCCGACATCATCGGTGGCCGCTTGCTGCCAGGCATGGCGCTGGTGGAGAACAACCTGGTCTCGGCCTACAACGCCTCGCGCAACACCATACGTGAAGCCTTACACCGCCTGGGCCAGGAAGGGTTGACCCGTTACGTGCGCAACAAAGGGGTGATGGTCCGCAGGTTAGGTGTCGATGACGTGCGAGATCTGTTCAAGGTCCGTCGCACTCTGGAGCTGCAAGCCATCATGGGCAGTCAGCCACTGCGCGAGTATCAATCTGACCGGATGCTCGAAGCCCTCGAAGCGGCGGATTTGGCTCGGGAGCGTGAAGACTGGCGTTCGGTCGGCACCCATGGCCTGGCGTTCCATCAGCACATCGTCGGATTGATGCGCAGCCCATTACTTGATGAGTTTTTCACCAATGTGGTTGCACAACTGCGCCTGGTATTTAGCTCCGCGCCCGATGAGGCTCGTTTCCAAGCGCCGTGGCTGACCCGTGACCGCTATATCCACGATTGCCTGGCCGAGGGCGACAAGCTTGCGGCCCACGAAGCCATGAGTCTTTACCTCGACGATTCCGAGCAACTGCTTCTGCAACTGCTGACGCCCACCCATCACCCCTGATCAAGGACCCGCGCCATGTACAAAGACTACCCAGCCGCCTACCAGGTCAGCAAAGGTTCAGCCCTGCAGGTGGACAAACCCTTCTACGACCGCATCCGCACCCAGCAGGACAAGCGCACCCTGATCGAGCAGTTCGAAGTGCCGATCCGCACTGGTAAGGCCTGGCACGTACCAGCCGGGCATGTGTTCCGAGTCACGACTCCGGTGGGCCCGCAGGTAGGAGACTTCAACGTCTGGAACGCCCACGATCCACGGGAACGCCTGTGGGCGGCGCGCACGCGTCAGCTTCAGGGCGCCCACGTCAGTACCCATGATCGGTTGTGGTCGAACCTGCCGTTCCTGCGGCCATTGGTGACCATCACCGATGACAGTCTGGCCGGTTATGGCATCGATGAGCATGGTGGCCGACTGCACGATCTGCTGGGTACGCGCTGTGATCCCTATGTGAACAAGATGCTGACGGGGGAGGATTTTCATCATCACTGTCACTCGAACCTGACCCGTGCGGTGTTGCCTCACGGCCTGACTGAGTTCGATGTGCACGACGTGCTGAATATCTTCCAGTGCACCGGGCTTAATCATGACGACATGTACTTCATGAAGGCCTGTCCGGCGCAGAAGGGCGATTATCTGGAGTTTTTTGCCGAGATCGATCTGTTGTGCGCCCTGTCCACCTGCCCGGGTGGTGACTTGTCGCTGGCGATGTGGGGGCCGGATGCGCAGGATCCCCTTAGCGTCTGTCGTCCTCTGGGGGTGGAGATCTATCGGTTGGAGGATTCATTGCTGGAGGGCTGGAGCCAACCTGAGCGGGCGGCGTACAACGGGTTGCATGGGTTGCATATTGCCAAGGCGGATTGGGAGAAGTAAGGCGGCAGGGGATCTTGTGGCGAGGGAGCTTGCTCCCGCTGGGCTGCGCAGCAGCCCCCAAATCATGACTCAATCAGCCTGGCGCACCGCGTCGGCAGGTTTGAGGGGGCGCTTCGCGCCCCAGCGGGAGCAAGCTCCCTCGCCACGGGTAGGTGCGTGAAGCTCCCTCGCCACGGGTACGGTGTGTGAAGCTTCCTCACCACAAGAGTGGTGTGTGAGGCAGCGGTTAACGATCCTTGGCCTCTTTCGCATCCATCTCCGCATTACGCTCAGCCACGCGCTTGCGTTGCTCATCGGTCAACTCGACCTTGTGGGCGGTGTCGCGCAGCATCATCAGACCACCAACGATCGAGCCGATTGCAACGATCAGAATCAACCAGGCATACCAGGGCATAGGGCTCTCCTTGAGGGGGGCGATGGACGGACGAACATTTCGCCGGTCCATCGCACCTACCACTTATGAGCGAAGGTTGCTCGCAGTGGTTCAATACTACGCCCGTTCGGTCGGCTTCACCTCAAAGCCCGGTCAGCATCGCATCGGCGGGAGCGTCTGCACGCAACTGTGCGGTGAGGATGAAGTAGACGAAACCCACCACCATGAAGCCAAGGAAGATCAGCCCGATCAGCGCATTGAACCAGGCCATTGCCACCAGGCACACCACGGCCAATACCAGGGCGATGCCCGGCACGATCGGATAGCCTGGCGCGCGGAAGGTGCGTTCCAGGTTGGGTTCGGTTTTACGCAGTTTGAACAGGCTGAGCATGCTCATGATGTACATGACGATGGCACCGAACACGGCCATGGTGATCATCGCCGCAGTCAGGGTCATGCCGCCGAGGTTGATCAGGCCGTCGCTGTAGATCGCCGCGATGCCGATCAGCCCACCGGCGATGATCGCCCGGTGCGGCGTCTGGAAGCGTGACAGCTTGGCCAGGGAGGCGGGCAGGTAACCGGCGCGGGCCAGGGCGAAGAACTGGCGCGAGTAGCCAAGGATGATGCCGTGGAAACTCGCCACCAGGCCGAACAGGCCGATCCACACCAGCATGTGCAGCCAGCCGGAGCTTTCGCCAACCACGGTTTTCATGGCTTGGGGCAGGGGATCGTTGATGTTCGACAGGGTGCGCCAGTCACCCACGCCACCGGCAAAGAACATCACGCCCATCGCCAGGATTACCAGGGTCAGGATGCCGCTGATGTAGGCCTTGGGAATCGTGCGTTTCGGGTCCTTGGCTTCCTCGGCGGCCATGGCCGCGCCTTCGATGGCCAGGAAGAACCAGATGGCGAAGGGGATCGCGGCAAACATGCCGGCGATGGCCGGTGCGCCGAACACATCGGAACCGGCCCAGCCGTTCAGGGCAAAGCTGCTGAAACTGAACGCCGGGGCCACGACGCCCATGAACACCAGCAGTTCGGCCACCGCCAAGACGCAGACGATCAGTTCGAAGGTCGCGGCCAGTTTGACCCCGAGGATGTTCAGGCCCATGAACACGATGTAGGCGCCGACCGCTGCGTGTTTCGGGTCCAGGGCCGGGAACTGCACGTTCAGGTAGGCGCCGATGGCCAGGGCAATGGCTGGCGGGGCGAAGACGAATTCGATCAGTGTCGCCAGGCCGGCAATCAACCCGCCTTTCTCGCCGAAGGCGCGACGGCTGTAGGCAAACGGCCCGCCGGCATGGGGAATGGCGGTGGTCAGCTCGGTGAAGCTGAAAATGAAGCAGGTGTACATGGCCGCCACCATGAAGGACGTCACCAAAAAGCCCAGTGTCCCGGCCACGCCCCAGCCATAGCTCCAGCCGAAATACTCGCCGGAAATCACCAGGCCGACGGCAATACCCCATAAATGCAGGGTGCCCAGGGTGGGTTTGAGTTGTGTGTTCATCGGTGGCTCCCCTCGATCCATAGCAAAAGCGCTGGGGAGGGCAGTGCAGTGGGCGTGCCAGGGTGGCGGGGGCGGTCGTAATGGGTGAAATCGTGTCGTATCGGGGATGTTCCTTGCTTGATGTGCCCCTGTTGTGCGCCAGTTGGGGGCGTTGGCGCTGGTAATGCCGCCTTCGCGAGCAAGCCCGCTCCCCACTGGACTTGCGGTGAGCTCACATCGCGACCTCCTGTGGGAGCGGGCTTGATCGCGAAGAGGCCCGCCCAGCCAATCATCCAGCCGATTTTTTTACAGATTCTTTATCCCCCAACCGATCTCTCGATCTCGTTCCTTTACAGCCTCCCTGCCGACAATCACTCCACACACGGCACGACGCCGTACCACGGAGAAATCCCATGAATGTTCTGGACGGGGTGTCGCTGCTGCTGGCAGGGGCGCTGTTCATTTATCTGCTGGTTGCGCTGTTGCGCGCCGATCGGAACTAGGAGCGGCTATGCACGGTTATGACTACGGCCTGATCCTCGGCTTTTTCGCCCTGGTGCTGATTCCGGCACCGTTTCTGGGGCGTTTTTACTACCAGGTGATGGAGGGCCAGCGCACTTGGCTTTCACCGATCCTCGGTCCGGTGGAGCGCGGTTGCTATCGCCTGGCCGGTGTCGATTCCACCGCTGAGCAGAGCTGGCAGAAATACACCCTGGCCCTGCTCACGTTCAACCTGGCGGGTTTTTTCTTGCTGTTCGCCATTCTGCTGCTGCAGGGATATCTGCCGCTCAATACAGAACAATTGCCCGGCATGGAGTGGACCCAGGCTTTCAACACGGCCGTGAGTTTCATGACCAACACCAACTGGCAGTCCTACAGCGGTGAAGCGTCCCTGAGCTACCTGAGCCAGATGGTCGGCCTGACCGTGCAGAACTTTGTCAGCGCCGCAACGGGACTGGCCGTGCTGGTGGCGCTGTGTCGCGGTATCGGGCGCAAGTCCGCCGCAACGCTGGGTAACTTCTGGGTCGACATGACCCGCGCCACCCTCTATGGGCTGTTGCCGCTGTGCCTGCTGCTGGCATTGTTCCTGGTCTGGCAGGGCGTGCCGCAGACCTTTGCGCATTATGTGCACGGGGTCACGCTGCAGGGCGCCGACCAGGTCATCCCGTTGGGGCCGGCCGCCAGCCAGATCGCGATCAAGCAACTGGGCACCAACGGTGGCGGTTTCTTCGGCGTCAACTCGGCACATCCGTTCGAAAACCCGACGGCCTGGAGCAACCTGTTCGAAGTCGCTTCGATCATCCTGATTCCCGCCGCGCTGGTGTTCACCTTCGGCCATTACGTCAAGGACTTGCGCCAGAGTCGGGCGATCATCGCCTGCATGCTTGCTTTGTTCCTGATTGGCGGCGCCACGTCGCTGTGGGCCGAATACCAGCCCAACCCTGCCTTGGACAACCCGGCCGTCGAGCAAGCCGCGCCGCTGGAAGGCAAGGAAGCACGCTTCGGCACCACGGCCACGGTGCTGTGGTCGGTGACCACCACGGCCGCGTCCAACGGCTCGGTCAACGCCATGCACGACAGCCTCAACCCGCTCAGCGGCATGGTGGCGCTGGTGAACATGATGGTCGGCGAGGTGATCTTCGGCGGCGTCGGGGCCGGGCTCTACGGGATGCTGTTGAACGTACTGATCGCCGTGTTCCTGGCCGGCTTGATGATCGGTCGCACCCCGGAATACCTGGGCAAGAAGCTGGGCGCCCGGGAGGTGCAGCTGTTGGTGGCAACCCTGCTGGTGATGCCCGTGAGTGTGCTGGTGCTGGGTGCCATCGCCGCGAGTCTGCCGGGGCCGGCCGCAGCGGTGAGCAACCCGGGTGCCCACGGTTTCAGCCAGTTGTTGTACGCCTACACCTCGGCGGGAGCGAACAACGGTTCGGCATTCGCCGGGTTCGGCGCCAACACACCTTTCCACAACCTGATGCTGGGCCTGGGCATGTTGATCGGTCGGTTCGGCTACATCCTGCCGGTGCTGGCGTTGGCCGGCAGCCTGGCCTTGAAGAGGACCGCGCCGATTGGCCAGAACAGCTTCCCCACCCACGGCCCGCTGTTCGTGACCTTGTTGACCGTGACCATTCTGCTGGTGGGCGGCTTGACCTTCCTGCCGACCCTGGCGCTGGGGCCGATTGCCGAACACCTGAGCATGGGCTTCTGAGGACCTGATGATGAATATGCCGATGAGCAAAACCGTCGCCGCCAAGGCACCGGAACAACCGAAGACGCACCTGTCGGCCCTTTGGCGGCCGGCGCTGGTGCAAGCCTTCGTCAAGCTCGATCCACGCCAGTTGCACCGCGCGCCGGTGATGCTGGTGGTGGAGCTGACCGCGATCCTCACCACTGTGTTGTGCTTCATCCCCGACAGCGCCGTGCCGACATTTGTGGCTGCGCAAATTGCGTTGTGGCTGTGGTTCACCGTGCTGTTCGCCAACTTCGCCGAAGCCTTGGCCGAAGGCCGCGGCAAAGCCCGGGCCGACAGTCTCAAGGCTGGCAGCGAAGGCCTCAACGCACGTCGCCAGACCGCCAGCGGCTTTGAAATCATCCCCGCCACCCGCCTGCGCAAAGGCGACGTGGTGCGCGTCGAGGCCGGCGACATGATCCCTGGCGACGGTGAAGTGATCGAAGGCATCGCCGCGGTCAACGAGGCGGCGATCACTGGCGAATCGGCGCCGGTCATCCGCGAGTCCGGCGGCGATCGCTCGGCTGTGACTGGCAATACGCGGCTGGTCTCCGACTGGCTGCTGATCCGCATCACCAGCAATCCCGGCGAGTCCACCCTGGACCGCATGATCGCCTTGGTCGAAGGTGCCAAGCGCCAGAAAACGCCGAACGAGGTGGCGCTGGATATCCTGTTGATCGGCCTGACGCTGATCTTCCTGTTGGTGGTGGTGACGCTGCAACCGTTCGCCCATTTCGCCAACGCCAACCTGCCGCTGGTGTTTCTGGTGGCGCTGTTGGTGACGTTGATTCCCACCACCATCGGCGGGCTGCTGTCGGCCATCGGCATCGCCGGGATGGATCGGCTGGTGCGCCTGAACGTGATCGCCAAGTCCGGCCGCGCGGTCGAGGCGGCGGGGGACGTGCATGTGTTGATGCTGGACAAGACCGGCACCATCACCTTTGGCAATCGTCGCTGTACAGCGGTCTATGCCGCCCCTGGTGTGAGTGCCAAGGAACTGGCCGAAGGCGCTCTGTTTGCCTCGTTGGCTGATGACACCGCTGAGGGCAAGTCCATCGTCGAGTACCTACGAGGCTTGCATCCGCAGTCTGAGCCTGGCGTCGAAGCGCTGACGGCCGTGCCGTTCAGTGCTGAAACCCGTTTGTCCGGCGTCGACTATCAGGGCCGCATCTACCGCAAGGGCGCCGTGGATTCGTTGCTGGACTTCATCGGCCTTGCACGCAATGAGTTGCCACAGGCATTGGCGCGGGAGGTCGACAAGATCGCCCAGAGTGGCGGCACGCCGTTGCTGGTGTGCGTGGACGGCAAGCTGCTCGGCGCGATCCACCTCAAGGACGTGGTCAAGCCGGGCATTCGCGAGCGCTTTGCCGAGTTGCGCAAGCTGGGGATCCGCACGGTGATGGTCACCGGCGACAACCCGTTGACCGCTGCGGCGATTGCCGCCGAGGCCGGTGTCGATGACGTGCTGGCGGAGGCCACGCCGGAGAAAAAACTGGCGCGTATCCGTCATGAGCAAAATGACGGCCGGCTGGTGGCCATGTGCGGCGACGGTGCCAACGACGCCCCGGCCCTGGCCCAGGCCGATGTCGGCATGGCGATGAACGACGGCACCCAGGCCGCGCGGGAGGCGGCCAACATGGTCGACCTCGACAGCGACCCGACCAAGTTGCTCGATGTGGTGCAGATCGGCAAGGAACTGCTGGTGACCCGTGGCGCACTGACCACCTTTTCCATCGCCAACGACATCGCCAAGTACTTCGCGATCCTGCCGGCGCTGTTCGCTTCGATTTATCCACAGCTCGGCGTGTTGAACGTGATGCACCTGAGCAGCCCCCAGAGCGCGATTGTGTCGGCCATCGTCTTCAACGCCTTGATCATCGTCGTGCTGATCCCCCTGGCCCTGCGTGGCGTGCGCGTGCAAGCGGCAAGTGCGGCGGCGCTGTTGCGACGCAATCTGCTGATCTATGGCTTGGGCGGGATCGTGGTGCCGTTCGTGGGGATCAAGGCGATCGATATGTTGCTGACGGCGTTGCACCTGGTTTGAGGTGTGAGTGCATGTAGCTACTGAACTTTGTGGCGAGGGGATTTATCCCCGCTGGGCTGCGGAGCAGCCCCCAGGCCTGATACCCCGGGGTGTCAGGCAAAACGACGGCGATTGTTTTGGGGTTGCTGCGCAACCCAGCGGGGATAAATCCCCTCGCCACAGATGTATTTTCAACTGAGGAATTGTTGAATGCTTACCTTCATTCGCCCGGCCTTGAGCCTGTTATTACTGATGACCCTGATCACCGGTGTCGCGTACCCGCTGGTGGTCACCGGCGTGGCGCAAGTCGCGTTTCCCGCCCAGGCCAACGGCAGCTTGGTCGTCGATGCCGACGGCAAGGTCCGTGGCTCGACGCTGATCGCCCAGGATTTCACCGGCGATGCGTGGTTTCATCCACGGCCGTCGGCCGGTGCCTTCGCCACGGTTGCCAGCGGCGCCAGCAACTTCTCCCCGAGCAATCCGGCTCTGGCCTCGCGGGTGATCGATGACGCCCAAAAACTCCAGGTGCCCGGCCAGGGCCCGGTGCCGCTGGCCTTGCTGACCACCTCCGCCAGCGGGCTGGATCCGCACTTGCCTCCGGCGGCGATTGCCTATCAACTGGCGCGTGTTGCCGCAGCGCGTAACCTGCCGGCCTCGACCTTGCAGCAACTGCTCGACGACAACACCGAGCAATCCTTGGTGGGCCCGCCAGTGGTGAATGTGCTGGCGCTGAACCTGGCGCTGGAAAAACTGTAGAACCTGTG
Organism: Pseudomonas fluorescens; assembly: GCF_001623525.1. Taxonomy (NCBI): domain Bacteria; kingdom Pseudomonadati; phylum Pseudomonadota; class Gammaproteobacteria; order Pseudomonadales; family Pseudomonadaceae; genus Pseudomonas; species Pseudomonas fluorescens. The sequence continues at coordinate 2,939,808 of NZ_CP015225.1, read as the reverse complement.
GGAGCGAGCTTGCTAGCGATGAGCGTGTATCGGTCGCTCTCAATGTTGGCTGACCTACCGCTATGGCGAGCGCGCTCGCTCCCACAGAATGGCTGAACCTATTCGAAACAAGAGAATCCCCAGCATGAGCGACTCCGGCCGCGCCGACGCACTGTTAGCCAATCTGCCCCGTAACGATCGTGGCCGGCTCAAGGTCTTCCTGGGCGCGGCGCCCGGTGTCGGCAAGACCTACGCCATGCTGCAAGCGGCCCACACCCAACTGCGTCAAGGCGTGAAAGTCGTCGCCGGCGTGGTGGAAACCCACGGTCGTGCCGAAACCGAAGCACTGCTCGGCGGTCTGGTGCAGCAACCGTTGGTACGTTCGGAATATCGTGGCGTCATGCTCGAAGAAATGGATCTCGACGGCCTGCTCGCGGCCCGCCCGGCCCTGGTGCTGGTGGACGAACTGGCCCACAGCAACGCCCCCGGCAGTCGTCATGCCAAACGCTGGCAAGACATCCAGGAACTGCTCGCCGCCGGCATCGATGTCTACACCACCGTCAATGTCCAGCACCTGGAAAGCCTCAACGACCAGGTGCGCGGCATCACCGGAGTGCAGGTGCGCGAGACGTTGCCGGATTGGGTCTTGCAGGAAGCCGATGAACTGCTGTTGATCGACCTGCCATCGCGCGAGCTGCTGGAGCGCCTGCGTGATGGCAAGGTCTATGTGCCGGAGCAGGCGCGAGCGGCGATCGATGCGTTTTTCACCCAGACCAACCTGACCGCGTTGCGTGAGCTGGCCATGCAGACCGCCGCCGCCCAGGTGGACAACGATTTGGCCCAGGGTTATCGGCAACTGGGCCAGGCCGCGCCGGCGGTGCGCGGACGCTTGCTGGTGGGGGTAGGCGCCGACGTGCAGGCCGAGCGTCTGGTGCGCCACGCCAGCCGCGTCGCCCAGCGCCGGCATCTGCCGTGGAGCCTGGTCCACGTAGACAGCGGCGTCGCGCACGACGAGTCATCGCGACAGTATCTGCAAAATGCCCAGCAGTTGGCTGAACGCCTCGGCGGCGAAGTGGTGCTGTTGCGGGCCGGCGAAGTCGCCAAGACCTTGATCCAGCACGCCACCGAACGTCGCGCCACGCTACTGTTGGTGGGCCAGTCCCGGCCGCGTTTGCGGCGACGGTTGTTCGGCGGTGGCTTGGCTTCACGCTTGCTGCGCGATGCCCGGGGACTGGAAATCAACGTGCTGGACAGCGATGAACAGCCCCGTCCCGCCCGCGTGCGTTCGAACGCCGTCCAGACTGGGTTCGACTATGTGCTGGCGCTGACGGCGACCGTGGCGGCCAGCGCGTTGGCCTGGGGTATTTCAGGGTGGCTGGCGCTGCCCAATATCTCCCTGGTGTTCCTGATGGCAGTGTTGCTGGTGGCGGTACGCAGCAGCCTCGGTCCGGCGCTGGCCTGCGCGGCGCTGTCGTTCCTGGCCTATGACTTCCTGTTCATCCCGCCGAATTTTTCCTTCACCATCCAGCGCGAAGAAGACGTGCTGACCCTGGTGTTTTTCCTGCTGATGGCGGCCCTGACCGGCAATCTGGCGGCCCGTCAGCGCCGACAATTGCAAGCCTTGCGCGACACCCAGCAGGAAACCGGCGAACTGCTCGACCTGTCGCGCAAACTCACTGCCGCCACCGACCGCCAGGCGGTGATCAGCGCCGCCGCGCAGCACCTCAACGGCCTGCACGACTTGCAGCTTTGCCTGCTCAATCGCGACGGCCAGCGCGATTGGAAGGTCGAGACGGGCGAGCCGTTGACATTCACCGAGGCCGAACGTGCGGCGGCCGATTGGGCTTGGCAGCATGACCAGCCCGCCGGTGCCGGCACCGGGACGTTGCCATCCGGACGCTGGTGGTGGTGGCCGCTGTCGGCGGAAGGCGGGCCACTGGGGCTGCTGGGGGTGTGCCCGAACGAAGGCAAGCCGCTGAGCGGTCAGCGTCGGCGTTTACTGGCGGCGCTCAGTCAACCATTGGCCCAGGCGTTGGCCCGGGCGCAACTGGCCCAGGACCTGGAAGCGGCGCGCCTGCACGGTGAAACCGAGCAACTGCGCAGCGCCTTGCTGGCTTCGGTGTCCCATGACTTGCGCACGCCGCTGACGTCCATGCGCGGCAGCATCGACAGCCTGTTGGCGCTGGGGGAGGCGATCCCTCTGGCCGATCGCCGTGAACTGCTCGAAGGCACCCGCGATGAGGCCGAGCGGCTGGATCGCTACATCCAGAACCTGCTGGACATGACCCGTCTTGGCCACGGCGCTCTGAAGCTGGCGCGAGACTGGGTGTCGCCAGCCGATATCGTCGGCAGCGCGCTGAACCGCCTGCGGGCGGTGTTGGCACCCCTGGCGCTCAGTGTCGAGGTGCCCGCTGAATTGCCCTTGCTGTATGTCCATGCGGCGTTGATCGAACAGGCCCTGGTAAACGTGCTGGAGAACGCTGCGCGCTTCTCACCCGTTCACGGGCGGCTGCTGCTGAGCGCCGGCGTGACCGACAGCGAAGTGTTTTTTGCGGTGGCTGACGAGGGCCCCGGGATCCCTGAGCAAGAGCGAGAGAACATCTTCGACATGTTCTATACCGCCGCGCGCGGCGATCGGGGCGGGCAGGGCACGGGGTTGGGATTGGCCATCTGCCAGGGCATGGTCGGTGCCCATGGCGGGCGAATCAGCGTGGCCGATGGCCTCGACGGGCGCGGCACCTGCATCACGTTGCACCTGCCCTTACAGGCGCAACCGGGCATGGACGATGAAGCTTGAGCGGCGCTGGGTTACTCTCGTCCTACCTGCTTGCCCTTTCACCTGATTGCAACGAACGAGCGCCATGAGCCAGACCGCGACCCTTTTGGTCATCGATGACGAACCGCAGATCCGCAAATTCCTGCGCATCAGCCTGAGTTCCCAAGGTTACAAGGTGCTGGAAGCCGGCACCGGCGTGGAAGGGCTTGCCCAAGCGGCGCTGAACAAGCCCGATCTGCTGATACTCGACCTGGGCCTGCCGGACATGGACGGCCAGCAGGTGTTGCGCGAGTTTCGCCAATGGTCGACGGTGCCGGTGCTGGTGCTCTCGGTGCGGGCCAGCGAAGCGCAGAAGGTCGAGGCGTTGGACAATGGTGCCAACGATTACGTGACCAAGCCGTTCGGCATCCAGGAATTTCTCGCCCGCATCCGCGCCTTGTTGCGCCAGGCCCCGGCTGGCGAGCCGCAGGAAGCCGCGCTGAAGTTCGGCCCGCTGACGGTGGACCTGGCGTATCGACGCGTGCTGCTGGACGGCAGCGAAGTGTCCCTGACTCGCAAGGAGTACGCCGTGCTGGCACAACTGGCGCGGCACCCGGGGCGGGTCATTACCCAGCAGCAACTGCTCAAGGACATCTGGGGCCCGACCCACACCGAAGACAGTCACTACCTGCGCATCGTGGTCGGCCACCTGCGCCAGAAACTGGCCGACGACCCGACCCGACCGCGGTTCATTGTGACCGAGGCGGGGGTGGGGTATCGGTTGTTGGGGGAGGGTGGGGCTTAGCCTCGAACAGGCTTCAAGTCGTGCACTCATGTGGCGAGGGAGCTTGCTCCCGCTGGGCTGCGCAGCAGCCCCGATACAGCCAACTCAATGAACCTGATACACCGAGCGTGCGGTTTTGGGGGCGCTTCGCACCCCAGCGGGAGCAAGCTCCCTCGCCACAAGGGCTCAGCGATCGTGCTCAGTTCTGGTCACTCTCATACCGATCCAAAGTATCGCTGGCAATCTCCCGCCCCAGTGCGATCAACTCCGGTGCCTTGTAGAACTCGAAGAACCGGCACACCCGTTTCGGCACGTTGATCAGCACGTCCGGCGGGTAACCGGCGATCTTGTACTGGGCCAGCGAGGTCTGCATCACTTCGAAGCTCTGGTTGATCAAGTCCAGCAACGAGGCCGGGCCGACGTTGTCGATGATGAACGAGCCGGTGGCGGATTTCGGTGCGCCTTCGTTCTCTGGCGCGGCGGCCGGTTGTTGGCCTTCGGGCTCGGCCGAGTCGATCCACGGGTTGATGTCAGCGGCTTCGGCCTTCAAGGCTTCCTGCTCCAGCAGCAACAGCTGCTCGGCCTGCTTGCGGCGAAACGGCAGGCGCGATCCCAGGGAGCTGACCAGGGTGTCGAAGCGCCGCCGGAACGCGGCGGGGCGCGGGATCACCGGTAACCGATATTGTTTCTGGTTGGTGGCGTTGAGGTTGACCGCGATGATCAGGTCGCAGTGGCTCGATACCACCGGCACGATCGGCAATGGGTTGAGCAGGCCGCCATCCACCAACATGCGGTTGCCTTGCATCACGGGCGTGAACAGGCTGGGAATCGCCGCCGAGGCGCGCATTGCCTGATGCAGGCAACCTTCCTGGAACCAGATTTCCTGCTGGTTGGTCAGGTCGGTCGCGACGGCGGTGTAGGGGATACGCAATTGTTCAATGTTGATTTCGCCGACGATCTTGCGGATCTGTCCGAAGACCTTTTCGCCACGGATCGCCCCCAGGCGAAAACTGACGTCTACCAGGCGCAGGACGTCCAGATAATCCAGGCTTTCAATCCAGTTGCGGTACTCCTCAAGCTTGCCCGCCGCATAGATCCCACCCACGACCGCGCCCATGGAACAACCGGCGATGCAGGCAATGTCGTAGCCACGTCGTTCGATTTCTTCGATCACCCCGATATGGGCATAGCCCCGGGCGCCACCCGAACCCAATACCAATGCGACACGTTTTGTCATGACCCGGCCTCTTGTCGAACAGATTTCAACAATGCACCCATCGACGACTTGGCTCAATCGTTGTGGCGCACGCGTCGTTTTTTGACACGCCGTGACGGCATTTGCGTATGCTCGGCCACACTTGAATTTACGCGGTCAAGCAAGGCACTTTTCGCCGTTGCCACCGTCTTAATAGCACGACTGTTGACCTGACTTGAGGTGTTATTGATGAAAGCTCGGATCCGCCTGCCCTTGGTGGCTTCTTTGATGGTTTTGGCCCTGGCCGGTTGCGCAGGTAAAACCGCTTACCGCGACAGTTGTGGCAGCCAACTCGACAGCGCCTGGCGTGAACTGGACCTGGCCAAGGCCGAAGGTTTTGCCGGCACCGTCAGCTACTCCAAGGCCCTGTCCCTGCTGACGGGCGCCAAGACCCAGCAGCAATTCGAAGCGTTCGAAGGCTGCGCCAAGAAAGCCGAGAAGGCGCGTTTCTACATTCGTGAGTCCCGCGCAGGACGATAACGGCAGCGACAAGCCATGAGCTGCAAGCTACAAGTGAAGGGCGCACACCGCTCCTCTCTTGAAGCTTGCAGCTCGACGCTTGGAGCTGCGTACGGAGTACGCCCCATGATCGATCGGCTGGTGGCCCGGATACTGGGCCTGGAAGTCCGCCTGTTGGCCTGTCAGGCCCGCTTGAATGCCCATACCGACAGCGAAGCGCTGCATGACTTGCGGACCACGGTACGCCGTTTGCGCAGCCTGCTTCGTCCATTGCGTGGTTTGCCCGGCGTCGAACAGCTGGAAACGGCTGCTTCGGCGGTCGGCAGCCTGACCACGCCATTGCGCGACCGGGAAGTGTTGGCCGCCTACCTGGAGCAGCATGGCCAGGCCGAGGCGGCGCGGCGACGCCAGGTGCAAATGGCCGAGGCTTACCCCGCCGTGGCCGCGAGTGTTGAACTGGCGCAGTTGCTGATGATCCTCGATGCCTTCCCGCGCTTCATTCGTGCCTCCCAGCGCGAGGGGTTGCTGAAGGGTTTGCGCAAACGCATCGAAAAGCGCTTGGAAAAACAGTGGAAGAAACTCGGCGAAGCCCTGCGCGATCCGGCCCATGACCGCCATCGATTGCGCCTGCTGATCAAGCGCGTGCGCTACGCCATCGAAGCCTACCCTGAACTCGACCGATTGCCCGAAGCGGCCCTGCCCCGGCTCAAATCCGCCCAGGCCGCACTGGGCGACTGGCACGACTGCTGGCAGTGGCTGGCCAGGGCCAAGGAAGAAACCGATCTGCACGCTTGTGTTCCAACCTGGCACGCCACCATGGAAAAGGCCGAGGCCAAGTCCGACAAGGTGCTCGACAAGCTGATTGCCAGTTGCTTCGAAAAATCCTGAACCCAGCACATCCCCGCTCCCAGCGGTCATGCTGTTCACTTAAGAAAATGATGGACCTGTGGCGAGGGAGCTTGCTCCCGCTCGGCTGCGAAGCAGTCGTAAACCGGCGGGTGCGGTGTGTCTGATGCTGCGCATTTGGCAGATTCAGGGGCCGCTTCGCAGCCCAGCGGGAGCAAGCTCCCTTGCCACGGGTTTGTCGATGGCCTTAAGTGAACAGTACTACGCTCCCACAGGGGAAATTCAAGATCCTCGGCTTTTCTGTCAGTCTCTTTGGCCGGAATGAGCCCTGTGCCGCCAGCCCGGGCTGGTTAAGATCCCTTCATCCTTTTCCCTGTTTTCGAGGTCGTCATGCGCTTTTCCGATTTGATCGATGCCGTGCGCCGGCAGCCAGGTGCGGTGAGCATCGCGCCTGAATGGGGCCAGGGGCGGGCCAGTTTTGGCGGGTTGGTGGCGGCGCTGCAATATGAGGCGATGCGTGCCCAAGTGCCGGCGGATCGCCCGGTGCGCTCGCTGGCGATCACCTTTGTCGGCCCGGTCGAACCCGATGTGCCTGTCAGTTTCGAAGTCGACGTATTGCGTGAAGGCAAGGCTGTGAGCCAGGTGCTGGCGCGCGCGGTGCAGAACGGTCAGGTAGTGACCGTGGTGCAAGGCAGTTTCGGCGCATCGCGCTCATCCGTGGTGGCGGTGCAGGCCGATCCCGCGCCAGAATTCAAAAGTGTGGAGCAATGCCAGGAACTGCCTTATGTCAAAGGCGCTACGCCGGAATTCATGCGTCACCTGGCGATGCGCTGGAGCGTTGGCGGCTTGCCATTCAGCGGCAACAAGTCCCGGAGCATGGGCGGCTGGGTGCGCTTGCGCGGTGATGTGCAGGAGGAGCCGCTGAACGAAAGCCATATCCTGGCCTTGGTGGATGCCTGGCCGCCAGCCTTGTTGCCGCACCTTTCGCAAATGGCCCCGGGCAGCACGCTCACGTGGACCATCGAGTTCGTCCAGCCGCTGCTGGAGCTCACGACATTGGACTGGTGCAAGTACCTGGCCGAGATCGAGCATGCCCAGGACGGTTACGGCCATGTCGCCGCGAAGTTCTGGAGCGCCGATGGCCGCTTGATCGCCCTGAGCCGGCAGACGGTCACGATCTTTGGCTAAGGCTGCTCCGATCAAGACTTGCTTCGGTCAAGGCTTGCGGTTGTGACGGTGGCGCTCCCGCCAGGCGCGCCACCAGCCACCGCTGAGAAAGAACCGCGGAAAAGTCAGGAACTGTTCCACCAGCAGGCGTGACACGGCATCCTTGCGATCGCTGAACGGCTCGGAGGCCTGGGTCTCCAGGCTGTGTCCGTGACGTTGCAAGCCGAGTGCCGCGAGCAGACCGATGATGCCGATGGCGACATCGCCCAGGCTCAAGCTGAACACCCCCGACACAATCAGCAGAAAAGCGATGATGAACAGCGGCACGGCAATCAGGTGCAACACCAGGTTGGTGGGGTGGCGATGATTGTCTGGGTAGGCGCGCCATTGCCAGGTCGGAAGATTGGGGTGACGTTTGCCCATGATGCTATTCCTTGAACGAAACCGAATAACCCAAGGATAGGTCCGTGCGACCGGGGCGGCGAATGGCGGTTGGCTATCGAGGCGATAGGTGGCCATACAGTTTTGCTGTTGTGGCGAGGGGGCTTATTTGTGGGAGCAAGGCTTGCCCGCGATGCAGGCGCCTCGGTTCACCAAGGACCGCATCGCACCCATCGCGGGCAAGCCTTGCTCCCTCAGAGGGAATCCCTTCACCACAAGGGAGTCGGGCAAGCCGGCGTTCTACAGTTTGAGCTGCCCGATCGCCTTGCTCAACTCGCCCGCCAACGTCGCCAGTTCATGGCTGGTGGTGGCTGAGTCGACGGTTTGGCGCACGGTGTTCTCGGTCACGTCGCGAATACTCACCACCGCCCGGTTCATTTCCTCGGCGACATGGCTTTGCTGTTCGGCCGCGACAGCGATCTGGGTGTTGCTCTCGCGCATTTGCGCCACCGCAGCGGTGATCTGTGCCAACGCATCGCCGGCCTCGCGGGCCTGTTGCACGCAATCGTCGGCCTTGAGCGAGCTCTCCTGCATGAAGTCCACCGCGTCTCGGGTCCCGGCCTGCAGGGCCGAAACCATGGTGGTGATTTCATCCGTGGAGGTCTGTACGCGCTTGGCCAAGTTGCGCACCTCGTCGGCCACCACGGCAAAGCCTCGGCCCATTTCTCCGGCCCGCGCCGCTTCGATGGCCGCGTTCAGGGCCAGCAGATTGGTTTGTTCGGCGATGCTGTGGATCACACTGACCACGCCATTGATTTTCTGGCTGTCTTCGGCCAGGCGCTGGATCATTTCGGCGGTCTGCTGCACACCCGAAGACAGCCCGGTGATCGACTGTTGCACCCGGGCGACCACGTCGTGACCGTTGCCGGCCAGGGTGTCGGCGGTTTTCGACAGATCGCGGGTGGCGCCGGCATGCTGGGCGATGTGATAAACCGTGGCGGACATTTCGTTGATCGCCGTGGCTGCCTGATCGGTTTCGCTTTGCTGGCCGAGCATGCCGTGGCGAACATCGTTCATGCTCGACGCCAGGCGCGCGGCACCACTGTCCAACTGCCGGGCGGTGCTGGCAACGGTGTCGACCACCCGTTGATAACCGGCCTGCATGGCGTTGAACGCCGCCGCCATCTGGCCCACTTCGTCCTCGCAGGCCAGGGGCACGCGGGCGGACAGGTCGCCGGTTTTTTCCACGTGCAGCATCACGTCTTTAAGTGTGTTGAGCTGGCTGAGTAAAAAGCGGATCAACAGCTGCGAGGCGCCCAGCATCGCCAGCATCAACACGAACACGGCCGCGGCGTATTGGCTGAAGCGTTCACCGAACACTTGGCTCAGGCTCACACCTTGGGCCAACACGGCGAGTCGTTGGCTTTCACCTCGATGGATCACTTGGGCGCCCAGCAGCGGGTTGTCGCCAAACAGCAGCCCGGTATCGAGTTCGACCCAGCCGTTGGCCTGGGCCAGCGAAGGCAACGGTTGTTCGTTGAGAACGGGAACCTGGTCGCGCGGGAATGCCAGGAGATAGTCGACCTTGGGCAAGGGCGTTCCGGCAGGCCAGGCATCAAGCAGGTGTGCCTGGGCCTGGGCGTTCGCCTGGGCCGCGTGGTTACGCGCCTGCTGTTCGAGGTGCACCGCGTAGAGCACCAGCAGCAAGGTGGTGACAAAGGCGACCGCATTGACCGCCCAGAATTTGTATTTCAGCGAGATATTGCTAAGCCAGGCACCCATGGAAGGTCTTCTCTGATAGCGGAAACAGCATTGGCAAGGTGCCATTATTCTGCCGCTACTCAGGTGCCGGGATTTTGATGTGGGTCAACAGGCAACGAAGTCCCTGGGTTTTGATGTGGGCCAATAGTAACCAGATCCCACAGGGGATGTGTGTTATTCGGAGATGGCCGGCAACCCAAAGAACGCCCGGGCGCAGGCGGTGCTGTGGGCTGCCAGGTCTTCCTGGGTTTCGCCCCGGTGCAAGGCTACTTCGCGCAGAACCTCCGTCAGGTAGGCCGGTTCGTTGCGGCCATTCTTGGGTTTGGGCCGCAGTGTGCGGGGCAGCAGGTACGGCGCGTCGCTTTCGAGCATCAGTCGACCGCGGGGAATTTCGCGCACCAACGGGTGCAGGTGCGTGCCCCGGCGTTCGTCACAGATCCAGCCAGTGATGCCGATGTGCAGGTCCAGGTCGAGATAGCTGAACAACGCCTTCTTTTCACCGGTAAAGCAATGCACCACGGCTGCCGGCAACTGATCGCGAAAATCCCGGAGGATGTCCAGCAAGCGTTGATCGGCATCGCGTTCATGCAGGAACACCGGCAATTGCAATTGGACCGCCAAGGCGAGGTGTTCTTCCAGGACCTTTTCCTGTTGTGGTCGGGGGGAGAAGTCTCGGTTGAAATCCAGCCCGCATTCGCCCACCGCGCGCATGCGGCTGTGCATCAGCAAATCCTTGAGGTGCCGGGCGCTGTCGGCGGTCCAGTCGCTGGCGCTGTGGGGGTGAATGCCGGCGGTGGAAAACAGCCGCTCGCCCGTTTCGTCGAGGCGTTGGCACAGCTCCAGAGCCTGTTCGCTGCCCTCGATACTGGTGCCGGTCAAGACCAGTTGGCAGACCCCGGATTCATAGGCGCGCTCGAGCACCGCCTGATGTTTGTCGGCGAAACTGGGGTTGGTCAGGTTGACGCCGATATCGATGAGTTGCATGGTGCTACCTCGGCCCAAAGGCTGGAAAGCATATCAGAGCTGTAGATTTATAAGAAAAGCCAAGAACTACAACGAGTTGAGGCTGTCTGTTAAGGCCGCGAGACACATCGGGTTGGTATAAAAGCCATCACTGTGCCAGTCTTCCGCACTTTTTCAGCGCCCCAGGCGCTCTGTTTCTGTCGACTCAGCCTCGTTTTTCAAGGGAGGCGGTCCGCAGTATTCCTTCCGGAGAGTGGATGACACGTCCCCAGGTATTGCTACTGTTGTGTTGTTCGCTGTTGTTGCCAATGCCGGCCGAGGCGCGGCTGCCCGGGCCGGTGCAGGCGGTGGCGCCGGGCACGGTGCGCGACCTGGCGCAAATCCGCAGCAGCCGTGTGTTGAAGGTTTTGGTCAACCAGAGCCGCAACAGCTCCGGTGAAGTCCAGGGCCAACCCATTGGCGTCGAATACCATCGGTTGCGAGCCTTCGAGCAATACCTCAACGGCCACGCCCGGGATGGCCAGGAAATCACCCTCAAGATCATCCCCATGGCCAAGGACCAACTGCTCGGCGCTTTACAGCGCGGGGAGGGCGATCTGGTAGCACCGGGTGAGTTGCTCGAACTGCAGGCCGGCCATGCGGTCAGCGCCAGCGATCCGATTCGTACCGACGTGCCGTTGCTGCTGGTGGGTATCAAGGGCGAGAAGCGCTACACCCGTGTGGAGCAACTTTCCGGCAAGACCCTGGCCCTGCCCAACGGCAGCGCTGCGGGAGACTCGGTGAGCCAGATCAACCAGAAACTGGCGCTGCTCAAACTGCCGCCGGTGAAGGTCGAATGGGTCGATCCCACCTTGGCTGTAGAGGATGTCCTGGAAATGGTCCAGGGTGGGATTTTCCATTTGACCATCGTCGAGCAGCCCATCGCCGAGCGCTGGAGCAAGATCCTGCCCAAGTTGCGCTTCGACCGGCAGGTGCTGATCGGCGAGCCGAGTGACGAGTATTGGTTCGTTCGCCGTGACGCCGCCATGCTGCGGGCGAGCATCGACCGCTTCCTGGCGACCTATAAGGTGCCCGCCAACGAAGACGCGGCATTCCTGCGCATCTACCGGCGTTTGTACCAAGTCCACTATCCGCTGGCCCGGGCTGATCGCCAGCGTCTGGAAAAACTGCGCCCGGTGCTGCAAAAACATGCCGATGCCCAAGGCATGGACTGGCTCAACCTGGCGGCCCTGGCCTTCAAGGAATCAGCCCTGCAACCTAACGCCCGCAGCGGCACAGGCCCCACCGGCCTGATGCAGATCACCCCATCGGCGGCTCAGCGGGTCGGAGTCGATAACATCCAGAACCTGGACGCCAATGTGCAGGCTGGCGCCAAGTACCTGGCCCTCATCCGCCGCAAGTTCTTTGCCAGCCCCAAGCTCAACGAGCGCGAGCGCATGGCCTTCGTCCTGGCCGCTTACAACATGGGCCCCGAGCGCGTCCAAGGTATGCGAGCCGAGGCCCGACGGCGTGGGCTGAACCCCAATCAGTGGTTTTTCCAGGTCGAACGCATTGCCATGGAGCAGGTGGGAATGGGCGCCGTCAGCTACGTTAATAGTGTCAATAAGTACTACTTGGCGTTTGATCGTGAACGAGAGTCGCTGGAACCTGGAGATCAAAAGGTCGCCCAGCGGAAATAATCGATAAATTCGATTCGTATCTCGCATTTTTTGCGCTTTTTGTACAAGTTTTTTTGATTAATATGGCGACCAACAACCACACACCTAGGGATGAACCCGCATGAGCTCGTTGATCAATAAAGTCTTGTTTACCCGCGCTGGCTACGGCCTGACTGTCCTGCGCATCGCCGTTGGTGTGATATTCGCTGCCCACGGCTCGCAGAAACTCTTCGGCCTGTTCGGTGGCTACGGCCTGGCAGGCACGGCGCAGTGGATGGAAAGCATCGGCCTGACCCCGGGCTACGTGATGGCGACACTGGCGGGCGGTACCGAGTTTTTCGCCGGGCTGGCGCTGATCATCGGCCTGCTGGCGCGTCCTGCTGCACTGGGCCTGGCCTTCCTGTCGCTGGTGGCGATTTTCGCCGTGCACATCGGTAACGGCTTGTTCATGGCCAACAACGGTTATGAGTTTGCCTTGGCGTTGCTGGCGGGCAGTATTGCCGTGCTGATCGAAGGTGCGGGCAAGCTATCGGTCGATCGCGCCATCGCGGGTTGATTGCACGATTTGAATTCGAGGCCCGTCTTGTACGGGCCTTTTCATGGGAAGTGATTCTTGACACTGGCCGGTCAGCTTCTCTAGGATGCCGCTCATGCGCCGATTTAAACAGCTACTTGCGGGGCGCCAGGTGACTTAATCCAGTCGCCGATAGAAGCCGAAGACAAGGCTTCGAAATACCGCTAAAGCGCTGGTTCGGTGTTGCCTCTCACCTGCCATGCAGACTTTTGAGGCAGAGACACGACACGATGAACGCACCCAGCCCCCTAGTACGTCTTGCGCCGATCACGGCGAACCTTGTGCAACGCAACCCGAAAATTCTCCTGGGCGGCACTCACCAGCCAACGCTCTTGCGCTATCTCGACGGCTGGCCGCGTCGTAACCATGGGCCCGCAGCTTTCCTGATCCAGTTTGTCGAAGACGGCGAGTCACTGGCGCGGTTCGCCAATGACAGTTTCGACCTGGCCGTCATCCAGTCCCCCAGTGCGGCGGACGCTCCTCAAATGATCCGGCAGTTGACCCGTGTCGCCCGGCAGGGATTGATCACGCGTCGCTGAGGCGAGGATTACGGATACGTGATGTCCACGATGTAGACCCGTTTTTCGCCGGTAGGCGTCTGGACGCTGACCTCGGCATCCAGGGCCTTGCCGATCAGGGCCCGTGCCAACGGTGAGTCGATACTGATCAGGTTCTGTTTCAGGTCCAGCTCGTCCGGGCCGACGATGCGATAGCGTGATTCCTTGCCGTCCTCATCTTCGACCGTCACCCAGGCGCCGAAATACACCTTGTTCGGATCGCTGGGTTTTTCACTGACCACTTTGAGCGCTTCAAGGCGCTTGGTGAGGAAGCGCACGCGACTGTCGATTTCCCGTAGCATTTTTTTGCCGTAGGTGTATTCGGCGTTTTCCGAACGATCACCCTGGGCCGCCGCCTCGCTGACCGCCTGGGTCACCTGTGGACGACGCACATGCCACAGCTCATGGAACTCAGCGCGCATCCGCGCTTCACCCTCGGGGGTGATCAGCGCGGTGCCGGCAGTGCGGGGTGGGCGATAACGGCTCATGGCAACTTCTTGTAATAGCGAAACCGGGAGTCTATCAACCCTCGCGCAATACTGTCAGCGGGCTGGCATTGAGCGCTCGACGGGTGCCGAACACACCGGCCGCGCCGATCAACAAGGCCCCCAGCAGCGGCAATGCCAACAGCCAAGGATGCGGATGCCAGGGCAGGTCGAAGGCGTACCGGTAAAGCACCAGGCTCACCAGTTCCGAACCCAGGGCCGCGAGCAGGCCACTGACGGCGCCCAGCAGGCCGAACTCGATGCGCCGGGCCTTGACCAGCAGGGGCCGTTCGGCGCCCAGTGCGCGCAATAGCGCGCCTTGGCGTATGCGCTCGTCGAGGGTCGCCTGCAGGCCGGAAAACAGCACCGCCATCCCCGCTGCCAGCACAAACAGCAACACATACTCCACCGCCAGGGTCACCTGGGCCAGGATGCTGCGCAGTTGCTCGAGCAGGGCCTCGACTTGCAGGATCGTCACCGCCGGAAAGGCCCGGGACAGGTCGACGATCTGTTGGTCGTGGCCCGACGCCAGGTAGAAACTGGTGAGATAAGTCGCTGGCAGATCCTTCAATGTGCCGGGCTGGAAGATCATGAAGAAGTTGGGTTGGAAATTGTCCCAGTTGATCTCTCTCAGGCTGGTGACCTTCGCTTCACGATTGACGCCGCCCACGCTGAATACCAGGCGGTCGCCCAGCTTGATCTTGAGGTTCTCGGCCACTTTGCCTTCCACCGAAACCCCCGGGATATCGTCCGGTGGCTGCTGCGGCCACCAGGTCCCTGCGGTGACAACGTTGCCCGCCGGCAGGTCGGCAGCCCAGGTCAGGCTCAGGTCACGTTGCAGCGCCCGGTCACCCGCCGAGTCCTTGGTGACGAACTCCGTGGCCGGCTCGCCATTGATGCTGATGAGGCGACCGGGGACCACGGGGTAGAGCGGGGCAGATTGTGCGGACAATTCCAGCAGTTTGTCGGTGAAGGCCTGTTTGTCGTTGGGCAGGATATTCAGGGCGAAATAGTTCGGCGCGTTTTTCGGCAACTGGTTTTGCCAGGTGTCCAGCAATTCACCGCGCAACAACGCGATCAACGCCATGGACAACAGGATCAGGCCGAACGCCAAGGCCTGACCGGCGGCGGCCAAGGGATGGCGCAGCAATTGGCCGAGGCCCAGCCGCCAGGGCAGGGCGGCGCGGGCCAGCAGGCGACGCAGGCTCTGGAGCAGCAGCAACAACAAGCCGCCGAGCACCAGGGCGGCAACGACGCCACCGCCCAGCAGTGCGAAGGTCAGGACCAGGTCCAGGCTCAGGCGCCACATGATCAGGCCCAGGGCGCCCAGCGCGGCACCGTAGATCACCCAGGAGCTGGAGGGGATCGGCAGCATATCCCGGCGCAGCACCCGCAACGGTGGTACCCGGCCCAGTGCAGCCAATGGCGGCAGGGCGAACCCCGCCAGGGCCACCAGCCCGGTGCCGATCCCGGCGACTGCTGGCAGCAGGCCACCCGGCGGAACGGTGGTGGGCAGCAGGTCGTGCAGCAGGGCGAACAGGCCCAGTTGGGCGATCCAGCCGAGCAGGGCGCCACTGATACTGGCGAGCAGGCCCAGCACCGTCAATTGCAGGCTGAACAGCACCATGGTTTCCCGGCGTGACAGGCCCAGGCAACGCAGCAGCGCACTGGCATCGAAACGTCGGGTGGCAAAGCGGTTGGCCGAAAGCGCGACGGCGACTCCGGACAGCAACACGGCCACCAGGCTGGCCATGTTCAGGTAGCGCTCGGCCTTGCCCAGGGCACCACCGATCTGCCGGTTTCCGTCGCGGGCATCCTGCAGGCGCTGGTTGGCTTCAAGGCCAGGCTTGACCAGGTCGCGGTAGGTTTGCAGCGCCGATGCCGGGCCGCGCCACAGGTCGCGATAGCTGACACGGCTGCCCGGCTGGACCACGCCGGTGGCCTCCAGGTCCTTGAGGTTGATCAGCACTCGCGGGGTGAGGCTGTAGAAATTGCCGGCGCGATCCGGTTCATAGGTCAGCACTCGGGCCAACCGCAGGGTTTGGTTGCCAACGTCGATGCTGTCGCCGATCTTCAGGTCCAGTGCCGTCAGCAACCGTGCTTCGACCCAGGCCTCGCCAGGGTTCGGGCGTCCGCCGGTTTCTTCCGGCGCGAACGGGGCGGGGCTGCTTTTCAGTTCGCCGCGCAATGGGTAGCGGTCATCGGCCGCCTTGACGCTGGACAGCTGGATGCCATTGTCGGTGGCCACGACACTGGAGAACTCCACGACCCGGGCGTGTTCCAGCCCCAGGTCGGTGCCGTTGCGGATCTGCTCCGGGCGGGCGGGGGAACTGCCTTCGAGCAACAGGTCGGCACCGAGGAATTCGGTGGCGCGCATCATCATCGCGCCGTTGAGGCGGGCACCGAAGTAACCGATGGCGGTACTGGCCGCCACCGCCACCAGCAGGGCGAAGAACAACACCCGCAACTCACCGGCGCGGGCATCGCGAAGCAATTGACGGACAGCGAGACTGAACAGGCGCAACAGCGGCAAGCGTGCCATCAAGGCTCCAGAGGGGCGACCATCTCGCCGGCTTCAAGTCGGATTAGGCGCCGGCAGCGATGGGCCAGGCGTTCATCATGGGTCACCAGCACCAGGGTCGTGCCGCGTTCCTTGTTCAATTCGAACAGCAGGTCGCTGATGCGCTCGCCGGTGTGGCTGTCGAGGTTGCCGGTGGGTTCGTCGGCAAACAGCACGTCGGGTTCGGCGGCAAAGGCGCGGGCAATCGCCACGCGTTGCTGTTCGCCGCCGGAGAGCTGGCGCGGCGAGTGAGTCAGGCGCTGGCCCAGGCCGACGCGCTGCAACAGTTGCGTGGCGCGTTCGCGGGCATCCTTGCGCCCGTCCAGTTCCAGCGGCAGCATGACGTTTTCCAGTGCATTGAGACTGTCGAGCAACTGGAACGACTGGAAGACGAAACCGACGTGCTCGGCGCGGATCCGCGCACGCTGGTCTTCATCCAGAGTACTGAGGGCCCGGCCGGCGAGCGTCACCTCGCCGCTGCTGGGCAGGTCGAGGCCGGCCAGCAGGCCCAGGAGGGTGGATTTGCCGGAACCGGACGCGCCGACGATGGCCAGGCTATCGCCTTTGTTCAGTTCCAGGCTGAGTTCGTGCAGGATGGTCAGTTCACCTTCCGCGCTGGAGACCACTTTGCTAAGGTCCGTCGCGGTGAGAATGCTTGAGCCCATGGAGAATCCGATGCGTGTGTGGTTTTTGAGTGCCGGCCTGGCCTTGATGTGCATGGCCCAGAACGCAGCGGCGGGTACAGTCCTGATCGTTGGCGATAGTATCAGCGCGGCTTTCGGCCTGGATACCCGGCAAGGGTGGGTGTCGTTGCTCGAACAACGGCTCAAGGCCGAGGGTTTTGACGATAAAGTGGTCAATGCCTCCATCAGTGGCGACACCAGCGCCGGAGGCCAGGCGCGGCTGCCGGCGCTGCTTGCAGCCCATAAGCCGGACCTGGTGATCCTGGAGCTGGGCGGCAACGATGGCTTGCGCGGACAACCGCCAACACAATTGCAACAAAACCTTGCAGCGATGATCGACAGCGCTCGCGCCAGCGGTGCCCAGGTGCTTTTGCTGGGTATGCAACTGCCACCCAATTACGGACGGCGCTACACCGAAGCCTTTGCCCGGGTCTACAGCACCCTGGCCGAGGAAAAAAAAGTCCCCCTGGTGCCGTTTTTTCTCAAGGACGTCGGTGGCATCCCGACCATGATGCAAGGCGACGGATTGCACCCGTCCGTCGCGGCCCAGGGCAAGTTGCTGGAAAATGTATGGCCAACACTGAAACCGCTGCTTTGACGCTTTTCTACCGGCGGGCTTTCGGCTAATGTGGCGCCCCCGATTTGGAGCCCCCGATGCCGCGTCCCGCCTGGTCCCTGTTTGCCTACCAACTGATCGAGCCTGACGAGCAGCTGGATCTGTTCGCCTGCCAGGAAGTGCGGGTGCACCTGGTGACCCGGCAGTTGGAACTCGGTGGCTCGGCCGATCGGACTCTCTGCGGCAGCCTGCTGCCGGCCCAACCGCGCTGGTCGAGCGTCGATCGCAAGATTTTCCAGGATCATCGCCTGTGCTCGTTGTGCCGGGCGATCCTGGAGTCCCAGAAGCGCGGCACATCGCCGATCTGGCCGGAGCTGCGGTTCGAGTTGTAATCCCTTCTCGCGTGCCATGACCCGCGGCTCCCACAGGGCGCGGGGTGAATGCCGAACAAAATGCTGTGCATCGGACGCTTGATTGCCGCTCTCCCCGAAATAACAGGTGGCAGTGTACAATCGCCGTTTTCATCACCCCTTGTTCGATCTGCGAAGGATTTCCTGGATGTTGCCGCGCTTGCCTGCCGTCGCCCGCTGCCTGTCTCTTGCCGCCCTGTGTATGGCGGGCCACGTTGCCGCCCTGGAGCTGCCTCTGCCACCACCGGGTGAAGACATCGTTGGCCAGGTGCAGGTTATCAAGGCCAAATACGAAGACACCTTCGCCGACCTGGGCACCACCTATGACCTGGGCTACAGCGAGATGGTCGCCGCCAACCCGGGGGTCGATCCCTGGTTGCCGGGCGCAGGCACCGAGATCGTGCTGCCGACTCGTTTCATCCTGCCGCCGGGCCCGCGCGAAGGCATCGTGATCAACCTTGCCGAGTACCGTCTCTACTATTTCCCCAAGGGGCGGAACGTGGTCTACACCTTCCCGCTGGGGATCGGGCGTGAGGGCTGGGGATCGCCGATCGCCCACACCAGCATCATCGCCAAGACGCCGAACCCGACCTGGACCCCGCCGGCATCGATCAAGGCCGAACACGCCGCCGACGGCGACCCGCTGCCGAACGTCGTGCCCGCCGGCCCTGATAACCCGCTGGGGCCCTTCAAGTTCACCCTGGGCACCCCGGGCTACCTGATCCATGGTTCGAACAAGAAGTTCGGCATCGGCATGCGCACCAGCCACGGCTGCTTCCGGATGTTCAACAATAACGTGCTGGAAATGGCCGGCATGGTGCCGGTGGGCACATCGGTGCGGATCATCAACGACCCCTACAAGCTGGGGTTGAGCGGTGGCAAGGTGTACTTGGAGGCTCACACACCGCTGGACGACAAGGGCAACCCGTCGGTGGTGGACAAGCACACCTCAGTGATCAACGCGATGCTCAAGCGTGAAGACATCACCAGCAACTTGCGCATGAACTGGGACGTGGTGCGGGACGTGGTGGCGGCCGAAGATGGCATGCCGGTGGAAATCGCTGTTCCGAATACCTCAGCACCGATGGTCACGAGCGCGCCGATCGACTTGCAGCAATAAAAGACTCGACAACAACCCGCCGACGTTTCGCGATGTCGGCGGGTTTTTTATTGCTTGGGAAAACACCGGGCAGCCGCTCTCGAACCCAAAAAAAAGCCGACCCAAAAATGGGTCGGCTCGATAACAATCCCGGGGGACTATTACTTGCGGCTAGCTTTTTCCAGCATGCGCAGAGCACGCTCGTTAGCTTCGTCAGCAGTCTGTTGTGCTTTTTGAGCAGCAGCCAGAGCTTCATCAGCTTTACGGTAAGCTTCGTCTGCACGAGCCTGGGAGCGAGCTGCTGCGTCTTCGGTAGCAGTCAGACGTGCTTCGGTTTCTTTCGATGCGCTGCTGCAACCGGTAGCCAGAACTGCGGCCAGGGCCAGAGCAGAGAATTTCAGAACGTTGTTCATCGTGTTCCCCTTCAAGGACATTCTATTAGTGACTGTCTCCCCAGACTGAGGAGTTAGCCGGCGTACATACTACCCATTACTTGTAGTAAGTAAACTGACGTAGCGCAAGAAGCAAAAAAATTGTAGGCGGTGATTCTTTTTCGAGCAACTTTTCTAAGGGGTGTTTAAAAAATATACAGCCCAAAGCCCTTGGCTGGAGCACGTCGACGAAAAAAAGTTCCGTGGCGGCGGAGAACTCTAGCAGCCCTCGCTAACGTCGTTGTTTATTGATTCACCTACACTTTTGTACATTTTTTGTGCAATGCCCCAGGCATCTTTATTGGTATTGGCGGTGACTTTAACTACGCGCGCTCGTCTCAAGACTCAACAACTGGCGATGTTCAGCTATTGCACCGTGACCGACTACAGCGCGACGATGGCGCTCAATCGATAAACCCGACGAGGTTTACCCCTTCGATGACAGGCGTGCCTTGAGCATTTGCGTCATTGGTGCCTACTATTCACGACGTGCTCGGGTTTGAGCGGATCGATTTTGGCGCTCGGTGACCAGGACGGCACGGGGTGGCGTAGATGTTCCTTCGCCGGAAAAACATCGGTAAGGTAGGGGTCGGCATTCAGACCCGCGAGGAGTAGTGATGAGCGAGGCGGTTACCATCCACCATGACCAGGCTGGTCATCAGTTCGAGACCAACGTGGACGGTCATCGTGCTTATCTGACCTATATGGACCTGGGCAAGCAGACCCTGGATATCTATCGCACCTTCGTGCCCAACGCCTTGCGCGGCCGGGGCATCGCGGCGGCGTTGACCGAAAGTGCGCTGCAGTACGCCGAAGAAATGGGCTACACGGTGATCCCATCTTGCTCCTACGTGGAGCGCTACATGGAGCGTCACCAGCGGCACGCGGCGAAACTCTGAGAAAAAGGATTCCCAATAAAAAACGCCGGGCTGAAGAGCACGGCGTTTTTTTATGCCTTGAGGAAAGTAAAGGATCGCAGGCTTCGCCAACTCCTACATCCCCGCTCCAAACATGTGCAGGAGCTGTGTAGGAGTTGTCGAGTGAAACGAGGCTGCGATGTTTTTTAACCGCGCTGACGCTTCGGCAGAACATCCTTGAGCTTGGCATGCATGCTGCGCAGGGTGTTCTCGGTGGCACTCCAGTCGATGCAGGCATCGGTGATGGAGACGCCGTACTGCAAGTCGGCGAGGTCTTTCGGAATGGCTTGGCAGCCCCAATTCAAGTGGCTTTCGACCATCAGGCCGATAATCGACTGGTTGCCTTCCAGGATCTGGTTGGCCACGTTCTCCATCACCAGCGGCTGCAGTGCCGGGTCCTTGTTGGAGTTGGCGTGGCTGCAGTCGACCATGATGTTCGGCTTGATCTTGGCTTTGTTCAGCGCCTGTTCACACAGCGCGACGCTGACCGAATCGTAGTTCGGCTTGCCGTTGCCGCCGCGCAGTACCACGTGACCATAGGCGTTGCCCTTGGTGGTGACGATCGACACGCCGCCTTCCTGGTTGATGCCCAGGAAACGGTGTGGGCTGGAGACCGACTGCAAGGCGTTGATCGCCACGGTGAGGCCACCGTCGGTGCCGTTCTTGAAGCCCACCGCCGACGACAGGCCGGAGGCCATTTCGCGGTGGGTCTGGGATTCTGTGGTGCGCGCGCCGATGGCCGACCAGCTGATCAGGTCCTGCAAGTATTGCGGCGATATCGGGTCCAGGGCTTCGGTGGCCGTCGGCAGGCCCATTTCCGCCAGGTCCAGCAGCAACTGACGACCGATGTGCAGGCCGTCCTGGATCTTGAAGGAGTCATCCAGGTACGGGTCGTTGATCAGGCCTTTCCAGCCGACGGTGGTCCGGGGCTTCTCGAAATACACCCGCATGACCAGGTACAAGGTGTCGGAGACTTCCGCAGCCAGCACCTTCAGGCGCTCGGCGTATTCGTGGGCGGCCTTGATGTCATGGATCGAGCAGGGCCCGATGACCACGAACAGGCGATGATCGGTGCCGTCCAGGATGTTGCGGATGACTTCCCGGCCCTTGGTCACGGTGCGCAGGGCAGCGTCGCTCAGGGGAATATCGCGCTTGAGCTGGTCAGGCGTGATGAGGGTCTCGTTGGAGGCGACGTTAAGGTCGTTGATCGGTAAATCAGCCATCGTGTTACTCGTCAGGTCACGGGTGCCGGCCGCCAGCGATCCCCGCGCGGCGGTGCACAGCGGATTTTAAGCGCGTCGGGGAGCCGAACCTTATCGCGTTACGAGGGGGCTCGACAATGGGCTGGGACGGGTTTAATGCCCTATAGGCGGGGGAAAAGGCCTTGGCGATGGCTCTGCAGCAGATTCGTGAGCAGATGTAATGATGATTGCATGCCATGCCGCTCGCGCTGATAGTGTGCAAGGACTTTTTACCAGGAGAGTTGCAAAGATGCAGGCAGGCGTGAAACCGCGGATCGGGATGATCGGCACCGGGGCGATCGGTGGGTTCTACGGCGTGATGCTGGCGCGTGCCGGTTTTGACGTGCACTTCTTGCTGCGCAGCGAATTTGCCGCCGTGGCCGAAGCCGGTTTGCGGATCGACAGCGCGGTCCACGGTACGCTGGCCCTCAACCCCGTCCAGGCGTATCGCTCGGCAGCCGACATGCCGCCCTGCGACTGGCTGCTGGTTGGCGCCAAGACCACCAGCAATACCGAGCTGGCCCCGGTCATTACCCAGGCTGCCGCTGAGGGGGCAAAAGTCCTTTTGCTGCAGAACGGCCTGGATGTCGAAGACGATCTTCGCCCTTTGTTGCCCGATTCGTTGCACCTGTTGGGCGGCCTGTGCCTGATCTGCGTGCATCGCGTCGGCCCTGGTGTCGTCACCCACCAGGCCCTGGGCGCGGTCAACGTCGGTTATCACAGTGGGCCTTGCGCCGATCAGGCACAACGCATGGTGATCGTCGAAGAGGCGGCGACGTTGTTCCGCAGCGCCGGTATCGACGCCCAGGCCATGCCGGGCCTGCAACAGGCCCGCTGGCAGAAGCTGGTGTGGAATGTGCCGTACAACGGTCTTTCGGTCCTGTTGGGCGCCAGTACCACGCCGTTGATGGCCAACGACCATAGCCGCGAATTGATCCAGGCACTGATGGGGGAGGTGGTCCGCGGTGCGCAAGCCTGCGGGCATCATATCGCGCCGGGTTATGCCGAGTATCTGTTCACGATGACCGAGAAGATGCCCGACTACTGGCCGAGCATGTACCACGATTATTCCCACAAGCGTGTGCTGGAACTGGACGCGATCTACGGCCGGCCATTGGCGGCAGCGAAAGCGGCAGGGTGTGAGCTGCCGAAAATCGAAGCCTTGTACCAGGCGTTGGCGTTCGTGGACCGATATAACCGCTGAGCGGGCAAAAGGGGAGCGGTATGGCAAACAACATCGACGACAAACTGGTGCTGGCGATTTCGTCGCGGGCGCTGTTCGACCTGAGGGAAAGCCACAAGGTGTACTTGTCGAGTGGTGTCGAAGCCTACCGGCAATACCAGATCGAGCATGAGGACGAAGTCCTGGCACCCGGCGACGCCTTCGCCCTGGTGCAAAAGCTGCTGAGCCTTAACGAGCACCTGGGGCGTGCCCGGGTCGAAGTCATCCTGGTTTCGCGCAACAGCGCCGACACCGGCCTTCGGGTGTTCAACTCGATCCATCATTATGGGCTGGCGATCTCGCGCGCGGCTTTCGTGGGCGGTCGCAGCCCGTACCCGTACCTCAAGGCGTTCGGTTGTGATCTCTTTTTGTCCACCCACGCTGAAGACGTGCGCAGTGCCCTGGACGCCGGGTTTGCCGCCGCGACCATCCTGTCGGGTGGTGCCAGTCGCGCGGCCAGCGAGGAACTGCGCATTGCCTTCGACGGCGATGCCGTGCTGTTTTCCGATGAGTCGGAACGCGTCTATCAGGCCGATGGGTTGGAGGCCTTCCAGGCCAGCGAGCGACAGGCCGCCCGCGAGCCGCTGCGAGGCGGGCCGTTCAAGGGGTTCCTGGCGGCGCTCAATGCACTGCAGCGCGAGTTTCCCGAGGACGCCTGCCCCATTCGTACGGCGTTGGTGACGGCCCGTTCGGCACCGGCCCACGAGCGGGTCATCCGGACCTTGCGTGAGTGGGATATTCGCCTGGACGAGTCGTTGTTCTTGGGTGGCCTGACCAAATCGGCCTTCCTCGAAGCCTTCGCCGCCGATGTTTTTTTCGATGACCAGACCGGCCATTGCGAACTGGCCCGGGAGGTGGTCGCCACCGGTCACGTGCCCCACGGTATCAGTAACGAAGTGAAGCCCTGACTGCCCTTGGTCCGGGACGTCAAGCCGCACGTCGCAGTCCCCTGGGCGCTGCTAAGCTGAATCAATCTCCGCCATTTTGGCACGCGAGGAGGTCACATGATTCGTTCGATGCTGTACGCCACAGACCTGGGCCTGTACGCCCCTTATGTGATGCAGCATGCCTTGGCGTTAGCACGGACGTTTGAAGCCGAGTTGTATGTGGTGCATGCGGTAGAACCGATGGGGCTGTTCGCCGAGTCGGTGTTGCAAAGCTATCTCGACGAGCAGGCGCTGAACGAATTTCACCGCCAAGGTCTGAATACGGTGATGGCCAATATCGAACAGCGGGTGCTCGACAGTTTCCGCGAGGAGTTGGGGGAAGGGCAGCAGGACTTGAAACTGATCAAGTCGGTCAGGGTGTACCAGGGCGATCCTTCCCAAGTCATCCTGGAGCAGGCTGCGAAACTCTCCGTCGACTTGCTGATCGTAGGCAGTCATTGCCAAGGGGCAAGCGGTGAAACCCCCTTGGGCAGAACCGCTGCACGGGTATTGCAGTTATCCCGGGTGCCGGTCTATCTGGTACCGCTGGTACAGCGCCGACGCCAGGGAGAGGCCTGAGGCGAAACGATGGCTTTTTATAAAAAGTTCTAGATTTATTGTCGAAACCTTTCATATAGTTATATACCGTCGCTGATGCCCGTGGCGTCCAACTGCTTTGAGGGATACATATGAAGCTTCAACAACTGCGCTACATCTGGGAAGTGGCGCACCACGACCTCAACGTTTCCGCTACTGCCCAAAGCCTCTACACATCGCAACCCGGCATCAGCAAGCAGATCCGCCTGTTGGAAGATGAGCTGGGCGTCGAAGTCTTCGCCCGCAGTGGCAAACACCTGACCCGCGTGACGCCGGCCGGTGAGCGCATCATCACCACCGCTGGCGAGATCCTGCGCAAGGTCGAGAGCATCAAGCAGATCGCCCAGGAATTCTCCAACGAGAAAAAAGGCACCTTGTCGATCGCCACCACCCACACCCAGGCCCGTTATGCGCTGCCGCCGGTGATCAGCAACTTCATCAAGCAATACCCGGACGTGGCGCTGCACATGCACCAGGGGTCGCCGATGCAGATCGCCGAAATGGCCGCCGACGGTACCGTGGACTTCGCCATTGCCACCGAGGCCCTGGAACTGTTCGGGGACTTGGTGATGATGCCGTGCTATCGCTGGAACCGCTGTGTGGTCGTGCCCCAGGGCCATCCGTTGACCAAGCTGCCGAAGCTGACCCTCGAAGCCCTGGCCGAATACCCGATCGTGACCTACGTATTCGGTTTCACGGGTCGTTCCAAACTTGACGAAGCCTTCAGCCATCGTGGCCTGACGCCCAAGGTGGTGTTCACCGCCGCCGACGCCGACGTGATCAAGACCTACGTTCGCCTGGGCCTGGGTGTGGGCATCGTCGCGAAGATGGCCGTCGATACCAAGCTCGACAGCGACCTGGTGGTACTGGATGCCAGTGAGTTGTTCGAATCCAGCGTGACCAAGATCGGTTTCCGTCGTGGCACTTTCCTGCGGGGGTTCATGTGCGATTTCATCGAGAAGTTTGCACCGCACCTGACCCGGGAAGTGATGGCCAAGGCCATCCAGTGCCACAACAAGCAAGAACTTGAAGAGTTGTTCGACGGCGTCGAGCTACCGGTGCACTAAGACCCTTCTAGATCGCCTCGGTGACAGCGAACTGTTGCCGGGCGCCCGCTACCACGATCTCTACTTCATCCCCTTCGAACTTGCCCAAAAGGCCGCGGCCCAGCGGTGAGCGAGGGGTGATGACGGTGATCGGCTGGCCCACCAGCGAGACCTTCAAGCCCGCCGCATCCGGTCCCAGGAACAGCCATTGCTGGCGACCGTCCTCATCCTCTAAACCAATCAACGTGCCCACCTGAATGCCGCGCTGTTCGTCGTATGGCCTTAGTGTCAGGTTCTGGCAGAGGGCGAGGGCCTGGCGTATTTCTTCCACGCGCCGGGCTTGCCCGGCAGCGAGGTAAGAAGCTTCAAGGCCCAGGGTGTCGTATTTGTTCTCGGCGATGTTTTCTTCGTGGGTCGCGGTTTCGTAGGCGGTCTGCGCGGCGCGTTCGGCGATGTCGAGATCAATTTTGAGCTTGTCGAGAATCAACTGGTGGACGGTCTGTTTGTTCATGGTCATTCGCAGAATTGCAGGACGTTGGCGCGGCTTTTCTCACTGGGCGCATTCTGGTCCTGTTGCAGCCAGAACTGGCACTTGGGGTTGGACAGGTTGCGCGGATTGTTGCGGGCCTGATCGAGCGCCTGGCGCTGCTCGTTCCTCTGCAGGTTCTGCTGGTACTGCTCGAACATCGGCGTGGGCGGCTCTGGAGGTGGTTGCACCGCCGGTGGTTGCGCCAGTTGATGGACGGCGGCGGCCACGGGTGCCAGTTGTTCGTTGAACAGGAATCTGGACAGCAGCCAGCCCGTCAACACGATGGCGAGGAACCCCAGCCACAGGCCCAGGGCGATGCTGAAGGTCAATTGCAAAGCCGTGAGGCGCGAGGGTGTCGGGTGATCGGGCATGGCTGCTTCCTGGCAGGGGCATGGGCAGGCGATATTGTCGCATGAAGATTAATCGCCGTCGGCTCTTCTGCGTGATCGGTTTATTCGGGACAATCAGGCCTTTGCCACAGGGAGTCGGGAATGACCGTGCGTTGGGATATTTTTTGCACCGTCGTCGATAACTTTGGCGACATTGGTGTCACATGGCGTCTGGCTCGGCAGTTGGTGGCCGAGCATCGATGCGCGGTACGGCTATGGGTCGACGACCTGCGTGCCTTCGAACGAATTTGCCCGGAAATCGACATCACCCTGTCCGAGCAATGGCAGCAGGGCGTGCAAGTGCGTCACTGGCCCGAGGAGTGGGCGCCCACCGACGCCGCCGACGTGGTGATCGCCGCGTTTGCCTGCCAACTGCCGAGCGCCTACATGGATGCGATGGCCGCGCGCCAGACGACGCCCCTGTGGATGAACCTTGATTATTTGAGCGCCGAGGACTGGGTGATCGGTTGCCATGGCTTACCGTCAGTCAAATACAAGCACGTGCAGAAATATTTCTTTTTCCCCGGCTTTCGGGAGGGAACGGGTGGCTTGCTGCGCGAGGCCGGCCTGCTGGAGCGCCGTCGGCAATTTCAGCAGGATGCCGAAGCGCAACGCAGTTTCCTGCAAGGATTGGGCGTGGAGCGGGCGCCGCAAGCCTGCCTGATCTCGCTGTTTGCCTACGAGAACGCTGGGCTGGCGAGTTGGTTTGACGCGATGGCAGCCGATACCCAGGCATTTCATGTGCTGGTTCCCGAAGGGCGAGTGTTGGGCGACGTCGAGCGTTGGCTCGGTGTCGAAGGCCTGAAGGTCGGTGCGCTGCATCGACGCGGTGCACTGACGGTGCAGGTGCTGCCGTTCGTTCGCCAGGATCAGTACGACCAGTTGCTATGGTGCTGTGATTTCAACGCCGTGCGTGGCGAAGACTCCTTCGTGCGCGCCCAGTGGGCTGGTCGGCCGCTGCTCTGGCATATCTACCAGCAGGAAGAAGACGTCCACCTGGAAAAGCTCGAGGCATTTCTCAGGCTCTACAATCAGGGGCTTTCACCGGCTGCGCAAAAAGCGATCAGCGGTCTTTGGCGGGCCTGGAATGCCGGCCAGGACATGACCGAATATTGGAAAGCCACCCGTGAACAGCAGCAGGAACTGGCCGAACATGCCCAGGCGTGGTGTCTGGAACAGGCCTCGCGAGCCGATCTTGCCGCAGCGCTGGTGAAGTTTTATGTAAATTGGATATGATACGCGGCCTAGATTTTTGTAAATCCCATCCAAATTCGGATATTCGCAATGAAAACTGGTAAAGAACTGAAACCCGGGACCGTGATCCGTCTCGAAAACGATCCTTGGCTGGTTCAGAAAGCTGAGTTCACCAAGTCGGGTCGTAACAGCGCGATCATGAAGACCAAGCTGAAGAACCTGCTGACCGGTTACAAGACCGAGATCGTCTACAGCGCCGACGACAAACTGGACGACGTGATCCTCGACCGCAAAGAAGCGACCCTGTCCTTCATCAGCGGCGACACCTACACGTTCATGGACACCACTGACTACACCATGTACGAGCTGAACGCCGAAGACATCGAAAGCGTTCTGCCGTTCATCGAAGAAGGCATGACCGACGTCTGCGAAGCCGTGTTCTTCGAAGAACGCCTGGTTTCCGTAGAACTGCCGACCACCATCGTGCGTCAGGTTGACTACACCGAAGGCTCCGCTCGCGGTGACACTTCCGGCAAGGTGATGAAGCCTGCCAAACTGAAGAACGGTACCGAGCTGTCGGTCGCTGACTTCATCGAAATCGGCGACATGATCGAGATCGATACCCGCGAAGGCGGTTCCTACAAAGGCCGCGCAAAATAAGCGAAGCCTTG
The DNA here is from genome assembly GCF_001623525.1 of Pseudomonas fluorescens. Lineage (NCBI taxonomy): Bacteria > Pseudomonadati > Pseudomonadota > Gammaproteobacteria > Pseudomonadales > Pseudomonadaceae > Pseudomonas > Pseudomonas fluorescens. The sequence continues at coordinate 2,911,713 of NZ_CP015225.1, read as the reverse complement.
TGTATGAAAAAGCCCGACCATTGAGTCGGGCTTTTTTATTTCAAAGTGCCACAGCAGAACCCTGTGGCGAGGGAGCTTGCTCCCGCTGGGCTGTACAGCAGCCCCAAACCCAGACAACGCGATTATCCAGTCATACCGCATTTGCCCATTTTACGACTGCTGCGCAGCCGAGCGGGAGCAAGCTCCCTCGCCACCAAGGCTCCGGGGCCCAGTTATTTCAAGTGCTGCTTGAGCTCTTCGGACACCTGCAACATCGCCGAACGCACCGCTGGGACCTGGCTGACCACGTTGAGCAAGCCATAGTCGTGGATCATGCCGTTGTAGCGCACGGCGGTGACGGGTACACCGGCCGCGTCCAGCTTGCGGGCATAGGCTTCGCCTTCATCGCGCAAGACATCAGCCTCGGCGGTCTGCACCAGCGCTGGCGGCAGACCCTTGAGTTGTGCGGTGCTGGCCCGCAGCGGCGAGGCATAGATCTCGCCGCGTTGCCCGGCATCGGTGGTGTAGTTGTCCCAGAACCATTTCATCATGTTTTTACTGAGGAAGTGCCCTTCGGCGAACTGGTTGTAGGACGCCGTCTCGAAGCTGGCGTCGGTCACCGGCCATAGCAACGCCTGGAAACGGATCGCCGGTGTGCCTTTGTCTTTCGCCATCAGGGCCACGACCGCCGCCATGTTGCCGCCGACGCTGTTGCCCACCACGGCCATGCGCTTGCCGTCGACGTTGATCTGCTTGCCGTGTTCGGCCACCCATTTCGTGGCGGCGTAGGCCTGGTTGATCGCCACCGGGTAATGCGCCTCGGGTGAGGGCGTGTAGTTGACGAACACCGCGACAGCGCCCGAGCCCGCCACCAGATCTCGAACCAGGCGTTCGTGGGTCGGGAAGTCACCCAATACCCAGCCACCGCCGTGGAAGAACATGAACACGGGCAACTCACCCTTGACCCCGGCCGGGCGAACGATGGTCAGGCTGATCGACTGACCATCGACCTGGATGGTTTTCTCGCTGACGTCGGCCTTGGGCAAAGTCAGTTTCACCCCCGCCTGGGCGCCCACCAATACGGCGCGGGCGTCCTTGGGCGACAGTTGCTCCAGGGGCTTGCCAGTGCCGGCATTCAGCACGTCGAGAAACGCCTGGGTGTTGTGTTCGACGATGCCGTCGGCGAAGGCACTGCTGACGCTGAGGGCGAGAAGGGTGCCGGCAAAGGCTTTGCTGAGGGTGTTCATGTGCATCTCCTTAGGTTCGGGTCCAGGGTTGGTGGTCAGACGGTCACGTGCAGGCGCACATCAACGTTGCCGCGGGTGGCGTTGGAGTACGGGCAGACTTGGTGAGCCGCATCCACCAGGCTTTGCGCGTCGGCCTGGTCCAGCCCTGGCAGGCTGATGTGCAGGTCGATGTCGAGGCCGAAACCGCCGGGGATCTGGCCGATGCCGACATGGGCTGTAATCGAGGCGTCGTCCGGGATCTTGCGTTTGCTCTGGCTAGCCACGAATTTCAGTGCGCCGATGAAGCAGGCCGAGTAGCCGGCGGCGAACAGTTGCTCAGGGTTGGTCGCCGCACCGCCTGCACCACCGAGTTCCTTGGGCGTGGCGAGTTTGACGTCGAGGATGTTGTCACTGGAGATCGCACGACCATCACGGCCGCCGGTGGAGGTTGCGATTGCGGTGTAGAGAGTTTGCATGATGAGAGCCTCGTTTCTAGGGTGGTGTTATCGCGCTAAATGTTTGCGCGCTAATTAGGTGTGAGGCAAATGTATAGCGCTAATATTTTGCGCGCAAGATAAGTTTTTGAGGTGAGTTGAATTTGCGCCACTGAAAGGGCGTGTAACCCTTGAGCTAGAGCGTTTCAGCGCAGCAAAAAAAATTTAGATGGGCGAGTTAGAGATCAAGGAGCTGCAGGATCCCCGCCATCGCGAGCAAGCTCGCGCCCACATTAGATTTGCGTCGAAGGCAGATTTATAGCCACTGAGCATCAAGTGTGGGAGCGAGCTTGCTCGCGATAGCGGTGGGTCAGTTGGAGGTTAGTCAGAGGCTGTCTTGCAAATGCCCGCGCAGTGCCTGCAGGTCAAGTTGCAGCTTCTTCAACTGCTCCAGGGTCTGGCCGCTGGCGGCGAGGATGCATTGGGGAATGTCGAGGGCTTTTTCGCGCAGGGCGCGGCCCTGTTCGGTGAGTTCGACAATCACCACACGTTCGTCTTCACGGCTGCGGGTGCGGCTCAGCAGGCCCTCGACCTCCAGGCGCTTGAGCAGTGGCGTCAGCGAGCCGGGGTCTGTCAGCAGGCGCGTGCTGATTTCACCGACGGTCAATCCATCCTTTTCCCACAGCACCATCATCGCCAGGTATTGCGGATAGGTCAGGCCCAGGGCCTGTAGCAGCGGCTTGTAGACTTTGGTCATCAGCAGCGACGTGGAGTGCAGGGCGAAACAGACCTGGTTGTCGAGTAGCAGGGCTTCGCAGGCTTCGGGGGTGTCGCGCAGGGTGTTCATGGCAGAACCTTCAATCAATGATCGATACGAATCTAGCGGGCGAATCTTTAATGCACCAGATAATTCTGATATTTCGGATGGATGTTACGTTTCCCCGCTGGCGCCGACTGCGTAGGATAAGCGCCCTGAGGAAAAGGGGAGTCTTCTGTGTTCGAATTTGCACTGTTCTTGGTCTTTGGTGCCGTGTTGGGCACCTTGGGGGGATTGTTCGGGATCGGTGGTGGCCTGATTGCCATTCCTGTGCTGGGCGTCTGGTTCGGCCTCGACCAGCAAATGGCCCAAGGGACAGCGCTGGTCATGGTGGTGCCCAATGTGATGCTTGCGTTGTGGCGCTATCACCAGCGCAATCGCATCGAATTGCGCCATGTCCTGCCTTTGGCTTCCATGGGGTTCTGCTTTGCCTGGCTGGGTTCGATCTGGGCCGTGGGGATCGACGCGAACAGCATGCGGATCGGCTTCGTCGCGTTCCTGATCGCGCTGACACTCTACAACATGGCCCGCATGTTCGCCGCCAACGCACCGGCTTCGGCGCAGATGCGTTATGGCTGGCCATGGCTCGCCGTGCTTGGGGCGGCGTCCGGTACCATGGGCGGCCTTTTCGGTGTTGGCGGGGCCGTGGTCGCGACGCCGATCCTGACCAGCATTTTTGGCACCAGCCAGGTGGTCGCCCAAGGGTTATCCCTGGCACTGGCCTTGCCCAGCACCGGCGTGACCCTCGCCACTTATGCGTTTCACCATGAGGTGGACTGGAGCATCGGCCTGCCGCTGGCCGTCGGTGGCCTGCTGAGCATCAGTTGGGGGGTGAAAGTCGCCCACGCCTTGCCGGAGCGGCTGTTGCGCGGGCTGTTTTGCGGTTTCCTGGTGCTGTGCGCGGTGCTGCTCGCCTTTAAAGTTTGAAGCCTTCGACGATGTGCTCGGCCAGGCACTCGGTGATCGGCGATGGGTTATGCAGGTTGCGGATCAGCATGATGCTGGCCTCGGGCAGTTCCGGCAGGTCTTCAGCTTCGCCCAGTACGCGCATGTCCGGGGTCAGCAGGCTTTCCAGTTGCGCCGTGATTGCCAGGCCGGCGCCCACCACCGCCATGAGCGCCGACAGGCTCGAGCTGTTGTATGCCACGCGATAATCGCGACCCATGGCATCCAGCGCATTGCAGGCCCATTGCCGGCAGAAACAGTCACTGTTGAACATCGCCAGCGGCAGCGGTGTTTGTTCATGGACATTGAAGCAAGCGGCTTCGGCCCAGACAAAGCGTTCCTTGCGCAGCAACTGGCCGATTTCGTCCCCCGGTTTGCGGGTGACGATGGACAGGTCCAGGTCCTGGCGCAGCAGCAACTGCTTGGACGATTCGCAGTGCACTTCAATTTCGATCAGCGGGTAGAACTGGGCGAAGCGTTGCAGGATGCCTGGCAGAAAGCGCATCACGTAATCGTCCGGCGTGCCGATGCGCACCGTGCCAACCATGTGCGGTTCACGCAGGGTATTGAACACTTCGCTGTGCAGCTTGAGGATCCGCCGCGCGTAACCCAACAGCACCTGGCCTTCAGCGGTGAGCTTGACCTGGCGTCCGTCACGCTCGAACAACCGTCGTTGCAACACGTCTTCTTCCAACCGCTTCATCTGCATGCTGACGGCAGACTGGGTGCGATTGACCAATTCCCCGGCCCGGGTGAAACCGCCTTGGTCGGCGATGGCGACAAAGGTACGCAGCACTTCCGTATCGATGCTCGGGTAACTCGACAATTGATCAATCTCCGAGATGTATTGCATAAGAAACATTCGTTGGATTGATCTTATCGTTAGCGCGAGACTTGATCCATCCCCAACGGAGGACATCACGATGAAAGGTCAAAAAGGTTATCTACTGATAGACAAACTCTCCCACGGCTTCTCCGTCAGCGCCCTGCTGCACAAGTTTAGCCGCTGGTACGAATTGCACCACGAGCGCGAACTGCTGGCCGGAATGAGCGACGAGGCGCTCAAGGACATTGGCGTGAGTCGTGCCGATGTGGAGCGGGAAGTGGTTCGGCCATTCTGGGACGACCCAATGCACAAATGAGCCATCCTTTCCTACACAAACCCCTTATTGGTGAGGTAGGTTGCGAGCAGACAAGGAGATCTCCATGCCCGCGACTCTGTCCTTTACCCTCAAACAGGCCCGGCGTCTGGCGTTGGCCGCCCAAGGATTCGATGGGCGCTCACCGCCAGCTTCGGTGCAACCCTCACGCCTCAACCGCCTGATCGAACGCCTCGGCGTCCTGCAGATCGACTCAGTCAATGCGTTGGTGCGCTCGCATTACCTCCCGCTGTTCTCCCGTCTCGGTCACTACAATCGCGATTTGCTTGATCAAGCAGCCTGGAGCCAGGGCCGACGTCGTACGCTGTTCGAGTACTGGGGGCATGAAGCCTCGCTGCTGCCGATGTCGATGTATCCGCTGATGCGCTGGCGCATGAATCGGGCGTCGGGTGGCGAAGGGATTTATCAGCAGTTGGCGCGTTTCGGCCAAGAACGCCAGGATGTCATCCGCCGCGTTCTGGCGTCGGTCCAGGAGCAGGGCGCCCTGGGTGCGGGCAGCTTGTCTACGCGTCAGGAAAAGGCCGGGCCTTGGTGGGACTGGAGTGCGGAGAAACATGCGCTGGAGTGGCTGTTCGCCGCAGGCGAAGTCACGGTGGCGGGGCGGCGCGGGTTCGAACGGCTCTACGACTTGCCCGAACGCGTACTGCCGGCCTCGATCCTGCAGCAACCGTTGCCGGACGAGGCCCAGGCCCAACGCGCCTTGCTGCTGCATGCAGCTGACGCCTTGGGCATTGCGACAGAGAAAGACCTGCGCGACTACTTTCGCCTCGCTCCGGCCGACAGCCGCGGGCGCCTGGCTGAGTTGGAGGAGGCCGGAGAGCTGCTGCGCTGCCAGGTGCAGGGCTGGAAACAACCGGCCTGGTGTCGACCCGCGGCGAAAATTCCTCGCAAAGTCGCCGCCAGTGCCTTGTTGTCGCCGTTCGACTCGCTGGTCTGGGAGCGCGACCGCACCGAGCGGTTGTTCGACTTTCGCTACCGGTTGGAGATCTACACGCCTGTCCACAAGCGGGTGTATGGCTATTACGTGTTGCCGTTCCTGCACAATGAACGCATCGCCGCTCGGGTGGACCTGCGGGCGGAGCGTGCCCTGGGCCGGTTGGCGGTGCATGCGGTGCACGAGGAAGAGCCGGGGTTGGACGAGGAGGGGGTGCAAGCCTTGGCGGTGAACCTGCGGCGCATGGCCGATTGGTTGGGGTTGGAGCAGGTCCAGCTTAACTGTCAGCGGGTGGGTGGGGTTCGCTTGGCGGTGGCATTGGCCCAGTTAAGTGGTGACTGACCCAACGCTATCGCGAGCAAGCTCGCTCCCACATTGGACCTGTTGTGAACACAAAACCTGTGGTCACCCGGGACCCCCTTGTGGGAGCGAGCTTGCTCGCGATAGCAGTCCAACCGGCGAAGAAGAACCTACCGCCGAACCTGCTTCAACGTCTCGGCAATCAAAAACGCCAGCTCCAGCGACTGATCGGCATTCATCCGCGGGTCGCAGTGGGTGTGGTAGCGGTCCGATAGCCCATCCTCGGTAATCGGACGCGCGCCGCCGATGCATTCAGTGACGTTTTGCCCGGTCATCTCGATGTGAATTCCGCCGGCATAGGTGCCTTCGGCTTCGTGGACCTGGAAGAACTGCTTCACTTCGCCGAGGATCTGCGCAAAGTCCCGGGTCTTGTAGCCGCTGCTGGCCTTGATGGTGTTGCCATGCATCGGGTCGGAGCTCCACAACACTTGCTTGCCTTCACGCTGCACGGCGCGCAATAGCGGCGGCAAGTGTTCGCCGACCTTGTTGGCGCCCATCCGGGCGATCAGGTTCAGTCGGCCGGGGTCGTTCTGCGGGTTGAGCACGTCGATCAGGCGTATCAGGTCGTCCGGGTCCATGCTCGGGCCGACCTTGACCCCGATCGGGTTGTTCACCCCGCGCAGGAATTCGACATGGGCGCCGTCCAACTGACGGGTACGGTCGCCGATCCACAGCATGTGGGCCGAGCAGTCGTAATAGTCGTTGGTCAGGCTGTCACGGCGCACGAAGGCTTCTTCGTAATTGAGCAGCAACGCTTCGTGGGCAGTGAAAAAGCTGGTTTCACGCAGTTGCGGCGAGCTGTCCATGCCGCAGGCGCGCATGAATGCCAGGGTTTCGTCGATGCGGTCGGCCAGGTGGCTGTATTTTTCCGCCAGGGCCGAGTTGGCGATGAAGTCCAGGTTCCACTTGTGCACCTGGTGCAGGTCGGCGAACCCGCCCTGGGCGAAGGCGCGCAGCAGGTTCAAGGTGGCGGTGGACTGGTGGTAGGACTGCAGCAACCGCTCCGGGTCCGGTACGCGGCTTTTCTCGTCGAAACCGATGCCGTTGACGATGTCGCCCCGGTAGGCCGGCAAGGTCACGCCGTCGATGGTTTCATCATTGGCCGAGCGCGGCTTGGCGAACTGCCCGGCCATGCGCCCAACCTTGACCACCGGGCAGCCGGCGGCAAAGGTCATGACGATCGCCATCTGCAAAAGGACCTTGAAAGTGTCGCGGATCTTGGCCGCCGAGAACTCGGCAAAGCTTTCGGCGCAGTCGCCGCCTTGCAGCAGGAACGCCCGGCCTTGGGTCACCTCGGCGAACTGACGGCGCAACTCCCGGGCTTCACCGGCAAACACCAGTGGCGGATAGCTGGCCAGGGTCTGCTCCACCTGCAACAGGTGCGCGGCGTCGGGGTAGCGGGGTTGTTGCTGGATCGGCAGGGCGCGCCAGCTGTCAGGGCTCCAGGGTTGGCTCATCATGATCTCTAGGTGATTGACGCTCGGACGGCCATGTTATCAGCAAATTAGTGCGTGACCTGCTCCGGTTGCTTCGCGGACAATCGCGCCCTTGTCCCGTATCCGCAGGCTCAAGCCGGCACGGCAACCATCAGGAGATGAAATGACAGAGGAGCGCGTCGAGCATTTGCTCGCCGAGGTGCACGACGAGTTCGGCATGATTCGCGTATTCGAAGTGGCCGATTATCGGTTTCTCGAGTTTGGCGATGCCATCGAGCAGAGTTGCGTGTTCACAGCCGATCCGAGCTGGCTCGAATATGACTATACCCGCGCCATGCTCATTGGCGCGTTGTGTCACGAGCAGCCGGAAAGTGCACTGTTTCTGGGGCTGGGCGCTGGTACGTTGACTCAAGCCTGCCTCAAGTTCCTGCCGTTGGAAGATGTCGAGGCCATCGAATTGCGCCCCGACGTGCCGCGCCTGGCCATCGAATACCTGGGGCTGGATGACGACCCGCGACTGTACATCCGCGTCGGCGATGCACTGGAATTGCTTGAAAGCGCTGAGCCTGCGGACCTGATTTTCGTCGATCTCTATACCGATGTCGGTCCTGGCGTCGGGCACCTGGCCTGGGGCTTCCTGGAAAACTGCCAGAAACGCCTCAACCCGGGCGGCTGGCTGGTGATCAACCAATGGGCCACCGACGACGGCAAGCCATTGGGCGCGGCGCTGTTGCGCGGTTTGTACCACCGGCATTATTGGGAGCTGCCGGTGAAGGAGGGCAATGTGATCCTGATCGTGCCGGCGGACCTGGATCAGGAGCTGGACATGCAAGGACTGGTCGCCAGGGCCGAAGGGCTGGCGCCACGCTTGGGGTATTCGTTGCAGTCATTGATCAAGGCGATCCGGCCGGCGACCTGATCAAAGGCCCCAAAACCTTTTTACAAGTGAGTTCCCCTGTGGCGAGGGAGCTTGCTCCCGCTGGGCTGCGCAGCAGCCCCCTCTCAAGCTCACTCAATCAACCTGATCCACCGCGTCGCCGGGTTCTAGGGCCGCTGCGCGCCCCAGCGGGAGCAAGCTCCCTCGCCACGGGGAATTGGGTACGGCGCGGGTTAAGGGAATGCCTCGGATCGGTGTCAGTTTCAAGAGCCAATCGGTTGGTCGAGCGGGATGCTTTTGTGGCGAGGGAGCTTGCTCCCGCTGGGTCGTGAAGCGGCCCCCTTCGATTTCAGATATCAACCCAGGCGTCTGCTTCGCAGCCGAGCGGGAACAAGCTCCCTCGCCACCAAGGGCAAAGTCGTCTGGAGGTGAACCGTTTTAGCCGGCTGTCCCAAGGCCCAGGTCAACGAGCCCCATAACGGTATCTGGCAATAAAAAAAGCTCCCTTTTCGGGCGAATTCCGGTATAGTGCGCGCCGGCCTTTAGCCGGGCCGCGTCAAGGTAGCGCAATTCCCCGAAGTCAGCTTCGGTTGCATGTCCGCACAACGGATGCTTCCACGACGTTCTTTTTCATTCATTCGTTTTCGCAAATCCCCGCCGACAAAGCAGCCAGGGCGACTCTTGAGTCTCAACACGGCATGCGCAGCTTTGGAGCATGGGTCTTTGCGGATGCACTTAGAGGCAGACCCATGACCCAGGAAACCGGCGGCTTCGCCGCTTTTAATCTCAACCCGAACATTCTTGCTGCCGTCACTGCGACCGGCTACGAAGAACCTTCGGCGATTCAGCAGCAATCGATCCCGATCATCATGGCCGGCCACGACATGATTGGCCAGGCGCAAACCGGTACGGGTAAAACCGCTGCGTTCGCCCTGCCGATCCTGCATCGCATCGATCCTGCCAAGCGCGAACCGCAAGCCCTGATCCTGGCGCCAACTCGTGAGTTGGCGCTGCAAGTAGCAACCGCTTTCGAAACCTATTCCAAGCAGATGCCTGGCGTTACTGTTGTGGCCGTTTATGGCGGTGCCCCGATGGGCCCACAACTGAAAGCCATCCGTAATGGCGCGCAGATCGTTGTCGCCACTCCGGGTCGTCTGTGCGATCACCTGCGTCGTGACGAAAAAGTCCTGGCCACCGTGAACCACCTGGTTCTCGACGAAGCCGACGAAATGCTCAAGCTGGGTTTCATGGATGACCTGGAAGTCATCTTCAAGGCCCTGCCAGCGACCCGCCAGACTGTATTGTTCTCGGCCACCCTGCCGCAATCGATCCGTGCCATTGCCGAGCGCCACCTGCGCGATCCGCAACACGTGAAGATCCAGACCAAGACCCAGACCGTCACCGCGATCGAACAGGCTCACCTGCTGGTTCACGCTGACCAGAAGACGTCTGCCGTTCTCAGCTTGCTGGAAGTGGAAGACTTCGACGCCCTGATCATGTTCGTGCGTACCAAGCAAGCGACCCTGGACCTGGCCAGCGCCCTGGAAGCCAAAGGCTACAAAGCCGCAGCGCTGAACGGTGACATTGCCCAGAACCAGCGTGAGCGCGTGATCGACTCCCTCAAGGATGGCCGCCTGGACATCGTTGTGGCGACCGACGTTGCTGCCCGTGGCCTGGACGTTCCGCGCATCACCCACGTATTCAACGTGGACATGCCGTACGATCCGGAATCCTACGTTCACCGTATCGGCCGTACTGGCCGTGCTGGTCGCGAAGGCCGTGCGCTGCTGCTGGTCACCCCGCGTGAGCGTCGCATGCTGCAAGTGATCGAGCGTGTAACTGGCCAGAAGGTAGCTGAAGTTCGCCTGCCGGACGCCCAGGCCGTTCTCGATGCCCGCATCAAGAAGCTGACCAACAGCCTGTCGCCACTGGTGGCTGACGCCGAATCGACCCACGGTGATCTGCTCGATCGCCTGACCGCCGACATCGGTTGCAGCCCGCGCGCCCTGGCCGCTGCACTGCTGCGCAAGGCCACCAATGGCCAAGCGCTGAACCTGGCTGCAATCGAGAAGGAGCGTCCCCTGGTGCCGAACAACGCACCGCGTGGCGATCGTCCTGAGCGCACCGGTGATCGTCCGGACCGTGGTGATCGCGAGCGTCGTGCTCCGATTCCGCTGGCCGAAGGCCGTGCCCGCTGCCGTACCGCGTTGGGTGCCCGTGACGGCATCGCCGCCAAGAACCTGCTGGGTGCCATTCTTAACGAAGGTGGCCTGGCTCGCGAAGCGATCGGTCGCATCCAGGTGCGTGACAGCTTCAGCCTGGTGGAACTGCCGGAAGATGGTCTGGAGAAGTTGCTGACCAAGCTCAAAGACACTCGTGTGGCTGGCAAGCAGCTCAAGCTGCGTCGCTATCGCGAAGATTGATCGGCTCTTGGGCTGATTGATCGAGCATGAAAAATCCCCGACTGGTTCGGGGATTTTTTATGTCTGTCGTTTGGTGTTCTGTCATGGAAAGTGGTGTGGAGGCCACTCGCGAGCAAACTTGCTCGCGATTGACGCGGCCCGGTCCATCAGTCAATCGAACCGATAGATATCCATCCCCAGCGCCCCCATCGTGAACCCCGCATGGACAACGCTGAACTTGCCCCCCGCCCCTCGGGCAAAATACAGCGGCAGCAAGTGCTCATCGCTGGGATGGCTGCGCACGGCGTTCGGCGCCTGGCGACGGTAATCATGCAGCGCGGCCTCGTCGTTGGCCGCCAGCTTCTCAACCATCCAGTCGCGAAAGGCCTTGGCCCAGGGCTCAATGCTGTCGGGGCCGGCGTTCCAGTCCAGGTCGCGCAGGTTATGGGTGATGCTGCCGGAACCGATCAGCAAGATGCCTTGCTGACGCAGGCTCGCCAGGGCCTGGCCGACCTGTGTCTGCAACATCGGTCCCTGGCGGCTGGGCAGGGAAACCTGCACCACCGGGATGTCGGCTTCTGGGTACATCAAAGACAATGGCACCCAGACGCCATGGTCGGACGGCCGTTGAGGGTCGAGGCGTGCCGGCAGGTTCGCGGTGTTGAGCACGGCTGCGACTTGCGTCGCCAGTTGAGGATCGCCAGGCGCGGGGTACTGCACCTCATACAAGGCTGGTGGAAATCCGCCGAAGTCGTGCCAGGTACGCGGCTGCGGATTGGCGCTGACCAGCAATTCGTTGCTTTCCCAGTGGGCGGACACGATGACGATGGCCGTGGGCTTGGGCAATTGAGCGGCCAGGCGAGCCAATGCTGGACCGCTGTCGCCGGGCTCCAGGGCGAGCATCGGTGAGCCATGGGAGATAAACAGGCTGGGCAGCATGAAGGGGCTCCTGAGCGTTAAGATGTGATCATCTTCCGTCAGGTCAATGATCTAAATCTAATATAAGTTTTAGCCCGTTTTTATCGAATTTCTTGGAGTGAATCATGGAGCCCGAGTTTTGGCACAAGCGCTGGTCATCGAACCAGATTGGTTTTCACTTACCGGAGGTGAACCCGTACCTGCAACGGTTCTGGCCGCAACTGGGCCTGGCCCAGGGCAGTCGGGTGCTGGTGCCATTGTGTGGCAAAAGCCTGGATCTGCTGTGGTTTGCCCATCAGGGGTACTCGGTGCTGGGCGTGGAGTTATCGGAAAAAGCCGCCAATGATTTTTTTCTTGAGCATCAGCTTGAGCCGAGCGTGAGTGAAGAGGGTGTGTTCAAGGTCTTCCGTGCCGGGGGCATCGAAATCCGCTGTGGTGATTTCTTTGCCTTGAGTGCTGCAGATGTGGCCGATTGCACGGCGTTGTACGACCGCGCTGCGTTGATTGCCTTGCCAGTGACGATGCGAGAGCGGTATGCGGCGCATTTGCAGAAAATCATGCCGGCGTGCGTGGGATTGTTGATTGCGCTGGATTACAACCAGGATGAAATGCCTGGCCCGCCTTTCTCCGTGGGCAATGATGAGGTGCTGAGGTTGCTGGGTAATGCCTGGCGACTGGAGGTCTTGCAGGAGCAGGATGTGCTGGGGGAGAGCTGGAAGTTCTTGCAGGCTGGGGTGAAGCGGCTGGATGAGCGGGTGTATCGTATTTCCAATCGTTGACGGATGAAGCTGTGGTGAGGGAGCCCCCTGCTCTTGTGGCGAGGGAGCTTGCTCCCGCTGGGCTGCGCAGCAGCCCCTCTCAAGCTCACTCAATCAGCCTGATCTACCGTGTCGCCGGGTTTTAGGGCCGCTTCGCGCCCCAGCGGGAGCAAGCTCCCTCGCCACGGGGAATTGGGTACGGCGCGGGTTAAGGGAGTGCCTCGGATCGGTGTCAGTTTCAAGAGCAAATCGGTTGGTCGAGCGGGATGCTTTTGTGGCGAGGGAGCTTGCTCCCGCTGGGCTGCGCAGCAGCCCCCTCTCAAGCTCACTCAATTAACCTGATCCACCGCGTTGCCGGGTTCCTAGGGGCGCTTCGCGCCCCAGCGGGAGCAAGCTCCCTCGCCACAGATTCCCCGGCTGTCAGCCGCGACGACGCAGTGCGTCGATACGCTCTTCCAGCGGCGGGTGGCTCATGAACATGCGAGCCAGGCCCTGCTTGATGCCACCGTTGATGCCAAAGGCATTCAGGGTGTCGGGCATGTGCACCGGCAAGCCTTGCTCGGCGCGCAGGCGCTGCAGGGCGCCGATCATGGCGCTGGTGCCGGCCAGGCGTGCACCGGCGTCGTCGGCGCGGAACTCGCGTTTGCGCGAGAACCACATGACGATGGCGCTGGCGAGGATGCCCAGTACCAGCTCGGCGAAGATGGTTGCCACGTAGTAGGCGATACCCTGGCCTTCTTCGTTCTTGAAAATCACCTTGTCGACGAAATTGCCGATGATGCGGGCAAAGAACATCACGAAGGTGTTCACCACGCCCTGGATCAACGCCAGGGTCACCATGTCGCCGTTGGCGACGTGGCCGATCTCGTGGGCCAGCACGGCCTTGACTTCATCGGGGGAAAACCGCTCGAGCAAACCCTGGCTGACGGCGACCAGTGCGTCGTTCTTGTTCCAACCGGTGGCGAAGGCGTTGGCCTCGTAGGCTGGGAAAATCCCGACTTCCGGCATCTTGATACCGGCTTCGCGGGACAGTTGCTCGACAGTTTGCAGCAGCCATTGTTCGTGACGCGTGCGCGGCTGGCTGATGATCTGGGTGCTGGTGCTCATCTTCGCCATCCACTTGGAGATGAACAGCGAGAACAGGGAACCGGCGAAACCGAACACCGCACAGAAAATCAGCAGCTGATTGAGGTTGAGATCAACCCCGTTGGCCGCCATGAACCCGTTGAAGCCGAAGAGGCTCAGGGTGATGCTGGCAATCAGCACGACCGCCAGGTTAGTGGCCAAGAACAGCAGGATGCGCATCATGGTTGTGAAAATCTCCTCGTGCTAAAGATGTAGCGTTATGCGGGGTATATAAGGTGCCGCCGCAGGCTATTCAACTCGCCGACTATTTCAAACTGTGTCCTACACGCGTCCTAAATGTTTGAAAGACTTTTCTGAAAGTGACCAGGGAAAAGAAATGCGCTGCCTGCCCCCCGTGAACGTTGAGCCCAGATGCATGTTGACCGTCCAATCCCCAGTGTAGAAGGCCCGACGGAGTCGGCGGAACGGATATGTTGCTGAATCAAACAGCGTGCGAGGTGAGGACGCCTCGCACGCTGCCTGGCTTACTGACGGTAGGACTTGAGGAAGTTGCCGATCCGGCCAATGGCCTGGTCGAGGTCATCGACCCGTGGCAGGGTCACGACGCGGAAGTGATCCGGCCACGGCCAGTTGAACGCCGTGCCCTGGACCACCAGCAGCTTCTCGGACAGCAGCAGGTCGAGGACGAATTTTTCATCGTTGTGGATCGGGCAGACCTTCGGGTCGATCCGCGGGAAGGCATACAGCGCGCCCATCGGCTTGACACAACTGACGCCGGGAATGTCGTTGAGCAGTTCCCAGGTTCGATTGCGCTGTTCCAGCAGCCGGCCCTGGGGCAGGACCAGGTCGTTGATGCTCTGGTAGCCGCCCAGCGCCGTCTGGATCGCATGCTGGCTCGGCACGTTGGCACACAGGCGCATGTTGGCCAGCATGTCGATGCCTTCGATGTAGCTCTGGGCGTGATGCTTGGGACCGGAAATAACAACCCAGCCTGATCGGAAACCCGCTACCCGATAGGATTTGGACAGGCCGTTGAAGGTCAGGCACAGCAGGTCCGGTGCCAGGGATGCAGTGCAGATGTGCACGGCGTCGTCGTAGAGGATCTTGTCGTAGATCTCGTCGGAAAACACCACCAGGTTGTGTTGGCGGGCCAGTTCCAGCATGCCCAGCAGCACTTCCCTGGAATACACCGCGCCGGTCGGATTGTTCGGGTTGATGATCACCAGTGCCTTGGTATTGGGCGTGATCTTGGCCTTGATGTCCGCCAGGTCGGGAAACCAGTTGGCCTGTTCGTCGCACAGGTAATGCACCGGATTGCCACCGGACAGGCTCACGGCAGCGGTCCACAGCGGATAGTCCGGCGCCGGCACCAGCACTTCGTCGCCATTGTTGAGCAGGGCCTGCATGGACATCACGATCAGCTCGGACACGCCGTTACCCAGGTAGATGTCCTCGATGCCGACACCTTCGACCTGCTTCTGCTGGTAGTACTGCATCACGGCCTTGCGGGCGCTGAACAGGCCCTTGGAGTCGCTGTAGCCCTGGGCGGTCGGCAGGTTGCGGATGACGTCCTGGAGGATTTCATCGGGCGCTTCGAAACCAAAGGGGGCCGGGTTACCGATGTTCAGCTTGAGGATGCGATGGCCTTCCTCTTCCAGGCGTTTGGCGTGCTTGAGCACCGGGCCGCGAATGTCGTAGCAGACGTTGGCGAGCTTGTTCGATTTGCTGACCTGCATGGCGATGTGTTCCCGAAAATGAACGATCCAGGCGGCGTATGAACCACCGTACTGGGAATCCTGCGTCTGTGCCCAGGCCTGACGCGGTATAGGCGTCACAATCCGTTTGAATGCGCATGACGTGACTGCCAGACTGGCGTCTGACGAGGCGCAATCATACGTGCCGCCCGATCTGCGGAAAAGCGTCGGATCGGGCTTTTTCAATTGCCGAGGTAGGACGATGGAAAAGTTGGAAAAAACCCTTGAAGAATGGCGCTCCATGCTCGACCCGGAGCAGTACAACGTCTGTCGGCTGAAGGGCACCGAACGGCCATTCTCCGGTAAATACAACGCCACCAAGACCGACGGCGTGTACCACTGCATCTGCTGCAACGAGCCGTTGTTCGATTCGCAGACCAAATTCGATTCGGGCTGTGGCTGGCCAAGTTTCTACGCGCCGATCGAAGGCAGCGCGGTGGTGGAGGTGCGGGACGTCAGCCACGGCATGATTCGCACCGAGGTGGTCTGCGCCAAATGCGATGCCCACCTGGGCCACGTCTTCCCCGACGGCCCGCCGCCCACGGGTTTGCGGTACTGCATCAACTCGGTGTGCCTGGATCTCGTACCCCGTTAGGGATTGCTCACAATCCCCTGTGGCGAGGGAGCTTGCTCCCGCTGGGCGGCGCAGCCGCCCCAATAGGGGATGACGCGGTCTTGCAGGAAAATCGCACCAGCCGGGTTTACGACGGCTGCGCCGCCGAGCGGGAGCAAGCTCCCTCGCCACAAGAGCCTGTGGGCTCCACAGACCATGGGTTCGGATAATTAAATTGCACACAATTGAATCGCTCGCTATCTTCACCGCCTGTCCTATTCGTTTTGGAGCCTTGCCATGAGCGACAATCTGCTGAGCATCCCGTGCACCACCATCAAGGGGGAGCAAAAGACCCTCGCCGATTTCGCCGGCAAGGCTGTGCTGGTGGTCAACACGGCCAGCCAGTGCGGGTTCACTCCGCAATACAAGGGGCTTGAGGCGTTGTGGCAGACCTACAAGGACCAGGGCCTGGTGGTGTTGGGCTTTCCCTGCAATCAGTTTGGCAAGCAGGAGCCGGGCGACGAGGGGGCGATTACCGAGTTCTGCGAGTTGAACTTCGGTGTGAGTTTTCCGCTGTTCAAGAAAATCGAGGTCAACGGCGCCAACGCCCATCCCCTGTTCGTCCAGCTTAAACAGCGGGCGCCCGGGGTGCTGGGGTCCAAAGGCATCAAGTGGAATTTCACCAAGTTCCTGATCGGCAGGGACGGCCAAGTGGTCAAGCGTTTTGCCCCGACCACCAAGCCCCAGGACCTGACCAGTGAGATCGAAGCGCTGCTCAAATGAATGACCTGTCAGTCGATTCCCTGAAGCTCGACAGCCAGTTGTGCTTCAAGCTGTACGCTGCTTCGCGTGCAGTGATCCGTGGCTACAAGCCAATGCTCGATCAACTCGGCCTGACCTATCCGCAATACCTGGCGATGCTGGTGCTCTGGGAATGGCAGGACACGGCCCCGGCACAGCCGACGGTCAAGGCGCTGGGTGAGCGTTTGCTACTGGATTCCGGGACGCTGACGCCGCTGCTCAAGCGCCTGGAGCAGCTGGACCTGGTCCAGCGCCAGCGTTCGGCCCGGGACGAGCGGGAGGTGCACTTGAGCCTGACGATTGCCGGACGAGCCTTGCGTGAACAGGTCGGCCCGCTCAAGGCCCGCCTGTTGTGCGACAGCGGTATCGACCTGGACCGCCTCGCAACATTGCGAGACGGTCTCGATCACCTGTTGGGCCAGATCAAAGCGCTGACGTAGTCGGCACCCACTGGTCCAGCACTGCCGCCAGTTCTTCGCGGCGGAACGGCTTGGACAGGTAATCGTTCATGCCGGCCGCACGGCAGCGCTCACGTTCCTCGGGCATTGCGTTGGCCGTCAGGGCGACAATCGGCAGGTCCGACCAGCGCCCGCTTTGGCGGATCTGTCGACTGGCTTCGTAGCCATCCATTACCGGCATGTTGCAGTCCATCAACACCAGGTCGAACACCCGCTGTTCCAGTTGACTCAGGGCTTCGGCGCCGTGGGCTGCGACGGTGACTTCGCAGCCCAGTTTTACCAACATCCCCTTGGCCACCAGTTGGTTGACCGGGTTGTCCTCCACCAGCAGCACCCGTCCACGCCTGGACGGCGCCAGGGTTTCGATCTGTGCGTCATCGATGACGGTCGCCTCGCTTTGCATGGCGCGCCGCAGAATCTGGTACAGCGCAAGGCGCGCCAGCGGCCGAGCCTGTTGTATCAGCGGGGCGAGGGCGGCGGCTTCTTCGCTGGGCATGAAGCTGCCATAGGCGGTCACCAGCAGGATCGGTGCGTCAAAGGTTGGCCGCAGGTTGAACAGGCATTCCGGGCAGTCGGTGATCAGCATGTCAGGCTTGAGCCCCAGCAACCCGTCGTCGATGGAGCGCTGCACATAATCCAGGCCCCACCCCGGCAACAGCATGCCCAGCAACTCGGCCAGGCCGCTGCTGCTGGCGGTGATGGCGACGACGTTGCCGCGCAACGGTTCGACCGGCGTTGCCGGGAGATGGCAAGGCAGGGGCAGGTCGGCACAGAACTGACTGCCGAAGCCAGCTTCGGAACTGATGGTCAACCGGCCCTGCATGGCTTCACAGAGGTTGTAGGTCAGTGCCAGGCCCAGCCCGGTGCCACCGAACTGGCGGGTAATCCCGGCGCCGGCCTGGGTGAACGGTTGCAGGATTCTCGCCTGGGCTTCCTGGGGGATACCGATGCCCGTGTCGCAGACCTCGATGCGCACGCCGCCTTCGTAATGACTCAACTTCACGTCGACCCGGCCGAAGCGCGTGAATTTCAGGGCATTGGACAGCAGGTTGCTGACGATCTGACGCACCCGGGTCGGATCGCCGAGTACCTGCGCCGGGAACTGCGGTTTGATCAGGCAGGCCAGTTCGACACTCGGGGCCGCGTTCTGAGAAAGCAGGTTGGCGGTATCCTCCACCAGGGAGCCGAGGTCGAACGGGATGCGTTCGAGTTCCAGTTGACCGGCGTCGAATTTCGACAGGTCGAGGATATCGTTGAGCAGTTCGACCAATACCTTGCCCGAGTCATGGGCAATCGATAGCTGTTGCTGTTGTTCGGCCGTCAGGGGGCCGTCCAGGGACAGGGCGATCATTCCCAGCAGGCCGTTGAGCGGTGTGCGGATCTCGTGGCTCATGTTGGCGAGGAACGCAGAACGGGCCTCGGCCATGTCCAGGGCCGTGCGCCGGGCCACTTCCAGTTCCTCGTTGGACTGGCTGAGGCGGGCGTTGCTGGCCTTGAGTTCGGCGGTGCGTGCCGAGACGATGTTCTCCAGTTGCGCGAGGTATTCGGTAAGGCGATTTTCGGCCGTGCGCCGCTGCTGGATTTCGGTGGAGATATTTTCGAACTGCTGGTTGGCGACGGAAACCAGTACGCCGATTTCATCGGACTGGTGGCCGGCAGGGCATTCCAGGCGGTTCTGTTCGTTGCTGCTCGGGTCGCGGCTGCTCAGTTCGCGGATGACCCGCACCAGGGGCTTGGTCAGCATCACGTAGAACAGTGCCAGCAGCAGGCCAGTCAGGATCAGGCTGCGGGCGAAGCCGTTGAGCAAGGTGACCTCGGCACGGCGCAGGAAACGACTGCCGAACGCATAGGTGTCGACGTCCAGTCGCAGCATGCCCAGGGATTCGTTGGGCAAATGATCCAGGTAGAGCCGATCCTCGAACTGACGCTGGGCGCCGAACAGAAAGTCGCTGATGAACCGGTAGCTGCTTTGCAGCTCGGGCCGCTTGACGCTGGCGAGCACGGTATTGTTGTTGTCGATCAGCTCGGCCCCAATGATGGCCGGTGAGCGCAACAGGCCCATGGACAGCTCCTGGGCGAGCTCGGCGTCGATGTTGTAGGCGATACGCGAGGCCGGGTTGTGGCTGATTTCCAGCAGCGAGAGGATTTCACGGTTGATCGACGCGTCTTCGCTGGCATAATCGATGCCGATCTGCATCAGACTGAGCAAGGTGCCCAACACGAAGCCCACCAGGACGGTCAGGCGGGCCTGCTTGTAGGAAAGCCGTTGGGTGAATCTGATGTCCATTGAGTGATGAACCACTTACGTTTCCCTTCGCCGGTCAAGCATAGCTGATCATCTCTGAGTACCGGTGCAGCCGGTGTGTATTGTGTGAAGTAGACCCGCCATTGGATACGACGTTTCGTAGCTCGAGCGCCATCATTACTGTGAACCTGTCCGAGGAGAAGACGTGGACTCGCGATTGAATGCTTTTCTTGAGCGTGCCGATGCCGTGCTGGCCCGGATCGAGCCTTTGCTGCCGGCGCCCCGGCCCACCATCGATTGGACCCAGACCCTGGCCGCCCGCTGGCAGCGTGACGGCCGTAGCGGCTACCTGCTGCCGCTGCAGGTCAGCCTCGACATGCGCCTGTCGGACCTGATCGGCGTAGACCGCCAGGTCGAACAACTGGGCCGCAACACCCGGCAGTTCATCGATGGCATGCCTGCCAACCATGCCTTGCTCTGGGGCTCGCGTGGCACCGGCAAGTCGTCCCTGGTACGCGCCCTGTTGGCTGAACATGCCCCGCATGGCCTGCGCTTGATCGAGATCGAACGCGACCACCTGGCCGATCTGCCTCGGGTGGTGGAGCAGGTTGCGAAACTGCCCCAGCGCTTCGTGTTGTTCTGCGATGACTTGTCGTTCGAATCCGGTGAAGGCGATTACCGCGTGCTCAAGAGCGTGTTGGATGGTTCCCTGGAGCAGGCGCCGGACAACGTGTTGCTGTATGCCACTTCCAACCGTCGTCACCTGGTGCCGGAGAAGGAAAGCGACAACGAGAACTGGAAACGGGTCGACGGCGAACTTCATCCCAGCGAAGCGGTAGAGGACAAGATCGCCTTGTCCGACCGCTTTGGCCTGTGGCTGTCGTTTTATCCGTTTACCCAGGAGCATTTCCTTAACGTGGTGGAGCACTGGATCGGCGAATTGGCAGCCAAGGCCGGGCTGGCCTGGCAGCGCGACGAAGCGCTGGATGTACTGGCGGTGCGCTGGGCAACCGGTCGCGGCAATCGCAACGGACGTTGCGCCTATCAGTTTGCCCGTTATTGGGTAGGCCTGAAATTGTTGGAGCACAAGGCATGATCGATTTGAAGGGCACCGGAGTCGGCCTTGACGGCTACGCGTTGTTATCGGCACAGCTGGAATCCTTGCTGGCCGATGAGCGTGACTTCATCGCCAACGCCGCGCAGTTCTCGGCTTTCCTGTCCAGTCAGCTGGACGACCTGAACTGGGCCGGTTTTTACCTCAATCGCAACGAAGAGCTGGTCCTGGGACCGTTCCAGGGCCAGATCGCCTGCGTGCGGATCCCCTTTGGCCGTGGCGTGTGCGGTACGGCGGCCGCGACCCGGCAGACCCAGCGCGTCGAAGACGTCCATGCCTTCGCCGGGCACATCGCCTGCGACAGCGCGTCGAACAGCGAACTGGTGGTGCCGTTGGTCAAGGACGGGCGCCTGATCGGCGTGCTCGACCTGGACAGCCCGAAACTGGCGCGTTTTACCGAGCATGATCAAGCCGGCATCGAGCAGTTGGCCGCGATATTCCTGCGCCTGACGGATTGCTGATCATACCTTCAACCCTGCCTTGACCAGCAGGCCGTGGGGATCGATTTCATCGATCTGGTGCGGGTCGAGGAACTGGTTGGCGTAGCTCAGGTAGATCTTTTCATCGATGAACAACCCGAACAGCTCGGGATCGATATGGGCGTCACGGCACATGGTGGCCATGATGCCCAGGGCCTCGCTCAGTTTCTTCGCTTTCTTGTAGGGGCGGTCGGCTGCCGTCAGCGCTTCGAAAATGTCGGCAATGGCCATCATGCGCGCCGGCAGGCTCATCTCTTCGCGTTTGAGACGTTTGGGATAACCACTGCCGTCCATCTTCTCGTGATGACCGCCAGCGATCTCCGCCACGTTGTCCAAGTGACTGGGAAAGGGCAACTGGCTGAGCATCAGGATCGTCTGCACCATGTGATGGTTGATGACGTAGCGCTCCTCGCGGGTTAGCGTGCCTCGCGTGATGCTCAGGTTGTAGAGCTCGCCGCGGTTGTATTTCCAGGCCGGTACGTCGAGCTGGAAGCCCCACGGATTTTCCGCCGGGATCAGTTCGGCTTCGTGGTGTTCGAGCAGGTGCTCGGGCTTGTCTGCCAACAGTGGCTCAGTGACCGGTAGTGTCGGCTTGGGCGTGCGGGCCTGGCGCCGGTTTTCTTCCCAGGAAACCCCCAGGCGATCATCGAGGGTCCGGGTCCACGGGCGTTGCGCGATGTGTCGCAGGCGCTGCAGATCGGCTTCGGCCATGGCTTCGGAGCCCAGGTTGCAGCGGGCGACGAAAGCAAAGTCGTCATCCAGTGCCGTCAATGTCGCGTCGCGCTGTTGCGCCAGGGATGACGGCTCGCCGCCGCTTGCCACGGCCTGCCAATAATCGACCCAGGCGTCGCGCTTGAGCACCTCGAAGCGGGTGCGTATCTCGTGGATCCGGTCGTTCAGGGTTTCCAGCTTGGTGGCCTTGTCGACCACATATTCGGGGGTGGTGACCTTGCCGCAATCGTGCAGCCAGGCGGCGATGTGCAGGGCTTCCCATTCGTCCTCGGTGGGCCGATAGGTTTCGAATGCCGGTACCTGGCTGGCAGCGGCCGCCTGGGCGAGCATCAGGGTCAGGACCGGCACCCGCTGGCAATGGCCGCCCGTGTAGGGACTCTTGGCATCGATCGCGCCGGCCAGCAATTGGATGAAGGCGTCCAGCAACTGCTTTTGCCTGGCTTGCAGGCGCTGGCCCTCGATGCTCACGGCGGCGGCACCGGACACGGCCTGCAGGAAGGCGATGCGGTCGGGCTGCAGTTTTTCCAGGTCGGCTTCGGTGCCGCTGTCGGTGATCAGCAGTACCAGGACGCCGACGGTTTCCTGGTGCCGATTGCGAAGGCGAATACCGATCAGATGGACGCGCGGCGAGTCCAGCTCCCGCAGGACGCTCTGCAGATCGGCCGCCTGTTCGAAGCCCAGGGAGGCCACGAGGTTGTCCGAGGTGGCCAGTTGCTGGAGCCATTGCGGGCTGTCGCCAGCCTGGAGCTCATGACTGCGTAACTTGAAGGCCTCGAGGTCCCTGGGGGTTCCATTGATGACCAGCCCATACGGCTTGACCCGGTTGTCGTCGTTCTCGCGCAAGTAGATCAGGCCTGCCTGGGCCTGGCCGATTTTTACGGTTTCAAACAACACCCGTTCCAGCAACGGGGCGAAGCGGGTTTCGGCGCGCAGGCTGGCGGTGATTTCAAAGAAACTCGCCAGGGTCTCTTTCATGCGCGCCATCGACACGCTCAACTGATCGACTTCCAGCACCGGGGAGCGACGGGACACCGGGTAGTTGAAGTCAAAGCTGCGAATGGCATCGGCTTCCTGCACCAGTTCGCGCAAAGGCTTGACCAGGATCCTGGACGTCAGCCAACCCAGGGGCAGGCACAGCAGCAGCGTGGCGAGGGTGATGAGCGCGCCTTGCCAGCGCATGCGATAGGCATTGTCCAGCAGCTCATCTTCAGGGACCAGCAGCGCCAGTTCCAGGCCCTGGGGCCCGCCTTCCTGCATGTGGCTGCGAGAAACGATCCACTGGCGTCCGTCCGCTTCCAGGCGCGTGGCATCGGTGTGGTCGTCGAGCGCAGCGGCGATGGCCGGGCTGAGGTCTCGGGCCTTGATCAGGCGTGCCGACTGGGCATCGGCGAGCAGCCGGCTGTTGTCGGGATAACCCACTGCGTTGCCCTTGGGATCGAGCAGGACGACTTCGGTGCCGGTGGTCACCTTGTGTTTGGCCAGGGTCTGGGACAGGGCCGCCAGGGTCAGGTCGGCGCCGATGACAGCCTGCTCACCACTGCGCAGGGCGAGGGTGGTGCCGACGTTATGGGTGGAGAAAAAAACGTAGGGCTCGGTGGTGATCTGCTCGGTGCTGCCGGCGGCGCTGCGAAACCAGCCGCGGCTGCGGGGGTCGTAGGTTTCGTCGACAATGTCCCGGCGCCCGATGAGCGTCAGCGTCTCGTCGTAGAACAGCGACTGGGAGTGAACCGGGCCTTGCTCGGTTGCCCGCTCCACGGTCCAGACTTGGTAGACCGCCTCGGCCGGTGCCTGCAGGGCGACTTTCAGGGCCACGGTGCGCAATGGCCGGACCATCATGAAGTTGCCCTGATGATCGCCCAGGTACAACGATGCCAGGTTCGGGTTGTCCCGCAGTGCCTGGCTGAAGGGCACGAGCAGGGCCAGGCGTTGCGCCATCTGGGGAGTGCGCGTCGCCGGGTAGTCGGCCAACAGCCTCAACAGGTGGCGGATGGGTTCGTAGGTGTCGTACAGATCCAGGCGCACATCCTGTTCAATACGGTTGAACAGTTTCTCACTGCTGGACAGGATGATTTGCGTGGTTTGCCGGTAATTGAAAATCCCCAGCACCACCCCGGTCAGCAACAGAAGCAGGGTAAACATCACGCTGATGTGAACGTGCAGGGGGAACCGGCGTTTTTCCGGACGCGGTGCGCTGGGCATTGCAGTCACTCCAAGTGTCAGGGGGCGTTCTCGATGGTGTTCCCGCGTGCAGGGAAACCGATCGAGAACCCCCAGGTACGCACTGCTGAGCGAATAGCATAGTAAACGCTGGATTATTTTGCCTTGGCGATCTCCGTTTCGAGGGCCCGCTCCAGTTCGCTCATGGCTCGGTCGAGGGCGTCGATGCAATCGCTGATTCGCCTGGGCGCTTGCGCCTGGTGACAAGCGTGTTCCAGCGCCTCGCACCGCTGGATCAGTGAGGTCGCCTGGACGATGCGGGCGACGCCTTTTATCTTGTGCGCTATTTCGGCCAGTGCTGACCGGTTTGCGCTGTGGGCGATGTCGAGCAACTCCTGGCGGTCCGAGCGGCTGCTGCTGAGCAATTCGGCCAGCAGCCGTCGGTTGGACGACGGGTCGCCGCCGGTCAACGCCTGCAGGCTTTGTATGCTGAAAGCTGCCGGGCAACTGACGGGTTTGACTGCCTTGATCCATTGGCTCAAGGCGCTCAGGCTGATTGGCTTGAACAGGCAGTCGTCCATCCCAGCGTCCTGGCAGCGTTGTTTTTCCTCCGGTTGGGCATTGGCAGTGAACCCCAGTAGGGTGCAGGGCGGTCGTTGCTGCTCGGATTCATCGCGACGAATCGACCGGGCCAGTTCGTAGCCGCTCATGATGGGCATGTTGCAATCGGCGATGACCAGATCGAAGTGGTTCTCTTGCCAGACCTCAAGCCCGTGGGCACCATCATGGGCGACCTGGTAGTGATGGCCCAGGTATTCCAATTGCTGCGACATCAGCAGGCGGTTGGCGGGATGATCGTCCACGATCAGGACGTTCAGGGGGGCCTGGGCCGTTTCGATGACCGGTTCAGGTGGGGGGCGAACCGGCGCCGTCGCCAGGACGGTCAGCTGCAGGCAGACCTGGACCTGGGTGCCGGTGCCGGGTTGGCTGTTCATGTGCAGGCTGCCGCCCATCATCCGGCACAGGTTACGACTGATCACCAGCCCCAGCCCCGCACCGTTGCGGGCCATCCGGCTGGTGTTATCGACCTGGGCAAACGGCTCGAACAAACGTTGCAGGTCCGCCGGAGCAATACCGATGCCGCTGTCGTTGACCTCCAGGTGCATTTGCAGGACGTCGTCCCGGTCGGTTGGAGACAGCCGGACCTTGATCACTACCTGGCCCTGCTCGGTAAATTTGAGGGCATTGCTGATCAGGTTCGACAGCACCTGTTTGAACCGCAACGGGTCCATCAACACGTCAGGGCTGCCCTTGGCGGCGTCGAACTGCAGGGACAACGCCAGGTTTTTCTGCCGGGCCACGCCCTCGAATACCCGAATGACCGATTGCAGCAAGGCCCTGAGATTGACGCGTTCGGGGGCCAGGCTCAGATGACCGGATTCGATACGGGCGATGTCCAGAATATCGCCTATCAGTTCGAGCATGCCGGAGGCCGACTCGTACGCGACTTCGATGGTCGAACGGTCTACACGGCCCTTGTCGGCCTGTTTCAGGGCCAGCTCAAGCATGCCGATCACCGCGTTCATGGGGGTGCGGATTTCATGGCTCATGGTTGCCAGGAACGTGCTTTTGGCGCGGTTCGCGTCATCGGCCCGTTGCTTGGACGCGCGCAGCTCCTCGAACAGCTGGCGCCGCTCACTGATGTCGATCCAGCCGCCGATGATGCCTTGCACTTCGGCGGCGGAGTTTCGGTAGGGGAGGATCCAGTGATAGATCGTCAGTTGCCGGTCCCCGATGTGCAGGGGCCGGTCGACGATCAGGGCGGTGCCTTCGGCCATGACGCGTTGGTAGTCCGCCTGGTACTCCTGCGCTTCGAAGGCGTTGCTCATGGATCCTGGCATCAGGCTCTTGCCGATGACGTCTTCGCGTTTGACGTCGAACGTTTGCAGGTAGCTGTCGTTGCAGCTTTGCAGGATGCCGTTGCGATCCCTCACGTAGATGGGATGGGGGGTGCCGTTGAGCAGTGAATGCATGAATTCGAGTTGATCATTGAGGGCCAGTTCCGCCCGTTGGCGTTGCCTGATCTGGCGCTGCATGTAGGCGTTCCACGCCAGGGAAAACAGTAACAACAGGCCAACGCCCACGACGACCTGGAGGAACAGGCGGTTGTAGGTGCGCCAGGTGTGTTCCGAAGGCGAGACGTAACCGCGCCAGCGGTTGTTGATGACGCCCAGTTCGTCAGGGTCGATGCTGGTCAGGGCCTTGTCGAGGATGGCGTTCAACTCTGTGGCGTTTTTTGCCGTGGCCAGCGCGAACATGGCTTGTTGGGTGCCCACCGTGCTGCTGATTTGCAACCTGTCGCGCCACGCATAGGAGGAGATGAAGTAGTTGGCCATCACCTGCGAGTTCACGCTGCCGTCGACCTGGCCATGGGCGAGCATTTCCACGGCGCGCAAGGGGCCGTCCGTTTCGATGATTTGAAGGTTCGGGTACTGGCTGCGTAGCCATCCGATGACCGGATTGCCTTTGGCGATTGCCAGGCTGGCGTGGCCTAACTGATCGAGTGTCGTGGGCGTGTCGGACTGTTTGCGGGTCAGCAGGACGAACGAGCTATCGACGTAGGGGCGGCTGAACTTCAACTGGAGTTGTCGTTCACTGCTGGGCAAAAGTGCGGCGATCATGTCGGCTTGATCGTTGAGGACCGCAGCAATCATTTCGCTGTCGTTCTGGCGGCGCTGGATGTCCAGGCGCAGGCCGGTGCGCAGCCGGATCAGTT
Source organism: Pseudomonas fluorescens (assembly GCF_001623525.1). Classification (NCBI taxonomy): domain Bacteria; kingdom Pseudomonadati; phylum Pseudomonadota; class Gammaproteobacteria; order Pseudomonadales; family Pseudomonadaceae; genus Pseudomonas; species Pseudomonas fluorescens. The sequence goes on along the minus strand of NZ_CP015225.1, from coordinate 2,885,312 downwards.
CCAGCAGGTCGGCACTGATGCCGCGAAAGTCTCCATCCGCATCGAAGAAGGTGAAGGGCGCGGAGGTTTCGTTCACCACCACCCGGACCACCGGATGCCCCGCCAGCCAGCGTTGCTCACGGTCGGTCAGTTGTATCCTGTGGTCCGTGAGATACAGGTCGCTGCCTGCACTCCAGCGCTTGGAGATGGCGGCTTGCTCGGCAATGGAAACCTGGCTCAGCGTAGCGTTGATGACTTCCAGCAAGCGGGTGTCGCTACGCCGTACGGCGAAACCGAACCCATGGGATTCGTGTTTGCCGAAGCTGGCCATGCGGATATTGCTCAAGTAGCCCTTGTTGATCATGTAGTGGGTGGAAAGGGTATCGCCGAGAAATACATCGGCCTGACCGAAGGCGACGGCATTGATGGCGTTCTGGTAGGACGGGTAGGTGGTAATGAGTGCCTTGGGGTAGAGTTTTTCAATTTCCCGTAGCGGCAGGTAGTGATAAACCATGCTCAGCCGCAACCCCTCGAGATCGTCAGTCAGGGATCGGCTTTCATTCGTTCGGGTGACGAGAACGGGTTGGTCCACTGCGTACGGCGTCGACAGCACAATGTCGGGGTTGCGCGCCTCGAAACCGTTGGCGGTGCCAAGCATGTCGATTTGCCCGTCCTTGAGTGCGGCCATGGCCGCCTCGCGGGAACCGAAGCGCAGGACTGTTATGGGCAGGTCGATGGCCTTGGCGATGATGTCGGCGTAATCAGCCGTCAGGCCTTCGTAGTCGCGTCCGCTGGTGGAAAGATCGAAGGGCGGGTAATCCGGGGCGGAAGTTCCCAGGACCAGCGCTTGCCGATCCTGTAGCCAGGCGCGGTGAACATCATCCAGCTTGACCTCGGTATGGGCCATGGACGAGCGGCCCAGCAGGGTATATTGCTCGGGCGCATTCGCTGCCGCCGTGAGCATTCCTGTATAAAACGCTGCGCTGATCAGCAGGAGACATTCGGTTATGCGTCTGAGCATCCTGTTTTTCTCACACCAGCGCGTTGCGCTTCGCCATTTCAATCAGATCGACCAACGACTTGACCTTGAGCTTCTGCATCAGCCGTTTCTTATAAGTACTGACGGTCTTATTGCTTAGAAACATTCCTTTGGCTATTTCCTTGTTGGTACGCCCCTGGGCAAATAGTTGCAGCACCATCAGTTCCCGATCATTGACACTTTTGAAAAGGTCCAGCTCGATACTGCGTGGGTCATCCGGGCGTACCGGATTCAGCGCCTGGCTGGGAAAGTAGTTATAGCCGGACAATACTGCTTTGATTGCGCTGACAAGTTCGCTGAGGTCTTCCTGTTTACAAACGTAACCAGAGGCACCGGACTGCATGCATCGAATGCCGAAGAGCGTCGGCGACTGGGCCGTGAGCACCAGCGTCTTGAGCGGAGTGGTCATGGCGTTGAAGCGCGAGAGGATTTCCAGCCCGTCGAGTTTGGGAATGCTGATGTCCAGGATAACCAAGTCTGGCATGCATTCGCGCACCATTTGCATCGCATCGACGCCGTTGTCAGTTTCTCCCACGACCTTATAGCCCTCATGCTCCAGAAGCATGCGAACAGCGAGGCGGATGACCGGATGGTCGTCGACAATGAAAACGGAGTTCATGAATAAATTACCCTGCGAACTTGAATAAAGCGCGCACCTTAGCCCACTTACAACCAGGGCCGTACGAAGAGACGGGCATGCAACTTCAATTTCAGAAGTTTCCTACAAAAAAAGAGGCAAGATATTACGATGTAATCGGTTTTTTAGTAGGTGGATGGCAAAAAGAGATGGGAGGAGTTGGCAGTGTGTGAAGGGATATTTCTTTGATTGTGTTGGTTGTGCAAACAAAGGAAGCGATTTTTAATCGAGGTGTGTGTAAGCCATACATTATTTATCTACTTCAAACTCCCTGTGGCACAGCGCTACAGAATTCACATTCACCGCCAATCCCCTGTGGGAGCGAGCAAGCTCGCTCCCACATTTTTTCGAGGTGCTGCAAAGGGTGCCTTTTATTGGCGTGTGCGGCCGGTCATTTCCTGGGCCATTTCGCTGGCGTAGCTGTCGGTCATGCCGGCAATGAAGTCGATCATTCGCAGGAACGCGCCATGCAAAGGGCCGTTGGGATCCGGCGCGTTGTTCCCCAGCAGGTCGAGAATGCGGCGATTCTTGAACGAAGGCGTGCGGCCCCCATGTTGTTCAAGGGCTGCTCCGCAAAATCCGTTGAGCAGGATTTCCAGCGTGGTGTAGGCGCCGATTTCATGCAGGGTCTTGCGCTTGTCCTGGAAAATTTTCCGGCGCGCCATGTCCTTGGCATTCAACACGCAGCGTTTTGCAGGGCCGTGCATATGCTCCACGAGATCTCCTGGCAGCGTGCCGGCAAGCAAGGCTTCCTGCTGTTCGACAAAAGCCCGGGCGGCGGCGTTGGTCAGGTGTTCGATGGCCTTGCCCCGCAGGATCGCCAGTTTGCGTCGCCGCGAGTCCAGCGGCCCCAGCTGCCGGTAAGTGTCCGGAAGATCATCGCCCACCAGGTCCAGGAGCAGCGATTCCACCTGGGGGTATTCCAGGAGATCCATCTCCACGCCGTCTTCCAGGTCGATCAGCGCGTAGCAGATGTCATCGGCGGCTTCCATCAGGTACACCAAGGGATGCCGTGCCCAGCGTTGATCCTCGATCTGTGGCAAACCGAGTTTGTGGGCAATCTGCTCCAACAGTGGCAGTTCGCTCTGGTAGCAACCGAACTTGTGCTTCTTGTAGCCCAGCGAGTCCGCGTGGCGGGCAGTCCAGGGGTATTTCAAATAGGTGCCGAGGGTGGCATAGGTCAGCCGCGTTCCGCCGTCGAACTGATGGTATTCAAGTTGGGTGAGGACGCGGAATCCCTGGGCGTTACCTTCGAAGTTGAGGAAGTCGTTGCGCTCGGCTTCGCTCATTGCATCGAGCCAGCCACGGCCGGCAGCCTGCTGGAACCAATAGCGGATAGCATCCTCGCCGGAGTGACCGAACGGCGGGTTGCCAATGTCGTGGGCCAGGCAGGCCGATTGCACCACCATGCCCAGGTCGCTTGGCTCGCACCAGTCAGGCAGGGCATTGCGGATGGTTTCCCCCACGCGCATGCCCAGGGACCGCCCGACGCAGCTGACTTCCAGAGAATGGGTCAGGCGCGTATGGATGTGGTCGTTGCTGGAGACCGGATGCACTTGCGTCTTGCGTCCGAGGCGGCGGAAGGCGCCGGAAAAGATGATGCGGTCGTGGTCCTTGTGGAAAGGACTGCGGCCCAGTTCTTGCGGACTGTGCAGCGGTTTTCCGAGGCGTTCGCGAGTCAGCAGGGTGTGCCAATCCAAGGCTGGGTGCTCCGTTTGATGGTGTCGTTGTCCTAGCTTCCCGGTTCGTGGGCTGCCCTGCAAGGCTTATAGGCCTGCACAGACTGGATACACAACCCTGTGTGGCGAGGGAGCTTGCTCCCGCTGGACTGCGAAGCAGGCCCATTTTTGTGAGTGCTTCGCACTCAAGCGGGAGCAAGCTCCCTCGCCACTGGGGCCTCAGGGTTTGCGCATATCTTTGGCCAGCTTGATCAACGGCAGCAATGTCGTTGCCAGGCGGATCAGGCCAGTCAAGCCACTGCCACCACCATTGCGGGTTCGTTTGCCGGTGATGAAACCGAGCAGGGACACCGCCGCCACCCCCCACAGTGGCGCGTGCTTGATGCCGAAGCCTTCGTGCCAGCTTTGCGTCAAGCCGCGTGCCCGGTGCAAGGGCTGCAGCAACTGGCGTGTTTCCTGACGGATTTCCTGGCGGTGCATTTCCATGCGCAGACGCACCAGCGCCTTGCGCATTTCCTGTCGTGTCCGGGCTTGAGGAACATCAGGCAGGCTCATGGCAACAGGCGCTCCCGGTCATTGGCCAGTTCTTCGAGGGTGGCGTGGAAAGGAGAGGACTCGTCGTAGATCGCCGCCTTGAGCCGAAGCCCGCAGAACAGCGCCGCCAGCAGATAAAACAGGCACAGGCCGATAATGCCGGCCAGACGATAGGTGTCCCATACCAGGATCAGTACCAGCGCCGAAAGCCCGACCAACAGCAGCAGGCCGAACACCAGCGCAAGGCCGGCGAACAGCAGGAGACTGACAGTGCGTGCCTTCTGTTCCTGCAGCTCCATGCCGAACAATTCGACGTGGCTATGCAGCAAGCCAAGGAACGCCGCGCCCAGGCGGCGTGCTGTAGTTTTTGTGCCCGCTTCGGACGAGCCGGATTCGTCGATACCCATCATCAGCGCCGTGTCGCCAGCAGACCAATCAGAAAGCCAACGCCTGCCGCAATGCCTACGGATTGCCAAGGGTTGGCCTGTACATATTCCTCGGTGGCGGCCACCGCAGCCTGGCCGCGTTCGCGCATGGAATCTTCCGTCAGCTTGAGCGTTTCGCGGGCGCGCAGGAGGGTTTCGTGAATCTGGCTGCGCAGTGCATCGGCTTGATCGCCGGCCAGCGTCGCGGTGTGATCGAGCAAGCGTTCCGTGTCGCTGACCAGCGTCTGGAAATCTTCCATCAGGGTTTCTTGAGCAGTCTTTGCCTGGGGTCTGGTCATCGGTGAATCTCCGTAAGTGACGTCTGAAACGTTCGAGTATGAGCCTTGCTGGAAGGTTCAGTACAAGTGACTGGTACAACTTTTGCTCAGGTTTTTGCCATGTACTGGTGCGTCAGCCTGCGCCAGTGCGCTGAAGCTGGGCGAAAGCCCGAAAAACCTTAACCCAAATAATCAAAACCCGCGAAGCACCTCCAAGCGGGATTTCGTTTTGACCGTTCTTGCGCACCAAAGCGGTTCGTCGGCCTGCGTACGGCCAATGAGTCGTTTCAACTTGGTGCGCTCGCAAGGCTGGCGAACCGGTTTGGTGCTTTTTTCAACTTTTTCAGGTCTGCCCATACCATGGAAAATATGCAAAACGCCGTGGACGGTCTGGTCCACAGCTCCAACACGCTGTTCATCCTGCTCGGCGCAGTTATGGTCCTGGCCATGCATGCCGGTTTTGCGTTTCTTGAAGTGGGAACGGTCCGGCAAAAGAACCAGGTCAATGCGCTGTCGAAAATCCTCAGCGATTTCGCGGTCTCGACCCTGGCCTATTTCTTTATAGGCTATTGGATTGCCTACGGTGTGACCTTCCTGCAACCGGCGGCGGTGCTCAGCGCCGATCATGGCTATAGCCTGGTGAAGTTCTTCTTCCTGCTGACCTTTGCCGCTGCGATCCCGGCCATCATTTCCGGTGGTATTGCCGAACGTGCCCGGTTCGCACCGCAGTTGTGCGCCACGGTGCTGATCGTGGCGTTTGTCTATCCGTTTTTCGAGGGCATGATCTGGAACGGCAATTTTGGCCTGCAGGCCTGGCTGCAAGCCCGGTTCGGCGCCAGTTTCCATGACTTCGCCGGCTCCGTGGTGGTGCATGCCATGGGCGGCTGGCTGGCGTTGGCTGCCGTGCTCTTGCTCGGCCCGCGTAATGGCCGCTACCGGGACGGTCGCCTGGTGGCGTTTGCGCCTTCGAGCATTCCATTCCTGGCCTTGGGTTCGTGGATCCTGATTGTCGGCTGGTTCGGTTTCAACGTGATGAGTGCCCAGACCTTGCCCGGGGTGAGCGGGCTGGTGGCGGTCAATTCGTTGATGGCCATGGTGGGCGGTACCGTGGCGGCATTGATAGTCGGACGCAATGACCCGGGCTTCCTGCACAACGGCCCGCTGGCCGGTCTGGTGGCGGTCTGTGCCGGTTCCGACCTGATGCACCCGGTCGGTGCGCTGGTCACGGGGGCCATTGCCGGTGCCTTGTTTGTCTGGTGCTTCACTGCGGCCCAGGGCAAGTGGAAGATCGACGATGTGCTCGGCGTCTGGCCGCTGCATGGGCTGTGCGGTGTCTGGGGCGGCATTGCTTGTGGCGTCTTTGGCCAGAGCGCCCTGGGCGGCCTGGGTGGGGTCAGCCTGGTCAGCCAATTGATCGGCACGGCGCTGGGCGTTGTCGTCGCCCTGGCCGGCGGGTTTGCGGTCTATGGCATGGTCAGGGTCGTGTTGGGGCTGCGGCTGACCCAGGAAGAAGAGTATTACGGCGCCGACCTGTCGATTCACAAGATCGGCGCGGTCAGCCAGGACTGAGCGTCGCGAGCGTCGCACTATGGCTCCTTGTCCTGGTTGCCGGGATAAAAGCCATGGAGCAGGCGGTAGCGGTCATGACGAACCTGGTCCACATGATGCCGGACCTGCTGCTCGGGCAGGCCGAGCATGATCAAGGCGTGGGAGGCCAGCATCAGGCTCGACTCCAGCAGTTCCGGGACCACTTCGCTGGCCCCGGCAGCCTGCAACTCGGCCAGTTGGCTGTCGTCACGGGTGCGCACCAGGATCGGTACCTGGTGATTGACCTGGCGGGCCGCCTTGAGCACGGTGATGGCAATGTCGGTCTTGTCCACCGCGATCACCAGCAGTCTGGCGCGGCTCAAGCCAACGGCCGCAAGCAGGTCCCCTCGTCGCGAATCCCCGTAATGCACGCAGTTTTCCCCGACGGTGGCTTCCTGGATAATCACCGGGTCGTCATCCAGGGCGACGAACGCCTGGCCTTCGCGACGCAGGAACCGCCCGATGGATTGACCGACGCGCCCGTAGCCGCAAATGACCACATGGCCCGACAAGCCGGCGTTGAGTGCGCTGATCTGGTCCAGTTGCGCCTCTTCGTTGGGTTTGCGATGCAGGCGCGCGGCGATGCGTGGCGCCGCACGCAGTAACAGGGGAGTCAGTAGCATCGAGCAGAAGGTCGCGGCCAGCAGCAGGCCGCTGATGTCGGCGGGCATGAGGCGGTTCTGCTGCATGAGGGCCATCAGGGCGAAGCAGAATTCACCGCCCTGGGCCAGCGCCAGGCCACTGCGCCAGGCGGTTTCAACGTCGCTGCCGCGCCATTTCACTAGGACGGCGACCACACAGCCCTTGATGAGCATCAGGCCGATGGTCAATCCCAGGATCAACAAGCCGTCATCGAGGAACAACTGCAGGTCGATCAGCATGCCGATGCTGACGAAAAACAGCCCCAGCAGGATATCTCGGAACGGACGTATGTCGGCTTCGATCTGATGCCGGTAGTGGCTCTCCCCCAGCAGCATGCCCGCCAGGAACGCTCCCAGGGCTGGCGACAAACCGAGCAGGTGGGTCAGCCATGCCGTCAGCAACACGATCACCAGGGCCAGCAGCACGAACAGTTCCGCGGACCGGGACGCCGCCACCTCATGGAACAGCCGGGGCAACAACAGTCGGCTAGCCAGCAGCAGACCACCGAACAGAACCAGGGTCTTGCCCAAGGTCAAGGGCAGTGCCCAGTACCATGGATGGTCGCTACTGCCGGCGAATACCGGCACCAGGGTCAACAACAGTACCGCGACAACGTCCTGGAACAACAACACTCCGATGGCGTTCTGGCCATGGCTGCTGAAGATTTCTCCCAGGCTGGTCAACTCCTTGCTGACGATGGCGGTGGAGGACAAGGCAAGTCCTGCGCCGAGCAACAACGCGGCGATCACAGGGGCGCCGGCCAACGCCAGCAATCCCGCCAGGACCGCCCCTGAGCACAGCACCTGCAGGCTGCCGAGGCCGAACACGACCCGACGCAGTTCGAGCATTTTCGACAGGGAAAACTCGAGCCCCAACGAGAACAGCAGGAACACCACTCCGAGCTCGGCCAGGTCTGGCAGTTCTTCGCTGTCGTTGACCCAGTCCAGCGCGGTGGGCCCGACCGCCAGCCCGACGCAGAGATATCCCAACACGGGTGGCAGGCGCAGCCGTCTGAACAAGGCGATGACCACCAGGGACGAAGCAAGGATGATCAGCAGGTTGGCAAACAAGGGGAACTCCGTTTCAAGGCTACAACGCACAGCGTAGAGGGGAAAATGCGACAAGCGTCGCTGGAAAGGCATTGACGTTCAGTGATTTGCATCAGCGTTTTACCGAAACACCTTGAAGCGAGCCAGCGACTCGACGGTTTCCCGGGTCGGGCCTAGAATGACCGTCTATCTTTTTTGGGTCTACCCGCCATGCTTCCTGAATGCCAGTTGTTCGGCACCCTGGGGTGTCATCTTTGCGAAGTAGCCGAAGCTGAACTGATGCCTCTCGTCGAACATGGATTGTTGGTGGAGCTGGTGGACATTTCAGAACGCGAAGCCTGGGTGGACAGTTATGGGCTGCGTATTCCCGTGCTGCGCAGGCTGGATACCGGTGCCGAGCTGGACTGGCCCTTCGAGGCCGAACAGATCGTGAAGTTTCTCGGTTGAGCAGTTCATCTGTCAGTTCCTGATACTGCGGTTGGCGAAAGTATCGTGCTTCGGTTACTGTATGTGCATACAGTTATCTGGAGTGCATCCCCTTGGTCAATGTCGAACAACTGAAAAGCAGCGTGAACAGGATGTCCGCGGACGTTGTGCGCGAGGCAGTCCTGGAACTGCGCCTGGATGGCTTGGTTACCGAAGGCAAGACGCCCTTCAATAAACTGCATTTCAACACCTGTTTCGCCGAGATTGAAGCGTTGTTCCAGCGTGCCGGCTATCACAAACAGCTGGATGTGGTGGGTTACCAGGGCCTGTTGTACGCGTTGTATGATCCAGGTCGCTGGGAGGCGGTAGAAGTGCTGCGCTGGTTGAAAGAGTTCACCGAAGCTGCGGCAAAATCGACGTCGGTCACCACGTGAGCAATCATTGCTGGGCTGGCCTGTGCGACTGTCGGATAATACTGCCTCGCAAAAAATGCCTAAGAGTTTTCAATGTCCGGTTCATCGTTTTCCGCCGCTCATCATCAGGCCAGTACGCTGTACCTGCCGCCCGGTTCCTGGCAGACGGTGCTGGAGTGCCTGTGTGAGCATTTCAGCGCCATCAGTCGCGAGCAGTGGCTGGACCGGATCGCTCGGGGTCGGGTATTGGACGGGGAGGGCAAGGCCATCCAGGTCGACCTGCCATACCGTGAAGGCCTGCGCATCCACTACTTCCGTGAAGTGCCCGACGAGAAGCCGATCCCGGTGGTGGAGTCGATCCTGTATGCCGACGAGCACTTGGTGGTGGCAGACAAACCGCATTTTCTGCCTGTCACTCCGGCGGGCGAATACGTCGAGCAAACCTTGTTGCGACGGCTGATCCGGCGCCTGGACAACCCGCATCTGGTGCCCTTGCACCGCATCGACCGGCACACGGCCGGGCTGGTGTTGTTCTCGGCCAACCCGCACACCCGTTCGGTGTATCAGTCGTTGTTCCCGACACGGCAGATCGAGAAGCGCTACCAGGCCATTGCCCGCGCGTTGCCTGGGTTGACCTTTCCCCGGGTGCATAGAAGCCGGATGATCGATGGTGAGCCGTTCTTTCGGATGCAGGAAGGACCGGGCGAGCCCAATACCGAAACGGCCATCGAAGTGCTGGAAAGGAACGGCGAGTTGTGGCGCTATGGCTTGTATCCGGTCACGGGCAAGAAACACCAGTTGCGGGTTCACATGAATGCCCTTGGGGCGGGGATCTGCAATGATCCGTTTTATCCTGATGTGCTTCGGGACGCCGAGGATGACTACGCCAACCCGCTCAAGCTACTGGCGCAAGGGCTGCGTTTCATCGACCCGATCACCGGCCAGGAACGTGTATTTCAGAGCGAGATCATATTGCAGTGGTAGTGCCCCCTGGTTTCCGACCAGGCATAAAAAAGCCCGCAAATGTTGCGGGCTTTTCGTATCTGGCGGTAGCGCTGAAGATTACAGGTCTTTAACGGTACGAACCTGATCCTTGTTCACGCGAGTCTGCTTGCCATCCAGTTGCTCGAATTCGTAGAAGCCGCTTTCTTCATCGTAATGAGGGGTATCGACGGCCTGGATTTCGCGACCGTCATTCAAGGTGATCACTGTTGGCGAAGCGCACCCGGCAAGGGTGGCGAGGCCCAGAGCGAGCATGAACGTGGCGAGGGTCCGTTGTGTCATGGTGTTTCTCCGAAATGGATTCTTCAAGTTACTGACCTTCAGACGTATACATTGCGCGCAAGTTCCTGGCTAGTGTCAATCTGACACGCCTTTATGTCGGGCCAGTAACTCTGGGGTGTTCAGATTGGCCAGCCGTGGGTCGTCGGCAGGGCATTGCAAGGCAACGGCGTGCAACGCGCGCATAACCCGACCGGGGCTGCGTTCGCCGTCGCTCCAGGCTTTTTCGAAGCTCGCTGCCAGGGCCAACGGGATGACACACAGCAGCGGTTCCCAATGCTCGCCGTGCCGCACCATCAATGGCTGGCCGGGGTGCTGGCTGGCCGTCCTGCGCATGTTGTCGAGCAGGCCTGCGTCGATCTGCGGCACGTCGCACGGCAGCACCAGCAAATACGGGTGCCTCGCAGCCTTGAGACCTGCCCGGATGCCCGCCAATGGCCCGGGAAAGTCGCCTTGCTCGTCATGCACCAACTGATCGGCATAGGGTGCATAACGTTGCGCATTACGGTTGCAGGAAATGATCAGGTCATCGCTCAGGGCGCGGGTCTGGCGATGGATATGGGCAATCAGCGGTTCGCCTTGCCACTGCACCAGGCCTTTGTCCTGACCGCCCATGCGTTGCCCGCGGCCACCCGCCAAGAGCAGAATGGAGCAGGATGGCAGCGGCGTAATCGAGGTCATGGCGTGTCTCCGCACGGGCGCAAAAATGAAGCGCTGTGATATAACACCGGGCTGTTTCCTTCACAACTGGACGCGCCTATGAAAGCCAAGGCTGATGTACCTTTTGTGCCGCTCAATATCGCGGTGCTGACTGTCAGTGATACTCGTACCCTGGAAACCGATACGTCCGGGCAGGTCTTCGTCGATCGGCTCACGGCGGCCGGCCACAACCTGGCGCAGCGGGTCCTGCTCAAAGATGATTTGTACAAGATCCGTGCGCAAGTCGCGACCTGGATTGCCGAAGACGTGGTGCAGGTGGTGCTGATCACTGGCGGCACCGGTTTCACGGGACGTGACAGCACGCCGGAAGCCGTCACGTGCCTGCTGGACAAGCAGGTCGATGGCTTTGGCGAGTTGTTTCGACAGATATCCGTGGCCGACATCGGCACTTCCACCGTGCAGTCCCGCGCGCTGGCAGGCCTGGCCAATGGCACGCTAGTGTGTTGCCTGCCGGGTTCGACCAACGCGGTGCGTACCGGATGGGATGGCATCCTGGCCGAACAGCTGGATGTGCGGCATCGGCCGTGCAACTTCGTGGCTCATTTGAAACAGGCAGCGCCTTGTGAATCCCGTGGGTAAACCGGGCAAGGCCGGGGCCTTGATGGCTGTTGAGGTCGCGTTGGAGCGACTGCTCGAGATGGCGGCGGCCACGCCGATTGTCCAGCGCGAGCATTTGCCTTTGGCCGCGGCGCTAGGGCGAGTGCTCGCCGAGGATCTGGTGTCGACCCTTGATTTGCCGCCATGGCCCAACAGTGCTATGGACGGCTATGCCTTGCGGTTGGCTGACTGGAGCGGCGAGCCGCTGACGGTCAGCCAGCGGATTTTTGCCGGGCAGGCCCCGGAGCCGCTGGCGGTTGGCACGTGTGCGCGGATCTTCACTGGGGCGCCAGTCCCTGCTGGCGCCGATTGCGTCGAGATGCAGGAAAATGCCGTGGTTGAAGACGACCAGCGGGTGCGGTTTACCGAGCCCATGGTCAGCGGGCAGAACATTCGCCCCCAGGGACAGGAGACCACCGTCGGCGAGCAGGTGCTTTCTGCCGGTACGCGCCTGGGGCCGATCGAGCTGGGGCTGGCAGCCTCCTTGGGCTGTGCCTCGCTGGAAGTGGTGCGCAAAGTTCGCGTCGCAGTCCTGTCCACGGGGGATGAGCTGGTCGAGCCCGGTCAGGCGTTGGGCCCAGGCCAGATCTATAACAGCAACCGCGTGCTGCTGTGTGGCTGGCTGCAATGCATGGGTTGTGAAGTGATTGACGCGGGTATCTTGCCCGACGATTTATCGGCCACCCGCGAGCGCCTGGCACGGTTGTCTGATGTCGATCTGATCCTGTCCACCGGTGGAGTATCGGTGGGGGAGGCGGATTTCCTGGGCATCGCCTTGCGCGAGGACGGCGAGCTGGCGCTATGGAAACTCGCCATCAAGCCGGGTAAGCCGCTGACGTTCGGGCATTACCGTGGGGTGCCGGTCATAGGCCTGCCTGGAAACCCTGCCTCGACCCTCGTGACTTTCGCACTGCTGGCACGGCCCTACCTGCTAAGACGCCAGGGCGTTAAGTCGGTGGCGCCGCTCATGTTCAAGGTGCCGGCCGGTTTCGCCTGGCCGAAGGCTGGCAGTCGACGAGAATACTTGCGAGGCCGCATGGAGAATGGTCGAGCGATCATCTACCGGAATCAAAGCTCGGGTGTCCTTCGCAGCGCCGCCTGGGCCGAAGGGTTGGTCGAAGTGCTCGAGGGACGGACGCTGGTGGAGGGCGATGAGGTGGGTTTCATTCCCTTGAGCGAAGTCCTGGGTTAGCACCGTGGCAGGTGTCCTGCGGCCCGAGCCGGATCCTCGGGCCTTCACGCGTCTCACCTTCATCGTGTGAGCAGCATCACCACCTGGTCGAATCGATTGTTCGCAATCCAGCCCAGCAGACCGAGCACCACCGCTGCAGCGCCGGCCGAATAGGCCAGCCTGTGGCGGATCACCTTTACGTCGGTGCGAATTTCATCCATGTCTTTGCGGATGTATTTGAGGTGGGTTTCCAGTTCAACGACGCGCGGTTCCAAATCAATTCCTCCAACGGGATTACTGCAACTTTTGCATGCGTTCTGAGTATTGGCCCGCGCGCTTCCAAGGGGCGCGCGCTGCTGGGGCAACAGCTTGTATTCACGGTTATGCATGGGACGGTTCATCCCCTTGGCCATAACTGTTCAAACGACTGATCCGGCCCCAGCGGGCCGTGACGTATCCATCCATGGGTAAGTGCTTCCTTGTGTGAAGAGGGTTTTAGCGTTCCAGCAAAACAGAAGGCCAAGGTGTCTCAATACCGCTAGAGGGTCAATTGAGCTGATTCGCCAGATCGTGTAAGAAAACTCTTCGAATCAAGACGTCCCGGTCGAACGAGCTGCCCTGCGGGTTTTTCCCGGGGGGCAAGCCTTCCTGCTTTTTTAATAAATTGAGATGTTTCGGGCTTTTTCGCTCGAATGAGCGGTCCCATTTCCTGAACCTTCCAATGACGGAGACAACGATGAGCAAAGGCAAGGCGCTGTTGATTTTGCATGGCAAGCAAGCGCTCAACGAAGAGGTTCGCACGGCAGTGATGCTCAAGCGCGAGCAGGGCTGGGACCTGGCGGTACGGTTGACCTGGGAGGCCGGTGATGCCCAACGATGCGTCGATGAGGCGCTGCAGGCCGGTTATACGCGACTGATCGCCGGCGGCGGTGATGGGACCTTGCGTGATATCGCCGAAGCGATCGTCCTCCATGCGAGTGAAGCCAGCCTGGTACTGCTGCCGCTGGGCACTGCCAACGATTTCGCCCGGGCGGCTGGCGTTCCGTTGGAGCCTGCGCAGGCCCTGGATTTGCTCGACGTTGCGCCGCAGGCCGTGGATGTGGGGGACGTCTGCGGTCGGATTTTCCTGAACATGGCCACCGGCGGTTTTGGCAGCCAGGTGACGGCGAACACTTCCGAGGATCTCAAGAAAGTCCTGGGAGGCGCGGCCTACCTGTTCACCGGCCTGTCGCGATTCAGTGAGCTGAGTGCCGCCTATGGTGAGTTGCAGGGCCCCGATTTCCACTGGCAGGGCGATTTGCTCGCGCTGGGCATCGGCAATGGCCGCCAGGCGGGGGGTGGCCACGTGCTGTGCCCGCAGGCGTTGGCCGATGATGGGTTGCTGGACATCAGCATCTTGCCGGCGCCTCAGGAGGTGGTCAGTACGTTGAAGGACTTGCTGGCGGGTGGCCTGGGCATCGACAACATGTTTGTCCGCGCGCGCTTGCCATGGGTGGAGATCAAGGTCGCGCAAGGCCTGGATATCAATCTCGATGGCGAGCCGTTGCAGGTAGACGCCCTGCGTTTCACTGTCCGCCCAAAAGCACTGAACGTGCACCTGCCGTCCGATTCGCCGCTGTTGGGTGGCGCGACGGCGCTCAATCGTCCAGGCTGATGATCTGTTCGCGAACCGCGAACAGCACAAGGCCGGCCACGTCATGGATCTGCAGGCGCTTCATGATTTGCGCCCGGTGGGTTTCCACGGTCTTGATGCTCAGGTTCAGGCCGTTGGCTATTTCCCGGGTGGACTTGCCGCGCACGATCAGCCGCAGTATTTCCAGCTGGCGTGCCGTCAGGTTATGAGTCCGGGCGGGGTCCGACTGATGCTTCTGGACGCGGGTCAGCGCCTGGTTGATCACGGTATGGGCGATGGCCGGGCTCAGGTAGCGTTCGTTGTTGCGCAGCGCCTCCAAGGCGTGTTTCAGCTCATTGGCGGTGGTGTCCTTGAGCAAATAGCCATGGGCTCCGGATTCCAGCGCCTGCATGATCAGCGCCGGATCCGTATGCATGGACAGGATCAGCACCTTGCTGTGGGGACGCACCCGCTTGAGCTGTTGCAAGGCGTCCAGGCCGCAGGTGTCCTTCATGGAAATGTCCAGCAGCACGATATCGGGGTTCAACCGTTCGACCAGTTCGACCAATCGCGTGCCATCGCTGGCTTCACCAATGACGGCATAGCCCGGGATATCCATGACCAGCGCGCGCACGCCGGCCCTGATCAGGGAGTGGTCATCGACCAGGAGCAAATTACAAATCAAAGGAGAACCTTATTCTTACTGGCTCGTTCCAGGGCTCGCGGCGCCCAGGGAAAGCGTGCTTCGATGTGCGTGCCCTTGCCGGCCTCGCTGATGACCTTGAGGGTGCCGCCCAACTGTTCGACCCGCTCCGACATGCCGGCCATGCCCCGTTGGCCTTCGCGAGCGGGGTGGGTGGCCGGGACAAATCCCTGGCCATCGTCGCTGATCAGCAGGCTCAGGCCGTCAGGCAGGCGTTGCAAGCGTACCAGCAGATTCGTCGCCCGGGCATGACGCAAGATGTTGGTGACCGCTTCCTGGGTGATCCGGAACACCGCGACCGACATTTCCTCCGGGATGCCTGCCATGCGCTGTTGGCAATCGAGGCTCCACTTCACCGGGGCATTGGCCAGCGTCTTGAGCAGGTGCGCCCGCAGGCTGGCTTCCAGTCCGAGGCTGGCCAGTTGCCGGGGGTTGAGGATCGCCGATACGTCGCGAACCTTGTTGAGGGTTTCGTCCAGGGTCTCGCAGAGTAGCGCGCATTGGCCTTGCAGTTCTTCCGGCATCCGCCGCTTGAGCCATTCGCCTTGCAGCTTCGCTGCGGTCAGCAACTGGCCAATGTCGTCGTGCAATTCGCGGCTGAGGCGATGGCGCTCGTTTTCCTGGACCTCAAGCAACCGGTCGGCCAGTTCCTGAGGCTGGAACTTGATGGATTTGCGTGACAATCGATGGTGGATCGCCACACAGGTCATGGCCGCGACATTCAGTACCAGCAGGCTCAACGGCACCGTGTAGGCGAACAGGTAGGCCAGCAGGCAGCCGAGGGTCGAGCAGATACACAATAATAATGTGAAGCGACGGGCGTTTTCTCGGGAGGGAGGCCAGGTGATGAATGACTTGAGGCTGGCGTACATAGCGGATGGAGCCAATGAATGTTCGCTGCGGGCTGGCCGGTCAGCGCATCTGACAGGCCCGGTCGGGTAAACGTTTCAGGTCGAGGGCAGCTTCGGTCGGCGGCTTTACGGCGCTGTCTTGAAGTGGCTGACGCGCGAGATAGTACCACTTCACCTATCGTTGGTCGCGCTCGGCATGGCGCGGTGAGCGCCACGTACCAGGCACGCAGCACTGAGCCGGTATCGTCGTCTCAGGCTTGTTTCTGGGGGTAGGGTACCAAGGCCAGCGGACGTGACGCTGCCGATGCCTGGCCAGGGCTCTGGCCTACCTGGAAAGCGAATGCCTCGATCAACGAGATCTGTTCGCTGGTGTCCAGGCCCAACTGGCCGGTGGTGTGATCGACCAGTTCCAATTGCCAGGCCATCAGGGTTAAACAATCCTTCAGGGCGTCCAAGGCCTGGTCATGCAACTCCATGTGGTTTTGCGCGTGACTGAGCAAACCATGGATATGCAGTGAAAACTCCGAAACGGCTTCCAGCGCCAAGGCATTGGCCTTGTTCGACAGTTTCAGCAAGGTGCTGAGCATACAATCGATGGCATCCTTGTCGTTGTTGATCAATTGCAGATGGCTCAGGCATTCCTCCGACTTGGCCAGCAGCGTCTCGGCTTCGATCAGAAGCTCGGGAAGACGCTGACTCCAGTTCCTGCGATCGTTCGGCATGCTTATCTCCACAACATCATGTCAGGCGAAAGGAAACCGCTTATGGCGAACGGCTGGATCTCAAGGTCGACCGCGGTCGGACGCACGGCGACACACCCCTGCCGATCCGCGAAAGTGAATTCGCAAACAATTGCACGGGTGGGATCGGCCGAAAGACTGGAGGTCCGATGTCCTGTGGTCGCGCACAAAAGCCTGACTCCGTTCAGCAATGAGAATGGCGTCACATTAATGGCTATTGGATAACGGGAATATCAGGTTGGACCTGATTGTGCCTAGGGGAATCCCTTAGGCAGGGGAACTTTGCACACAAGCGAGGGTCGCGTGGCAGGGAAAAATCGCAGATGAAATCATGAAGCCAGTAAAGCATGATGTTAATGTGACATCAATGCCCCGCGCTTGTATTTTATCCGGGGGTCAAGATTCGGTTCGTCCAGCCGATATCTCATTCATTGGATTCATCCGAACAAGCCCAGGAGTCATCAATGGCCGGCATTCTCGACACAGTAGATCAACGAACCCAACTGGTGGGTGAGAATCGCCTGGAAATTCTCATGTTTCGCTTGGCGGGTCGACAGTTGTTCGCCATTAACGTGTTCAAGGTCCAGGAAGTGCTGCAGTTGCCGAAGCTGACCCTGATGCCGCAGCGTCACGCGTTCGTGTGCGGCGTGGTCAATCTGCGCGGCCAGACGTTGCCGGTGATCGACCTGTCCCAGGCCATTGGCATGCGTCCTTTGGTGCCGGGCCCCAACAGCACCATTATCGTGACTGAATACAACCGCTCGGTTCAGGCATTCCTGGTGGGCGGCGTCGACCGCATCGTCAACATGAACTGGGAAGCCATCCTGCCACCGCCGACCAGCGCTGGCCGTGAGCACTACCTGACGGCCATCAGCAAGGTGGACGATCAGTTGGTGGAAATCATCGACGTGGAAAAAGTCCTGGCCGAAATCGTGCCGTACAACGCCAAGGTCTCCCGGGACAAGCTCGAAGATCCGGTGCTGG
The DNA here is from genome assembly GCF_001623525.1 of Pseudomonas fluorescens. Taxonomy (NCBI): domain Bacteria; kingdom Pseudomonadati; phylum Pseudomonadota; class Gammaproteobacteria; order Pseudomonadales; family Pseudomonadaceae; genus Pseudomonas; species Pseudomonas fluorescens. The sequence continues at coordinate 2,867,965 of NZ_CP015225.1, read as the reverse complement.
AGCGCGCCCGTGGTCGCGAAGTGTTGCTGGTGGACGACTCCAACGTCGCGCTCTCGCAACTGCGCGATACCCTGGGGCAACTGGGCGTGAAAATGCACATCGCCAGCGACGGCCTCAAAGCCCTGAACATGCTCAAGGCTTGGGCCGATACCGGCGAGGTGATGACCGATAAATTGCTGATGATCTTCACTGACGCGGAAATGCCCGAAATGGACGGCTACCGGCTGACCACCGAAATCCGCAACGACCCTCGCTTGCGTGGGCTCTATGTCGTACTGCACACCTCGCTGTCCGGCAGCTTCAACGATTCGATGGTCAAGAAGGTCGGTTGCGACAACTTCCTCTCCAAATTCCAGCCGGACAAGCTGGTCGATGTAGTGCGCCAGCGGCTGATGCTCGACTGAAACCGATGGTGGTTTGCTTCAATGGCCGGCTCGTATAAGGTGGCATTTTTTCGCCACCAGGGAAGTTGACCATGTTGCGGCTGAGCGCGCTGTTTCGGTATCCGTTGAAGTCCGGCAAGGGCGAGCCCTTGCAAGGGATCGGCCTGGACAAGCTCGGGCTGGACGGTGACCGGCGCTGGATGCTGGTGGATGAGGGCACGGGGCGTTTCCTGACCCAGCGAGCCGTGGCGAAGATGAGCCAGCTCTCAGCCTTGTGGAACGAATCGGGCGGCCTGACGCTCAGCGCGCCGGGCCATGGCGCCATCGACGTGCCGCTGCCGCCAGTGGTGGAGGAACAGCGGCGCGGGGTGATTATCTGGCGTGACACCTTGCGTGTGCCGGATGCCGGTGACGAGGCCGCGGCCTGGGTCAGCGAATTCATCGGCAATCCTACCCGCCTGGTGCATGTGCCGGTGGATCTGGCGCGTACCACCGCCGCCGGTTATGGCAAGGATGACGATAAGGTTGCCTTCGCCGATGGTTTTCCCCTGCTGCTGATTGGCCAGGCGTCCTTGCAGGATCTGTCGAGTCGGGTCGGTCGTTCGCTGGAAATGTTGCGCTTTCGCCCCAACCTGGTGGTCGAGGGCAGCGAGGCGTTTGCCGAGGACGGCTGGAAGCGCATTCGTATCGGCGAGGTTGAGTTCCGGCTGGTCAAGCCATGCTCACGTTGCATCATGACCACGGTCGATCCGCAAACCGGCGAACGCGATCCGAATCGCGAACCCTTTGCCACGTTGCAGCAGTACCGTTCGACACCGGACGGTGCGATGTTCGGTCAGAATCTGGTCAACGACAGCAACGGTCGGCTTGAAGTTGGCATGCCGGTTGAAGTGCTCGAATAAAAGGATCCGTAAACAAAAATGCCCGTGTCATTGGACACGGGCATTTTTGTTTATCAGGCAACAGTTTTTCTAGCTTTTGTGGCGAGGGAGCTTGCTCCCGCTGGACGCGCTAGCGTCCCCGGCCAAGAGGAGCTGCTTCACGCCCAGCGGGAGCAAGCTCCCTCGCCACAGGGGTAACTGTGCTCCCCGCTTTGTATTGCGCCGAATCAGCCGCGGTATTCACACAGGTAAGCGGTGTCGACGGCCACTTTGAGCTGGAATTTGCTGTTGGCCGGAACATTGAACTGGCTGCCGGCCGCGAAGGTTTCCCAGTCGGTGCTGTCAGGCAGCTTCACGGTCAGGGCGCCGGAGACCACGTGCATGATTTCCCGTTGGGCCGTGCCGAACTCATATTCGCCCGGTGCCATGACGCCGATGGTCGCAGGGCCTTCGGCAGTGCCAAAAGCGATCGACTTGACGGTGCCGTCGAAGTACTCGTTGACTTTAAACATGGGCGATTCCTCGAAAAAGGGGCTGAAAAAGGCCGGCCAGTATGCACAAGGCCGCAACATTCGTCATCTGCCGCGCTGGGAGGTGGCTGCCGCTCAACCCGGAAGCACCAGCGGCAACAACCGCGCGGTGTTGCGGGCATCTTCCAGCGCTCGGTGCTGTTGACCGCAGAATTGCAGGCCCGCCAGTTGCAGCGCGCCATTGAGCCCCAGCGGTCGCTCCAGTCGACGGGCCTTGGCGAAGCGTTGCTTGAGGTTCATGTGCGGCACCTGGCCGAGGACACTGTGCAATTGCTGGTGCTGCCATTCCTGAAGCAGTTGCTTGCGGTCGTAATCGCCCCAACTGACCCAGCTTTCCAGCTTCGACTGATACGGCGCCAGCCAGCGCTCGAACACCGGCCAGACCTCGGTCAAGGGTGCGGCACTGTCGATATTGGCCTGGGTGATGTGGGTCAGTTCGCGACAGAAGGGCGTCAGCAGCGGTCGCCTCAGGGGCCGCACGAAGCGCTGGAAATGATCCACTTCGCGGCCGTCACGATTCACCAGCGTGGCGCCGATTTCGATAATTTCCATTTCGGTTACCGGCCAGCCACCTTCATCGGTGGTGGCCTCCAGATCAATCACCAGCCAGTGAGGCATTGCAGGGTTCCCGGTATCGGCGTGCTGATGGGTTTGAGCGTAGTCAAACCCTCGGCATCCGACTAGTGGGCCGTTTCAACGCGCAACAAAACCTGGCGTTTTTTCACCTGGTCACCCCGCGCGACCTGCAAATGCGTGACCACGCCGTCGACGCCGGCCTTGAGTGGGTGCTCCATTTTCATGGCCTCAAGCACCATGAGCAACTGGCCTTGGTGCACGGTGCTGCCTTCGCGGACCCGCAGCTCGACAATGGCGCCGTCCATTGGCGCCTTGAGCGTGCCGTCGCTGGCGCTGGTCTTGGCGGCGATGGGGGCCAGGGTCCGATCTTGCAGGTGCAGGCCGCCAGGGCAGGTGAACAGCCAGAGATCGTTGCCATCGAGGCGCCACGCATGCCGCCGGCGAATCCCATCGATCACCAGCGTTGCGCCATGGGGGGCAGCGTCGAGCAACCTCAGTTCGATCAAGCGCCCGGCACTGCGGATATTGAATGTGCCGTCGGCTTCGGCCACCAGGCTCAGCGTCCAGTCGTGCTCCCCGACACCGATCCGGTAATGCAGCACCACGCCGATGCTGTTGCGCCATCCGCCCAGGCCCTGAGCATGTCGCGCCTGCGAAGCCTGATAAAACGCCGCCGTGGCGATGGCGAGTTGTTCGGCAGAAGGCTCAAGGGGCCGGAGCGCCGCATGATCGGCAAAGTGTTGCCCGATGAATCCGTTGCCGAAGTCACCGTCGATGAACCGCGGATGTGCCAGCAACCCGGTGAGCAGCCGCTGGTTGCTCTGGACGCCAAGCAGGACGCAATCTTCCACCGCTCGCAACAATTTGCGTCGGGCCTCCTCGCGAGTGGCGCCGTGGACGATGAGCTTGCCCAGCATCGAGTCGTAAAACGGGGTGATGGCTTGGCCCTCCAGCAGGCCATGGTCGATTCGCACGCCGTCCTGCGAGGGCGGCTCCCAACCGATCAGCCGCCCGGTCTGGGGCAGAAAATCCGCCGCCGGGTCCTCGGCGTACAGCCGCACCTGCATGGCATGGCCGCTTAGCGTCACCTGCTCCTGGCGCAGGGGCAGCGACCTGCCGGCGGCGACGTCCAATTGCCAGGCCACCAGATCCAGGCCGGTGATCAACTCGGTGACTGGGTGTTCGACCTGCAGGCGCGTGTTCATCTCCAGGAAGTAAAACCGACCGTCCGCAGCGAGCAGGAACTCCACGGTCCCGGCCCCGACATAATTCACTGCGCGTGCGGCCTTGAGTGCCGCGTCACCCATGGCCCGGCGCAGGTCGGTGGTCATGACCGGGCAGGGCGCTTCCTCGATGACTTTCTGGTGGCGCCGCTGGATCGAGCAGTCCCGTTCGCCCAGGTGGATCAGCTGACCGTGATGGTCGCCGAAGATCTGCACTTCCACATGCCGCGGATCGATCAACGCCTGTTCGAGGATCAACTCGTCGCTGCCAAAACCGTGCAGGGCCTCCGAGCGCGCGCCGCGCAACTGCTCCAGCAGGTCCTCGGCCCGCTGGACCAGGCGCATGCCTCGACCTCCGCCGCCGGCGCTGGCCTTGATCATCAACGGGTAGCCGATACGCCCGGCTTCGCGCTGCAGCGTGTCGTCGTCCTGGGCGGCGCCCTGGTAACCGGCGATGCAGGGAACGCCGGCTTCAATCATGGCGATTTTTGCCCGGCGCTTGCTGCCCATCAGGTCGATGGCCTCGGGGCTGGGGCCGATGAACACGATGTCGGCCGCTTCGCAGGCCTTGGCGAACCCGGCATTTTCCGAAAGGAAGCCGTAGCCGGGATGGATCGCATCGGCTCCGCAGCGCCGGGCTGCATCGAGAATGGCCGAGGGGTTGAGGTAGGACTGCTGCGCCGCGGCTGGGCCGATCAACACCGCTTCATCGGCCATGCGCACATGCAGCGCGTCGGCGTCAGCCTCGCTGAACACCGCTACCGTGCGATAACCCAGGGCTTGGGCGGTGCGCTGGATGCGACAGGCGATTTCGCCGCGGTTGGCGATGAGGATTTTGCTGAAGGCGGGCATGGGTTCATTCCTGGCGTCTTGCGGTGTCTGTATGGGCCTCATCGCGAGCAAGCTCTGCTCCCACAGGCGAATGCACTCACTGGGCATTGTGGGAGCAAAGCGTGCTCGCGATGGCGCTCTGGCAGGTGATGCACTCAGTTTTTCTTTCCCGGCAAAATCCCCATGAGTTTGCAGATGATGCCCAGCATGATCTCGTCCGCACCGGCACCGATGGACACCAGCCGCACGTCGCGATAGGCCCGGGCGACCGGGTTGTCCCACATGAAGCCCATGCCGCCCCAGTATTGCAGGCAACTGTCGGTGGTTTCCCGGGCCAGGCGTCCGGCCTTGAGCTTGGCCATCGACGCCAGTCGCGTGACGTCCTGGCCGTTGATGTACTGCTCGGTGGCCTGGTAGACCAGCGCCCGCAGGCATTCGATCTCGCTGGCCAGTTCCGCCAGGCGAAAGTGGATCACCTGGTTGTCGATCAGGGGCGCGCCGAAGGTCTTGCGTTCCTTGCAGTACTCGATGGTGCTGTCGATGCAATGCTCCAGGCCCTTGAGCATGTTGGCCGCGCCGAACAGGCGTTCTTCCTGGAATTGCAGCATCTGCATCATGAACCCGGCGCCCTCCTGGCCGATGCGATTGCGTTGTGGCACCCGCACGTCGTCGAAAAACACCTGGGCGGTTTCCGAGCTGCGCATGCCGAGTTTGTCCAGGTGCTGGCCAAGGCTGATGCCGGGGCTGTGCATCGGCACCATGATCAGCGATTTGTTGACGTGGGGCTTGTCGTCCGAGGTATTCGCCAACAGGCAGATGAAGTCAGCGCTTGGCGCATTGGTGATCCACATCTTGCTGCCACTGATGACGTAGTCGTCGCCGTCCTTGCGCGCGGTGGTCTTGAGGCCGGCGACGTCGGAGCCGGCGCCCACCTCCGAGACGCCGATGCAGCCCACCTGTTCGCCGCGGATGGCCGGGCGCAGGAAGGCTTCACGCAACTCATCGGAGCCGAAGCGGGCCAGGGCCGGGGTGCACATGTCGGTCTGCACGCCGATGGACATGGGCACGCCGCCGCAATGAATGGTGCCGAATTCCTCGGCCGCGACGATCGAATAGCTGTAGTCCAGGCCCATGCCGCCGAAGGCCGCTGGTTTGGAAATGCCCAGCAGGCCCAGCTCGCCGGCCTTGCGGAAAACCTCGTGGATGGGAAAACGCCCGGCTTTCTCCCATTCGTCGACGTAAGGGTTGATGTCATGCTCGACAAACTGGCGAACGGTGCGCCGCAGTGCTTCGTGTTCCGGGGTGAAGATCATTTTCAGTGTTCTCCTGTGAGCCGTGGAGCGTCCTCAGAAACGGGCCACGCCGAAGCTGTTGGCTTGCAGTGGCCGCTGCTCAGCCTCGTGACAGATGTCCAGCAGGTAGCCCAGCAAAGTGCGCGTGTCGCGCGGATCGATGAGCCCGTCGTCCCACAGGCTGGCGCTGCCGTAGAGGGCGGTGGACTGGCTGTCGAGTTTCTGCGCGGTGGTTTGTTCGAGCAGGTCCAGCACCTTCGGGTCGGGGGTCAGGCCGTTCTTGATCTGCGTGGCCTCGGTGACCATGCGCAGGACCTTGCCGGCCTGGGCACCGCCCATCACCGCCGTATGGCTGTTGGGCCAGGCGAAGATGAAGCGTGGGTCCAGCCCACGGCCGCACATGGCGTAATTGCCGGCGCCGTAGGAGCCGCCCACCACGACGGTCAGCTTGGGCACTCGGGCATTGGCCACGGCCTGGATCATCTTGGCACCGTGCTTGATCACCCCTTGTCGCTCCGACTCGGTGCCGACCATGAACCCGGTGGTGTTGTGCAAAAACAGTAACGGCGTGCGGCTCTGGTCGCACAATTGGATGAACTGGGCGGCCTTGCTGGCGCCTTGCGGCGTGATGGGGCCGTTGTTGCCGATCAGGCCGCAGGCATGGCCGCGAATGTGCAGGTGACCGCAAATCGTCTGGGCATCGAACTCGCTTTTGAAGGCCAGGAAATTCGAGCCGTCGGCGATGCGGGCGATGATTTCCTGCACGTCATAGGGTGTCTTCGGGTCGTCGGGGACCAGTCCCAATAATTCGTCGGCAGGGTAGAGCGGTTCCGTCCAGCTTCGTTCGGGCTGCGGTGGCAGTTGTGCATTCCAGGGCAGCAGGCTGAGAATCTCCCGGGCCAGGCGCACGCCGTCGGCGTCGTTCTCCGCCAGGTATTCGGCGGTGCCCGCCACCTGCGCATGCATCTGTGCACCGCCCAATTCCTCCTCGCTGGCCACTTCGCCGGTCGCGGCCTTGAGTAACGGCGGCCCGGCCAGGAACAAGCGGGCCTTGTCGCGCACCACCACCACGTAATCCGACAACCCTGGCTGATAAGCCCCGCCTGCGGTGGCCGAGCCATGCACCACGGTGATCTGTGGCAGGCCCATGGCCGACATGCGTGCCTGGTTGGCGAAGCAGCGTGCGCCTTCGACGAATATCTGCGCGGCGTAATTGAGATTGGCACCGCCACTTTCGGCGAGGGTGATGACCGGCAGTTTGTTTTCCATGGCGATCTGTTGCAGGCGCAGGGTCTTGTACAAGCCGCTGGGGGAAATCGTGCCGCCCTTGATTGCGCTGTTGTTGGCCACCACCAGCACCCGCACCCCGGACACGTAGCCGATCCCGGCGATCAGGCCGCCGCCGGCCTGGCTACCGTCCTTGTCGTCATGGAGTTTGTAGCCGGCCAGGCTCGCCAGTTCGAGGAACGGCGCGCCAGGGTCCAGCAGCAGGTTCAGGCGCTGGCGCGGCATCAGTTGGCCGCGCTGGTCGAACTTGCCCTGGGCCTGGGCGGCTTTCTCCAGCACGGCCTGTTCGAGCTGGCGCAGCTGTTCGACACCGGCCAGCATCGCCGCGTGGTTGCGCGTGAAGTCAGCGCAGTGCGGGTCAAGGTGCGATTCGATGACTGGCATGCAGATTCCTCTTGCTCGAACGGATTAGCGCACAACTCTGTGGCGAGGGAGCTTGCTCCCGCTCGATTGCGCAGCAATCGCAAAAAGCGGGGTCGCTGCGCAACCCAGCGGGAGCAAGCTCCCTCGCCACACAAAAGCTGCTGGGCATGTGCTTGACCGAGCGGCACGGGTCATGGCGACTCTCCCTGGCCGACCCGGTCGGCAATGTGCTGCGGCACCGGTATCTGGATCTCCAGCAACTGTTGGGCGAACGCCTTGCCCTGGGGATCGATGCGCAGACTGGCGACACCGCCCCCGCCGAGGGCGTTTTCCAGCAGGAAATTCAAACTGTGGGTGCCCGGCAGGTACCAGCGTTCGACCCGGCCCAGCAGTGGGTCGAGCACGTGGCTCATCCAATCGACCATCACCTCCGGGGTCAGCGCCTCGGCGATCCAGGGCAGGTATTCGGGTTCCCGGGCGATCACGCCGATGTTGCTGTGGTTGCCCTTGTCGCCGGAGCGCGCCACCGCCAGTTTGATCAGTGGCACGCTGGCGTCGGCCCGGCCCTGGGCTTTGGGCAGGTCCGGGGCGACGGGCAGATCGATGGTGTGCAGCGGTTTGAAAGCGGGCAGGGGGCAAGGGTGACGCTGGCCGTCGAGTTCAATCTCGAGCCGGCAGGTGGCCTTGTCGATCAGGAACGAGAACAGGCGAATCAACGGCGACACCGTCGGCCGGCCGCCGACCAGCCCTGTCAGCCCTGGCGCCATGCCGGTGGCGGCTTGGGCGATTTCCCTGGAAAACAGCACCAGCGGCTGTTTCTCCGGGTGCCGAACCGCCAGCTTGATCACCACCTCACGACTGTCCCGGCGCTGACTGTGCTGGCCGTAAGTGGCTTCGCTGCCCAGCAGTTCGATGTTCACTTCGCTGTAGGGCGACCAGCCTCGTTGGCTGAAAATCTGTGAGGTCTTGGCGACGATTGCCTGGCTGACGCGTTCGGCCTTGGCCACCGCATCAATGCCGGCGATCAGGCAGGTGGCGGTGCAGCGCCAGCCGTCCGGCCAGGTGGCGCTGACCTTGTATTGATCGGTGGGCGGCAAGCCCTTGGCACCGTGGACGCGCACGGCGTGCTTGCCTTGCTGGATCAACCTGACCTGGCTGAAATCACAGATCACGTCCGGCAATAGATAGCCTTGCGGGTCGCCGATTTCGTAGAGCAACTGCTCGCCGACGGTCAATGGCGTGACCAATCCGCCGCTGCCTTCGGCTTTGGTGACCGTGAATTGGCCGTCGGCGCTGACCTCGACGATGGGAAAGCCGATGTGCTCGTAATCCGGCACTTGCTGCCAGTCGGTGAAGTTGCCGCCCGTGCACTGGGCGCCGCACTCGATCAGGTGCCCCGCCAGTGCGGCCTGGGCCAATCGGTCGTAATCGTCCCAGGCCCAGTCGAATTCATGCACCAGGGCGGCGCTGACCACGGCGCTGTCCACCACGCGACCGGTGATCACCACATCGGCCCCCAGGCGCAACGCCTCGACGATGCCGGGGGCGCCGAGGTAGGCGTTGATGGACACGCACGCGCAGGGCAGGGGTTCGCCACTGAACATTTCGCGAATGCCCTGGGCGGCGAGCCGTTCGAATTGCGGTTGCAGGTCATCGCCCAGCAGCACGGCGATCTTCAACGGCACGCCCCGCTGGTCGCAGGCCGCTTGCAGGGCCTTCGCACAGGCCCGGGGATTGACCCCGCCGGCGTTGCTGATGACACGGATCCCGTTGTCATGCAAACGCTGTAGCAACGGTGTGAGGACCTCGATGAAGTCCGTGGCGTAGCCGCTCGAAGCATCCTTCAGCCGCGCCCCGGCCATGATCGACATCGTCACCTCGGCCAGGTAGTCGAACACCAGGTAATCCAGCGCCCCGCCCTCGACCAGTTGCGCCGCCGCAGTACAGGTATCGCCCCAGAAGGCGCTGGCACAACCGATACGGATCGTTTTGGGCATGGCGTCCCTCCGGCAAAGGTGGTTCGAGACTACCAAGCAAGCGCTTGGTTTGTAAACGACCGCTGGTTCTTCTGGCCGAGCGCTTGCTTGGTTGCCTCGGTCAGCTTAAATTGCCCGCGCCACTGATGGTTTGGTGTGCAATTGCTCGCGCGTTGGTTGATCGACTGTAGGAGAGAATGGGTGGACGAGCAAAAAGCCCTGGGCGTGATGCGGGAGCTGGTCGACAACGGGCAACTGACCGACCCGGACAGTGCGCGCGGCAAACTGCTCCAGACCGCCGCCCACCTGTTTCGCAACAAAGGCTTCGAGCGCACCACGGTGCGTGACCTGGCCAGTGCCGTGGGCATTCAGTCGGGCAGCATTTTTCACCATTTCAAGAGCAAGGACGACATCCTGCGGGCGGTGATGGAAGAAACCATCCGTTACAACACCGCATTGATGCGCGCAGCCCTGGCCGAGGCCGACAGTGTGCGTGAGCGGGTATTGGCGCTGATCCGCTGCGAATTGCAGTCGATCATGGGCGGTACCGGCGAGGCCATGGCGGTGCTGGTCTATGAATGGCGTTCGTTATCGCAGGAAGGGCAGCGGCACGTGCTGGCCCTGCGTGATATTTATGAAGACTTGTGGCTCGAGGTCCTGGGCCAGGCCAAGGAGGCCGGGTATATTCGCGGTGACGTGTTCATTACCCGGCGGTTCCTCACGGGAGCGTTGTCCTGGACCACCACCTGGTTTCGCGCCGAAGGCAGCCTGAGCCTCGATGAGCTGGCCGAGCAAGCCCTGATCCTGGTGCTTGAAGAAAAACAATAATCGAGCAATACCTTAAATGACCGTGCGTGGCTGGCTAAGTGACTGAAACCGCCTAGCTTGATTGTTATTGATGGGGACTTTTGGGGAGTGGGTTATCTTGACGTTTTCGCCGATGGGGATGACCTCGCGTCTGGTGCTGGCTGCTCTGGCCGTTTTCCTGGTGTTGCCGACCGAGGCAGCGCAACTGGTACGGATCGGTGCGGCGCATTTTCCGCCTTATACCGTTCGTCCTGAGAACGGCGCCGACACCGGCCTGCTGCCGCAAATGGTGGAGGCCTTGAACCAGGCGCAAACCGACTATCAGTTCGTGCTGGTGCCGACATCGATCCCGCGTCGCTTCAATGATTTCAAGCAGGGCCGGGTCGACATGGCGATTTTCGAGAATCCCGAATGGGGTTGGCAGGAGGTGCCGCACACGTCGGTGGACATGGGCCTGGAAGATGCGGAAGTCTTCGTCGCCCAGCGCCAGCCGGAACGCCAGCAAAGTTATTTCGCCGACCTCAGGGGCAAGCGCCTGGCGTTGTTCAGCGGTTATCACTACGCCTTTGCCGAATTCAACGCCGACCCCAAGTTTCTCGCCGGTCAATACAACGCCACGCTGACGTATTCCCACGACAGCAATCTGCTGATGGTCCTGCGCGGGCGCGCGGATATCGCCCTGGTGACCCGTTCGTACCTCAATGATTACGTGCTGCGCAATCCCGAAGTCGGCCCGCAATTGCTGGTGTCTGAGCGCATCGATCAGGTTTACCACCATTACGCGCTGATTCGGCCACAGGCGCCCATTTCCAGTGAAGCGTTCGCACAGTTGCTGCAAACGCTGCGGGATAACGGTCAGATGCTGAAGATTTTCCAGCCCTATCAGATCCAGCTGGTCTCCACGCATTCCCACTGAGGGCGACACTAAATTTCCCGCCCCGGCTCACGTCACACGTTGACTACCGACGAATACGCGAGCCGCTCCCATGTCCAACCTCAACCACCCGACGACGTTGCCCTTGCCCGGCGGCCGTCGCCTCGGCGCCGATGAAACCGAACGCCACCTGAGCCTGATGCTCGAAGGTGCGCCGCTGATCCGGCTGCGCCTTGCGCGCGGTCCCGAGCTGCACGTGCACTTGCAGGAGATCAACGACCGACCAGTAGGCCCGGCGCTATGGGCGGCCTGCTATTGGCTGTTTGCTCACCATCCCGACTGCCAGCGCTTGACCTGGCACCTCGACGAGCGCCCCGGCGAAGCCTTGCTCAGCGGTTTGTTGACGGCCACTGAACGTGCCGGTGAGTACTTTTGCGAGCGCACAATGTTCTGGCAATTACCGCAGCCCTGGCTGGGGGAGTCGTTCAACGGCAGTTACCCGCAACAGATGGTCATCACCGATGGCCGCCGCCATCCACGTCGGCCCATCAAACCCCGTGGCGAAGTGTATCGGCGTTTCGATGCGCGGCTGGGGGCCTGGGTGTCCTTGCGCACCCTGGAAATCGAGCAGGATTTGGAACGTTTCAACCGCTGGCAGAACAGCCCGCGGGTGGCGAGCTTCTGGCAGGAGGAGGGCAGCCTGGAACAGCATCGCCAGTACCTGGGCAAGCTGCAGGCCGATCCCCGGGTCTTGACCTTGATCGGCTGTTTCGATGACCAGCCGTTCGCTTATTTCGAAGCCTATTGGGCCAAGGAAGATCGGATCGCGCCGTTCTATGACGCCGGCAACTACGATCGCGGCATCCACATGTTGGTGGGTGAAGAGCAACACCGAGGGCCGCACAAGGTGGCCAGTTGGCTGTCGGCGCTGGTGCATTACCTGTTCCTGGACGATCCGCGCACCCAGCGCGTGGTCGCCGAGCCCCGGGCCGACAATGCCCGGATGATCGGGCACCTGCACAACCAGTGTTTCCACTGTGAAAAGGAATTTGATTTCCCTCACAAACGCGCGGCGCTGATGATCCTGGGGCGTGAGCGGTTTTTTGATCGGTGTGGGTTGATGTAAGGGTAGGGGCGGTCATCAGGCCGCCATCGCGGGCAAGCTCGCTCCCACAGGGATTTGTGGTGAACACCAACGTTGTGAACACCCAAATCCCTTGTGGGAGCGAGCTTGCTCGCGATGGGGCCAGCAAAGCCACTGCAAAATCACCGCCGGGCGAAGGTATCCCCGCGAACCCCCGACACCTTGCGGCAATGCACCAGGGCATCGCGGATCATGAAGTTCACCAGGGTCGGCGAGACCCCCAGTTCCTTGGCGATGTCCTTCTGTGGCACGCCATGCAGGCGATACATCTCGAACGCATAGCGGGTGCGGCTGGGCAGTTCGGTCAGCGCGTCGGCGATGTGTTCCAGCGTGGAAAAGTTGATATGGGAGGTTTCTGGCGAAGCACCCTGGATCACCACGTTCAACCCTTCCTCTTCCGGCCCCGAGTATTTCTGTTCCAGCGCCTGCTTGCGGTAGTGGTCGATCGCCAGGTTGCGCACGATCTGGAACAGATAGCTGAGCTGCGCCTTGAACGAGGAGGTGATCTGGGGCGCCGATTGCAGCCGGAAAAATGCGTCCTGCACCACGTCCTCCGCGCGGGATCGGCAGCCGGTAATGCGTGCCGCGATCTTGACCAGGATCAATCGGTTGTCCACGAATGCCTGGAGTAACGGTGAGTCGCACCTGCTTGTGGATACTTGTTCCGTCATGGAATTCACCTTGCTGCAAAAAGTTAGCAGGACGTCCGGATGCCGGACCCGTCCTACACATCGAGCGCCAAATTAGGCTTAATGATAATGATTGTCAATTGAGAAGAAGAATTATTGATGCAATAAAGTCCAGCCTCGGCACCGCGACCCATTGCCGCGGTGCCTGGCAGCTGGCTGCTTCGCAGCAGGCCTCGGTGAGTCGGCTGCCCGACTAATTATTTGCCGCGGTTATCCGTTCCATGGGGGACAACTTGCAAGCCGAATTCAGGCAGGAAACCCCCATGACCGACGCGTTCGAACTCCCCAGCACCCTGGCTCATGCCCTCCAGCGCCGCGCCGCGTTGACGCCGGACCGGGTGGCCCTGCGCTTCCTTGCCGACACCCCCGGGCAGGGTGTGGTGTTGAGTTATCGCGACCTGGACTTGCGTGCCCGGACTATCGCCGCCGCTTTGCAGGCCGAGGCCGCGCTGGGTGATCGCGCCGTGCTGCTGTTCCCCAGCGGCCCTGACTACGTCGCGGCGTTCTTTGGTTGCCTCTATGCCGGGGTGATTGCCGTGCCGGCCTATCCGCCGGAGTCCACCCGTCGTCATCATCAAGAGCGCTTGCTGTCGATCATTGCCGACGCCGAACCGCGCCTGTTGCTCACCCGCAGTGATCTGCGCGAGCCGTTGCAAGCCATCGAATCGGCGCCGCCGGTGTTGTGTGTCGATACCCTCGACCCGTCCCGTGCCGGGCAATGGCGGATGCCGACGCTGCAGGACGATGACATTGCCTTCCTGCAATACACCTCCGGCTCCACCGCGTTGCCCAAGGGTGTGCAGGTCAGCCACGGCAACCTGGTGGCAAACGAGTTGCTGATCCGCCATGGCTTTGGCATCGACCTGAACCCTGATGACGTCATCGTCAGTTGGCTACCGCTGTACCACGACATGGGCTTGATCGGCGGTTTGCTGCAGCCGGTGTTCAGCGGCGTCCCGTGCGTACTGATGTCGCCGGCCTACTTCCTGGCCCGCCCCCTGCGTTGGCTCGAAGCGATCAGCGAATACGGCGGCACCATCAGCGGTGGCCCGGACTTCGCCTATCGGCTGTGCAGCGAACGGGTCAGTGACTCGGCCCTGCAGCGTCTCGACCTGAGCGGCTGGCGCGTGGCCTATTCCGGTTCCGAGCCGATCCGCCTCGACACCCTGGAACGTTTTGCCGAGAAGTTCGCCCCGTGCGGTTTCACGCCGGACAATTTCATGGCCTCCTACGGCCTGGCCGAAGCGACCCTGTTCGTCGCCGGCACGCCACGCCGCCACGGCATTCCTTCGCTGCGGGTGGATGATGCGGCACTGGCGCAAAACCGAGCCGAGCCGGGGCAGGGCAGTGCGGTGATGAGTTGCGGTGTCAGTCAGCCCGGGCACGCGGTGCTGATCGTCGAGCCCGCTACGGCGCAGCCGTTGGCCGACAATCAGGTCGGTGAAGTCTGGGCTGCCGGCCCGAGCATCGCCCTGGGCTATTGGCGCAACCCCGAAGCCAGCGCCAAGACCTTTGTCCAGCACGATGGCCGGACCTGGCTGCGTACCGGCGACCTGGGTTTCCTGCGCGACGGTGAGCTGTTCATCACCGGTCGCTTGAAAGACCTGTTGATCGTGCGCGGGCATAACCTCTATCCCCAGGACATCGAGCAAGCCATCGAGCGCGAAGTGGAGGTGGTGCGCAAGGGGCGCGTGGCCGCGTTCGCGGTCAACGATGGTGGCGAGGAAGGCATCGGCATCGCCGCGGAAATCAGCCGCAGCGTGCAGAAAATCTTGCCGCCCGAAGCCTTGATCAAAGCCATTCGCCAAGCCGTGGCCGAGGCCTGCCAGCAAGCCCCGAGCGTGGTGGCGCTGCTCAATCCCGGCGCGTTGCCCAAGACCTCCAGCGGCAAGTTGCAGCGCTCGGCGTGCCGCAGTCGATTGGCCGACGGCAGCTTGGACAGTTATGCACAGTTCCCGTCAGCCGAGGTAGAAGACGCTGATGAGTCTGCGCCGTCCTCCGAGCTGCAAACGCTCATCGGCCAAATCTGGCGGGAGCAGCTGCAGGTCGAACAAGTCCAGGCTGACGATCACTTCTTCCTGTTGGGCGGTAATTCCATCGCCGCCACCCAGATGATCGCACGACTACGGGAGATCCTGGGGCTGGAACTGAACCTGCGCCTGCTGTTCGAAGCCCCGACCCTGGCCGCGTTCGCCGAAGCGGTGGCGAACCAGCAACAGGACGGCGGCCAGCCTCAAGGAGCGATCAGCGCATTGTCGCGGGACGAAGCGTTGCCGCAATCCCTGGCCCAGAACCGTTTGTGGATTACCTGGCGGCTTGACCCGACGAGCCATGCCTACAATATTCCCGGCGCCTTGCACCTGCGCGGCGAGCTGGACGAAGACGCGTTGCGCACCAGTTTCCAGCAACTGATCGAGCGTCATGAGTCCCTGCGCACGCGGTTCCTGGAGCGCGATGGCGTGGCGCTGCAACAGATCGATCCAGCAGGGGAATTCAAGCTGCATGTCATCGACCTCGGCGACCTGCCTGCCGACTCGCGCGAAGCCCGGGCGCGGCAGGTTCGAGAAGACGAAGCGGCCACGCCGTTCGATCTGGAGAAAGGGCCGCTGCTGCGGGTCACCCTGTTGCGCCTCGACGAGGATGATCACCAACTGCTGGTGACGTTGCACCACATCATCGCCGACGGCTGGTCGATGAGTGTCTTGATCGAAGAATTCTCCCGCTTGTACGCCGCCGCCTCCCAAGGCCAGGTTGCTGAACTGGCGCCATTGCCGTTGCAATACGCCGACTACGGCAGTTGGCAACGCCAATGGCTCGCCCAGGGCGAGGCCGAGCGCCAACTGAGCTACTGGAAGCAGCAACTGGGCGCTGAACAATCGGCCCTGGTGCTGGGCACGGATCACCCACGCAGCGCGCAACGCCAGCGCAGCGCCGCGCGGCACAGCCTGCGCCTGGACAAGGACCTCGGCGAGGCCCTGCGCCACGTGGCCCAGGCCCATGACGCGACGCCGTTCATGCTGTTGCTGGCGGCTTTCCAGGCGCTGTTGCAGCGTTACACCGGGCAATCCGACATTCGCATTGGCGTGCCCAACGCCAACCGTCCGCGCCTGGAAACCCAGGGGCTGATCGGCTTTTTCATCAACACCCAGGTGCTGCGCGGGCAGGTCGATTCCCGTCAACCGTTTGCCGCGTTGCTGGCCCAGGCCCGGGAAGCCACGCTCGGGGCCCAGGCCCACCAGGACTTGCCATTCGAACAACTGCTCGAAGCGATTCCCGAGGCGCGCGAGCAAGGCCTGTTCCAAGTGATGTTCAACCACCAGCAGCGTGACCTGAGTGCCTTGCGCCGTCTGCCGGGGCTGCTGGCCGAGGAGTTGCCGTGGCATAGCCGCGAAGCCAAGTTCGACCTGCAATTGCACAGCGAAGAAGACCGCAATGGCCGGTTGACCCTGTCGTTCGACTACGCCGACGAACTGTTCGAGGCGGCGACCATCGAGCGGTTGGCAACGCATTACGGCAATCTGTTACGGGCGGTCTGTGCCGGTCCGCAGCAAGCCATCGGCGATGTACCGTTATTGACCGCCGATGAACACAGCCAACAGCAGCAGTGGAGCGCGGCCCCATGCGCGCCGGCCAGCCAATGGCTGCCGGAGTTGTTGAACGAGCAGGCCCGCAACACGCCGCAACGGATCGCCCTGCGCTGGGACGGTGGTCAACTCGATTATGCCGAGCTGCACGCCCAGGCCAATCGCCTGGCCCATTACCTGCGGGACAAGGGCGTGGGCCCGGACGTGTGCGTAGCGATTGCCGCCGAGCGTTCGCCGCAGTTGCTCATCGGTGTGCTGGCCATCATCAAGGCCGGCGGTGCCTATGTGCCGCTGGACGCGGACTACCCGGCCGAACGCCTGGCCTACATGCTCGACGACAGCGGCGTCGACTTGCTGCTGACCCAAACCGCGCTGCTCGAACGTTTGCCAGCTTGCGACGGCGTCAGTGTCATCGCCATGGACGCCCTGCACCTGGAACAATGGCCGAGCAACCCGCCGGGTCTGCATCTGCACGGCGACCACCTGGCCTACGTGATCTACACCTCCGGCTCCACCGGCCAGCCCAAGGGCGTCGGCAATACCCACGCGGCTTTGGCTGAGCGCCTGCAATGGATGCAAGCGACCTATGGGCTGGATGCCATCGATGTGCTGATGCAAAAGGCCCCCATCAGTTTCGACGTGTCGGTCTGGGAATGCTTCTGGCCGCTGATCACCGGCAGTCAACTGGTGCTGGCTGGCCCCGGTGAGCACCGTGACCCGCACCGCATCGCCCAGTTGGTGCAGCAGTTTGGCGTCACCACGCTGCACTTCGTACCGCCGCTGCTCAGCCTGTTTGTCGATGAACCACTGAGCGCCCGCTGCACCAGCCTGCGCCGGCTGTTCTCTGGTGGCGAGGCCTTGCCCGCCGAACTGCGCAACCGGGTGTTGGCGCAACTGCCGTCAGTGCAATTACACAACCGCTACGGCCCGACCGAAACCGCGATCAACGTCACCCATTGGCATTGCACCGAGGCCGATGGCGAGCGCTCGCCGATCGGCCGGCCCTTGGGCAACGTCCTGTGCCGGGTACTCGACAGCGACCTCAATCCCGTGCCGGCCGGCGTGCCAGGCGAGCTGTGCATTGGCGGCCTGGGCCTGGCCCGGGGTTACCTAGGGCGTCCGGGCCTGAGCGCCGAGCGTTTTGTTGCCGACCCATTGGGACAGGCCGGTGCGCGGTTATACCGTACCGGTGACCGTGCGCGTTGGAACGCCGACGGCGTGATCGAGTACCTTGGCCGCCTCGACCAGCAGGTCAAGCTGCGCGGTTTTCGGGTCGAGCCACAGGAAATCGAAGCGCGCCTGCTGGCCCAGGACGGCGTCGCCCAGGTCGCGGTGCTGGTGCGCAACACCTCGGCCGGCCCGCAGTTGATCGGTTACTACACCGCGCCGGAGGTCGCCCAAGGCCAGGATGAATTGAACACCCGGCTCAAGGCCGCCCTGGCCGCCGAACTGCCGGATTACATGGTGCCCGCCCAACTGCTGCGCCTGGACGTCATGCCTTTGAGCCCGAGCGGCAAGCTCGATCGCCGCGCCTTGCCCGAGCCGCAGTGGCAGGTGCGCGAGCACGTCGAGCCGGCCAGCGTCCTCGAGCAACAAATCGCCGGCATCTGGCGCCAGGTGCTGGGCCTTGCGCGCATTGGCCTGCGGGACGATTTCTTTGCGCTCGGCGGTCATTCGCTGCTGGCGACCCAGATCATTTCCCGCACCCGCCAAACCTGCGATGTCGAACTGCCGCTGCGCACTTTGTTCGAGGCCAGTGAGCTGGGGGCCTTCGCCGAACAGGTGCGCTTGATCCAGGCCAGCGGCCAGGCCAACCGCCAGCCACCGATCGAGAAGGTTGACCGCAGCCAACCGGTGCCGCTGTCCTACTCCCAGCAGCGCATGTGGTTCCTCTGGCAGATGGAGCCGGACAGCCCGGCCTACAACGTCGGTGGCATGGCGCGCCTGCGCGGGGTGCTGGATGTCGGGCGCTTCGAGGCGGCCTTGCAGGCGTTGATCCTGCGCCACGAAACCCTGCGCACCACGTTCCCGAGCGTTGACGGCGTGGCCCACCAGCAGGTGCACGGCGAGACGGGCCTGCGCATGGACTGGAAGGACTTCTCGATGCTGGCCTTTGATGTCCGCGAACAGCGGGTGCAGCAACTGGCCGACAGCGAGGCCCACAAGCCCTTCGACCTGGAAACCGGACCGCTGCTGCGGGCCTGCCTGGTCAAGACCGCCGAGCATGAGCATTACTTTGTGCTGACGCTGCACCACATCGTCACCGAAGGCTGGGCGATGGACATTTTTGCCCGTGAACTGAGCGCGCTGTACGAAGCCTTTATTGACGATCGCGAATCGCCCCTGGAACCCTTGCCGGTGCAGTACCTGGACTACAGTGTCTGGCAGCGTCAGTGGTTGGAGTCCGGCGAGCGTCAACGGCAGTTGGACTACTGGACCACGCAACTGGGTCGCGAACATCCGCTGCTGGAGCTGCCCGGCGATCGCCCGCGTCCGTCGGTGCAAAGCCATCGCGGTGAACTGTTCCGTTTCGACCTCAGCGATGATTTGGCGGCGCGGGTCCGTGCCTTCAACGCGCAACAGGGCCTGACCCTGTTCATGACCATGACCGCCGCCCTGGCCGTGTTGCTCTACCGCTACAGCGGCCAGACCGACTTGCGCATCGGCGCGCCGGTGGCGAACCGCATCCGCCCGGAAAGCGAAGGGCTGATCGGTGCGTTCCTCAACACCCAAGTGTTGCGTTGCCAGCTCGACGGGCAGATGTCGGTGGGCGAGCTGTTCGAACAGGTGCGCCACACCGTCATCGAAGGCCAGTCCCACCAGGATTTGCCGTTCGATCATCTGGTGGAAGCCCTGCAACCGCCGCGCAGTGCGGCCTACAACCCGTTGTTCCAGGTGATGTGCAACGTGCAGCGCTGG
This sequence comes from Pseudomonas fluorescens, assembly GCF_001623525.1. NCBI lineage: Bacteria > Pseudomonadati > Pseudomonadota > Gammaproteobacteria > Pseudomonadales > Pseudomonadaceae > Pseudomonas > Pseudomonas fluorescens. The sequence goes on along the minus strand of NZ_CP015225.1, from coordinate 2,848,606 downwards.
GAATTCCAGCAGAGCCGCACGTTGGCCGGCATGACGGTGGAATACCTGGTCAACGACGCCCGGGCCACCAAGTTCGACCTCAACCTGGAAGTCACCGACCTGGACCAGCGCCTGGGTTGCTGCCTGACCTACAGCACCGACCTGTTCGACGAACCACGCATCGCGCGCATGGCCGGGCACTGGCGCAATCTGCTGGAAGCGTTGCTGGACGATCCGGCCCGACGCCTGAGCGAACTGCCGTTGCTGGACACCCGCGAGCAGCAACAACTGCTCGACAGCCTGGGCGTCGAGCCTGGTGAGCATCACCTGGATCGATGCCTCCATGAGTTGTTCGACGAACAGGCGCGGATGCGTCCCGATGCGCCGGCCCTGACTTTTGCCGGGCAGACCCTGACGTATGCGCAACTGGACAGCAGTGCCAATCGTCTGGCCTGGATGCTGCGCGAGCGGGGCGTCGGGCCGCAGGTGCGGGTGGGCCTGGCCCTGGAGCGTTCGCTGGAAATGGTCATTGGCCTGCTGGCGATTCTCAAGGCCGGCGGTGCCTATGTGCCGCTGGATCCGGAATACCCGCTGGATCGCCTGCACTACATGATCGAAGACAGTGGCATCAGCCTGTTGCTCAGCGACCGGGCGATGCTCCAGGCCCTCGGTGCATTGCCCGACGGCGTGGGCTGCTGGTGCCTGGAAGATGATTCGCCGGCCTTGGCGCAGTACCCGGATCACGCGCTGCCGCTGATCAACCTGCCGCAACACCAGGCCTACCTGATCTACACCTCCGGCTCCACCGGCAAGCCCAAGGGCGTGGTGGTGTCCCATGGTGAAATCGCCATGCATTGCCAGGCAGTGATCCAGCGTTTCGGCATGCGCCCGGACGATTGCGAGCTGCATTTCTATTCCATCAACTTCGATGCGGCCACTGAACGTCTGCTGGTGCCATTGCTCAGTGGCGCCCACGTGGTGCTGCGGGCCCAGGGCCAATGGGACGCCGAGGAAATCTGCGGGCTGATTCGCCAGCATCGCATCAACATTCTTGGCTTCACCCCCAGCTACGGCAGCCAGCTGGCGCAGTGGCTGGCGACGCAGGGACAGACCCTGCCGGTGCGCATGTGCATCACCGGTGGCGAAGCCCTGACGGGCGAGCATTTGCAGCGCATTCGCGCGGCGTTCAACCCGAGCCTGTTCTTCAATGCCTATGGTCCGACCGAAACCGTGGTCATGCCTCTGGCGAGCCTGGCCCCCGAGCAATTGGAGGAGGGCGCGGCCAGTGTGCCGATTGGCAGCGTGATTGGCGCCCGCATGGCGTACATCCTCGACGCCGACCTGGCGTTGGTGCCGCCAGGCGCCACCGGTGAGTTGTATGTGGGTGGCGCCGGTCTGGCCCAGGGTTATCACCAGCGTCCGGGGATGACCGCCGAGCGTTTCGTCGCCGACCCGTTCGCCACCGACGGTGGGCGCCTGTATCGCACCGGCGACCTGGTGCGCCAGCGTGCCGATGGGCTGGTGGAGTACCTGGGACGGATCGACCATCAGGTGAAAATCCGCGGCTTCCGTATCGAGCTGGGGGAAATCGAAACCCGTTTGCTGGAACATGACGCGGTGCGCGAGGCCGTGGTACTGGCCCTCGACACGCCGGGGGGCAAGCAACTGGCCGGCTATCTGGTGAGCGACGTCGCCAGCCAGGACGACGGGCGACAAGCGGCCCTGCGCGACGCCTTGAAAAACCACCTCAAGGCCCAGTTGCCGGACTACATGGTGCCCACGCACCTGATCCTGCTGGCGAGCATGCCGCTGACCGCCAACGGCAAGCTCGACCGCCGCGCCTTGCCGATGCCCGATCCCGAACTCAATCGCCAACACTACGTGGCGCCGAGCAATGCCCTGGAACAGACCTTGGCGGCGATCTGGTGCGACGTGCTGAACGTGACGCAGGTGGGCCTCAACGATAATTTCTTCGAGCTGGGCGGCGATTCGATCCTGTCCATCCAGGTGGTCAGCCGCGCTCGGCAGCAGGGCATTCATTTCACCCCCCGGGACTTGTTCCAGCACCAGACCGTGCAGACTTTGGCCGCGGTTGCCACGCGCAGCCAGCAGGTGCTTGCCGAGCAGGGCCTGTTGCAGGGTGAGTCCGGGCTGACGCCGATCCAGCACTGGTTCTTCGAGCGCCCGATCCCCAACCGGCATCACTGGAATCAGGCGCTGGTGCTGGAGCCGACTACGGCGCTGGCGCCGCAACCGCTGGAACAGGCACTGCGCAGCCTCCTCCAGCACCATGATGCCTTGCGCCTGGGCTTCGACGAAAGCACCGGGCACTGGCAGGCCGAGCACCAGCCGTTGTCTGACGCGGCGCTGTTGCGGCACGTGTCCGTGGACACCGCGCAGGATTGCGAAGCGTTGTTTGCCGAGACGCAGAGCCGTTTCAATCTGGCCACCGGGCCATTGCTGCGCGCAGTGCTGGCGCAGTTCCCCGACGGCCAGCAACGGTTGCTGATCGTCATCCATCACCTGGTGGTCGACGGTGTGTCGTGGCGGGTGTTGATGGACGATTTGCAAACCGTCTACCGCCCGCTCGCCATCGGGCAGGCGGCGCAATTGTCAGCCAAGACCAGCCCAATGCGGGACTGGGCCGCGCGCTTGCAGGCTTACGCCGGCAGCGAATCTCTGCGCGAAGAACTGGCGTGGTGGCAAGCACAGTTGAGCGGCGCGCAGGTGCCGCTGCCGTGCGCGAATCCCGAGGGCGGGCTCCTGGAGCGTCATGCTGAAACTGTCAGCGTACGCCTGGACGCCGAGCGCACCCGGCAACTGTTGCAACAGGCGCCGAGCGCCTACCGCACCCAAGTCAACGACCTGCTGCTTACCGCCCTGGCCCGTGTGCTGTGCCGCTGGAGCGGCCATGCCTCGACCCTGGTCCAGCTTGAAGGCCACGGCCGCGAAGCGCTGTTCGACGACATTGACCTCACCCGCACCGTCGGCTGGTTCACCAGCGTCTATCCCGTGCGCCTGAGCCCAGCGACCGAAGGCTTCGGAGCGTCTATCAAGGCCATCAAGGAACAATTGCGCGCAGTGCCCCACAAGGGCCTCGGCCATGGCGTATTGCGCTACCTGGCCGACGCCGCGACTCGCCAGACGATGGCCAACCTGCCGCATGCGGCGATCACCTTCAACTACCTGGGCCAGCTTGACCAGACCTTGGGTCATGATGCGCTGTTCCAGCCGCTGGATGCGCCGTTGGGGGCGATCCACGATCCCGACGCGCCGCTGCCCAATGAGCTGAGTGTCGACAGCCAGGTCAGCGGTGGCGAGTTGCTGCTGCGCTGGACGTTCAGCCGCGAACGGCATGATCGTCAGGCCATCGCGACCCTGGCCGGTGCCTACCTCGATGAGTTGCAACGCCTGATCGAGCACTGCCTGACAGACGAGGCGGGCGGCCTGACACCATCGGACTTCCCCTTGGCGAAGCTGACCCAGGGCCAGCTCGACAGCCTGCCGGTGCCGGCCGGGCAGATCGAGGACGTCTACCCGCTGACGCCGATGCAGGAAGGCATGCTTCTGCACACCTTGCTGGAACCGGGCACGGGCCTGTACTACATGCAGGATCGCTACCGCATCAACAGCGAACTGGACCCGCAGCGTTTTGCCCAGGCCTGGCAGGCGGTTATCGCCCGTCACGAAGCCTTGCGCGCGTCGTTCTGCTGGAACGTTGGCGAAGACATGCTGCAAATTATCCACCGGCCCGGCAGCACGCCGGTGGATTATCTCGACTGGTCCGAGGTGCCCGAAGACGCCCAGGAAGCCAAGCTCCAGGCACTGCTCAAGAACGAACGCGAGGCCGGTTTCGATCTGTTGAACCAGGCGCCATTCCATCTGCGGCTGATTCGGGTCGGCGCGGCACGCTACTGGTTCATGATGAGTAACCACCACATCCTCATCGATGCCTGGTGCCGTTCGCTGCTGATGGATGACTTCTTCGAGATCTACACCGCCCTGGGTGAAAACCGCGAACCGCAGTTGACCGTGCCGCCGCGCTATCGCGACTACATCGGCTGGTTGCAGCACCAGAGCCTGGCCGAAGCCCGCCAGTGGTGGCAGCGCAACCTGCAAGGTTTCGAGCGGACCACGCCGATCCCTGGCGACCGGCCGTTCCTGCGCGAGCACGCCGGTGACAGCGGCGGCATGATCGTCGGCGACTGCTACACCCGTCTCGATGCCCGGGACGGAGCACGGCTGCGGGAACTGGCCCAGGCCCATCAACTGACGGTCAACACCTTCGCCCAAGCGGCGTGGGCCCTGGTGCTGCGGCGGGTCAGCGGCGACCGCGACGTGCTGTTCGGCGTCACCGTGGCCGGGCGCCCGGTAGAGCTGCCGCAGATGCAACGCACTGTGGGGCTGTTCATCAATAGCATCGCTTTGCGCGTGCAGATGCCCGAGGACCATCAACGTTGCAGCGTGCGCCAGTGGCTCAGCGATTTGCTGGACCACAATATGCAACTGCGCGAATACGAATACCTGCCGCTGGTGAGCATCCAGGAGGCCAGCGAACTGCCCAAGGGCCAGCCGCTGTTCGACAGTTTGTTCGTGTTCGAGAATGCGCCCGTGGAGGTCTCGGTGCTGGACCGCGCCCAAAGCCTCAACGCCACTTCGGACTCGGGCCGCACCCACACCAACTTCCCGCTGACGGCGGTCTGCTACCCGGGCGATGACCTGGGGCTGCACCTTTCGTACGACCAGCGCTACTTCGATGAAGCCACCGTCCAGGGCTTGCTGAGTGAGTTCAAGCGGCTGCTGCTGGCGCTGATGGAGGGCTTGCACGGTGACATGAGCGAGTTGCCGCTGATCGGTGCCCAAGAGCAGGATTTCCTGATTGAAGGCTGCAACCAGAGCGAACATGCCTATCCGTTGGAACAGAGCTACGTCGAGCTGTTCGAGGCGCGGGTCGCGGCTCATCCCCACCGCCCTGCGGTCAGTTGCCTGGACACGAGCTACAGCTACGCCGAGCTGAATGCACGCAGCAACCGCCTCGGCCACGCCCTGATCGCTGCCGGTGTCGGCCTGGATCAGCCCGTAGCGCTGCTGGCCGAGCGGGATGCCGAGTTGCTGGGCATGATCGTCGGCAGCTTCAAGGCCGGTGCCGGCTACCTGCCGCTGGATCCCGGCCTGCCGAGCCAGCGCCTGGGCCGCATCATCGAATTGAGTCGCACGCCGTTACTGGTTTGCACCCAGGCCTGCCAGGCCCAGGCCCAGGCGTTGCTGGACGAGTTCGCCTGCTCCGGACGACCGAAGTTGCTGGTGTGGGAAGCCGTCCAGGCCAGCGCTCTTTCGCTGGAAAACCCAGGGGTCTACAGCGGGCCGGATAACCTCGCCTACGTGATCTACACCTCCGGTTCCACCGGCCTGCCCAAAGGCGTGATGGTGGAGCAGCGAGGGATGCTCAATAACCAACTGAGCAAAGTGCCGTACCTGGCGCTGAGCGAGGTGGATGTGATTGCCCAGACGGCGTCCCAGAGCTTCGATATTTCGGTCTGGCAGTTCCTGGCCGCGCCGTTGTTCGGTGCCCGGGTCGACATCGTGCCCAACGCCATCGCCCACGACCCGCAAGGGCTGCTGGAGCATGTGCAGCAGCAGGGCATCACCGTGCTGGAAAGCGTGCCGTCGCTGATCCAGGGCATGCTCGCCCAGGAACGCATCGGTCTGGACGGCTTGCGCTGGATGCTGCCCACCGGCGAAGCGATGCCGCCGGAACTGGCCCACCAGTGGTTGTTGCGTTATCCGGACATCGGTCTGGTCAACGCCTACGGCCCGGCGGAATGCTCCGATGATGTGGCGTTCTTCCGGGTGGACCTGGCCTCGACCCGTGGTACGTATCTGCCGATTGGCACCCCCACCGACAACAATCGTCTGTACCTGCTCGACGGCGCGCTGGACCTGGTGCCGCTGGGCGCGGTGGGTGAGTTGTGCGTGGCGGGCATCGGGGTTGGCCGCGGTTATGTCAGCGATCCCCTGCGCACCGCCCCGGTCTTTGTGCCGAACCCGTTCGGGGCACCGGGAGAGCGACTGTACCGCACCGGCGACCTGGCGCGGCGGCGCAGCGATGGGGTGTTGGAGTACGTCGGGCGCATCGACCATCAGGTGAAGATCCGCGGCTACCGCATCGAGCTGGGTGAAATCGAGGCGCGCTTGCATGAACAGCCGGAAGTGCGTGATGGGGCGGTGGGTGTGCAGGAGGGCGTCAATGGCAAACATCTGGTGGGCTATCTCGTTGCCACCGACTCGGCGCTCAAACCCGCCGAACGCCTGGAACGCATCAAGCAGCGCCTGCGGGCCGAATTGCCGGAATACATGGTGCCGCTGCACTGGCTGTGGCTCGAGCGCCTGCCGCTCAACGCCAACGGCAAGCTCGACCGCAAGGCCTTGCCGGCCCTGGAGATCGGCCAGTTGCAAAGCCAGGACTACCAAGCCCCCGGCAATGAACTGGAGCAGACCCTGGCAGACATCTGGGCCCAGGTGCTGAAAGTCGAGCGGGTGGGGGTGCGGGACAACTTCTTCGAACTGGGTGGGCATTCCTTGCTGGCGACGCAAATCGCCTCACGGGTGCAAAAGGCCCTGCAACGCAACGTACCGCTGCGGGCGATGTTCGAATGCAGCACGGTGCAGGAACTGGCCGACTACATCGATGGGCTGGCGGCCAGCGAGATCACCGAGGAGAAGGTGGATCGGTTGAATGATTTGATGGCGGAGTTGGAAGGCATGTAGTTTTGCGGCGTCTATAAAGACCTCATCGCGAGCGAGCTCGCTCCCACAGTGGTTTGTGTACGACGCGAATCTTCTGTGCGAGCTTGCTTGCGATGACTTTATTTTTTGCAACACTCTTCCGGTTTACTGAAAAAGGTCACGCCGGAAGCAAATGCGCCAATCTTCTGGAGGCTGTCATTGACCGCATCCAGCAAACCGAACTGTTCCGGGGTCTGGGAGTTGTCATACGCGGCCAGAATCGCCTCGAAGAATTGCAGTTTCCCCCTGGCTCGCTGGCCGGACGGTTTGTCCGTGTTGGCAGCCTTGGGCTTCAGGAGATCAACTTGCTCTTGGGCGAACGCTTGAAGCTCAGCTTTAGTCATGAGGGTTCTCCATCCGCTGTCGTTCCGAGTGTCCAAGCTATCGCCGGCGCTGCGGCAAATCTACTGTCAGACTTTACAGGTCCGTTCAGGCAGAGATAGCTGTGGCGATTGACGATTGGCCGTTTATCGGGTCAGGCTGCCGGGGCTTTGCACATTCAGACAAGGAGTTTCTCGATGCCAATTGCAATGATCGACGGACAACCCCTTTACTATCTGGACCAGGGTCAGGGCCCGGTGGTGCTGCTGGGCGGCAGCTATCTGTGGGACCACGCCATGTGGGCGCCGCAGATCGAGGTGTTGTCCAGGCATTACCGGGTGATCGCTCCGGACCTTTGGGGCCATGGCCAGTCGGGGCAAATGCCGGAGGGCATGAGTTCGCTGAACGATCTGGCCCGCCAGATGATGGAGCTGCTGGATTACTTGAGCATCGACTGCTTCCACCTGGTGGGGCTTTCGGTGGGCGGGATGTGGGGGACGCGGCTGGCGCTGGCGGCGCCCACGCGGATCCAGTCGCTGGTGCTGATGGACACTTACGTGGGCGTCGAGCCAGAACAGACCCGTCAGTACTACTTTTCACTGTTCGACAAGATCGAAGCCAGCGGCAGCATTCCCGAGCCGTTGCTGGACATCATCGTGCCGATCTTCTTCCGGCCGGGCATCGACCCGCAGTCGGCGCTCTACCAGCAGTTTCGCGCCACATTGGCCGCGCTGCCAAGCGATCGCCTGCGCGCCAGCATCGTACCGCTGGGGCGGATCATTTTCGGTCGGGACGACATCCTGCCGCGCCTGCATGCGCTGGATGCCAAGGGCACAGTGGTGATGTGCGGCGACCAGGACAAACCGCGTCCGCCGTCCGAGTCGCGGGAAATGGCCGAGCTGATCGGTTGCCCCCACGTGGTGATTCCGGACGCGGGGCATATTTCCAATCTGGAGAATCCGGAATTCGTGACCGGGGCGTTGCTGAAGTTCCTGACGCGCAAGCACTGAAATTGTGGCGAGGGGATTTATCCCCGTTGGGCTGCGAAGCAGCCCTGAAACCTGACACCTCGGTGAACCTGACAAACCAAGTCGACAGCATTGGGGCCGCTTCGCGCCCCAGCGGGGATAAATCCCCTCGCCACAGGTGTTTGTCCAGGGCTTTACTTCGGCCCGAGAATCTTCACCAGTTTGTCCGGCGACGGCGCGCCTTGCTGCTGTTGCAGCTCGCCTTTTTCATCCAGATAGAAAATCGCCGGTGTGGCGGACAGTTCCAGTTCGTCCATCAACTGTTGGTTGGCGTCCAGTTTTGCCTGGATGGCCGGCGGTATGTCCTTGAGCGGTTTGAGCGGGCTGCCCTTGCCGGCCTTTTCATGCTCGGCCAGGGCTTTTTCCGGGTCCTTGGCCGCCAGCAAGGCGGCGGATTTACCTGGGCTGTCTTCGCGGATGATGCCCACCATGATGTGGCGCAACTGCACCTTGCCGGCCTTGACCCAGGGCCGAGCCTGTTCCCAGAACATGTTGCAGTACGGGCAGTTCGGGTCGCTGAACAGGTACACCGTGCGCGGTGCGTCCTTGTTGCCGTCGGCGATCCAGTTGCTGCCCTCCATCTTCGCCCAGATGGCCTTGGCCATCGGTGCATAAACCAGTTTTTGCAGTGGCTCGGCGCTCAGGTCCTTGCCGTCGGCGTCGTACAGGTTGCCCAGCAGGACGTGTTGCCCATCCGGGGTCAGGTACAGCGCCATGCCACGGTTCTGGTATTGCGCCGCGTAACCGCGCAAGCCGTCCGGCGCGTCGAAGGTGCCGATGATTTTCGCGCCCTTGGCTTCGATCTTCTTGATCGCTGCAGGCAATTCTTCGGCCTGGAGCAGCGGGGCCTGCGACAGTGCGGTGGCGACGGCCAGGGTCAGCAGGTGGCGGAGGCGGGGCATGGCGTTTTCCTTGTGGCGGAGTGGGGCGTTATGGACAAGTCCGGCGTTTCGAAGTTTTCCAGGGCGCGAGCCAGGCTCGCTTCCGACAATTCCCCCAGGTGGCTGCCCAGCAGGTGGCCATCGGCGCTGTAGAACAGGGTGGTCGGCAGGGCCATGGAGCCGACAGCCTGGCCGAGGCGGCCGCTGCCATCGAACAACACGTTGTCCAGGCTCAGGCCTTGGGTGGCGAGGTAGGTGCTGACGCTTTGCATGCTTTCGGCCTGATTGACGAACAGGAAGGTCAGGTCCGGACGCTGTTGCTGGGCTTCTTCGAGCACCGGCATTTCACGCCGGCAGGGCGGGCACCAGGTGGCCCATAGATTGATCACCAGGGGGCCGCCCTGGTAATCGGTGAGTTTCACGGTCTCGCCGTCGGCGGTGCGCAGGGTGATGTCTGGCAGCCGCGTGCCTTGTTCATAAATCGTCAACGACAGGGTCGCCACCAGCCAGAACAGCAAGCCGCTGCCGACGCCGAAGCCCAATGGTCGGCGCAGGGGCGGACGGCGCCGTGCCCACAACAAGGCGGCAATCAGCAGCGCCACGATGCCCGGCCAGGCCAGGAAGCCACCGTCGCGCAGGTCGACGATCTGCCACGGGTCGTCCCGGTAATGTTGCCAATAGGCGACGACGAAGCCGACCCGTGCAGCCAGCAGGCCCAGTAGAAACAGCACGAACAGTACCGACTCGGGGTTTTCGCCCCCGCGCTTGGCCACCCGCCAGCCCACGAAGGTCGCCAGCGCCAGGGCGCTGATGAGCAACAGGTGGTTGAGGGCGATGGCAAAGGTGCCCAAGGTGAACGTCAGCATCAGCGCGCGTCCCGGGTGAGGTTCCAGCGCTCCAGGAACGCCTTGGCGTCGACTTCCCCGGTGATCCGCTGGCTGCGGCGTTCTTCACCGTCGGCGCCGATCCACAGCAGGCTCGGCGGCCCCGGCACTTGGTAACGGCCCAGCAGTTCCCGGCTGGCGGGGTTGTCGGCGGTGACGTCCAAGCGCAGCAGGCGCACACCGTTCAGGGCGTCGAGCACTTCGCGGCGACCGAAGACCTGTTTTTCCATGATCTTGCAGGACACGCACCAGTCGGCGTAGTAGTCCAGCAGCACCCACTGGCCCTGGGCCTTGGCGGCGTCCAGTTCCCGCTGCAGGGCGGTGGGCTCGCTGACCGTGACGAACGCATCGTGGGCACTGACGGTCGCGCGGCCCTCGGTGCCGGCGTAGACCTTCAGGGGCTGGAAGAAATCATCGCCGCCGCCCGCGGCGCCAATTACCAGCAGGCTGCCCCACAGGCCGAACAGCAACGAAGCGCTGCCGCAGACATAGGCGATGCGGCCGAACCCTTCGGTCTGGCGCCAGGCGCTGTAGGCGGCGATCAACAACAGCACGCCCCACAGGCCGACCCACAACGAACCGTCGATGATCGGGCGAATCATCAGCAACGCGGTGCCCAGGAACAGGAAGCCGAACACGCCCTTGAGCAGGTTCATCCAGGCGCCGGGCTTGGGCAGGAAGCGGTTGCCCACGGTCACCAGCAGCAACAATGGCAGGCCCATGCCGATGCCCATGGTGAACAGGATCAGCCCGCCGTGCAGCGCATTGCCGCTCTGGGCGATGTACAACAGCGCGCCGGCCAGCGGCGCGGTCATGCACGGGCCCACCAACAGGCCGGACAGCGCCCCGAGGATCCCGGCACCCACCAGGCTGCCGCCGCGGCGCTGGCGCCCGGCGTTTTCCAGGCGGTCACGCAGGGCGGCCGGCAATTGCAATTCGAAGAAGCCGAACATGGGCAGCGCCAGCAACACGAATACCGCCGCGAAGCTGCCCAGCAGCCACGGTTGTTGCAGCAGCGCCTGGAGGTTGGCGCCCAGCAGCGCGGCGAGCACGCCCATGGCGGCGTACACCAGGGCCATGCTGATCACGTAGCTGCCGGCCAAGGCCAGGCCGCGTCTCGGCCCGGCGCCGCTGCCTACCACCAGCCCGGCCAGGATCGGCAGCATCGGCAGCGAACAGGGGGTGAACGCCAGCAGCAGGCCCAAGCCGAAGAACACCAGCAGGCTCCAGCCCAAGGCCCGTTGTTGCAGGCCGCTGGCCAGGGCCTGGTCCGGCGCCTCGCCGCTGGCCGCCACCGGTGCGCTGCCACCCAGGTCGACCACTTGGGTCTGGGGTGGATAGCACAGGCCGGCGTCGGCGCAGCCCTGGAAGCCGACCTTGATCTTGCCCGTGGCACCGGCCGGAATCTTCAGCTCCAGCGCCTGGCGATAGACCTGCTGGTCGCCGAAAAACTCGTCGCTGTGGGCTTCACCCTCCGGCAGCTTGGGTTTTTGCGCCTCGGCCAGGCCATCGAACTTGAGCCGCTGCTGATACAAGTAGTACCCATCGGCGATCTGCCAGAACAGCTGGGTTTCACCGGAGTCCAGGCGTTCGGAGGTAAACACGAACGCCTTTTCCACCGGCAGGAAATCGGGTTTGGTTTCGAAGGGATTGGCGGCCTGGGCCAGGCCCGAGATCAGGAACAGCCACAGCAAAAACAATCGACGCATGGATAAAGCCTTAGAACGAAGCAAGTGGAAAACACAATGGCGGCTGGCGATTAACCGTCGATTAACCCGGCGACGACCGGCAGGCAGCAATGATCGCCCATGTTGGCCGTACTCGTCGCATAATGTCGGCTTAATCGGCCGGCGGCCTAATGTACCTTTTTCCACGGGGCTTACCATGCGCGTACTGGTCTGCGAAGACGATGAGTTGATTGCCAGCGGGATCGTTGCCGGCCTTACGGCGCAGGGCCTGACTGTCGAGCACGTCGCCACCGCATCGGCGGCGCGGGCGATGGTCGGCGTGGCGGAATTCGACGTCATGGTGCTGGATCTGGGATTGCCCGACGAGGACGGTCTCAAGCTGCTCAGGCAACTGCGCCAGCAGGGGATGCAGACGCCGGTGCTGATCCTCACTGCCCGAGACTCGGTAACCGACCGGGTCGACGGCTTGCAGGCCGGCGCCGATGACTACCTGCTCAAACCCTTCGACCTGCGCGAGCTTGCGGCGCGCCTGCACACGTTGCTGCGGCGCGTGGCGGGGCGCAGCGTCAACCTGATCGAGCACGGTCGCTTGACCTACGACCCCAGCAGTCGGGAAACCACCCTGGACGGCCAGCCGGTGGATCTGTCCCGGCGCGAGCAATCGCTGTTGCAGGCGCTGCTGCACAGTCGCGGCCGGGTGCTGTCCACCGAACAACTCAAGGACAGCGTCTACGGCTTCAACGACGAATTGGAAAGCAACGCCCTCAACGTCCATATCCATCACCTGCGGCGCAAGTTGGGCAACGGGATTGTCGAGACTGTGCGCGGCCTGGGCTATCGCCTGGGGCCGGCCGAAGGTGGAGAGCCCTCCAAGTGATGAGCCTGCGACTGCGCCTGAGCCTGACCCTCGGCGCGGCTTTCGCCCTGATCTGGGCCCTGGCCGCGGTGTGGATGCTCAGTGACCTGCGCAACCAGATGATGTTCTCCCTCGACCAGCGCCTGGTGGCCTCGGCGCGGATGGTTGCCGGGTTGCTGGAACAGATGCCGCCGCTGCCCAGCAAGGGCGACGGCACGCATTTGAGTTCCGAGCAATTGAGCATTCCCGGCGGCATGGCCTGTCAGGTCAGCTCCTTGCGCGGCGAGATTCTGGCCCGCAGCCACGGCACCCCAGAGCAAACCCTGGAAGCCGAGAAAATGGGCTTCCACGACCAGATGATCGATGGTGCGCCCTGGCGCAGCTTCACCCTGGCCCGGGGTGACTTGCGCATCACCACCGCCGACCGCCAGATCGAGCGCGAGGCCCTGAACATGTCGATACTGCTGGCCGCCTCGGTGCCGGTGGGCGTGGCATTGCTCGGTTGTCTGTGCCTGTTGTGGCTGGGCATCGGCCAGGGCCTGGCACCACTCAATCGCATGCGCGATGCGCTGATGCGGCGCAGCGCCGATTCCCTGGAGCCCTTGCAGATCCATCCACTGCCCAGCGAATTGCGACCGCTGCTGGAGACCCAGAACCAGTTGTTCCAGCGCATCGGCAAGACCATCGAGCGCGAGCGACGGCTGACCGGCGACGCCGCCCACGAGCTGCGCAGCCCGCTGACCGCGATCAAGACGCACCTGCAAGTGGCGCGCATGACCGAGGGCGCCGCCCGCGACCAATCCCTGGCCCGGGCCGAGGAGGGCACCGACCGCATGCATCGCACGCTCGAACAGTTGCTGCTGCTGGCGCGGGTAGAAGGTAGCCTGTCGTTCGACGATGGCGTGCAATGCAACGCCGAGCAGGTCGCCCGGCTGGCGATCCAGGATGCCGCCAGCAGTGATTCCCGGCGGATCAGGTTGCACGTATCCCCAGGGTTGTCCGATGCACCGGTGCAGATGCCGGCGGTGCTCTCCATCGCCGCCTTGCGCAACCTGCTGGATAATGCCCTGCGCCATACTCCGGACGATACCGAGGTGGAGCTGAGCCTGGAGATGGTCGGCCAGCGCGTGCGCTTCCAGGTCCGCGACCACGGCCCCGGCATCGCCGCCGACGACATCCAACACCTGACCCAGCGCTTCTGGCGCAATGGCCAGAGCACCGGCTGCGGCCTGGGGCTGGCGATCGTCCAGGCCATCGTCCAGCGTTGCGGTTGCGGCCTGCATTTCGACACGCGCCCGGATGGGCTGCGGGTCGAGTTGACGGTGCCGGTGCAGCAGCCCCTGCTCAAGTGAGTGGTTCCGTGGCGAGGGAGCTTGCTCCCGCTGGGCTGCGCAGCAGCCCCAGAACCAGGGGACGCGGTGAGTCTGACGGTTCCGGGCGACGGATTTGGGCCCGCTTCGCGGTCCAGCGGGAGCAAGCTCCCTCGCCACAATGATCCAGGCAACCCCCAAGAACATGGACAATCCCCAGGCAATGCGCGGTATCGAGACACGATTGCACGGCCCGGGAGTAAATCCTTGCCTCGCTGATGCGTTTCCTCAACAGGAAACCTGCATGTGCGCCCGACCGGATACGCACCTGTGCGGTGTGCCATTTGGGTCGCTACTTACAGTGGATTGCGGGGGTCGAGAGATGTCAGTCGCCAACAGCCTTATCGAAGCACAGCCGGCACGGGTCAGCCCTGCACCGGCCGAGACGCTCTATCAATTCAATGAGTCGCCGCTGCTGGCCCGCCAGAGTCGGCAGGAGTCCAATGCCCGCAGCTACCCACGGCGGATTCCCTTGGCCCTCAAGCGTGCCAAGGGGCTGTATGTCGAGGACGTCGAGGGTCGCACCTTCATCGACTGCCTGGCCGGCGCCGGCACCTTGGCGCTGGGGCATAACCATCCGGTGGTGATCGAGGCGATCCAGCAGGTGCTGGCCGATGAGCTGCCGTTGCATACCCTGGACTTGACCACGCCGGTCAAGGACCGTTTCGTCCAGGACCTGTTCGGCTTGTTGCCGGCGGCGCTTGCCGCCGAGGCGAAGATCCAGTTCTGCGGCCCCACCGGTACCGACGCGGTGGAAGCCGCCCTCAAGCTGGTGCGCACCGCCACCGGCCGCAGCACCGTGCTGTCGTTCCAGGGTGGTTATCACGGCATGAGCCAAGGGGCGTTGAGCCTGATGGGCAGCCTGGGGCCGAAGAAACCCTTGGGCGCCTTGCTCAGCAATGGCGTGCAATTCATGCCGTACCCCTACGATTACCGCTGCCCGTTCGGGCTGGGCGGTGTGGCGGGCGTCAAGGCCAATCTGCATTACCTGGAAAACCTGCTGAATGACCCCGAGGCTGGCGTGCAATTGCCGGCAGCCGTCATCGTCGAAGTGGTGCAGGGCGAGGGCGGGGTGATTCCCGCTGATCTGGACTGGCTACGCGGTTTGCGGCGGATCACCGAGCAGGCCGGTGTGGCGTTGATCGTCGACGAAATCCAGAGCGGTTTCGGCCGTACCGGCAAAATGTTTGCGTTCGAGCACGCCGGGATCATCCCGGACGTGGTCGTGCTGTCCAAGGCCATCGGTGGCAGCCTGCCGCTGGCGGTGGTGGTTTATCGCGACTGGCTCGACACCTGGCTGCCGGGTGCTCACGCCGGCACCTTCCGTGGCAATCAGATGGCCATGGCCGCCGGTTCCGCGGTGATGCGCTATCTGCAGGAACACGCCTTGCCGGCCCACGCCGCCGCCATGGGCGAACGCCTGAGCGAGCACCTGCGCATCCTGCAGCGGGACTTCCCACAATTGGGCGATATCCGCGGTCGCGGGTTGATGCTCGGTGTTGAACTGGTGGACCCGACGGGTAAGCCCGACGCCTTGGGCCATCCGCCGGTGCATGCAGGCCTGGCGCCACGGTTGCAGCGCGAATGCCTCAAGCGCGGGCTGATCCTGGAGCTGGGTGGCCGGCAGGGCGGCGTGGTGCGGTTCCTGCCACCGCTGATCATCACAAAGGCGGAAATCGACCGGGTTGCCGAGATTTTCGGGCGAGCCCTGCAGGCGGCGGTCACCGACAGCTAATTTTCACCCGGGCCCGTACGTTCCTTTCATATCCTGGCTGCGCATGTGACGCAGCGAACCTCGAGCAAAGATGGAGAGACACCCATGACTTCAGTATTCGACCGCGAGGACATCGTCTTTCAGGTCGTGGTCAACCACGAAGAACAGTATTCGATCTGGCCAGACTACAAGGCCGTCCCCGAAGGCTGGCGTACCGTCGGCAAAAGCGGGTTCAAGAAGGAATGCCTGGCCTACATCGAAGAAGTCTGGACCGACATGCGCCCGCTGAGCCTGCGCAAGAAGATGGAAGAGCAGGCGGCTGCGGCCCACTAAATGTAGAGCCTGTGGCAGCAAGAAAGCTTTCCACAGGAAGGCTGCGGGAGAACACAAATCTTGCAGCCACATCAGAACCCCTGTGGGAGCGAGCTTGCTCGCGATAGCGGTGGATCGGCAACATCAATGCCGGCTGACACTCCGCACTCGCGAGCAAGCTCGCTCCCACAAAGGCCGACATTACCCGCTATTGCTCGATCAAAAAATCAATCAACGCCCTCGCCGCCGCCGGCAATTGCCGATGGGGCGGGTAGATGATTGAAAAGGGTCGGCTGCGCCCGCCAAAGTCCTCCAGCAAAGCCATCAATTCCCCGCGCTCGATTCGCTCCCGGACAATGAACTCATAGGTCTGGCAGATCCCCATCCCGGCCTGTGCCAGGGACACGATACCCAATACATCATCGGACACTTGCACATTGCCCGCCGGCAGCCATTCCCGGTCTTCATGATTGTCGCGAAACAGCCAGGGTGCGATGCGTCCGCTGCTGGGCATTACGAAAGGCAGGCAGGCGTGGGCAGCCAGTTCATCGACGTGCCGGGGTGTTCCGGCGCGTTCCAGGTAATGCGGCGCGGCCACCAGGCACAGGCGAGCGTCTTCGAGCTTGCGCCCGACCAGGCCGCTGTCCGGCAGTGGCCCAAGGCGGATCGCCAGGTCATACCCCTCGGCCACCAGATCGACGTTGCGGTTGGTGATACTCAACTCGACCCGAACTTGCGGGTAAGCCTCGGCGAAACGCGACAGCAGCGAGGGCAAGCGGTAATGACCGTAGGTGGTCGGCACGCTCAAGCGCACGCGACCGGTCAAGACACCGTCCTGGCCCTGGATTCGCCGCTCGGCGTCGTCAATCAGGGCAAAGGCCGAGCGTGACTGTTCCAGGTACAACGTGCCGGCGTCGGTCAGGTTCAGCCGCCGCGTGGTGCGTCGCAGCAGCTGTACGCCGAGCCGGGCTTCGAGGCGGGAAATGGCCCGGCTCAATACCGAAGGCGTGGTCCCCAGTGCCACGGCACCGGCGCTGAGGGTGCCTTTTTCCACGACCGTGACGAAGGCTTCCACGTCGGCCAGATAATCGAATCGGCGTGCCATTGTTGCCTCCAGGGGCCAAGTGATGTTCCGGCGCGCCAGTTTATCGCCGGTCGGGGCATCAATACAGTGAGCGCATCTTTTATCGAAACATCCTGGAGTCATCATGAAAAAGCTCACGACCTTGGCAACGTCTGTCGTTCTGGCGGGTATTGGCGTCGCGGCCCATGCCGATAACGTGCTGGTGGTCCTGTCGGATTCCGATCATCTGGATCTGAACAATGGCAAGGTCTTCTCCACCGGGTTTTACCTCAACGAATTGCTGCAGCCGGTGAAGCTGTTGCTGGATGCCGGTCACCACGTGACGTTTGCCACCCCGGAGGGCAAGGCGCCGACGCTGGACCGGTCCTCGGTGGACAAGATGTACTTCAATAATGACCCGGCGGAGTTGGAGCGTTACCAGGCGTTACTGGCTCAACTGAATATCACTTCGGCCAAGGACTCACCGGTGATCAGCCTGGCCCGTGTCGAGCAGATCGGTCTGGAACAGTTCGATGCCCTGTACATTCCCGGCGGGCATGCGCCCATGCAGGATTTGCTCACCAGCGCACCGCTGGGGCGGGTGTTGACGCATTTCCATGACAAGGGCAAGACCACCGCGCTGGTCTGCCACGGCCCGATCGCGTTGCTCTCGACCTTGCCTGATGCCAAGGGCTTCGTCGGTCGGTTGGCCAGCAAAGGCCAGGCCTCGCCCCCGTCCGACTGGATCTACAAGGGGTACAACATGACGGTGATCAGCAACCAGGAAGAAGAACTCGCCAAGGGGTTGTTGGGCGGCGGGACCATGAAATTCTATCCACAGACCGCGCTGGAGCAGGCGGGCGGGCGCTACAGCAGCAATACCGCGCCATGGACGTCCCATGTGGTGAAGGATCGGGAACTGATTACCGGCCAGAACCCGGCGTCGGCGCTGGAGGTGGGGCAGGCGTTGCTCAAGCGGTTGAAACCATAGGCCGGAAGGCTTCCTATCCCTTGTGGGAGCGAGCTTGCTCGCGATTGCGGTGGGTCAGCAAGATCAATGTTGGCTGACACTCCGTCATCGCGAGCAAGCTCGCTCCCACAGGCTTTCCGGCACGCCGTCTGGTTATTTGAACCGCCGCTCCACCCCTTTCTCCACCAGGATCTTCGCCGAAATCTCTTCCACGGAAAAATGCGTGGAGTTGATATGGGGAATATTCTCCCGCCGGAACAGGTTTTCCACCTCGCGCACTTCGAACTCGCACTGGGCATAGCTCGAATAGCGGCTATTGGGCTTGCGCTCGTTGCGGATCGCGGTGAGGCGGTCCGGGTCGATGGTCAGGCCGAACAGCTTGTGCTGGTGGGCGCGCAGGGCGCTGGGCAGTTGCAGGCGCTCCATGTCGTCTTCGGTCAGCGGATAGTTGGCCGCACGGATGCCGAACTGCATCGCCATGTACAGGCACGTCGGCGTCTTACCACAGCGCGACACCCCCACTAGGATCAGGTCGGCCTTGTCGTAATAATGCGTGCGGGCCCCGTCATCGTTGTCCAGCGCGAAGTTGACCGCCTCTATCCGCTCCATGTAGTTGGAGTTGTGGCCAATGGAGTGGGACTTGCCGACCGAGTAGGAGGAATGCTCGCTCAGTTCCTGTTCCAGGGGCGCCAGGAACGTGGAAAAAATGTCGATCATGAAACCATTGGACGTTGCGAGAATCTCACGGATGTCCTGATTGACGATGGTATCGAAGATAATCGGGCGGAAACCGTCGGTTTCGGCGGCTTTATTGATTTGCTGTACCATGGCCCGCGCCTTGTCGACGTTGTCGATGTACGGCCGTATGAACTTGGCGAAGGTAATGTTTTCGAACTGTGCCAACAGGCTTTGGCCTAGCGTTTCGGCCGTAATGCCGGTGCCGTCGGAGATAAAGAAAGCAGATCGTTTCATTTGCGCCTTGGGCCTTAAGCTAGTGAGCTAGTGACGATTCTTGGATATGATAGGCGCGATTTGCTGGCCGCCAGTGGCCCGCATTCTCACTTATTTTCCAGGTCCAGGCCATATCGCCGGTCATCGCTCCCCTGGAGCCACCGGTGCCTTGAGCTTTTCCAACACAGTTAGTGGAGAGATCACCTTGGTAGAGTACGTAGTTTCCCTCGATAAGCTCGGCGTCCATGATGTAGAGCATGTGGGGGGCAAGAACGCATCCCTGGGCGAGATGATCAGTAACCTCGCCGGTGCCGGTGTATCGGTGCCAGGTGGCTTCGCCACGACCGCCCAGGCTTATCGTGATTTCCTGGAACTGAGCGGCCTGAACAAGCAGATCCACGATGCGCTCGATGCCCTGGACGTCGATGACGTCAATGCCCTGGCCAAGACTGGCGCCCAGATCCGCCAATGGATCATGGAAGCCGAGTTCCCCGAAAAACTGAACGCCGAGATTCGCACCGCTTTCGCCAAGCTGTCCGAAGGCAATCCCGACATCGCCGTCGCCGTGCGTTCCTCGGCCACCGCCGAAGACCTGCCGGATGCCTCCTTCGCCGGCCAGCAGGAAACCTTCCTGAACATCCGTGGCGTGGAAAACGTCATCCGTGCCGCCAAGGAAGTCTTCGCCTCCCTTTTCAACGACCGTGCCATTTCCTACCGCGTGCACCAGGGCTTCGACCACAAGCTGGTTGCCCTGTCCGCTGGTGTGCAGCGCATGGTCCGCTCCGAAACCGGCACCGCCGGCGTGATGTTCACCCTCGACACCGAGTCGGGCTTCCGTGACGTGGTGTTCATCACCGGCGCCTACGGCCTGGGTGAAACCGTCGTGCAGGGCGCGGTGAACCCCGATGAGTTCTACGTCCACAAAGGCACGCTGCAAGCCGGTCGCCCGGCCATCCTGCGCCGCAACCTGGGCAGCAAGGCCATCAAGATGATCTACGGCGACGAAGCCAAGGCCGGTCGTTCGGTGAAGACCGTCGACGTGGACAAGGCCGAGCGCGCGCGTTTCTGCCTGACTGACGCCGAAGTCAGCGAACTGGCCAAGCAGGCGATGATCATCGAGCAGCACTACAAGTGCCCGATGGACATCGAATGGGCCAAGGACGGTGACGACGGCAAGCTGTACATCGTGCAGGCCCGTCCGGAAACCGTGAAGAGCCGCACCCAGGCCAACGTCATGGAACGTTACCTGTTGAAAGAAACCGGCACCGTGCTGGTGGAAGGCCGTGCCATCGGCCAGCGCATCGGCGCCGGCAAGGTACGGATCATCAACGACGTCTCGGAGATGGACAAGGTCCAGGCCGGCGACGTACTGGTCTCCGACATGACCGACCCGGACTGGGAACCGGTGATGAAGCGCGCCAGCGCCATCGTCACCAACCGCGGCGGGCGTACCTGCCACGCGGCGATCATCGCCCGCGAACTGGGGATCCCGGCCGTGGTGGGTTGCGGCAACGCCACCCAGTTGTTGAAAGACGGCCAGGGCGTGACCGTGTCCTGCGCCGAAGGCGATACCGGCTACATCTTCGAGGGCGAACTGGGCTTCGACATCAAGAAGAACTCCGTGGACGCCATGCCGGACCTGCCGTTCAAGATCATGATGAACGTCGGCAACCCGGATCGCGCCTTTGACTTCGCGCAACTGCCGAACGCTGGCGTGGGCCTGGCCCGCCTGGAGTTCATCATCAACCGCATGATCGGCGTGCACCCCAAGGCACTGCTGAACTACGACGGCCTGCCGCAGGACATCAAGGACAGCGTCGACAAGCGCATTGCCGGTTACAACGATCCGGTCGGTTTCTACGTCGAGAAGCTGGTGGAAGGCATCAGCACCCTGGCGGCGGCGTTCTGGCCGAAAAAGGTCATCGTGCGCCTGTCGGACTTCAAGTCCAACGAATACGCCAACCTGATCGGCGGCAAGCTCTACGAGCCGGAAGAAGAGAACCCGATGCTGGGCTTCCGTGGTGCTTCGCGCTACATCAGCGAATCGTTCCGCGACTGCTTCGAGCTCGAATGCCGCGCCCTCAAGCGTGTGCGCAACGAAATGGGCCTGACCAACGTCGAGATCATGGTGCCGTTCGTCCGGACCCTGGGCGAAGCTAGCCAGGTCGTCGATCTGCTGGCCGAAAACGGTCTGGCCCGTGGCGACAATGGCCTGCGCGTGATCATGATGTGCGAGCTGCCATCCAACGCGATCCTGGCTGAAGAATTCCTCGAGTTCTTCGACGGTTTCTCCATCGGTTCCAACGACCTGACCCAGCTGACCCTGGGCCTGGACCGCGATTCCGGGATCATCGCGCACCTGTTCGACGAGCGTAATCCGGCGGTCAAGAAGCTGCTGGCCAACGCCATTGCCGCCTGCAACAAGGCCGGCAAGTACATCGGCATCTGCGGCCAGGGCCCTTCGGACCACCCGGACCTGGCCAAGTGGCTGATGGAGCAGGGCATCGAAAGCGTTTCGTTGAACCCGGACTCCGTGTTGGAAACCTGGTTCTTCCTGGCTGAGGGTCAGGCAGCGGTCTGATCGAGTGAAGGGGCGGTCAATGGTAATACTGTTTACAGGTTGGTGAAGTTCATTGTGGCGAGGGAGCTTGCTCCCGCTTGAGTGCGAAGCGCTCACAAAAAAGGGACTGCTAAGCAGTCCGGCGGGAGCAAGCTCCCTCGCCACGGTTTCACTTATCCTCTTCAATGAGCAGCGTTACAGTTACACGACCCCTTTTTGATTGAAGTAGGGCGGGCTCCTGACAGATGCCGCCCTTTTTTGTGCAAGAGCATTATGCAAAGCAGCAGCAACCTCTTTCCTGTCGCCCTGATCAGCGCCGAGCGGCGCGGTGATCTGAGCGAAGACGTCTATCGCTTGAAACCCGGCAACAGCCCGGACGCCAGCGTCGAACTGGCCGTCACCCGGCTGGGCATGGCCGACGCCTGCGAAACCCGCGGGGTCCCGGTGATCCTGTTGCACGGCAGCTTTTCCAATCGGCGCTTCTGGTATTCCCCCAAGGGCCTGGGCCTGGGCGCGTACCTGACACGCCTGGGGTTCGATGTCTGGATCCCCGAGATGCGCGGCCATGGGTTGTCCCAGCGCAACCAGGGTTATCGCAACAATCGCGTGGCCGACTACGCCCGCTACGACTTGCCGGCCATTGGCGCCTTCGTGCGTGAGCAGAGCGGGCAAGTGCCCCACTGGATCGGTCATTCCCTGGGGGGCATCACCCTGGCGGCCGCCTTGGGCGGCCATTACCTGGGCAAGCCGGCGGTGGCTTCGGCGGCGTTTTTTGGTACCCAGGTCAGCCGTACCTACTGGCCGCTGAAGATTCCGCCAGTGGAGTGGAGCGGTCGCTTCATTCTCAAGCGTTTTGCCCAATTGTCCGGTTCAAGGCTCAAGCGCGGCCCCGAGGACGAGCCCATCGGCCTGGCCCTGGAAAGCATGCGCTGGTACGGCCTGTTCGGACGTTTCGGCGATGCCGAGAAGAACTGGTGGGCCGGGTTGGCCGATGTCCAGTTACCGGTGTTGGCCGTGAGTGCCGCAGGCGATCACCAGGACCCGACCTGGGCGTGCCGCAAACTCTTCGATCAGATCGGTTCCGAGCACAAGCAGTTTGTCTGCCTGGGCCGGGGACAGGGGTTCACCGAAGACTTTGGTCACGTCGAGATGCTGGTGAGCAAGGCCGCGCATCTTGAAGTCTGGCCGCTGGTGGTGCGTTGGCTCAAGGATCAGCAGGCCCCTTTGCTGGCGGAACAGCCCCAGTTGGCCGAGGCGGTTTGAGGCGAAGGCTCTGACAAGGGCATTTCGCTCTTGTCGGCTTGCGGCTAAGATATGACGCTTCAAGCGGTTCCAGTCACAAACGGTTGTTCATTCAGTCTGACGTTCCAGCCTTTCAGGAGTTGTTCGATGAACCATTACCTCACGCCCGACCTGTGCGACGCCTACCCGGAACTGGTGCAGGTGTTGGAGCCGATGTTCAGCAATTTCGGCGGCCGCGATTCCTTCGGCGGCGAAATCGTGACCATCAAGTGCTTCGAGGACAACTCGCGGGTCAAGGAGCAGGTTGAACTCAAGGGCAACGGCAAGGTGCTGGTGGTCGATGGCGGCGGTTCCCTGCGTCGGGCGCTGCTGGGGGACATGCTGGCGGAAAAGGCCGCGAAAAACGGCTGGGAAGGGCTGGTGGTCTACGGTTGCATCCGCGACGTCGACATCATTGCCCAGACGGACCTCGGGGTCCAGGCCCTGGCCAGTCACCCGATGAAGACCGACCGGCGCGGCGTTGGCGAACTCAATGTGCCGGTGACCTTTGCCGGCGTGACGTTTCGTCCGGGCGAGTATGTCTATGCGGACAATAACGGCGTGATCGTCTCGCCAAGCCCGCTGAAAATGCCTGAATGAAGCAGTACAGCCATAAGGGATGAGGATGTTCGAGGAAGAAAACGCGCAGTGGGGGCTGGTGCATGCCCTGGTGCTGGACGGTAAAGGCGGCGCGCGTTCCATAGCCCGGACCGAACTCGACGATTTGCAGTTGCAGGCCCACGAAAGCCTGTGGCTGCACTGGGATCGCAGTCATCCGCAAACCCACACCTGGTTGCGCAAATCCAGTGGCCTGAGCGAGTTCAACTGCGACCTGCTGCTCGAAGAAAACACCCGGCCGCGGCTGTTGCCGTTGCCCAATGCCGAGCTGCTGCTGTTCCTGCGGGGGATCAATCTCAACCCGGGCGCCGAACCTGAAGACATGGTGTCGGTACGGATCTTTGCGTCCGCCCAGCGGGTGATCTCCCTGCGCCTGCGTCCGTTGCGCGCCACCGATGAGCTACTGGCGCAACTGGCCGAGGGCAAGGGCCCGAAGACGGCGTCCGAACTCATCCTCTACATGGCGCAATACCTCACCAATAAGGTGCAGGACCTGGTCACCTGCCTCTCCGAAATCGTCGATGGCGAGGAAGAAAAACTCGATACCGACGAACGGTATACTCCCGAGCACGACGCCATTTTGCACATCCGTCGACGGGCTGCCGGGCTCAAGCGATTCCTGGCGCCACAGCGGGACATCTTCGGCCAGATGACGCGGCTCAAACTGCCATGGTTTTGCGACGATGACGGCGACTACTGGAACGAATTGAACAACAGCCTGACCCGTTACCTCGAGGAGCTGGAATTGACTCGAGAGCGCGTGGGGCTTGTGCTGGAGGCCGAAGACCGACGCCTTTCGGTGCGCATGAACCGCACCATGTACCGCTTCGGTATCGTCACCGGGATTTTCCTGCCGATGAGTTTTCTCACCGGCCTTCTGGGTATCAACGTCGGCGGCATTCCGTTTTCCGAAAGCCCCTACGGTTTCATGGTCGCGTGCTTGCTGATGATCTGCGTGGCGCTGGGGCAGTGGTGGTTGTTCCGTCGTTTGCGCTGGGTGTGATGGGGTTTCATGTGACCCGACGAAATTTGATCGCGTCTTCCACAGACATCACGAGAGGTGCGTATGCACGATCCGTTTGAACAGTCTTTGCGCGACATGCTCAAGGCTTCGCCGTCCAGCCGGGACGACGATGCATGCCTGGGACGTGTACTGAAAACCGCCAACCGCCAGGTCGGCGCCGGCGATCTGTTCAGCCTGCTGGGCCGCTGGTTGCCCGCGCTGATGATTGCCCTGAATAACGGATCGGCCCATCTCTCGCCGGTTTCCCGCCGTAAACCTGTTACTCGCACCGCTGATAAGGCTGATTGAATATGGAACTTGATCTCTGGACCCAGAGCCTCGTCACGGCGATGACTGCGTTGTGGACCAAAGTAGCTAACTTCATCCCGAACCTCTTCGGCGCCCTGGTGGTGCTGCTGTTGGGCTTTGTCGTGGCCAAGCTGCTGGACACGTTGCTGTCCAAGTTGCTCGCCAAGCTGGGCCTCGATCGCCTGATGGGCGGCACCGGCCTGACCAAGTTGCTGTCCCGTGGCGGCATCCAGGTACCGATCTCGACCCTGGTCGGCAAGATCGTGTACTGGTTTGTATTGCTGATTTTCCTGGTTTCCGCAGCAGAATCCCTTGGCCTTGAGCGAGTTTCGGCGACGCTCGATATGCTCGCATTGTATTTGCCGAAGGTTTTTGGTGCTGCGCTGGTATTGCTGGTCGGCGTTCTGCTGGCGCAACTGGCCAATGGGCTGGTGCGCGGCGCGGCCGAGGGCGTGGGGCTGGACTACGCCGCTGGCGTAGGGCGAATTGCCCAGGGCCTGGTGATCATCATAAGTATTTCGGTGGCGATCAGCCAGTTGGAGGTCAAGACAGACCTGCTCAACCACGTGATCGTGATCGTTTTGATTACCGTTGGTCTGGCGGTTGCGCTGGCAATGGGATTGGGGAGTCGTGAAATCGCCGGTCAGATACTGGCGGGAATCTATGTGCGTGAATTGTATGAGGTTGGGCAACAAGTGCGTGTAGGCGAGGTCGAAGGCCAGATCGAAGAGATTGGCACGGTGAAGACCACATTGCTGACCGAGGAGGGCGAGCTGGTGTCGCTTTCCAATCGGATCCTGCTGGAACAGCATGTGAGTAGCCGCTAACCCGGCAAATCCTGCTAATGTATGCCGCCGCAAAATGCCTGCTATCGCAGGCTGCGGCGCACATTGACCTAGACTGTCGGCCCGACTTGTTTTGAACAAACCCCAATCGCTATCTACGCGCTACGACCCCCGTGATCTCTCCGATGAGGAGTTGGTCGCGCGCGCGCATACCGAGCTGTTTCACGTAACGCGCGCCTATGAAGAGTTGATGCGCCGTTACCAGAGAACATTATTTAACGTTTGTGCACGATATCTTGGGAACGATCGCGATGCTGATGATGTCTGTCAGGAGGTGATGTTGAAGGTGCTGTATGGCCTGAAGAACTTCGAGGGGAAATCGAAGTTCAAGACCTGGCTCTACAGCATCACCTACAACGAATGCATCACGCAGTATCGCAAGGAACGGCGAAAGCGTCGCTTGATGGACGCTTTGAGCCTGGATCCTCTGGAGGAAGCGTCGGAAGATAAGGCGCCCAAGCCCGAGGAGAAGGGGGGACTCGATCGCTGGCTGGTCTATGTGAACCCGATCGATCGGGAAATTCTGGTGCTACGATTTGTCGCAGAGCTGGAATTCCAGGAGATCGCAGACATAATGCATATGGGTTTGAGCGCGACAAAAATGCGTTACAAGCGCGCGCTCGACAAATTGCGTGAGAAATTTGCGGGCATTGCTGAAACTTAAGTTCGGCGCAAATATCTCTTACGTGTAGGCAAGTTCTGATAGACTTGCCGCCGAGTTGTCCCCCGGTTTGCGGGACTGCTTCACAATCACCAGATGGGGATTTAACGGATGAAACTGAAAAACACCTTGGGCTTTGCCATTGGTTCTTTGATTGCTGCCACTTCGTTCGGCGCTCTGGCACAAGGCCAAGGCGCAGTTGAAATCGAAGGCTTCGCCAAGAAAGAACAATTCGACAGCGCTCGTAACTTCAAGAACAACGGCAACCTGTTCGGCGGTTCGGTTGGTTACTTCCTGACCGACGACGTTGAACTGCGTCTGGCCTACGACGAAGTGCACAACGCCCGTACTGACGACGGCACCAACGTCAAAGGCGCCAACACCGCTCTGGACGCTCTGTACCACTTCAACAACCCAGGCGACATGCTGCGTCCTTACGTCTCTGCCGGTTTCTCCGACCAGAGCATCGACCAGAATGGCAGCAACGGTCGTAACCGTTCCACCTTCGCCAACGTTGGTGGCGGCGCCAAGCTGTACTTCACCGAGAACTTCTACGCCCGTGCCGGCGTTGAAGCTCAGTACAACATCGACCAGGGCGACACCGAGTGGGCTCCAAGCGTCGGTATCGGTGTGAACTTCGGTGGCGGCTCCAAGCCTGCTGCTGCTCCAGTTCCAGCTCCGGCTGAAGTCTGCTCCGACAGCGACAACGATGGCGTGTGCGACAACGTCGACAAGTGCCCTGACACCCCAGCCAACGTAACCGTTGACGCTGATGGCTGCCCAGCTGTTGCTGAAGTCGTACGTGTTGAGCTGGACGTGAAGTTCGACTTCGACAAGTCGGTTGTCAAGCCTAACAGCTACGGCGACATCAAGAACCTGGCTGACTTCATGAAGCAGTACCCATCCACCAGCACCACTGTTGAAGGTCACACTGACTCCGTCGGTCCTGACGCTTACAACCAGAAACTGTCTGAGCGTCGTGCAAAAGCCGTTCAACAAGTTCTGACCAACCAGTACGGTGTTGAATCGTCCCGCGTTCAGGCTGTTGGCTACGGCGAATCCCGCCCAGTTGCCGACAACGCCACTGAAGCTGGTCGTGCAGTTAACCGTCGCGTAGAAGCGCAGGTTGAAGCCCAAGCTAAGTAATTAGCCTGACGCTATAGAAAAGCCCGGCTTAGGCCGGGCTTTTCTTTGTCTGCGATTTGTGGGACGCAGCTTGTGCCAGACAAAACAATACCTGTGGGAGCGGGCTTGCTCGCGATGGCGGCGTATCAGTCAACATCAATGATGCAGACCCACCGCTATCGCGAACAGGCTCGCTCCCACAGGTTCGGTGTGGTTTGTTATAGCGCCGACGCCTGGACCCACGCAGGCTGCGATCCGGCGAGTTCAGCGGCCGCTGCCACCGCGCCAATCACCAGGATCGCCGGGCTCTTGAGTTGAAAGGCGTTCGCATCGGCTTCCATCGAGGCCAAGTCGCTGCGGCAGTCACGTTGATGGGGCAGGGACGCATTTTCGATCATGGCGACAGGCGTGTTCGCCGCCAAGCCACCGGCCAGCAACTGTTCGCGGATCTCGCTCAGCTTCGCCACACCCATGTACACCACCAGCGTCGTGCCGCTTTGCGCCAAGGCTTGCCAGTTCAGGCTACTGCCGTCCTGGGTGTGGGCCGTCACCAGCGTCACGCCCCGGGCAACCCCGCGCAGGGTCAGTGGAATATCGCATTGGGTCGCCCCCGCGAGGCCGGCGGTGATGCCATTGACCATCTCCACTTCGACACCCTGCTCGCGCAGCCACTGCGCCTCTTCACCACCGCGGCCGAAGATGCAGGGGTCGCCGCCCTTGAGGCGCACCACGCATTTGCCCTGGCGGGCATAACGCAGCATCAATCGATGAATGAAGGCCTGGGGTGTGGAGCGGCACCCGCCGCGCTTGCCCACGGCAATGATGCGCGCATCGGGGCAATGTTCCAGCACCGCTGCGTTGACCAGATCGTCGATCAACACCACGTCGGCCTCGCGCAGGGCGCGCACGGCTTTGAGGGTCAGTAATTCAGGGTCACCAGGACCTGCACCCACCAGCCAGACTTTTGCGTTCATAGTGTTTTCCTCACGAGATAGCCGCCAGTGGTTGCGCAGTGGCAACCAGCAGGCGCTTGATTTCCGGTACGCAGGAGCCGCATTGCGTGCCACAGCCCAGCTCCTGTTTGAGCCCCTGCAAGTCCAGGCCACGTTCAATACCTGCGCAGATCGCACGCTGGCTGACGTTCATGCAGTTGCACAGCGTTTTGCTGCCACCCGTTGCTGCGCCGACATTGCCCGGCGGCGCGCTCAAAGGCGCCAGCAGCCAGCGCCGCAGTTGTTCATTGGCACGACCTTCCAGCCACAGGTTCTGCAACCAGTGTCGGGCCAGGGTTTCGCCGGCCAGGCGAATAGCGGTGATGCGGCCGTTTTCTATGCGCACCCGCTTACCGATGGAGCGACGCGGATCGTCATAGGCCAGCACCGGCCCATCAATCAGACCCAATTGTTCGTCGATGGCCTGGAGCAGTTGCGGTTCAGGGGTAACGGCGCTGGCAGCGCGAATCAGCAACGCGGGACGCTCACGGCCAGTCAGGCTCAGGCTGACATAGGAAAACGCCTCACACAGGGGGCGCAGGGCTTCCAGATGCTGTTGAACATCGCCTTCGATCAAGGCGAAAAACTGCCAAGGCAGGTTCACCGGTTCCAGGCGCACGCCGCTGTGCTTGAGTTCCGGTTGTTTCGACAAGGGATCGAAGGCGGGTTGCGTCAGGGTATTGACCCCGCCCTTGAGGAACCGGTCGCCCCAGTGCATGGGCAGGAACGCCTGGCCGGGACGCACGCTATCGTCGCTGTCCACGGCCACGATCACGCTGCCGCGACGACTCTTGAGGCTGACCAGGTCGCCCGCTTGCAGGCGATGGCGCTGCAGTTCGTCGGGATGCAGGCTCAGTACCGCTTCGTTCACATGACCAAACAACTGGGCGGCGGTGCCGGTGCGGCTCATGCCGTGCCATTGGTCGCGTAGCCGACCGGTGTTGAGGGTCAGCGGGTAGCGGGCGTCACGCAGTTCCTTGGCGGCGCGATACGGGTCGGCCACGAACCGGGCGCGGCCGCTGTCGGTGGGAAAAATCCCGTCCACGTACAAACGCGCCGTTCCGACGGTCGCGCCTTCCGGGAAGGGCCATTGCTGCGGACCGAGTTGATCGATCAACGCATGGCTGATGCCGGACAAGTCCAGGTCGCGACCCCGGGTCAATTGCTTGTATTCATCGAACAATTGGGCCGGGGTTTCAAAGGCGAACAGGCTGGGCTGGCCGGGCCGCAGGCGTTTCTCCAGGCGTTGTGCGAAATCCACCGTGATTGCCCAGTCCGCCCGCGCTTCACCCGGCGCGCCGATTGCCCGGCGGACGTGGGAAATGCGCCGTTCGGAGTTGGTCACCGAACCTTCTTTCTCACCCCAGCTGGCTGCCGGCAGCAGCAGGTCGGCGAATGCGGCGGTTTCGGTGGTCCGGAACGCCTCCTGCAAAACCACGAACGGGCAGGCTTGCAGGGCTTCACGTACCGCCGTCTGGTCCGGCATCGATTGGGCCGGGTTGGTGCAGGCGATCCACAGGGCCTTGATCTTGCCGCTGCGAACCTGCTCGAACAATTCGATGGCGCTCAAGCCCGTGGTGGCGGGCAATTGCTCGACGCCCCAGTAACGGGCGACGTCGGCGCGATGCTCCGGGTTGGCTGCTTCGCGATGACCTGGCAGCAGGTTGGACAGGCTGCCGGTTTCCCGTCCGCCCATGGCATTGGGCTGGCCGGTCAGTGAGAAAGGTCCCGCACCTGGCCGGCCGATTTGCCCGGTGGCCAGATGTAAGTTGATCAATGCGCTGTTCTTGGCGCTGCCGGCGGTGGACTGGTTCAAGCCCATGCACCACAGCGACAGGAAACTCGGCGACGTGCCGACCCATTCGGCGCACAGGTGCAGTTGCTCGACGCTGATACCGCACAGTTGGGCGACCATGCTCGGGATGTAGTCACGCACCAGGTTTTTCAGGTCCGCCAGGCCTTCGGTGTGGGCCTTGATGAAGTCGCGGTCAACCCAGTCTTCCCACAGCAGCAAGTGCAGAATCCCATGGAACAAGGCGACATCGGTGCCCGGCAGGATCGCCAGGTGCAGGTCTGCCAGGTCGCAGGTGTCGGTGCGCCGGGGGTCGATGACGATGATTTTCATCTGTGGCCGGCGGGATTTGGCCTCTTCGAGGCGGCGAAAGAGGATGGGATGGGCGTAGGCCATGTTACTGCCGACGATCATCACGCAGTCGCTCATCTCCAGGTCTTCGTAGCTGCAGGGCGGGGCGTCGGCGCCGAGGCTGCGCTTGTAGCCCACCACGGCGGAGGACATGCACAGCCGCGAATTGCTGTCGATGTTATTGGTGCCCACCAATGCCCGGGCGAGCTTGTTGAAGGCATAGTAGTCCTCGGTCAGCAGTTGCCCGGAGATGTAGAACGCCACGCTGTCCGGGCCGTGCTCGGCGATGGTCTCGGCGAAGACGCTGGCGGCGTGATCCAGGGCGCTGTCCCAGTCGCTGCGGGCCCGGGCCAGGCCTTTGCCCAGGCGCAGTTCCGGGTAGAGGGCGCGAGCGGCGAGGTCGCCGGTCAGGTGCAGGGTGGAGCCCTTGCTGCACAGTTTGCCAAAGTTGGCCGGATGGGCGGGATCGCCGCTGACGCCGAGGATGCGCTCGCCGTCATGCTCGATCAGGACGCCGCAACCGACCCCGCAATAACAGCAGGTCGAGGCAGTGATTTGGCGGTTCATCAGCTTGCGTCCCGCAGTGCCAACTGTACCCGACCGTTCTCGACCCGCGCCGAATGATGATGGGCGCAGCCCACATCCGGAGCCTGGGCCTGGCCGGTTTCCAAGTCGATCTGCCAATTGTGCAGCGGGCAGGCCACGCGTTTGCCATAGACCAAGCCTTGGGACAGCGGGCCACCCTTGTGCGGGCAACGGTCATCCAGGGCGAACACTTCATCATCGCTGGTCCGAAAAATCGCGATATCGCCTTTCGGGCCATTGATGATGCGCGAGCCGAGGACATTGATTTCTTCCAGTGCACAGATATCCAGCCAGTTCATGCCAGCACCTCCAGGTTTTTCACGGGGATGACCTCGAACTCTTTCTTCAGCTGGGGTTGTTCCAGGCGCTGTTTCCACGGGTCCTGTTCCAGCGACAGGGAAAACTTCAAGCGTTCATGGAGGGCTTTGCGCCGTTCTGGGTCCTCAAGCACGGCTTTCTTGATGTGCTCCATGCCGACCCGCTGCATGTAATGCACGGTGCGTTCGAGGTAGAAGGCTTCTTCGCGGTACAGCTGCAGGAAGGCGCCGTTGTATTCGCGCACTTCCTCGGCGGTCTTGAGTTTGACGAAAAACTCGGCGACCTCGGTCTTGATCCCGCCGTTGCCACCGATGTACATCTCCCAGCCGGAGTCGACACCGATGATGCCGACGTCCTTGATGCCGGCTTCCGAGCAGTTGCGCGGGCAACCGGAAACGGCCAGCTTGACCTTGTGGGGCGACCACATGTTGAACAGGTCGTGCTCCAGCTCGATACCCAGTTGGGTCGAGTTTTGCGTGCCAAAGCGGCAGAACTCGCTACCCACGCAGGTTTTCACGGTGCGGATGGATTTGCCGTAGGCGTGGCCGGACGGCATGTCGAGGTCTTTCCAGACGCCGGGCAGGTCTTGCTTCTTGATGCCCAGCAGGTCGATACGCTGGCCGCCGGTGACCTTGACCATGGGTACGTTGTATTTGTCGGCCACGTCGGCGATGCGCCGCAGTTCCGCAGGATTGGTCACGCCGCCCCACATCCGTGGCACGACCGAGTAGGTGCCGTCTTTCTGAATGTTGGCGTGGGCACGTTCGTTGATCAGGCGCGACTGCGGGTCGTCCTGGGCTTCGCCGGGCCAGGTGGAGATCAGGTAGTAGTTCAACGCCGGGCGGCAGGTGGCGCAGCCGTTCGGGGTCCGCCAGTTCAGGTAACTCATGGTCCCGGCGATGGTCAGCAGGTGCTGGTCGCGGATTGCCTGGCGGATCTGGCCGTGGTTGAGGTCGCTGCAACCGCAGATGGCTTTTTCGCTTTTCGGCTTGACGTCCGCCGCGCCACCCACGGTGTTGATCAGGATCTGCTCTACCAGGCCGGCGCAGGAACCGCAGGAGCTGGCGGCCTTGGTGTGTTTCTTCACGTCATCGACGCTGAACAGCCCGTGTTCCTGGATCGCCTTGACGATGGTGCCCTTGCACACGCCGTTGCAGCCGCAGACTTCGGCGCTGTCGGCCATGCTCATGGCCTTGTCCTGGCCTTGGTGACCGACGTCGCCCAAGGCGTTCTCGCCAAACATCAGGTGATCGCGGATCTCGCTGATGCCGTGGTTTTCACGGATCTGGCGGAAGTACCAGCCGCCATCTGCGGTATCGCCGTACAGGCAGGCACCGACCAGCACGTCATCCTTGATCACCAGCTTTTTGTAGACGCCGCCGATCGGGTCGGAAAGGGTGATGGTCTCGGTGCCTTCGCCGCCCATGAAGTCCCCGGCGGAGAACAGGTCGATACCGGTGACCTTGAGTTTGGTCGAGGTCACTGAGCCCTTGTAGGTGGCGAAGCCCAGTTGTGCGAGGTGGTTGGCGCAGACCTTGGCCTGTTCGAACAACGGCGCCACCAGGCCGTAAGCGGTGCCACGGTGGCTGGCGCATTCACCGATGGCGTAGATGCGCGGGTCGTAGGTTTGCATCGTGTCGTTGACCAGGATCCCGCGGTTGCAGGGGATGCCGGATTTTTCCGCCAACTCGGTGTTGGGCCGGATGCCGGCGGCCATCACCACCAGGTCGGCGGGGATGATGTCGCCGTTCTTGAACTGCACCGAGCCGACCCGGCCATTGCCGGCGTCGTGCAAGGCCTGGGTCTGCTCGCTGAGGCGGAATTTCAAGCCCCGGTTTTCCAGGGCGGTCTGCAGCAATTGGCCGCTGGTCTTGTCCAGTTGCCGTTCCAGCAGCCATTCGCCCAGGTGCACCACGGTCACGTCCATGCCCCGTAGCTTCAAGCCATTGGCGGCTTCCAGGCCGAGCAGGCCGCCGCCGATGACCACGGCGTGCTTGTGGGTCTTGGCGGTGTCGATCATCGCCTGGGTGTCGGCGATGTCGCGGTAGCCGATCACGCCGTCCAGGGTGTTGCCGGGAATCGGCAGGATGAAGGGCGTGGAGCCGGTGGCGATCAGCAGGCGGTCGTATTCGGCTTCGCTGCCATCTTCGGCGATGACCCGGCGCTTGACCCGATCGATCTCCACCACTTTGCGGTTGAGCAGCAGCTTGATGTTGTTGTCCAGGTACCAGCTCAGGTCGTTGAGCACGATCTCTTCGAAGGTCTGCTCACCGGCCAGCACCGGCGAGAGCAGGATGCGGTTGTAGTTGGTGTGGGGCTCGGCGCCGAACACCGTGATGTCGTACAGCTCGTTGCTCAGCTTGAGCAGTTCCTCGAGGGTTCGAACCCCGGCCATGCCGTTGCCGATCATTACCAGTTTGAGTTTTTTCATCAGGGTTCTCCGCAAGCTCAGGTCCGCTTTATCACGGTGATCGGACTGGCTCGGCAATTTTTACGAAAACAAAAAAAGGCGTCCCGCTAGCAAGCTAGCGAGGACGCCTTTGTCCTGGTCCCGTTCTCTCGGGAAGCACCGCCTTCATCGTTGGAGGCGTTGCTTTATGTATGGTGAGAGAGGTTATGCAGTGGTTGTGCCAAGTGGCTTGAAGGTGCGGATTTATTGAGCTGCGGGTTGGTTGAGCGGATTGGGGAGGGATTTATTGCACCGAATCAAAGCGTGTTGCCCGGTAATGGAGCGTAGTGAACTAGGCCCTGTGGCGAGGGGATTTATCCCCGTTGGGCTGCGCAAGTGGCCCCAAGCCAGGCAACGCGGTGTGCCAGGAAGATTGAGATCATTGCTTTAGGGCTGCTTGCGCAGCCCAGCGGGGATAAATCCCCTCGCCACAATAATCATGAGCCGTGAAACACCAAAAACAGCAGCACGATGTTCACCACCAGGGACACCAGTGCCAAGGTCCGCCAGACCTTCAGCGGCTCGCGCTCCAACAGTGGCCGGGGCCTTACGTTCAAGCTGCGGCGTTCACCCTGCTCCAGCAGCAACAACCACTCTTCGGCGGTTTCAAAGCGTTGCTCCGGGTCTGCGGCGACGGCGCGTTCCAGGCTTTGCCCGAGCCATTCGGCCAAGTCCGGTCGATAGCGACTGGCACTGACCGGTACGCCAAAGCGCGGGCGTTGGAAGGCTTCGATTTCGCCGTAGGGATAATGCCCGGTCAGCAGGAAGTACAAGGTCACGCCGACCGAGTACAAGTCCTGTTGCGCCGTCGGCGCGGTGCCGGCGAAGGCTTCCGGGGCAATGTAGCTGGGGGTGCCGGGCAGGACGTTGGCCTGGTCTTCGGACAGGCCCGGACAGTACGCCAGGCCGAAGTCGAGCAGACGCAATTCCCCGTCATCCCCCAGGTGCAGGTTTTCCGGCTTGATGTCGCGGTGGTAGATCTGCCTTCGATGTAACAGGCCTACTGCCCGCACCAGCCGCTGCGCCAGTTCCAGCCACTGGGCCAGAGGCAGTGGCCCGCCCTGGTTGAACAGCTCGGCCAGGGTCGCGCCCGGATATTCACGCATCACGTAATACAAATGCTGACGCTGGGGAACCCCATGGACCTCTGGAAACTGCCGCCCGGCGACGCGCTTGAGAAACCACTCCTCCGAGAGCAACGCCTGCCCCGCGCGGCTATCGTCGCGTAGCTGCGCGGGCAGGGTTTTCAGTAGCCAAGGTTGGCCCTGACCATCGTGTACCCGGTAGAGCAACGATTGCTGGCTCTGACCGAGCAGGCTTTCGATCTGCCAGCCCTCGAACACCTGGCCCGGTTTCAGCGCAGGCGGCAGGGGCCATTGCTGCAACTGGATCAGCGCATCGCCGATGCTCGCTTCGCCCACCGCGTCGACCCGCACCAGCAAGGCGCTGGCGTTGTCCTGGCTGCCGGCCAGGTGCGCGGCGTTGACCAGGGTCTGGGCGGCGACGTCCAGGTCCGGTTGATCCCGAAGAATGCCGGCAATGGCCGTGTCGCCCAGCACCGCCCAGACGCCATCACTGAGCAATACGAAGGTTTCGTCGATGCGCAGTTCGCCGTCAAGAAAGTCGAGGATCAGGTGTTGGTCCAGGCCCAGGGCACGCTTGAGCACATGCTGCATGCCCTGTTGTTCCCAGACGTGGTCTTCGCTGACCCGTTGCAGCTGATCGGCGTGCCAGCGGTAGACCCGGCAATCGCCGACGTGGGCCAAGGTGAAGCGCCGGCCCCGCAGGACCAGGACGCTGACGGTGGTGAGCAGCGGTTGCCCGCCACCGTTGGCTTGCAGCCAGCGATTCTGCGCCAACAGCAACCGGTCCAATGCCTGGGCCACGCCCCAGGTCTGTGGCGTGGAGTAGTAATCCAGGGCCAGGGCCTGCAAGGTCGAACGGGCGGCCAGCCCGCCATCGGCGCATTGGCTCACGCCGTCGGCGATGGCGAACAGGTATCCCTTGCTGGCGGCCAGGGCCGGCGCCGGGGTGACCAGGCGCAAGGCGTCCTGGTTTTCTTCCCGCGGGCCGATGGCACTGGCTTCGGCGAAACTCAGTTGCAGGCTCATGGGGGTTATTTATACCCGAGCCGCGGTGACGGCGGCCGAACCCCAAGTGGTCCTCCAACGGCGCTTGACGCCGTGCAGGCCGAACCAGGCCAGGACACCGAGGCTGGCAAACAACCACAATGCCAGTTGATAGCTGCCGGTGCTCTGCTTGATCGCGCCCATGCCCGCCGCCAGGGCGAAGCCGCCGATGCCGCCGGCCATGCCGATCAGCCCGGTCATCACGCCGATCTCGCGACGGAAGCGTTGTGGCACCAGTTGGAACACCGCGCCGTTGCCCGCACCCAAACCGAGCATGGTGCAGACGAACAGGGCCAGGGCGGCGTAGGAGCTCGGCAGGTTGAAGCCCACTGCGGCGATGCAGACGGCCGCGACGGTGTACATGCCCAGCAAGGTGCGGATGCCGCCGAAACGGTCCGCCAGGGCGCCGCCCAATGGACGCATCAGGCTGCCACCGAAGACGCAGGCGGCGGTGTAGTAGCCAGCGGTGACCGGGCTCAGGCCATATTGGTCGTTGAAGTAGCCGGGCAGGGCGCTGGCCAGGCCGATGAAGCCGCCGAAGGTCACGCTGTAGAAGAACATGAACCACCAGCTGTCGCGGTCGCCCAGGGCCTTGAGGTAGTCGGCCATGGATTTGGCTTTTGGCCGCTCGGGGGCGTTCTTGGCCAACCAGGCGAAGAGCACCAGGGTCAGCACCAGGGGGATCAGCGCGAAGCCGAACACGTTGCTCCAGCCGAAGGCCACCGCCATGACCGGAGCGATCAGCGCCGCGAGCACGGTGCCCGAGTTACCGGCACCGGCGATGCCCATGGCCTTGCCCTGGTGCTGTGGCGGATACCACTGGGACGCCAGCGGCAGGGCCACGGCGAACGAAGCGCCGGCCACGCCCAGAAACAGGCCTAGCAACAACGCTTGCTCGTAGCTGTGGATGCCCAGTTTCCAGGCGCAGAACAGCGCACCGATCACAATCACCTGGCCCACCATGCCAGCAGTCTTCGGCGAAATCCGATCGGCCAGCAGGCCCATGAACAACCGCAGTACGGCGCCAGCCAGGATCGGCGTCGCGACCATCAGGCCGCGTTGCTGGGTGGTCAGGTGCAGGTCGGCAGAGATCTGTACCGCCAGTGGACCGAGCAGGTACCAGACCATGAAGCTCAGGTCGAAGTAGAGGAAGGCCGCGAACAGTGTCGGGGTATGGCCGGATTTCCAGAAGCTTGAATTCATCGCGCACCTCAGCTGTAAAAGTCTCGAGAAATGAGTCAGTGCTTTGAGCAGTGCGCCGTCTGTGGTCGCACCACCGGCCCCGAGGGGCCAAAACAAAAAAACGCCGCAACCCGGATCGCCAGAGAGGCAAGGAGGGTGTGCGACGTCTTTGTCGTAGGTGGGGCAACCGCCGTTGGTTACCTGTGGGTTTGCTTAAGCGAGATCTGTGCCAAGTCTGTCACTATCATTCCTACGCTCTGCGCGGGAATGCCGCGCCAGGGACGCTCCGCGTTCCGCTTCACAAGGTGACGCAGAGCGTCATGGGATGCATTCCCACGCAGAGCGTGGGAACGATCATCAGTAGGGCGGTAAGGCAGGCGCTACAAGGTCTTCAGCCCAGCAGCTCATTCATGGCAATGATCTGTTCCGCCACCTGGATCAGCTTCTGCTGGCGGCTCATGGCCTGGCGGCGCATCAGGGTGTAGGCCTGCTCCTCGTTGCATTCCTTCATCTTCATCAACATGCCCTTGGCCAGTTCGATGCGCTTGCGCTCGGCCAGTTGCTGGTCGCGGGCCAGGAGCTGGGCGCGCAGGGCCTGGTCGCTTTCGAAGCGGGCCATGGCCACGTCGAGGATCGGTTGCAGACGTGCGGCGTGGATGCCTTCGACGATGTAGGCGCTCACCCCCGATTTGATCGCCTGGCGCATGACATCCGGGTCGTGCTCGTCGGTAAACATGACAATCGGTCGTGGTTGGTCGCGGCTGACCAGCACCACTTGCTCCATGACATCGCGTCCGGGTGACTCGGTATCGATCAAAATCACGTCCGGACGCACCGTTTCGACGCGCGCCGGCAGGTCGATGGTCAATCCGGATTCATCGATGACTTCGAATCCGGCTTCAATCAGGGCGGCTTTGAGGCGGCCGACTTTTTTCGCGGTGTCGTTGATCAGCAGGATACGCAGCATGGTCGAGGCTCCTGTCAGCGGCTGGCGAAAAGGGGAGCCGCATCGCTCAAGGCGTGCAGTTTGAAGCTGCGGGCATACTTGGCCGGGTCCGAACCGTCCCAGAGGGTGCCATCGATCAACTGGCTGCTGCGCATGTCCTGGCACGGGGACGCGATGCCCAGTGCGCTAGCGGCTTCACGGTACAGCTTGAGCTGCTGGACGTCCTGGGCCACGGCCAGGTAATCCGGGTCTTCGCGCAACAGGCCCCAGCGGCGGAACTGGGTCATGAACCACATGCCGTCGGACAAGTACGGCAGGTTCACCTCGCCATTGCCATGAAAGCGCATGGCATGGGGATCCTGCCAACTGTTGCCCAGGCCATCGGCGTAGATCCCCAGCAAGCGCGGCTCGATGCAGTCCAGTGGTGCGTCGAGGTATTCGGGCGCGCTCAACAGTTGTGCGGTGCTGCGACGGTTTTCGCTGCTTTGTTCGATGAAGCGGCTGGCTTCGAGGATCGCCATGACCAGGGCCCGGGCGGTATTGGGGTACTGCTCGACGAATGCGCGGGTGCAGCCCAGGACTTTTTCCGGGTGATCAGGCCAGATGGTCTGGGTGGTCGCCAGGGTGAAGCCCAGGTTCTGCTTCACCGCGCTGGCGCACCAGGGTTCACCGACGCAAAAACCGTCGATACGTCCGGCTTGCAGGTGCGCGATCATTTGCGGCGGCGGTACCACGACGCTGTCGACATCCGACAAGGGATGGATGCCCTGGGCCGCAAGCCAGTAATACAGCCACATGGCATGGGTGCCGGTGGGGAAGGTCTGGGCGAAGGTCAGTTTCGGGCGAGTTTGGTGCACGTGCCGTTCCAGTGCCTCAGGACTGGTCACGCCCTGGGCCTGCAAGCCATGGGACAGGTTGATGCTCTGGCCGTTCTGGTTCAGGCCCATCAGCACGGCCATGTCGGTCGGCGCGACGCCGCCGATCCCCAGGTGCACGGCGTAGATCAGGCCGTACAGGCTGTGGGCGGCATCGATTTCACCACTGACCAGCTTGTCCCGCAGGTTGGCCCAGGACGTCTGGCGCTTGAGGTTCAGGGTCAGGCCGTAGGGTTGGGCGAAGCCCTGGGTGGCGGCCACCACCACCGGGGCACAGTCACTCAAGGCCATGAAACCCAGGTTGACTGCGCTCTTTTCCGGGGCATCGCTGCCGTTGACCCAAGCCAGGGGGTTGGCTGGAACTTCATTCATCGCGCATCACCTTCCACGTAAAAAAAGCGCCGTACCCAGCGCTGCCAGGGCAGGGCCGGATGACGACGCCGTTGTCCTTTAAATCAGTGTGGCACTCATTCCGCCATTGGCATGGGCGCCGATGAACGAAAAGGGTGCAAGGCATATGCCAGTGCGTGCCCCATCACCTTTCCATCAAGATTCAAGACGCCGGGTCTTTCATCCTGTCGGCCCTTCCAAGGCTACGTAGCAAAGGAGACCGGTGTGCAGGACAAATCATCTCGCTCCACGGCATTGCCTGAACAGCGCGAACGGGTGCTGCACCTGCGTGTCGCGCAAAGCCCGGTTCAACTGAGCGCTGCGAGGTTTGGCGTCAGTCATCGCCTGCCGGTCGGTTGGCAAGGGTTGGTGGTGGCGGGTGATTCGCTGCGCTGGAGTGGCGGCCCGTTGCACGTCCAGCCTGTGGCTGCGGCGCCGCTGGTGAAGTTGCAGGCTTTTTTCGACATGAGCAATGCCTTCGTCGAGGTCGGGCAACGGGGGGCAGTTGGACCGTGGGCCCTGTTGCCGGTGACCGAGGAAGTCGTCCGCTCCCAGGAACGATTCGAACGCTGGTTCATCGGCCAGGCGCTGGGCGGCACCGCGGCCTATCACGCGGCTGCCAACCTGTTGCGGCATCACGAGAGCTACGGGCTCGTACGGTTTTTATTGGAACAAGGCACCCACAGCGAAAAGCTCAACACGCTGGCCCAGCGCTACGGCGTGTCGGT
The DNA here is from genome assembly GCF_001623525.1 of Pseudomonas fluorescens. Lineage (NCBI taxonomy): Bacteria > Pseudomonadati > Pseudomonadota > Gammaproteobacteria > Pseudomonadales > Pseudomonadaceae > Pseudomonas > Pseudomonas fluorescens. Next base: position 2,808,664 of record NZ_CP015225.1, on the reverse strand, counting down.
TTCGCATTTTCGGCGGCTGTGCCAACAGGCCCTGGGTAGCGCGGCCAAACCGGTGTTGCGCGGCTGGCGCACGGCCCAGGCGCTGCTGAACATGAGTCTTCAGGACGGCTCGCTGACCGACGTGGCGCTGGAGTTCGGCTTTGCCTCCTCTTCACACTTTTCCAAGGAAGTCCGCGAACTGGTGGGTTTCGCGCCCAGCAGCCTGGCGGATATCACCTACCTGCCAGGCAAGTGAGTCGATGAGCCTGCGACGATTTTCCCTGACCCTTTCATGGCTGTGCCTGAGTACCGCGATGCTGCTCCCAGCATTGGCCGCCCGGGCTGATGTCTACACCTTCGAAGCCCGGGAGCAGAGCGCGCGGACTTTTTTCAGCGAATTGTCCGGGTCGTTGGGCAAGCCGGTCATTGTCAGCAAGGCCGCGGCGGCCAAACGGATCGGCGGCACGTTCGACCTGCGCACGCCGCAACGGACTTTCGAACGTGTCAGCGCGCAGATGGGGCTGATCTGGTACAGCGATGGCCAGGCGATCTATCTGTATGACGCCTCGGAAATCAAAAGCGCGATGATGTCGCTGCAGACCCTGACCGTGGCCAAGCTCCAGGCCTTCCTGGGGCGTTCGGGGCTGCACGATGTCCGGTATCCGCTGCGTCACGACGGTCTGCGGACGTTCCATGTCTCGGGCCCGCCGATCTATGTCGACCTGGTGGTGCAGGCCGCCGGCTTGATGGACAACCAGCGTTCGGAGCTGCTGCTGGGCAAGCAGCAGATCGGTGTGATCCAGGTGCGAAACACCTTTGTCAGTGACCGCAACTATGAGCTGCGCGACGACAAGGTGACCATTCCAGGGCTGGCCACTGTGATCGAGGCCCTGTTGCGCGGCGAAAAGCACGAGGTCGAGCCGTCGGTGGCGCAAGGCACCGCGTCGGGAGTGCGGGGCGCGATGCCGCTGTTTCCCCTGGAGGGCCTGGCGGACACCCCCTCGAACCAAGACCCGACGGCCCCGCGAATCATTGCGCGGGAGGTGGCCGCCGGCAACATTCGGGTGGTGGCCTACCCGGACACCAACAGCCTGTTGGTCAAGGGGCTGCCGGAGCAGGTGCGCTTCATCGAGAACCTGGTCAATGCCCTGGACACGCCGAAACGCCACGTCGAGTTGTCGTTGTGGATCATCGACCTGCACAAGGATGAGCTCAACCAGTTGGGCATCAATTGGCAAGGCGCGGTGAAGTCCGGGGCCACCTTCAGCGCATCGCTCAACGCCGGCTCGGCGACCACCCTCGATGGCGCCTCGTTCGTCACCCAGGTCATGGCCCTGGAGCGGACCCAGCGGGCCAATGTCGTCTCGCGCCCGGTGATCCTGACCCAAGAGAACGTGCCGGCGATCTTCGACAACAACCGCACCTTCTATGCCCCCTTGGTCGGGGAGCGCAGTGTCGATCTGCAGCATGTGACCTATGGCACGTTGGTGAATGTACTGCCGCGTTTCGCCCACGCGGACGAGATCGAGATGTCGCTCAATATCGAGGACGGCAACGAAGTCGAGAGTCCGGGCCAGGGTGAGCGCCAGGGCGCGTTGCCGACGGTCGGTCGCACCCGCATCAGTACCGTAGCGCGAGTACCCCAAGGCAAGAGTCTGTTGGTGGGCGGTTTCACCCGCGATGACCACGGCGAGCAGATCGGGCGCGTCCCGGTGTTGGGGGCGATTCCCTGGATCGGTCGCTTGTTCAGCTATCGCCAAGGGCGCTCGGCCAACACGGTGCGTGTGTTCCTGATCCAGCCCAAGGAGATTCGCGAGGCTTTTGAACCGGCCACGAGCGAGCCGGGCGGGCAGTTACTGACCCCGCAGCAGCACGAACGGGTGCGTCGGATGTACTTCCGGATGTCAGAGAAATGATGCTGCCCCCGGTTTCCCTCGGTGGCCGGGCCGCCCAGGCGCGGCTCAATGCCGAGAAAGCCGCCGAACACCCGCAACCACCCGTCGATGCCGAGACGCCCGAGGACAGCGCAACGGCCGCAGTGGCGCAGCGCCTCGTACAGATCAGCGACGAACTCTCGGCGGCACTGACCCAATTCCGTGGCCGCCGGTTGTTCGAGCTCAAGTCCGAGGCCATGACCGACACCTTCGAGCGCGTGCTGGAAGACGACACCGTGCCCAAGGCACGGCAGGTGCTGAGCCTGGCGCGGTTGGCGGACAAGCCCGTCGCCTGGTTGCTGCAAATGGCGCGAAGCCTGTTTCCCGATGACAGCGACCTGGCCCTGGTGCTACGGGCGTTGTTGCGCCGCAAGAACCTGGAGACGCTGACCCGCCAGCGCCTCGAAACGCTGTTGCAGACGGTGGTTGCCCAAGGCTCCCCCAAGCGCTTGAACGCTGGAATCAACGCGGCGCTCAAGGCCCGGATGTTCGGCAAGAGCCTGGCGGTGCGGGCCGGCCTGTTGCGCGAGAGCTACCGGGACTTCCTCGAGTCCGACGAAGGCCCGCTCAGTTGTTACCAGGACTGGATCGCACTCTACGGCCCGTCGCAACGTCAGGGGGTACTGGCCTTTATTGAAGCAGCGCTGCTCACCGACATCAGCGCCCAGGACCCCAGTTGCTCGCGCGTCGAGTTTGGTCAACTGCTGGCCCGGGTGACCGACCTCAAGCGCCTGCGTTCGGCCGACGAGCAGTTTATCGGCGCAGTGCTCGGCGATGCCGTCATCTGCCGGCACAACCCCGATGAGTCCGACTGGTTGGTGTTCTTCTTCGGCGTGTTGACCTACCCCGATGACCTCGACCAGTTGTTGCTCGGTGCGTTGGGCGAACAAGTGCTGCTCAGTGCCCACCGTGAGCGATCGATACTGTTGCAGACCCTGCGCCGGCTCAGCCTGCGGTTGCCCTTGCCCCTGTTTGCCGATGAGGAGGCGCCACAGCGCCTGGCCACCCAGTTCACCCGCTTGGCGGACGTCGCCTATGCCCATGAATGCATCGATCAGCGCCGCTCGGGTGGTTGCCCATGACCCTGCTCAATGGGTTCTTGCGCAACGTCGGCGCTCGCCCGGAACTGCTGATCCTGACCTTGATGGTGATGATCATCGCCATGCTGATCATCCCCTTGCCCACGGTGCTGGTGGATTTTCTCATCGGCCTGAACATCGTCATCTCGCTGCTGGTGTTCATGGGCTCGTTCTACATCGAGCGCATCCTCAGCTATTCGACGTTTCCGGCGTTGCTGCTGTTGACGACCTTGTTTCGCCTGGCGCTGTCGATCAGCACCAGCCGGCTGATCCTCAGCCAGGCCGACGCCGGCGAGATCATCGCCTCGTTCGGTGACTTTGTGATCGGCGAAAGCCTGGTGGTGGGCTTCGTGATTTTTTCCATCGTCACCATTGTCCAGTTCATCGTGATCACCAAAGGCTCGGAACGGGTCGCCGAAGTCGCCGCGCGTTTTTCCCTGGACGGGATGCCGGGCAAGCAGATGAGCATCGACGGTGACCTCAAGGCCGGCGCCATCGACGCGGCCCAGGCCCGGGAAAAACGCAGCGTGCTGGAGCGCGAAAGCCAGCTGTACGGGTCTTTTGACGGGGCGATGAAATTCATCAAGGGCGATGCCATCGCCGGGATCATCATTATCTTCGTCAACTTCATCGGCGGCATGGCCATCGGCGTCGGGCAACTGGGCATGGACCTGTCCACCGCGCTGTCGACCTACACCCTGTTGACCATCGGCGATGGCCTGGTGGCCCAGATCCCGGCGCTGCTGATCGCCATCGGTGCCGGCTTCATCGTCACCCGCGTCAACGGCGACGACAGCAACCTGGGGCGCAACATGCTCACCCAGATGCTCGGCAACCCGTTCGTCCTTGGTGTTACCGCGTTGCTGGCGGTGGGCGTGGGGCTGTTGCCGGGTTTCCCGTTGCTGACGTTCCTGTCGATTGCCGGCGTGCTGGGCCTGGTGGTATTTGTGCGCCAGCGCAAATCGTCGCGACAGGCTAGTCCGGGCGAAAGCCGCGCCGAAGCCGCCGAGCAAAACACGCTGCCGAGCGAGTCAGGGCTGCTCGATGACGTCGACAACCTCGCGACAGAAACCATTGCCTTGATGCTGCTGGTGCCCAAGACGCAACTCGAAGCGCTGGAAAAGCAGCGTTGGGCGGCGCGCTTTCGCAGCCAGTTTTTCGTCGACTACGGCTTGCGCATCCCCGAGCCACGGCTGCGGGCCAGCGAGGCGCTGCCGGCGCATCAAGTGGCGGTGTTGATCAACGAAGTGCGGGCCGAGCAGTTCGACATTCATTTCGATCACTGGCGCCTGCTGGATTACTCGCCGGAGCTGGACCCCCTGGGCTTTGCCTTGGTGCGCGGCAACGACAGCAATCGCCTGGGCGGTGTCTGGGTCAGCGCCGCCGACCGCGAGCGGGTGCAGCAGTTGGGCTATCACCTACGGCCCGCCGATGAAGAATGCTATCGCTGCCTGGTCACGCTGCTGGCGCGCAACATCCAGGAGTTCTTCGGCGTGCAGGAAACCAAGCAGTTGCTCGACGAAATGGAAACCCGCTGCCCCGACCTGCTCAAGGAAGTCTATCGCCACGTCACCGTGCAGAAAATCGCCGAAGTGCTGCAGCGCCTGATCGGCGAGCGCATCTCTGTGCGCAACATGAAGCTGATCCTCGAATCCCTTGCCCATTGGGCCTCCCGGGAAAAGGACGTGCTGGCGCTGGTCGAACACGTGCGCGGCGCCATGGCCCGCTACATCAGCAACAAGTTTGCCCAGGGCAACGACCTGCGCGTGCTGCTGTTGTCGCCAGAGTTCGAAGAAGTGGTGCGCCGTGGCATCCGGCAAACCTCCGGCGGCAGTTTCCTCAACCTGGAACCGGCCGAATCGGAAGAACTGATGGACCGCCTCAGTGTTGGCCTGGACAGCGTGCACATCGCCCACAAGGACATGGTGTTGCTGTGTTCGGTCGATGTGCGGCGCTACATCAAGAAACTCATCGAGGGACGTTTCCGGGAGCTGGACGTCATGTCGTTCGGCGAAATCTCCGAGAGCGTGTCCGTCAATGTCATCAAAACCCTGTGAGGACACTGCACATGGCGGTTGGAAATAGCCTCCGCCTGGAGCGACAGGCGGCCCACCCCTTGCGCTTGAGCGGACCACTGATAGAAGCGGCGCTGCCCGGGGTGGTGGTCGGCGAAGTCTGCGAAGTGCGTCGGCACTGGCGCTCGCCCGAGGTCGCGGCGAGGGCGCAGGTGATCGGCTTCAAGCCCGGTGCCGTGTTGCTCAGCCTGCTGGGCGATGGCAGAGGCTTGTCCCGGGAGTCGATGATCGTGCCCACCGGCTCGACCTTGCAACTGGCCTGCAGTGACGCCTTGCTCGGCAGTGTGGTCGATCCCCAGGGCAGGATCGTCGAGCGCCTGGCGCCATCGACGGCGGTGGCGCAACGGGATTGTCCGGTGGATGCCGACCCGCCGCCCTACCAGCAGCGACGCCCGGTGGCGGAACCGTTGCGCACCGGCATCCGCGTCATCGATGGCTTACTGACCTGCGGCGTCGGTCAGCGTATCGGCATTTTTGCCGCCGCCGGTTCCGGCAAGACCACCTTGATCAACATGCTGATCGAGCACACCGACGCAGAGGTCTTCGTGATCGGCCTGATTGGCGAACGTGGGCGGGAGGTGACCGAGTTCATCGCGCACCTGCGCCAGTCGCCCAAGCATTCTCGTTGCGTGGTGGTATTCGCCACTTCGGATTTTTCCTCGGTAGATCGCTGCAACTCGGCGCTGCAAGCCACCACCATCGCCGAGTATTTTCGCGACCAGGGGTGGCGCGTGGTGTTGTTGCTGGACTCGTTGACCCGCTACGCCCGCGCCCGTCGCGACCTGGCCTTGGCGGCCGGTGAAGCCCCGGCGCGGCGCGGCTATCCGGCCTCGGTGTTCGATGCCTTGCCGCGCTTGCTGGAGCGACCAGGGGTAACCGCGACCGGCAGCATCACCGCCTGGTACACGGTGCTGTTGGAAAGCGACGACGAGCCGGATCCGATCGCCGAGGAGATTCGTTCCATTCTCGATGGCCACGTCTACCTCAGCCGTGCCCTGGCGGCCAAGGGGCACTACCCGGCCATCGATGTCCTGCGCAGCGTCAGCCGGGTGGCGACGCAAGTCACCACGCCGCAGGTGCAGCAACTGGCCGCGTCGACCCGGGAAACCCTGGCCCGTCTTGAACAGTTGCAGGTCTTTCTCGACATGGGCGAGTACAGCCCTGGCGTGGACGCGGCCAATGATCGCGCGATGCACCGGCGTGATGCCCTCGACCGATGGCTGCGCCAGCCGACGGGCGAGTGCTGCGAGCCGGACGAAACCTTACGGAGCCTGCATGAAATCCTTGCCTGAGCAGCGACGCTTGTTGGCCTTCAGCGAGTTCCGGCGGCAACGCGGCGAGCAGGCGCTGCTGCACGTCCAGCGCCAATTGCAGCCGCTGCTGACGGAGCGCGACGGCTTCGAGGCGCAGGAAGCCGCGCTGCAAGACCTGTTGGCCAGCCATCGCGCCAATGACTGCGTGCTGGATCACGGGCAGCTGTTGGCGCTGTTGCGCACCCAGGCGGTGATCCGTCGGCGGATCGATCTGCTGCGGGTCGAGCGGGACCGCGTGGATCAGCAGTGCCGACAGATCGAGCAGCAGTTGCAGGTGCAGCGCGAGCGGTTGCGTGGGCTGTTGCGCAAACACGACAGGTACGAGCGTTCCGTCCAGCAACTGTTGCGGGTTCAACGGCTTGAAGCGGTGCGCCGGGAAGAGCGGGAGCTGGAAGAAATGATGGAGGGACGGCGATGAAAGCGCTCTCAGTGGTTCCCGCTCGGCCGGTCCAGGTCCTGGACCCCGTCGACGAAGGCCCGATGGATGAGCTGCAAGACCTGCTTGTCCCGGTGCAGGAGGATGAGCTGCCACAGGGCGTGCTGGACCTGATGGTTGCGCTGGTTCGGCCTCATCGCGAGCCGATGGACAATGGCCGTGCGTTGGCCTGGCGTTCGATGAGTATTGTTCAGGGCGGCGCGGAGGTTGAGCGTGATGGGGAGCGCTCGGGTGCTCGCGAAGCGGTGGAGGTTGAAGCCGTTCGCGCGCCACCCCGTGCCCGGGTCGCAATGACTTTTCCACATGCCGGCCCACCGCTCAGCCAGATGGCACGCCATCCGTTGTCTCAACGCTTGGAGCCAGCGGGGGATCCATCAACGCTGCCGACCTACTCGGCATCGATCGAGCCGCCACGGCATGAGCCGTTCACCGCTGCCAGTGAGCAGTCGCTGGCCCTTGGCGATGAACCGCTACCCCAGGCGCCGTTGAGCCTCCAAGGCACGCGTCACGCACCGTCGGTTGCCACGGCATCCATCCCTGCATCGACGCCGCCACCCGCGCTCGATGTCATGGTCGAGACGTTGCCGGGTCTGGATCGAGGGTTCCTGCAAGTCCCCTTCAACCGAGCGGGGGCCAACGGACAAGTGACGATCAGCCGCGGGTCTGAAGAGCCCACTCGACCCCTGACGCTCAGCCCCAGCAATGCCCTGGTGTTCGAGCAACTCAAGGAACCTTTCGCCCTGGCCCGGGAGCCTGCCTGGCGGCTGACCGACAGTGGCGGTGAGCAGCCGCGCCAGGGTTCGCAGCAGGGGCCGGACGAGGATCCGGACGAACAGGCTGAGCCTGCGGCATGAGCGCATTGCAGCTGCGCCGGGTCGAGCCTTTGGTGCATGCCCACGCCCAGGCGATTCAACGCTGGCGGCGCGCCGGTCGGGACGCGGGTCTGACCAAGGTGCCCGAGCGTTCCGACTATTTGAGCTTCTGCGCACAGGGTGACGACGGGCCCTGGCGCGGGCTGATCAGGGCTCGTGACTGGTTGCACCATTCGCTCCCGACCTTGCACGCGCTGCTGACGCAGCCGTGCCCGTTGCCCCGTATCGTCGAGTTGTTCCGGGCGGTGCCGCGGCCCTTGTCACTGGAGGTGGACGAGTTGCGTTACAGCCATCTGTCGGACATCGAATTCGTGGCCCCGGCGCGCTTGCCGACGGGCGAAGTGCCGTGGCTCGACACCCCCCGGAGGGCGCGTGTGGTTGACCCAATTGCCGCCCAGGAATGCCCTGCGCGGCCCCGTAACCGCCGACTCATGGCTGAAGACGTTGCCAATGCGCCTGGAACTGATCCTCGGCGTCAGTCACCTGAGCCTTGCCAGTCGAATACGGCTGGGGGGAGGGCGACGTGCTGCGCATCGCCCAGCCCATGCAACGCAGCTTTGTGGCGGGCCAATGCCTTGGCGTTTTCACCTTTACCGAAGAGGGTTTACACATGCAACCGACCGTGGCCGAGGCCAGTCCAGAGAGCCCGTCAGAACCTGCCATGGAAATCGACCTGGGATCGCTCCCGGTGCGCCTGGAATTCCTGCTCGCCACCCATGATCTGGACTTGGCCGCGCTGTCGCAGATCATCGCCGGGCAACTGATCCCGCTGGCTGACGACGCGGCCCGGCGCATCGAGGTGCGCGCCAACGGCAAGCCCGTGGCCCTGGGCGAACTGGTGCAGTTGGACGGGCAGTTGGGCGTCGAATTGCTGAAGGTCTATCGGGACGGTGACGATGAATGACGTTTCGCTGATCGCGCTGCTGGCGTTCGCTTCGTTGCTGCCGTTCCTGGTGGCGGCGGGCACTTGCTACCTCAAGTTCTCCATCGTCTTCGTCATCGTGCGCAACGCCTTGGGCTTGCAGCAAGTGCCGTCGAACATGGCGCTCAATGCGATTGCCCTGATGCTCGCGGTGTTCGTCATGACGCCGGTCGTGAAGCAGGGCCATGACTACTACAAGACCGAGGCGGTGGCCTTTACCGATATCGAATCGGTGGTGAATTTCGCCGAGAACGGCCTGGGCAGCTACAAGGATTACCTGCGCAAATACACCGACCCGGAGCTGGCGCTGTTCTTCGAGCGGGCCCAGGCGGTCCAGGATGAAACCGACGCCGATTGGCCTGTCGATGAAGAACTGGCGCCTTCGCTGTTTTCGCTGTTGCCGGCCTACGCCCTGAGTGAAATCAAGAGTGCCTTCAAGATCGGCTTCTACCTGTACCTGCCCTTCGTGATTGTCGACCTGGTGATCTCCAGCATCCTGCTGGCGCTGGGCATGATGATGATGAGCCCGGTGATCATTTCCGTGCCGATCAAGCTGGTGCTGTTTGTCGCCCTGGATGGCTGGGCGCTGCTGTCCACCGGGCTGGTCAAGCAATACCTGACCTTGCTGGCGTAGGCGCAGCCATGAACGATCTGGTCTATGCCGGCAACAAGACCCTGTACCTGATCCTGCTGATGGTGGCCTGGCCGATCATCGTCGCCACGGTGGTCGGCCTGGTGGTGGGCTTGATCCAGACCGTGACCCAGTTGCAGGAACAGACCCTGCCGTTCGGCTTCAAGCTGCTGGCGGTCGCCGCCTGCCTGTTCCTGCTCTCGGGCTGGTACGGCGAAACCTTGCTGGACTTCAGCCGCGAAGTCATTCGCCTGGCGTTGGGTTAGGTCGATGGCGGTGACGCTGTTCTTCGAACTGTATGCCGGGTTCGCCGCCGCGCTGTTGGGCGTGGCGCGCCTGGCGCCGATTTTCTTCATGTTGCCGTTTCTCAACAGCGGCGTGCTGACCGGTGTCGCGCGCCAGGCGGTGATTGTCCTGGTGGCGCTGGGGTTCTGGGCCTACGTCGGCGTGCCGACGCCCGCCCTCGACAGCCTGGCGTTCCTCGGCTTGATGCTGCGGGAGGTGAGTATCGGCGTACTGCTGGGTGTGCTGCTGTGCTGGCCGTTCTGGGTGCTGCATGCCATGGGCAACCTGATCGACAACCAGCGCGGCGCCATGCTCAGCAGCACGGTGGATCCGGCGAACGGTGTCGACACGTCGGAGTTGGCGAATTTTCTCCAGTTGTTCGCGGCGGCGGTGTACCTCGAAGGCGGAGGGATGCTGTTGATGCTGGAAACCGTCGCGCAGAGCTATCGCATTTGTGCGCCGGCCAACGACTGCGCGATACACTTGTCGGCTCTCCACGCGCTATTGGATGTGCTGGTGAGCAAGACGCTGGTGATCAGTGCGCCGGTGGTGGCGACCTTGCTGGTCAGCGAAGCCTTGCTCGGTTTGCTCTCGCGCTATGCGCCACAGATGAACGCCTTTTCCGTGTCGTTGACGGTCAAGAGCCTGGTGGCGCTGGTGGTGTTGATGCTGTATTTCGGTGTGCACCTGCCGGACGAAGTCCTGCGCATGGGCGGGATGTCCGAGGGGCTGGCGCAGTCTCTGGGTGACGGGGAGGGCGATCATGTCATCCAGCGCCTCGAAGACTGAGAAGCCCACCGCCAAACGCCTGCGGGATGCCGCCCGCAAGGGCCAGACGTTCAAGGCCAAGGATCTGGTCATCACCTGCCTGACCCTGTGCGGCATCAGCTATCTGGTCTTCAACAGCTCGCTGTTCGAGATCATGGAGGTCTACCGGCGCATCATCGCCAGCGATTTTGACGTTGAACTGCAAACCTACTCGGCGATGCTGGTGCTGGTCGGCCTCAAGACGTTGCTGCCGCTGTTGCTGGTCTGCGTGCTGACCAGTGCGTTGCCGGCGCTGCTGCAAAGTGGTTTTGCCCTGGCCAGCGAAGCGTTGAAGCTGAATCTCGGCGCCTTGAACCCGATCAATGGTTTCAAGAAATTGTTCAGCCTGCGCACGGTCAAGGACACCTTCAAGGCGCTGTTGTACCTGGGCAGTTTTGCCATGGCGCTGTGGATCGTCTGGGTCACCCAGCGGCAATTGCTGTTTGCCCAACTGTTCGCCCAGGCAGCGGACCTGTTCGCGATCTGGGGGCATTTGCTGCTGGTGCTGGTGCTGGCGTTCCTGGCCTGCATCCTGCTGATCGTCGTGCTCGATGCCCTCAGCGAATATGGGTTGTTCATGAAAGACCAGATGATGGACAAGGACGCGGTCAAGCGTGAACACAAGGAGCAGGACGGCAACCCGCAGATCAAGGGTCGCCGCCGTGACCTGCACATGGAGCTGTTGTCGGAGCAGGTCAAATCCGACGTGCGCAGCTCGCGCATGATCATCGCCAATCCGACGCACATTGCCATCGGTGTGTATTTCCGCCCGGAAATCACCTTGTTGCCGTTCATCTCCCTGATGGAAACCAACCAACGCGCCCTGGCGGTGCGGGCGTATGCCAAGGCAGTCGGTGTGCCGGTGATCAACGACAAAGCATTGGCCCGACGGATCTTCAAGACCCACCAACGCTACAGCTTTCTCCAGGTGCAGGAAGTCGAGGAAGTGCTGCGCCTGCTGATCTGGCTGGAACAGGTCGAACAGGCTTGAGGCCGACGCTCTTCGAGACGACTCCCCCCCGGTGGCGAGGGAGCTTGCTCCCGCTGGGTCGCGCAGCGGCCCCAAAACCCGACGACGCGGTACATCAGGTTGATTGGCGTGGTCTTCGGGGGCTGCTGCGCAGCCCAGCGGGAGCAAGCTCCCTCGCCACAAGAGCCGTTCGCCAGCTGGAGATTTCGTCTGGAGGCAACACCGACCCGAAACAGCACCCCATCCACCACGCCGAGCACCCAACCCCGTGGCGAGGGAGCTTGCTCCCGCTGGGTCGCGCAGCGGCCCCAAAACCCGACGACGCGGTGCATCAGGTTGATTGGAGTTGGTCTTGCGGGGGGGGCTGCGCAGCCCAGCGGGAGCAAGCTCCCTCGCCACAAAGGCATGGATGAGCGCAATTTGGCAGCGTGACCTATCGGCGTTTTGGCTCAATGCACCCGTCAGCAACGCTGACGCTTTTTCAGGAGTGTGGCCGATGAGTCGCGACAACAAACAAGACGAGCAGGTGGCCCTGGAGGTCGTGGACGCGGTACTCGGTGGCGCGGCGTTGAAAGACGTGCAAGGCATCAGTGACGAACACATGGACAGCCTCTATGCCTTCGCCTTCCAGTTCTACGAACAAGGGCGGCTGGACGACGCCGAGAAGTTCTTCCACTTCCTGTGCATCTACGACTTCTACAACAGCCATTACTGGATGGGACTGGCGGCGGTGCACCAGCTCAAGCAAAACCACCAGAAGGCCATCGACCTGTATGCCATCGCGTTTGCCCAAGGCAAGAACGACTACCGGCCAATGCTCTACACCGGCCAGTGTCATCTGGCCCTGGGCAGGGTCGGCAAGGCCAGGTTGTGTTTCGAATACGTGATCGAGCAAGCCACGGAAGACGATCTGCGCAAGCAGGCCAAGGTGTATCTCGACACCCTGGCCCACATGGAACTGCACTGTTCGGAGGACTGAACATGACTGACATAGGAAGCACCCGTAGCGCTCCCTTCCTGGGGGGAATGAGCCGCACCGAAGCCTTTGAAAAGTACGGCGCGGCGGCCAGCAAGGCCGCCAGGACCACGGACTATCAGGAGGCCGGTCGCAAAGCCCTGGCGGACCTGATGTCAGTGCAATACGACGGTCACGATGGCCGCTCCGCGCCCAGTACGGGTCGACCGGTGCTGCACGCGCCACCGCCGCGGGCCGATGGCAACAAGCAGGAAACCAACGGTGACCTGTTCACCCTGTTGATGGCGATGATTGCCGAGCTGATCAGTGAGGTCGACGTCAACAAACTGAAAAACCGACTGGCGATGTTGCAGAGCATGGCCGGTGCCCGCCAGCAAGGGCTTGAAAACCTTTCGGCCGAATACGCCGCCGCCGTCCAGGCCATGGCGGATGCCGAGGGGGATGTCGGCAGCAGCCAGGAGCAACTCGATCGATTGCACGAGCGGGTCCTGCATTTCCAAGGACTGCTGGAAGACAGCGAAGCGCGGCTGGCGCAGTTGGACCCAGACTCGCCCGAATACGCCGAGGAGCTGGCCCGTCGCGATCAGCTCAAGGGCGAACTGGCGAGCCACACCCAAACGTTCAGCGCAGCGACCGCCGCGCACCTGAAGCTGATTGAGATCGCCAATACCTTTGCCAAAACCTTGAGCGGGGTGATTGCGAAAGTGGTGGTGTCCGGCGGCGCAGGCCCCGACCAAAAGGAAACCGACGAAAAAGCCCTCAGCAGCAGTGCGCTGGCCTTGCTCAACCGCTTGAAGATCATCGAGTTGCTCGGTGAGGCGGCGCAGAACAAGGAGGAACTGAGCCAGGAGCTGTTCCAGGAGTTGCAGGTCAAGCTTCAGGAGTACATGAAGCGTGAGTCGGATAAATACCTGGAGGAAGTGCGCAAGGCCGAGGCGTTGCAGAAAACCATGGGCTGCATCGGCAAGATCGTCGGGGCGATATTGTCCGTTGTCGCCATCGTTGCCGGGGTCATGACCGGCAGTCTGCCGCTGATCGTGGTTGGGGTGGTTGGCCTGGGGGTCATGCTGGCCGATGTGATAGTCGAGCAAAAAACCGGCAAGTCGTTCATGGCCGAGGCCATGAAGCCGCTGACCGTGGCCATGCAGGAAGCCATCCGGCGGTTCAGCGAGATCTACACCCAAATGCTGATCGACCTGGGCGTCGATGAGGACACGGCGAAGAAGGTAGGGAAAGTCGCCGGCATGATCCAGGGCGTCATTTCGACGCTGGCCGCCGTTGCCCTGGTGGCCATCGTCGGGGCGCAGGTGGTCGGGCCGATGGTCAGCGCCGTCGCCTCGAAACTGGGGTCGGTGGTCGCCCAGGCCGCGCCCGCCGCAATGCAAGCCATGAAGCAGGTGGCAACCTCGGTGGGCAAATCGGTGACTCAGATGCTCACGCAGCTGCGCAGCTTGGTGACCAACGGCGCCGATGCGGTATCGCTGGCCCGTTACGCCGCCAACCTGGAGATCGCCCAGGCCGTCACCGAGTTCGGCCATGTCGCGGCGCAGGGCGTGATGCAAATCGAGGCCGGTCGGCATCAGGCCAAAGCGGCCGTGCATTTGGCCGATGTGCGAGTGCGTATGGCGATCAGCGAGGAAATCAGCAAATACCTGACCCAGGTAGTCGACGACTACGGCCAGGCGATGCGGGAGCGAACCCAGCAGGTCGAACATTTGTTAGCCGATCTGCGAGGCAGTCACAACGCCATGCTGAACATGGTTCAGAACTTTCGAAATCACGGATAGCAGGTACCTACGATGAAGGCTATTGACACTTCGAGCACGCATGTTTTTGTCCTCAATGCAGGGCAAGACGTGTTAACCGCTCAAACTGAATCTTCAAACCCCCTCAAAAGGAAGTCCCTCTCCGATTCAGCGGTTTTCGGCGAGATCACCGCAAGACAAGTCCTCCAGAACCCCAGCATCACGGCGCCTTCAGCTGCGGAGCTGGAGAGTGCGATCAACGCCTACCAGCCCACCGAGTCGGACTGGCAGGACTTCATGGCCGCCTCGATGATGCTCAGTGATGAAGTGCGCAACGAGCTGATCTTCGATCCAGGCGCCTGGGAGAAACACGCGAACGTACTGGTGGCCGCGATCATCGCGCTGAACATCGCGCGGGTCGCCAACGCTCAACTGCGTGGACATTTCAGCGTCATGGCGTCCGAGGCGGCCAAGGCCCAAGGTGCGGCCATTATCGAGTCAGGCGAGGCCGCACGGAACAGTGCTATTACGGGGGCGATCGTGTCCGGTGCGATCTCCGGGTTTGCCCTGCTCAAGACCCTCCATGGCCAGACGTTGAAGCATGCGGATATCAACCTGCACAAACGCAACGCCATGGACGCTCGCAATATCGAACGCGACCTCAAGCTTGAACGCAGTCGCAGCGAGTGGAATCCGCAGGGCACCTACAAGATCAAGACCCTTGATGATTTCGGTCGCGCGAAGACGGTCGATTTCAAACCCAGCGGTTCACCCCGGCCAGCCGAGGACCAGGCCTGGTTCGACAAGGAAATCCTCAAGGCGCAGGAGGTCGGTCGCAACGCCAAGTGGCTGAGCGAGACAGACCCCCAGAACCGATTGAACCTGCACAAGCCCAACGCCCTGAACGCCAGGAACATCGAACGCGACCTCAAGCTTGAACGCGACCGCACGGACTGGAACTCGGACACCACTTACAAGATCAGGACGTTCGACGCGTTCGGCCGTCCGACGCTGTTCGATTTCAAACCCAAGGGGTCGCCCCTGTCAGCAAAGGACCAAGCCTGGTTCGAAAAGCAAATATCCAACGCGCAAAAGGTCAGCGAGACCTCCGACTGGCTGAGCCAGATGGGCTCCCGGGGTATTGAAAGGAAACTGGAGATCGGCCGCGCCCTCAGCGCCATGGCGACGAACCTGAGCCAGGTGGTCTCAAGCATCGTGCGCCTGGCTGAGTACACCGCGCGGGAGAAAGAGGTGCTGCAGCAAAGTGCGCAGAACAGCCAGAAGAGCCTGGGGGATGAAGTCGCTCAGAAGGACGCGGCCGATGCCGCATTGCTGCAAAAACTGATGGACATGGTCATGCAGCTTTTTCAATCACGCAGTGACGTTATTCGCGCCGTGACGGCTTGAGGAGAGGAATATGGAAATCACCAGATTCATACAGACGCCCGTGGTGTTGCTGCCAAACATCGACGCCACGGTCGATACGCCGTTGCCTGTGGACATTCCCGTTGAAGTACAAACGGTCAGCTCTCTGACACAGTTGCTCGACCGCTCCGTGAACGCACTCAATCGCAGCCTCGCCAATCTGCTCAGGGGCCCGTTCAACGCCAAGTCGCTGGAAGGCATGACCACCGAGTCCATGGCGCAACTTATCCCGGAGCTTCTCGAACAGATCCACGCCAAGCGCGATCGCTCACACCTGTGGGCCCAGCGCGTCCGCCAGTGTTGTGCGGTGATGAGCCACAGCATGAAGTCCACGCTTCTGGACGACAGTCGACTGCGCCAGCTCAATGAGGAACAAGGCGAGATCCTGCGCAGCCTCAAGCAAGCCGTGGACCAGGACAAACCCTTCGAAATCGCGGAGGCCCTGGATGCCGGGATCAATTCCTCCAATGACTTCTTCGAAAAACTGCTCGAGCTGATCGACCTGATCAAGAACGGCTACCTGGCCGGTTACGAACACATCATCAAGGCCTATACCGACTTCTTTGCCGATTTCAACGCTCTAATTACCGCGAAGATGAAGGACTGGGTGGAGGGTGCGAACGACGGTAAAGAGGTCGAACTGAATGTCGACGCACTACGCGACGCATTGACTACGTTGCTCGAAAAGTACACTCATCCCAACTCCGAATCTATGCTTTTTCCGAACCCTGACAGTGTCGGAGCCAGTAAGGAAGAGGCCGAGAAATGGCTCAAGGCACTGGGCCTGCCTGCCAGTTGCCTTAAAAAGAATCCCCCTCCAGGCAGTGGCTGGTGCGTGGTCATCGACACCAGCCCATTGACGACGATGATAAGCAGCCTGGCGTCGTACAGCGGCACAGTGAAGTGGGATACCGCCAAGTACAACCAATGGCAAACCGGCTTCAACGCCCAGGAAGAACGCCTGAAAAACATGCTGCAGTCCCTTACCCAGAAGTATTCGAATGCAAATTCGTACCATGACAACTTCAACAAGACACTGTCGGCGCATTTGAATCAGTTTGCGGATATGTTGAGGGCGATGTTGAATTTTTAACTTCACGACTGTGCGGTGATCGATGAGTGCGTCAGTGACTGAAATATGTATCGAGTCGGAAGTGATAAAGCTGCTGTCTGGCTATTTTTCGACGATCCAACGGAAGATAAGCAGGCATTCGCGGTTAGTGGAGGATCTGAATCTCGATTCCGTGGATGTGGTGGAAATCATCATGATTGTTGACGAAGCATTTAATGTTGAACTGCCTTCACATGAGGTGGAGGCTTGGAGGTCGGTGGTCGATATCATCCATTCGGTTGAGGCTGCGAGAGGCGCTTGATGGAGCGATAGCCGCCGTGAGCAATTTGCGGCGGTGACGCCTTAATTGCAGAAGCCTCTCTTCTTGGCCTCCCCCGAGGGCCCTACGTTGTATGTCGTGGTTTCCTACATCAATAAGATTGGAAGCCCTACGGAATCCCCCCACACATCTTCCTATAGTCACGCAGCTCGTCACCCCGAGCCTACCCCACAGGCTCAATCGCGCTCAGTAACTTTCTATAGAGAAGTCCCAGAGTATGGACAGTGCAACTGAACAAACGCCGGTGAAGTCATTCGTTTTTGACCACTGGCTATTGCAAAGCGATGGAACGCTGATGCGAGATGGACAAGGAGTTCATGTTCCACCCAAAGAGCTGCACGTACTGCGCCTGTTGTTGCAGTCGGCGGGTACGATCGTCAGTAAGGATTATTTGCTGAGCCATGTATGGTCCCAGATGGATGCAGCGGAGGAGTCGCTGACGCGCTGTATCTACGCTTTGCGCAAGTTGCTCAAGGAAAACAAGGATTACATTGCGACGGTCTACGGCCAGGGTTATCGATTCACCGGTTCAGTGGTTGAACTCGACGTGCCGAGTCAGACGGGGGCGGTGGCGCCTTCGCTGGCTGTCTTGCCTTTTCGCCACCTGGAAGAGACGGCAGCGTTGGATCTGCAGGATGTGATGATCCGTCAGTTGACCACGGCGTTCGGTGAGGCCTTGCGTGTGATGCCCTCGGGGGTGATCGCGACCTATGGGGCATTGGAGGATGTGCGCTCGCTGGCCGGGCGGTTGTCGGCGGATTACTGCTTGAGTGGGCGTTTCATCAGCTCGGGCGGGCAGCGACTTTGGTCGGTGGAGTTGATTCGTGGCAGCGACCAGGCGCTGGTCCACGGGCAGACGCTGGACGCCCATGATCCTGGCGAGGCCCTGGGTGCATTGACGTGTCTGGTGGCCCAGCGTGTCGCCGGGTTGCGTCCGGTCGGTGATCGTTGTGGGTCGTATCCGGTAGCGGTGGCGTATCTCAACGGGCTGTGCAGCGTGCAGCAGCACACAGCGCAGAGCCTCGGCGATGCCGCTGTGCTGTTTCGCCAGTGTTTGAAACTCGATGCCGGCTACGCGCCGCCCTGGTGCGGTTTGGCGGATGTGTGGCTGGGGCAGGCGCTGATGGGCCTGGGTGACCAGAAGCGCGCCATCGAAGAGGCGCATTCAGCGGTTTCCAGTGCCTTGGCGCTGGACCCCGGCAGTCTCCCGGCCTTGACGCGCCTGGCGTTGCTCACCAGTTTGCGTGGCTGCGAGGAGGCTGCCCAGGTGTTGTTCCGGCGTTGCCTGTTGTCGGCGGATCAGGCTGACGTGCTGTATTTTCATGCTTGGCATCATTGGTTATGGCGGCGCAACGAGCAGGCGGCGCAGTTGATCGACCAGTGTCTGCGGCATGACCCCGGTTGTGTCCGGGCGCAGATCTTGCGGGGGCGTATTCACGAACAGCTGACGTGGATCAGCGAGCGGCGCCTGGCATGAGGCGGCGCAGAAGCAAGTGGTTATGCGTGCCGATGTGTCTGGGCCTGGGGCTTGGCATGGCCCAGGCGCATGCCTGGTGCTGGAGCAGGGCGGGGCAGTTGCATGCCATCGAACCCGAGCTGCTGCAAGCGATTGCTGATGTCGAATCCGGACAGCGGCCAGACGCAATCAACCACAACCGCAACGGCACCCGCGATATCGGGCTGATGCAGATCAACAGCATCCACCTGCCCCGATTGAATGCCCAGGGCATTACCGAGCAGCGTCTGCTGGATGAGCCGTGCCTCTCGGTGGAAGTCGGTGCCCAGGTGCTGGCCGAATTCATCGCCCGCTACGGCTACAACTGGACGGCGGTCGGCGCCTACAACGCCGGCCATTCGCCTCACCGTCAAGCGGCGCGGCTTCGCTATGCCCGCAAAGTCTGGAAACGCTATCAGGCGTTCACCCAGGCGCGAATGGCAGCACCGTGAGCCGGGCCGGTCCAGGGATTCTGATCCTTTGCGGGAGGCAATCGGCAGATTTGCATCAGGAACCCTGGGGCCGGCCTTTCTAACCTGCCTGCTCATTTGACTGCCCTGGAGTTAGGACGGTGACAGTCCCGACGGCCCTCCCTCTACAGCCCTGCGTCTTGCGGATACTCAATGGCCCGTTGCAAGGCTGTGAATTCCCGCTGGGTGAAGGCACGACCCTGTTCGTGGTGGGGGCTGTGGATGTGCTCGGGGACGGCGTCCGTTCTGCCAGCGTTCCGGCTGAAACCATCTTCGTTCCCCTGGAGGAGGGTGGCTGCAATTTCGAGGTGCTGGCCGACCAGGCCACGGCAGACGGTGTGCCGTTGCGGTTGCTCGGCGATTCGGTGGAGGTACGCCATTGTGCCTTCCAGGCCAGGGTGCAGATCGGCAGCCTGCAAATCGCCTTGCGTCCTGAACACCAACCCTGGGCGCCCGAATGCCTGGGTCAAGCACCCGAGACGCCGTCCAATGCCGCCGCTCTCGAGCGTTGGCGGGCCCCTTGGATGCGCTGGTGCGCCGTCGGTCTGGCCCTGGTTGTGCTGGTCGGCGTGATGGGGCTTTGGTCGATGCCGGGGCCTGCGCCGGAAACCGATATTCGCGCGCTGATCACCGGCGCCAGTGCCGAGGTTCAGGTGCTGCCGGGGCGCGATCATTCGGTCTACGTCTTTGTGGCTTCCGAACGCGATGCCGGTTGGAGCCGACAGGTGCTGACGCGCCACAACGCCCTGAACGGCAAGGTGCTGATGAGGGACCAGGAGCGTGGTCGACTGGAACAAGTGCTGATCGATCACGATCCGCAACTGGCCTGGCACTTCCTGGACCTCAAGGACCCGTCGACGCCGCGGCTGCTGCTCAGCACCCAGCGCAACCTGCTCACGCCGGACAAGCAAGCGCAACTGCTCGATGTGCTGCTCGCGGCGGCGCCTTATGCCCGCGACGTCGTGGTGCAGATGCAGGATGACACGCTGCTCGCCGACCTGGCGCAGGGCGGCTTGCAACGCCTGGCCCTGGCCTTCAACCGGATCGAGCACGCGGACGGTGTCACGTTCTCCGTCGAGGGCAACCTGCAGGATGCCGAACTGGCCGCCACTCGCCAGTATGTCGACCGCTTTTACCGGCAGTGGGGTGATCGCTACGTGCATTTCACTGTCGAGCTCAAGGACGACGCGCTCAAGGGCCTGTCGTTTCAAACCGGCCCGCAGGGCTACGTCAAGACGAGTGCTTCGTCGTGGCATTTTTCCAACAAACAAAGTAGGTGACGTATGCCTGGTATCCCGATCATGTTTCCCGAATTTCCCGATGATTTTCTCGGACAGCAAGCAGCAGCGTTCGAGCTTGGTGCCCAGGGGCTCAAGGAAGCCCTGGATCTGGCGTTGGATGACCTCAAGACCGATGCCTCTGACCCGTCAAAGCTAGCGGCCTACCAGACCGCGTTTTCGTCGTACACAGTATTCCGAAATGCCCAGACCAACACGGTCAAGGGCTTCAAGGACATCGACATGGCGATCATCCAGGCGGCCCGCTGACGCTGGCTTTTTTCGATTGGCCATCGCCGTGACGATGGCCTTTTTCATGAGTGCATCCTATGTCCATCCTCAATGTTTCCCCTTCCCTCGTTCACGGCTCGACCTTCGTTGAGCTGCGTGGTCCGCAGGAAGGTCCGGTCGTGTCACTTGAGTCGCGCTTGATCGAGGCGTTTGCCGGTTCCGCCGTGGACAGCGGCCAGGAAGTCGCCGCGATCAATCAGTTGCTGCTGCGTCCGGATATCAGCGACCCTGAAGTATTGGCCCAGTTGCAGGAGATGACCGGGCAATACAACGTGGACATCAACTTGCTCAACGTGCTGGTGCGCAAGGCCGTAGGCACGGCAGAAACCTTGTTGCGTGCGTCATGAAAGCGGGCGTGGTGTTGCTGCTGTTGGGCCTGGCGCTGGCGGGGTGTCGCCAACCGAGCCTGCTTGAAGGGCTGGATCAGCAGCAGGCCAATGAAGTGCTTTCGGTCTTGCAACGCAACAACATCGCCGCGGTGAAAGTCGACGCCGGCAAAGCCGGTTATGCGGTGAAAATCGATCAGTCGGATTTTTCCGCCGCCGTCGATCTGCTCAACCTTTATTCGTTGCCGTCCCGGCCACGCCTGCAGGTTGCGGAGATGTTTCCCGCCGATTCCCTGGTGGCCTCGCCCCGCGCGGAAAAGGCCCGGTTGTATTCGGCGTTGGAGCAACGCATCGAACAGTCGCTGGCGGTGCTCGAAGGCGTGGTTTCCGCGCGGGTGCATGTCAGTTATGACCTGGATGCCGGTGAAGGCGGGCGCAAGTCGCCGCCTATCCATCTCTCGGCGGTGGTGCTGCATGAGCGCGATGTGGAACCGCAATTGCTGATCACCGACATCAAGCGTTTTCTCAAGAACAGTTTTGCGGCGGTGGAGTACGAGAACGTCTCGGTGGTGCTGTCCAAGCGCGCGCCCATCCAGCATGTCGCGCCAACGGTTACCGCAAGCCAGGGGCATTCGGGTTGGCCGTGGTGGCTGGCGCTGATCGGCGGGTTGCTGTTGGCCGCTGGTGCCTGGGTCTATCGTCAGGCAAATGCAGGGCGGCGTGATGACGGACGTTGACTGCTTGCAGCAGATTCTCGCTGAGCCTTTGGGGTATCTGCATCCTCAGCGCCTGATGGTGCCCGCGGGATTCGAGGGGGCCGAGGCGTGGAGTTTACTTAACCGGATCGTGCTCGAAGGGCTGGCGATGCAAGGGCCGTGGCGGTCGGTGCCACTGACCGGCGTGGCGAAACAATGGGTTCGTCACTGGCGACGATTGCCTTATATCGCCTTGCTGATGGGTGCTTATCGTTTGATGCCCGAGCTGGCACGAGGCGCTGCGCTGGGTTGCCTGCCGATGTCGGTTCGTCGTTTCGCGGGTTACAGCTTAGGGGGGCGAGGCGGTCTGCCGATCGACCGCTCACCTGTTGCCGTGACGCAGGTTGAAGCGGCTGGCCTCAATGCGCTGTGGAGCTGGCACGAACAGGTTCCCGCCGCGCTGCTTGATCGCCTGGCGTTGCAATTTTCCGAGGCGGTCGTGCGCTTGCATCGGCAATGGCCGCTCACGAAACCCAATCCAAGCCTGTTCTTTCTGGCGGTGCAGCATGCTCGACTCTATCCGCTCCCTGACTGACCTGCCTGTGGGCGAGGACGCGCGCCTGGCGCGTGAGGACATCGCCGCTGCCCGTCGCCGCCAGCGCTTGCAGCGTGAGGCCCAACGCCGCGCCCGCGAGTGTGTCGAGCAGGCCCGGCGCGATGCCGAAGCGTTGCACGCCCAGGCGTTTCAACAGGGTTATGCCGAGGGCATTCTGCGCGCCGCCGGGCAACTGGCGGATGGTTTGCTGAAGTCGCAAACCCTGGGCCTGCAATTGCGCCACGCGCTGGCTCGGGCCGCGCGTGATCTTCTGGCCCAAGCCTTGAGCCAGCCGCAATGGCTGGATGAAATGCTGGAACGTTGGCTGGCCGCACACCCGGTCGATTCGATCGCAGTCCTGCAGGTGCTGTTGCCGCTGCATTGCCGCCCGCGCGGCCATGAACTGCGGGACAGTTTGCGCCAGCAATGGGCCGGCGAGCTGATCCTGGAATATCACCCGCAGGACCGCTACGTGCTGCGGCTGGCGGATCAACTGCTGGAATTCGACGTTGAAACGATCCAGGAACGGTTGGCGCCCAGGTTGCTGGCGAGCATCGCCGCCCTGCCGGAGTCGGCTCGTTCCCTGGACCAGGCATCGTTACAGACCCTGACGGACTTGTGCTCAAGCTTCGTCGAGCGCCCCACCGATTCCACGGCAACCGAGGTCCACCATGAAGATTGAAACCATGAGCGGTTCCAGCGCGCTGGATAGCCGCGTGAGTCCGGCGGTGGAGACGCTGGAAGCGCGCCTGCTGGCTGCCGGTGAGCAAAGCAAACGTCCGGACCCTGAGTTCGAGCACTTGTATCAATTGCTGCTGGCCATGGAAGGGCAGGGCGAGAAGGCGATTCATGAGTTTCTTCGCACACTGCGCGGGGCGGACGGGGAAACCGCTGCGTACCCCACCGCCATGGCATTGAAGACGATCACGCAGCAGGTACTGGTTCGGTTGAAGGACGAGGGCCTGGAAAAGTCGCAGCTCTATAAGGAAGTCCGCGGGGCCAATGGCCTGGCGTTTGCCATGGAAGTCTATGTATTGGGCGTTATGCGTGATGTGTTTCAGCCCATGGGGGATGACGCTTGGGAGAGGAGTGAGTGGTGAGGAGTTTTTGATGGTTTACATAACAATATGGAGAAACAACCATGCAAATTGTGAATGGGGCGAGCGTTCCTACGAGGGCTGTCCAGAGCGACTTCGTTTCATCTTCAAATGGTTCGGCAGGGGCGTTAGAGACGCTTGACGCTGGAAAGCTGGATACTTCGGGGTTTGAACTGAGCCGATTGGGGTCGCCTAAGCAGATCGCAGCGGGTCTTGAGCATTTAGATCGTGCAGCAGCCATTGGATTGGAGAGTCTCGCCACTTATCAGGGGCAGGAAGATCTGGTTATAAGGTCCCGGATTTCCGAATTTGTTGAAGAGGGTAATCTGCCCGCCGAAAGAAGCGGAATTTTTAGCTTTATAGATGAAGGGGCAGCAGGCACCGGAAACCGCGAGGATCGCTTGAAAGCTGTGCTCGAGGCCGGCCTGGAACTGCTCGAAGCCGCCAAAGGGCCAGGGCTCAACCTGCTGAATGTCGCCGGGCACACGGGGATGATCATTGCGCTGGCCACCGGTTTGCGTCAGTACGTTGGCTATCTCGTCGAGCAGGCTATGCGCGAAGGTGATACACCTGAGGCCGCTCGGACATGGGCGACCGTTGCGCTGGCAATGATAGGGCCAGCGTTGACGCTGATGGGGGCTGTCCGCAGGGAGGTCGCAGGGGAGTCGACCTGGAAGTCTTGGGCGGGAAGTCTTTTCATGGCGATTGCTGTGTTTGGAAGCACGCTTGGAGCTGTTCTCACGGGAGCGGCGGCAAAGCTTTTCCCTACAATGGCCGGCGGAGTCGTCTACATCATGGCCCGGGCGCTGGCTCAGTCCTTCTTCACTTTGAAAGACAACGCAGGTCCCGCGAACGCAGCGGTAACCGGGGTTACAGCTGCGGCTTATGGCGCGGTTCAATTTGCGTTGGCAGAACTGGGTAAGGCCATGCCATTGAGTGGTCCTGCCAGGGCAGCCGAGGGGCTTGGTTACAATTTCGGGGCGGACGTTATTCAAGCCGCGCTGAATGCTCTCGGAATGATAGCCGATGTAGCTACCTTCACTGCCTGCAAAAGTTTGGATGTGCTATCACGCAAGTTAGGGCCGGATTCGGTCTTTTCTGATCCGGAGTCTTTACAACAGATGGCCCTGGAGGTACGCGCTGGTGTTCAGTGGCCCACCAGAACGCAATTGGCCGATGCATTCATAAATGTTGCAGGGGCACGCCTTTCGTTTGGGCACACTGTCAGCCTATTCGTAGGTGCGGCAGCAGCTTTGTTGAGTGAGTCCGAGATCGGTGAGGATGCCCAGGGCCATGTTCTCAATGGCTGTTTCGCCGTAATGATGATGCTTCTTTACTTTCCACTCATTTTTATCAACCTAAAGGCAACCGGCCGAACCTTTACTCCGGAGGGTATTAACACGCCTTGATCCAGCCCCAAGAGCGAGCAGCCATAGGTTGCTCGCTCCTGTCCCTTTACCCCGGCTATAATCCCCGCCTCATTTCGTCGATCGAGTCAAACCCACCCATGTACACCCTGGCCCGTCAGCTGCTGTTCAAACTTTCCCCGGAAACCTCCCACGATCTGTCCCTGGACCTGATCGGCGCGGGTGGACGTTTGGGCCTCAACGGTTTGCTGTGCAAGGCGCCGGCGAACCTGCCGGTGACGGTCATGGGCCTGGAATTCCCCAACCCGGTCGGCTTGGCGGCGGGGCTGGACAAGAACGGTGCGGCTATCGACGGGTTCGCCCAGTTGGGTTTCGGTTTCGTGGAAATCGGCACCGTCACCCCGCGCCCGCAGCCGGGTAATCCCAAGCCACGGCTTTTCCGTCTGCCCGAGGCCGAGGCGATCATCAACCGCATGGGCTTCAACAACCTGGGCGTCGACAATCTGCTGGCCCGGGTGGCCGCGGCCAAGTACAAGGGCGTGCTGGGCATCAACATCGGCAAGAATTTCGATACCCCGGTGGAGCGCGCCGTCGACGATTACCTGATCTGCCTGGACAAGGTCTACGCTCACGCCAGCTACGTGACCGTCAACGTCAGCTCGCCGAACACCCCGGGGCTGCGCAGCCTGCAATTCGGCGACTCCCTCAAGCAACTACTGGCCGACCTGGCCCGGCGACGCGCCGAGCTGGCGGTGATGCATGGCCGGCATGTGCCGCTGGCGATCAAGATCGCCCCGGACATGACCGACGAAGAAACCACCCAGGTCGCCCAGGCCCTGATCGAGACGGGCATGGACGCGGTGATCGCCACCAACACGACCCTGGGTCGCGAAGGCGTCGAAGGTCTGGAGCACGGTGACGAGGCGGGTGGGTTGTCGGGTGCGCCGGTGCGCGACAAGAGCACTCATACCGTGAAGGTGCTGGCCGCCGAGCTGGCGGGGCGCTTGCCGATCATTGCGGCGGGTGGGATTACCGAAGGCCGGCATGCCGCCGAGAAAATCACCGCCGGGGCGAGCCTGGTGCAGATTTATTCGGGCTTTATCTATAAAGGACCGGCGCTGATCCGTGAGTCGGTGGATGCGATCGCGGCGTTGCGTTGACTTAAGGCTGGGTGGAACCTTGTGGCGAGGGAGCTTGCTCCCGCTGGACTGCGCAGCAGTCCTGAAACCGGCTGACGCCATTTGCCTGGCTCACCGTGCAATGGCTTTTTGGGGCTGCTGCGCAGCCCAGCGGGAGCAAGCTCCCTCGCCACAACAGTGTTCGCAGCTCAGGCAATGACATAAAGCCCAGGCATTAAAAAGGGCTCCTCGAAGGAGCCCCCTGGGCCGTAGCCCGCCGTCCGGATGGGACGTGCGTGGTTAAATCGATATGGGTGTCAAATTGTCGAGTTCTTGAGTATTAAGCCCTGTGTCAGCCGACGGCGTGAAGTTCGTTGAGTCTATGGATACCCGCAGTGCCGGTCATACCGTCCCAGTTGTCGCCGCGTCCTTCTCGCCAGCCATTGATCCAGGCTTGACGTACCGACGGTAGAGTAAAGGGGCAAAGCTCACGGGATTTACCACCAACGCCATATTGGTAACCACGTAAAAATGCTCTTTCCAACGGATCACGCTTAAGTCTTCTCATAGGGTGTTGCCCTCACTTGTTGACTGTTACTTAGCGTCGACCTCTATCGAGGCCGGGGCAGAATCATTCTGCCGTTGGTGGCTCGTTGCCGGCGTGACGAGCCGAGGTGTTGACGCCGTTGCGACGTCAACCTGTGTTGAGTTCTAACCAAAGCGTCACATGGATGGAATGATCGTTTTGTCATAAGCACGTAACAATAAAGATGTTAGGGCGATAAGTAACTTGATGTTCGTTGACCGCTTTTGAGCAAGACCCCTGTATGATCGGCCCTGCGCCGAAAGGGGTAGGTCTGGCTCGGATGAGAATGTCCCCCTGTTGCACTCGGGTACTATTCGACGAAAGGGTCGAGTTTTCACAATTTGTTGCACAGAATTTTTTTTCTGCCTTCGCATCTAAGCTCTTTTAACCTGAGCGGCGAGGGTGGCACGGCACACTTTCGTGCCACGCGGGTGCTCTTGAGAAAAGCACCTGATTGAACCCGGCCCGGCAATGCGTTGCCCGGTCCACTTAGCCAAAGGCTCTGGAAATCCCATGTCCGATCGTTTCGAACTCTTCCTCACTTGCCCCAAGGGCCTCGAAGGCCTGCTCATCGAGGAAGCCGTCGGGCTTGGCCTTGAAGATGCGCGCGAGCACACCTCGGCGGTGCGCGGCATGGCCGACATGGAAACGGCGTATCGCCTGTGCCTGTGGTCGCGCCTGGCCAACCGCGTGCTGCTGGTGCTCAAGCGCTTCCCGATGAAGGACGCCGAAGACCTCTATCACGGCGTGCTGGATGTTGACTGGCAAGACCACATGCTGGCCGATGGCACGCTGGCGGTGGAGTTCAGTGGCCACGGCTCGGGCATCGACAACACCCATTTCGGCGCCTTGAAAGTCAAGGACGCCATCGTCGACAAGCTGCGCACGCCGTCGGGCGAGCGACCGTCCATCGACAAGCTCAACCCCGACCTGCGCATCCACCTGCGCCTGGACCGTGGCGAAGCCATTCTCTCCCTGGATCTCTCCGGCCACAGCCTGCACCAGCGCGGTTATCGCCTGCAGCAAGGTGCCGCGCCGCTGAAGGAAAACCTCGCCGCCGCCATCCTGATCCGCGCCGGTTGGCCGCGCATTGCCGCTGAAGGCGGGGCACTGGCCGACCCAATGTGCGGTGTGGGCACGTTCCTGGTAGAAGCCGGGATGATCGCTGCCGACATGGCGCCGAACCTGCGCCGCCAGCAGTGGGGCTTCACCGCCTGGCTCGGCCACGTGCCGGCGTTGTGGAAGAAACTCCACGAAGAGGCCACTGCTCGCGCCGCCGCCGGGCTGGCCAAGCCGCCACTGTGGATTCGCGGCTACGAAGCTGATCCACGGCTGATTCAACCGGGTCGCAACAACGTCGAACGTGCCGGCCTGAGCGAGTGGATCAAGATCTATCAAGGCGAAGTCGCCACCTTCGAGCCGCGTCCGGACCAGAACCAGAAGGGCCTGGTGATCTGCAACCCGCCGTACGGCGAGCGCCTGGGCGATGAAGCCAGCCTGCTTTACCTCTACCAGAACCTTGGCGAACGCCTGCGCCAGGCCTGCTTGAACTGGGAGGCGGCGGTGTTCACTGGTGCGCCGGACCTGGGCAAGCGCATGGGCATTCGCAGTCACAAGCAGTATTCGTTCTGGAACGGCGCCTTGCCGTGCAAATTGCTGCTGATCAAGGTGTTGCCGGACCAGTTCGTCACGGGTGAGCGTCGCACCCCGGAACAACGTCAGGCCGAGCGTGAGCAGGCCGCCTACGATCAGGCCCCGGAAGTCCCGCAAGAGCGCCAGTACAACAAGAACGGTAACCCGATCAAACCGGCCCCGGCGCCAGCCCCCGTCGTGGAGCAGGCGCGGTTGAGCGAAGGCGGGCAGATGTTCGCCAATCGCCTGCAAAAGAACCTCAAGTTGCTGAGTAAGTGGGCCAAGCGTGAAGGGGTGGACTGCTACCGGGTCTACGATGCCGACATGCCGGAATACTCCATGGCCATTGACCTGTACCACGATTGGGTACACGTCCAGGAATACGTCGCGCCAAAATCCATCGACCCGGAAAAGGCTTCGGCCCGGTTGTTCGACGCCCTGGCGGCGATTCCCCAGGCGCTGAACGTGGATAAGAGCCGCGTGGTGATCAAGCGTCGCGAGCGCCAGAGCGGCACCAAGCAGTACGAGCGCCAGAGTGCCCAGGGCAAGTTCACCGAGGTCAACGAAGGTGGCGTGAAGCTGCTGGTCAACCTCACCGACTACCTGGACACCGGGCTGTTTCTCGACCATCGACCGATGCGCCTGCGGATCCAGAAAGAGGCCGCCGGCAAGCGCTTCCTCAACCTGTTCTGCTATACCGCGACCGCCAGCGTCCATGCGGCCAAGGGCGGGGCGCGGAGCACCACCAGCGTCGACCTGTCGAAAACCTACCTGGATTGGGCACGCCGCAACCTGTCGCTCAATGGTTTTTCGGACAAGAACCGTCTGGAGCAGGGCGACGTGATGGCTTGGCTTGAGGCCAGCCGTGACGAGTACGACCTGATCTTCATCGACCCGCCGACCTTCTCCAACTCCAAGCGCATGGAAGGCATCTTTGACGTGCAGCGTGACCATGTCCAATTGCTGGACCTGGCCATGGCGCGCCTGGCGCCTGGCGGCGTGCTGTATTTCTCCAACAACTTCCGCAAGTTCCAGCTCGAGGACAACCTCGGCGAGCGTTATGCGGTGGAAGAGATCACCGCCAAGACCATTGATCCGGATTTTGCCCGCAACGGCAAGATCCACCGCGCCTGGAAGATCATGGCGCGTTGAGTCGGGGCTGATTGGATCCACGAAGCCTTGTAATTCAAGGCTTCTAGCCTCGTTGGGGACTGGCTAAAGTGATGGCGAATAGCTATAACTTAGGCTGTGTCCAGGGCTGTGCCTATGCCTGGTTCCTTTCTGAGTTGTGTTTATGGCATTGCATCAGGTGCGTCCCAGGATCCTGGGCTTTATCAGCGAAGACGTGTCGGCCTGGCTGGTCGCTTCGCTGGTCCTGCTGGCCGGTATGTTCCTGACCGGGTTGCTGACTTGGGCGATGATGAATCTGTTCCACCAGCAACTGCGCCAGCGCTTCGAGCTGCAAGCCGAGGAGCGTTTCAGCCGCATTGAGGAACACTTCCAGGACCAGGAGCAACGCCTCGACAGCCTCAGGCGTTTCTTTGCCAACTCTGAAGATGTCTCCAACAACGAATTCCGTGGCTACGCTGACGTGCTATTGCGCCGTACCCGGGCGTTCGCCTGGGCGCCCAGGGTGCTGCGCGACGAACGGCAATCGTTCGAACGACAAGCGCAAGCCGACGGGGCCACTCAATTCACGATCCGCGAGCCGGACGGTAGCGGTGGCCTGCGACAGGCCGCCGAACGGGAGGAATACGCACCGCTGCGCTACATCCAGAGCCAGGCTTCCTACGGGACACCGCTGGGCCTGGACCTGCTTTCCGAACCCTTGCGCCGTGCCACCGTTGAGCGGGCCCGCCAACGAGGCGGGCCGGTGGTTTCGCAGCCATTGGACCTGATGGGCGCCGACCCGGTATTTGCCCGGGGGGTACTGTTGGTCGCGCCGGTCGTCCGGGAGTCGGCCAGCGAACCGTTCGGGTACGTGGTGGCGGCCATCAGCATGCGCCAACTGGCGGGTGACGGGCTGCCAGCGTCCAGTCACGACAATCTGTCGATGCGTGTCATGGACCTGTCTACCGAAAACGCGGAGGAGGCGCTGTTCGAATCCCACAACCCGCCGGGCCGTAGCGATTTGTCGGCGACTCGCCTGTTGCGCCTGGCCGATCGCGACTACCGGGTGGAGTTGCGACCCAGCCGGGTGTTCCTGTCTAGCAATCATTCTTCGGTCACCAGCATGGTGATACTTGGTGGCTTGCTCAGCCTGCTGCTCAGCGCCTTGCTCTATGTACTGGTCAGCCAGCGGCAGCGGGCCTTGAAACTGGTAGAGCAACGCACCCGTGAACTGCGCGCCCGGGAGCAGGAGCTGCGCGGTACCCATGGGCAGTTGCGTGGTGTGCTGGATGCCGCGACTCAGGTCGCGATCATCGCCACGGACCTGCGCGGCGTCATCACCACCTTCAACGCCGGTGCCGAGCAGATGCTCGGCTACCCGAGCTGCGAGGTCCTGCAGAGCATGACCCTGGAAAACCTGCATGTACCGCGCGAACTCCAGGCCCGCGCCGCCCAACTCGGCGCGCGCTTTGGCAAGCCGATTCCGGCGTGCCACGCGATGTTGCTCGAGGGCGGCGAACAGGGCGGGCAACAGGCGCGGGAGTGGACCCTGGTGCGCCGCGATGGCAGCCACCTGACCGTGAACATGCTCGCCACACCGATGCTCGATGACCAGGGGTTGTGGATCGGGCACCTGGCGATCTGCATCGACATCACCGAACGCAAGCGCGTCCACGAAGCGTTGGCTGCCCGTGATGTGTTGCTGAAAAAGCTCAGTGCCCACGTGCCTGGGGGGATCTACCAGTTCAAAATGGATTTCAACGGTCGCTTCAGCGTGATCTATGCCAGCGACGGCATTCGCGACATCTATGAATTGGAACCCGATGTGCTGGTGCAGAACGCCGAGGCGATTTTCTCGCGCATTCACCCGTTGGACAGCACGCGTGTCCGCGCTTCGATTCGCGCTTCGGCCCACACCTTGAGCCCGTGGCGGGAAGAGTACCGGGTGCAACTGCCCTTGCGCGGCCTGCGCTGGGTACGCGGCGAGGCCACGCCCGAGGAACTGCCCGGCGGCGGGGTGTTGTGGCACGGGTATATCTCGGATATTTCCGACCTCAAGCGCGTGGAAGAAGAGCTGCGGGCCTTGTCCGTGACCGACGCGCTGACCGGTATTCGCAATCGCCGCTATTTCCAGGAGCGCCTGACTTCGGAGATGGCTCGGGTCGAGCGCGGTTCCGGAGGACTGGCGGTCATCATGCTCGACATTGACCACTTCAAGCGCATCAACGACCAGCATGGCCACGCAGTGGGCGACCGGGTGTTGCAGGCCGTCTGCCAGCGTGTCGCCCAACGGTTGCGGCGCACCGATGTGTTCTGCCGGCTGGGGGGCGAAGAGTTCGTGGTGCTGTGCCCGGACACTGACAGCGACAGCGCCTACACCTTGGCATTGGAGCTGTGGGAAGGCTTGCGGGCGGCGCCCATCGAGGGAGTGGGGTTTGTCACCGCCAGCTTCGGTATCGCCACCTGGCGCGCCGGGGAGGGCGCCGATGCGTTGCTGCTAAGGGCTGACTCGGGCGTGTATGCGGCCAAGCAGGCCGGACGGGATCGGGTTGAGGTGCAGTTGGGTTAGCCACTTAGGCTGGGTATAGGGGGCGAAGAGTGGGAGCGAGCAAGCCCGCGCCCACACTGTTTTCCAGAGCCGCTGAAATTGCGGCGAATCAAGAGATTAGAGCACCGAAGCCGTCTGTGGCAGTTTCGGCTGGCGGTACAGGTCCAGCAGCACCTGGTCCAGCACCGACGAAGCACCCCAAGGTTTCGGATCGTTGAGGATCGCCACCACCGCCCAGGTGTTGCCATTGATGTCACGGCTGTAGCCGGCGATGGCGCGGACGGTGTTCAGGGTGCCGGTCTTGACATGGGCTTCGCCGGCCATGGCGGTGGTCTTCAGGCGTTTGCGCATGGTGCCGTCGGTGCCGGCAATTGGCATCGAACTGATGAACTCGGCCGAGTACGGGCTGCGCCAGGCGGCTTGCAGCATGGCCGCCATTTCCCGGGCGCTGACCCGTTCGGCGCGGGACAGGCCGGAGCCGTTCTCCATCACCAGGTGCGGCGCGGTGATGCCTTTCTTGGCCAACCACTGGCGCACCACCCGTTGCGCGGCCTTGGCGTCATCACCGTCGGCTTCGTTACGGAACTGTGCGCCGAGGCTCAGGAACAACTGCTGGGCCATGGTGTTGTTACTGTATTTGTTGATGTCGCGGATGATCTCCGCCAGGTCCGGGGAGAATGCCCGGGCCAGCACCTTGGCGTTGCTCGGGGTCGCGGCCAGGCGGTCCGCGCCCTGGATGCTGCCGCCCAGCTCTTTCCAGATCGCCCGCACCGCTCCTGCGGTGTAGGTAGCATGGTCCAGCAGCGACAGGTAGGTCTGGGAGCTGCAACCGTCACCGAGCTGGCCGCCGACGGTCACCGTCACGCTGCCGTCCGTCTGGGCCACCGGGTTGTAGCGCACACCGCCGGCGCATTGCTTGGCGTTGACGGCCTTGACCTGATTGTCGATGCGAATGCTGGCAATCGGCGGCTCCACCGACACCAGCACCCGGCCGCCGTCATTGCGGGCGACGAAGCGCAGGGCCTTGAGGTTGACCAGCAACGAGTCGGGCTTGACCAGGAACGGTTTGTTTTCGTCGTTGCCGTCGTCGTTGAATTCGGGCAGTTGCGGCTGGATGAAGAAGCCGCGGTCCAGCACCAGGTCGCCGGTGACCTGCTGCACGCCGTTGGCCCGCAGGTCGCGCATCAGCAGCCAGAGTTTTTCCATGTTCAGCTTGGGATCGCCGCCGCCCTTGAGGTACAGGTTGCCGTTGAGGATCCCGCCGCTGAGAGTGCCATCGGTGTAGAACTCGGTTTTCCACTGGTGATTGGGGCCGAGCATTTCCAGGGCCGCGTAGGTGGTCACCAGTTTCATGGTGGACGCTGGATTGACCGAGACATCGGCGTTGTACAGGGTCGGGGTGCCGGGGCCGTTGAGCGGCACCATCACCAGGGACAGGGCGTCATTCTGCAGTTTGCTGGCCTTGAGGGCCTTTTGCACATTGGGCGACAGGGCAGTGTTGATCGTGGCGGCGTGGGCAGTGACAGGGAGGGCCAGGGGAAGAAGAAGGCTGGCCAGAAGCAGTGGACGCAAAGATTTGATCATTTGTAATAAAACCCTACGGGCGAGGGGGAAAAGACGAGGACATGAAAATGAACGCCCTCAACGGTCATGAAAGTGTCGGCATTATGCCCCAAGCCGCAACGGCTGGGGCCGTGCCTGAGCCCTTCGGCCGCTATTTTTTACCGACGGTAGGTCGATACACCCGATCAGTCGGGCAATCGGCGCACCAAACTGGTAAAGTGCCGGCCGTTATTACTTATGAGGATTGTTCCAATGGCGACTAACCGTTCCCAGCGTCTGCGCAAAAAACTGTGCGTGGATGAATTTCAAGAGCTGGGTTTCGAACTGAACCTGGATTTCAAAGAAGATCTGGCCGATGAGGCTATTGACGCTTTCCTCGACGCTTTCCTGAAAGAAGCCATGGAAGCCAACGGCCTGGGCTACGTCGGCGGCGACGACTACGGTCTGGTTTGCCTGCAGAAGCGTGGTTCGGTTTCCGAAGAGCAGCGCGCTACCGTTGAAGCCTGGCTCAAGGCGCGTCCTGAGCTGACCAGCGTTGAAGTGAGCCCGCTGATGGACGTCTGGTACCCGGAAAAGCCGATCAATCAGAAGTAAGCTGCAAGCTTCGAGCTTCGAGCGGCAAGTCCAAGCGCTTGAAGCTTGAAGCTTGAAGCTTGAAGCTACAAGCTTTGATCGTTCCCACGCTGCGTGGGAACGATCAATCCTTGCGCCAGTTCAGGATCAGCAACGTCAACACCCCCGCCACAATCCCCCAGAACGCCGAACCGATGGAGAACAGCGTCAGCCCCGACGCCGTGACCATGAAGGTGATCAACGCCGCTTCCCGCTCCTTCACTTCACTCATGGCGATGCTCAAGCCATTGATGATCGACCCGAACAGCGCCAAGGCCGCGATGGACAGCACCAGTTCCTTGGGCAGCGCCGCGAACAACGCCGCCAGCGTGGCGCCAAACACCCCGGCAATCCCGTAGAAGACCCCGCACCAGACCGCCGCCGTGTAGCGCTTGTTGCGATCTTCGTGGGCGTGGGGGCCGGTGCAGATCGCCGCGCTGATGGCCGCCAGGTTGATGCCATGGGAGCCGAACGGCGCCAGCAGTAGCGAAGCGATGCCGGTGCTGGTGATCAGCGGCGAGGCCGGCACGTTGTAGCCGTCGGCCCGCAGCACGGCGATGCCGGGCATGTTCTGCGAGGTCATCGCCACCACGAACAACGGAATGCCGATGCTGATGGTGGCCGCCAGGGAAAAGTGCGGCGTGGTCCACACCGGTGTCGCGACTTCCAGGGCGAAGCCGCTGAAGTCCAGCAGCCCCAACAGGCCCGACAGCGCCGTACCGATCAACAATGCCGCCAGTACCGCATAGCGGGGCGACAGGCGCTTGACGATCAGGTAGGTGAAAAACATCCCCAGCACCAGGCCGGTGCGATGCTGGGTGGCGACGAAGATCTCGCTGCCGATCTTGAACAGGATCCCCGCCAGCAACGCCGCCGCCAGCGAGGCCGGGATGCGCTTGACCAGGCGCTCGAAACTGCCGGTCAGGCCACAGATCGTCACCAATACTGCACAGGTGATATAGGCGCCGATGGCCTCGCCATAACTCACGCCACCCAGACTGGTGATCAGCAGCGCTGCGCCGGGTGTCGACCAGGCGATGGTGATCGGTGTGCGATAGCGCAGCGATAGGCCGATGGAACACACCGCCATGCCGATGGAAATTGCCCAGATCCACGAAGAAATCTGTCCGCTGGTCAGCCCGGCTGCCTGCCCGGCCTGGAACATCAGCACCAGGGAACTGGTGTAGCCGGTCATCATCGCGATGAACCCGGCGACGATGGCCGAGGGTGAGGTGTCGGCGAATGGACGAAGTGGCGTGGTCGTGACTTCGGTCATGGTGGACGATGATCCTTATTATAAATTGGCAGAATCTGAAGCAGCCCGGTGGCGAGGGAGCTTGCTCCCGCTGGGTGGCGCAGCCGCCCCAAAACCAGCCGATGCGGTGGGTCAGGCCATACGGCGTCGGTCTGTTTGGGCGTGCTCCGCACGCCAGCGGGAGCAAGCTCCCTCGCCACAGGGTTTTGGTTTTAAGCCTAAACTCAACGCAGTAGCCGATTGCAATACAGCCATGCCCGCAAACAGCCGTACAGTCGTGTTGCCATCAGAGGTTGTGTACAATCGCCGTGTCATTTACGCGATACTTGCCAGCGACCCGCTGTGCCGTATTACAGTCACGGTCAATTCGCCGCCGTTTTCCCGACCCGAGTGCCCATGAACGAACAGTTGCAACCCCTCAAGAAACAACCGCGAGCCGGTAAAGCCGGCCGCAGCGGAACCCAGGACGATATTGTCTATGCGCATATCTTCGAGGCTATCCTCGAACAACGCCTGGCGCCCGGTACCAAGTTGAGCGAAGAGGCACTGGGGGAGATTTTCGGGGTCAGCCGCACGATTATTCGTCGGGCGCTGTCACGCCTGGCCCACGAAGGCGTGGTGTTGCTGCGGCCCAACCGCGGCGCCGTGGTGGCCAGCCCGAGTGTCGAAGAGGCTCGCCAGGTCTTCATGGCCCGGCGCCTGGTGGAAAGGGCGATCACCGAATTGGCGGTGCAGCATGCCACGGCTGAACAATTGGCTGAGCTGCGGCAGATGGTCAGCGACGAACGCGACAGTTTCTCCCGTGGCGACCGCGGCGCCGGCATCCGTTTGTCGGGCGAGTTCCACCTCAAGCTGGCCGAAGCGGCGAAGAACGCCCCGCTGATCAGTTTCCAGCGCAGCCTCGTGTCCCAGACGTCGCTGATCATCGCCCAATACGAAAGCGGCAACCGCTCCCACTGTTCCTATGACGAACACACTCAGTTGATCGACGCCATCGAGGCCCGCGATGCCACACTGGCCGTGGACCTGATGATGCATCACATGGACCACATCGATAGCAAGCTCAACCTCGACGAGGAAAGCGCGTCGGATGACTTGCATGCGGTGTTCTCGCATTTGTTGCAGAGCAAGAAGCCGGGGCGGTCGACGGCCAAGCTCTGATTGAGTGGCGTCAGCGGCACCGACCCCGATCGTTCCCACGCTCTGCGTGGGAATGCCTCAACGGACGCTCCGCGTTCGGCTCTTGGGGACGCGGAGCGTCCCGGGCTGCATTCCCACGCAGAGCGTGGGAACGATCAGTGGGACTACCGCTGATGCACCAATTTACCGGCCGCATAAGTCTGCGCTACCGTCCGGTCATCCCCCAGCGTCATCAGCACGAACAACCGCTCGGCAATGTCCTTGGCCTGCTTGAGGCGATAGCCCAGCAGCGGCGTGGCGTTGTAGTCCAATACCAGGAAATCCGCGTCGGTGCCCGGCTGCAACGTCCCGATCTTGTCCTCCAGGCGCAGGGCCCGGGCGCCGCCGAGGGTGGCCAGGTACAGCGACTTGAACGGGCTCAGCCGCGCGCCCTGCAACTGCATCACCTTGTAGGCTTCGTTGAGGGTTTGCAGCAGCGAAAAACTGGTGCCGCCGCCCACATCCGTGCCCAACCCTACGTTCACCTTGTGTTTTTCGGCCATCGGCAGGTTGAACAGGCCGCTGCCCAGGAAAAAGTTCGAGGTGGGGCAGAAGGCGATGGCCGAACCGGTCTCGGCCAGGCGAGCGCATTCGTCGTCGCACAGGTGCACGCCGTGGGCGAACACCGAGCGTTCGCCGAGCAGTTGGTAGTGGTCGTAGACGTCCAGGTAACCCTTGCGCTCCGGGAACAGCTCTTTGACCCATTGCACTTCCTGCAGGTTTTCACTGATGTGGGTCTGCATGTACAAATCGGGATATTCCCCCAGCAACTGACCAGCCAGGGTCAATTGCTCCGCAGTGCTGGTGGGCGCGAAGCGTGGGGTCACCGCGTAGTGCAGGCGGCCCTTGCCGTGCCAGCGCTCGATCAGCGCCTTGCTCTCGGTGTAGCTGGATTCGGCCGTGTCGACCAGATAGTCCGGAGCATTGCGATCCATCATCACTTTGCCGGCGATCATTCGCAGGTCGAGCTTCTGGGCCACTTCAAAAAACGAATTCACCGATTGCGGGTGCACGCTGCCGAACACCAGCGCGGTGGTGGTGCCGTTGCGCAGCAGTTCCTTGACGAAAATATCGGCCACGGCATCGGCGTGGGCCTTGTCGACGAACTGGCTTTCGCAGGGGAAGGTGTAGGTGTTGAGCCAGTCCAGCAATTGCTCGCCATAGGCGCCGACCATGCCGGTCTGGGGCAAGTGAATGTGGGTGTCGATCAAGCCGGGGGTGATCAGCGCATCCGGGTAATGAATGACTTCGATGTCAGTTGCCAGGGTCGGCAGCAGGTCGCGGGCGTGACCGATGGCGCTGATCTGGCCGTTTTCCACCACCAGCAAACCGTCTTCGAAATATTCATAGGACGCCTCGATACCGACTTCGGCCGGGTCGGCGAGGCTGTGGAGCAGGGCGGCGCGGTAGGCTTTGCGTGTCAGGGGCATGGGAATTCTCAACGAGTGTTCAACGGTTCGCCTGGCTGCGGCGCGAGGCCGGTAGCAGCTTGGCGATCGGTTCGGCGCGGGCGGTGTGCTGGCCGAAATCCGCGTTATAGGTGGCGATGATTTCGCCGGCGATGGAGATGGCGATTTCCACAGGCAACTTGCCTTTGACTTCGCCGATGCCCATGGGGCAACGCATGCGCTGCAAGGTGGCGCTGTCGAAGCCGCGATCACGCAGGCGATGTTCGAACTTGACCCGTTTGGTCCTTGAGCCAATCAGGCCGAAGTAGGCGAAGTCGTTGCGCTTGAGGATCGCGGCGCTCAGTTCCAGGTCGAGCTGATGATTGTGGGTCATGACGATGCAGTAGCTGCCGGCGGGCAATTCGTCGACTTCATCCAGTGGCTCTTCGCTGACGATCTTGCGCACGCCATGGGGCAGGTGTTCGGGGAACTCCGCCTCCCGCGAATCGATCCAGCGCACTTTGCAGGGCAGGCTCGCCAGCAGCGGCACCAGGGCGCGGCCGACATGGCCGGCGCCGAACACGGCGATTTGCGCCTGGACCTGGCCCATGGGTTCGAACAGCAACACGGTGACGCCACCGCAGCACTGGCCCAGGCTCGCACCGAGGCTGAAGCGCTCCAGATGGGTGTTTTGCTGGCCGCTGGCGAGCATGTGCCGGGCGATTTCCATGGCCTTGTATTCCAGGTGCCCGCCACCGATGGTGTCGAACGTCTGGCTGGCGCTGATGACCATTTTCGAACCGGCGTTGCGTGGGGTGGAGCCGAGTTCTTCGATGATCGTCACCAGCACGCAGGGTTCGCCGCGGGTTTGCAGGTCGGCGAGGGCGCTGATCCAGTTGTACATATTCACCTCGACATCTGACTGATCGTTCCCACGCTCTGCGTGGGAATGCATCTTTGGACGCTCCGCGTCCGCTCTTCAAACTTCGACGCAGAGCGTCGGGGGCTGCATTCCCACGCAGAGCGTGGGAACGATCATTACGCTCCGCGTCTGCTCTTCAAAGCGGAGCTAGCTCGGCCGCGACTTGCGCAGGCTTCACGGTCTTCAACTGCCGCATCTGCTCACACCCCCACAACACCCGCTCCGGCGTTGCCGGGGCGTCGATGTTCGGTTGGTGCTGGTAATCCCCCAGGCTCGCCACCGCGTCCTTGATGGCGCACCACGCGGCAATGCCGAGCATGAACGGCGGTTCACCCACGGCTTTGGAGTGGAACACCGTGTCCTCTGGGTTCTTGCGGTTTTCCACCAGTTTGACCCGCAGGTCCAGCGGCATGTCGGCCACGGCGGGGATCTTGTAGCTGGCCGGGCCATTGGTCATCAGCTTGCCCTTGTCGTTCCACACCAGTTCTTCCATGGTCAGCCAGCCCATGCCCTGGATGAAACCACCCTCGACCTGGCCGACGTCGATGGCCGGGTTCAGCGAGGCGCCAACGTCGTGGAGGATGTCGGTGCGCAGCATCTTGTACTCGCCGGTGAGGGTGTCGACGATCACTTCGGCACAGGCCGCGCCAAAGGCGTAGTAGTAGAAGGGGCGGCCGCGGGCCTGGCTGCGGTCGTAGTAGATTTTCGGGGTCTTGTAGAAGCCAGTGCTCGATAGCGAAACCTGGGCGAAATACGCCTGCTGCACCAGCGCCTCAAAGGTCAGGATGTGGTCGCGCACCCGCACATGGCCGTTGTGGAATTCCACGTCTTCTTCGCTGACCTTGTACTGCCGTGCAGCGAATTCCACCAGGCGCTGCTTGATGGTCTCGGCCGCATTCTGCGCCGCCTTGCCGTTCAGGTCGGCGCCGCTGGACGCCGCGGTGGGCGAGGTGTTCGGCACTTTGTCGGTGTTGGTCGCGGTGATTTGCACCCGGTCCATTTCCACCTGGAACACCTCGGCCACCACTTGCGCGACCTTGGTGTTCAGGCCTTGGCCCATTTCGGTGCCGCCATGGTTCAGGTGGATGCTGCCATCGGTGTAGACGTGGATCAGCGCGCCGGCCTGGTTGAGGAAACTGGCGGTGAACGAAATGCCGAATTTCACCGGGGTCAGCGCCAGGCCTTTTTTCAGGATCGGGCTATTGGCGTTGTAGCAACGGATCGCCTCGCGGCGTTCGGCGTACTGGCTGCTTTGCTCAAGCTCGGCGGTCATTTCCTCGAGCATGTTGTGCTCGACAGTCTGGTAGTAGTGGGTGACGTTGCGCTCGGTCTTGCCGTAGTAGTTGGCCTTGCGCACGGCCAGCGGATCGAGCCCGAGGTGCCGGGCGATGGCATCCATCACCTCTTCGATGGCGACCATGCCTTGCGGCCCGCCGAAACCACGGTATGCGGTGTTCGAGGCGGTGTTGGTCTTGCAGCGGTGGCCGTTGATGGTCGCATCGCCCAGGTAATAGGCGTTGTCGGCATGGAACATCGCCCGGTCGACAATCGAGGCCGACAGGTCCGGCGAGCAACCGCAGTTGCCCGCCAGTTCCAGGGCGATGCCATGCAAGCGGCCGCGGCTGTCGAAGCCGACGTCGTATTCGATGTAGAAGGGGTGGCGCTTGCCGGTCATCAGCATGTCTTCGACCCGGGGCAGGCGCATCTTGGTTGGCTGGCCCGTGAGGTGGGCGATGACGGCGCACAGGCACGCCGGGCTGGCGGCTTGGGTTTCCTTGCCGCCGAACCCACCGCCCATGCGGCGCATGTCCACCACGACCTTGTTCATCGACACGCCCAGCACTTCGGCCACCAGTTTCTGCACTTCGGTGGGGTTCTGGGTCGAGCAATAGACGATCATGCCGCCATCTTCGGTGGGCATCACCGAGGAGATCTGGGTTTCCAGGTAAAAGTGTTCCTGGCCGCCGATGTGCAGCGAACCCTGGATGCGATGCTCGGCGCTCGCCAGGGCCGTGGCCGAGTCACCGCGCTGGTGGGTGTGGCTGTCGAGCACGAAATGCCGTTTGCGCAGGGCTTCGACCACGTCCAGTACCGGCTCCAGGTCTTCGTATTCGACGATGGCCGCCATCGCGGCCTGGCGGGCGGTGTCCAGGTCCTTGGCGGCGACGGCCAGCACCGGTTGACCGACGAACTGCACGTCATCGATGGCCAGCAACGGATCGCCGGGCAACAGTGGGCCGATGTCCTTCAGGCCGGGGATGTCTTGGTGGGTAATGGCGATGCGCACACCTTCGAAGGCGTAGCAGGGCGCGGTGTCGATGCGGATGATCCGGGCGTGGGCGCGGTCCGATAGCCGGGCGTAGACGTGCAACTGGTTCGGGAATTCCAGGCGGTCATCGATGTACTGCGCTTCGCCGGACACATGCTTGGCGGCGCTGTCGTGCTTGACGCTGCGGCCCACGCCAGTGGTCAGGTCGCGGGCGAACAGCTCGGCCAGTTCGGCTTGGGTCTTCTCTACGGCGTGATGGTTAGACATAAGCGGTCACCCGAGTCTCGATGTGCGGCGTTTGCAGTTCGATGAAGTATTTGCGCAACAGGTTGCGGGCGCTGAGCAGGCGGTATTCCTTGCTGGCGCGGAAATCCGACAGCGGTGTGAAGTCCTCGGCCAGGGCCGCGCAGGCGCGTTCGACGGTGCTGTCGGTCCACGGCGCACCGATCAATACCGCTTCGCAATGGGTGGCGCGCTTGGGTGTGGCGGCCATGCCGCCGAAGGCAATGCGGGCATCGCGGACCACGCCGTTGTCGATGCGCAGGTTGAACGCCGCGCACACCGCGGAAATATCATCGTCCAGGCGCTTGGACACCTTGTAGGCGCGGAATGCCTGCTCGGCACTGGCCCGGGGCACGATGATCTTCTCGATGAATTCGCTTTCCTGGCGCGCCGTGACGCGGTAGTCGATGAAATAGTCTTCCAGCGCCAGGGTCCGGCGGGTCTGGCCCTTGCACAGCACGATCTGCGCGCCGAGGGCGATCAGCAGCGGCGGCGAGTCGCCGATCGGCGAGGCGTTGCCGATGTTGCCGCCCAAGGTGCCTTGGTTGCGGATCTGCAGCGAGGCAAAGCGCTGCAGCAGTTCGCCGAAGTCCGGGTACTCAGCCTTCAAGGCTTCGTAACAATCGGAGAGGGCGGTGGCGGCGCCGATTTCCAGGCGATCGTCGAAGCGTTCGATGCGCTTGAGTTCGGCCACGTTGCCCACGTAGATCATCACCGGCAGGGTGCGGTGAAACTGCGTGACTTCCAAGGCCAGGTCGGTGCCGCCGGCCAACAGGCGCGCCTGGGGATAGGCATCATAGAGATCGGCCAGGTCGGCCACGGTCAGCGGTACCAGGCAGTGCTTGTCACCACTGTTGAGTTCACCGGTTTCGGTCGGGGCGATGGCTTTGAGGCGGGCGATGGTTTCAGCCTCGCGAGCGTCGAACTGGTCCGGCTGCTTACCGCAGCAGGCCTGCTCGGCCGCGGCCAGGATCGGCCGGTAGCCGGTGCAACGGCAGAGATTGCCGGCCAGGGCTTCGTGGGCTTTATGGGCGTCGGATTGTTCGCTGTTCTTTTGCAGGGCGAACAGCGACATGACGAAGCCTGGTGTGCAGAAGCCGCATTGCGAACCGTGGCAATCGACCATCGCTTGTTGGACGCTGTGCAACTGGCCCTGGTGCTTGAGGTCTTCGACGCTGATCAGTTGCTTGCCGTGCAGGGCCGAGACGAAAGTCAGGCACGAATTGAGGCTGCGGTAGCGCATGCGCTCACGGCCGGTTTCATCCACATGCAGTTCGCCCACCACCACGGTGCACGCGCCACAGTCGCCGCTGGCGCAGCCTTCTTTGGTACCGGACTTACCAACATGCTCGCGTAAATAGTTGAGCACGGTCAGGTTCGGGTCCAGGGCGTGCTCGCTACGGAGTTCCTGGTTGAGTAAAAACTGGATCACGGAAGGCCTCGCAGACTCATTATTGTTGTATCGACTTGGGCCGAATTTATCAGTTTTGACTTTTCGGTCAACGATTTTCTGACTTAAAGGTCAGGAAAATTCGTTTTGTCGATGAACAACGTGTAGGTTCAGTATTGACCCTTGGGTGACGCCCTGCTTTTTTGCTTGAATCGTGCCAAAAACCCGGTACAGGCCCTGCGCCATGACGTATCGAGTGCGCTACACTGCGCCGCTTGTGCAAATCGAAGAGTTTGAAGGACAACCATGACGTTCAAGGCCCCGGACAGCCTCGCCGAGCAAATCGCCCACCATCTCGCCGAACGCATCATTCGCGGCGAAATGAAGCCGGGAGAGCGCATCCAGGAGCAGAAGGTCACGCTGGCGCTCAACGTCAGCCGCGGTTCGGTCCGCGAGGCCTTGCTGATCCTGGAGCGACGCCACTTGATCGCGATCCTGCCGCGCCGCGGCGCCCACGTCACCGAACTCACCGAGCACAAGGTGCGCAGCCTCTGCACGTTGATGAGCGAGCTGTACATCCTGCTGGGCTACGCTGTGGCCCATGGCTGGAAAGAGCAGGCCGACATGGCGCCGTTCGTAGCGATTCAGCAGCGTCTCAACGACGCCTACGCGCGCCAGGACATCCGCACCTTCGTCGATGAAAGCTTCAGCGTGATGCGCGCCGCCTATCCCTTTGCCAACAATCCGTACTTGCAGGAAACCGTCGAGAACCTGCAACCGGCCATGAGCCGTGCCTATTTCCTGGCCCTGGACCAGCGCAAGGCGGAAATGAGCGAGTTCCTCGACCTGTTCCAGCGCCTGCTCGCCGCTGTGCTGGCCCGTGATCTGCCGCAGATTCGCCTCGTGCTGACGGCCTACGCCCAGCGCAGTTGCGATCTGGTGGTCTCTGCCCTGACGAAGGCTTGAACGTGCGGCTCAAGTGCATCAAATTGGCGGGGTTCAAATCCTTCGTCGACCCGACTACGGTGAACTTCCCCAGTAACATGGCGGCAGTGGTCGGGCCAAATGGTTGCGGCAAGTCGAACATTATCGATGCCGTGCGTTGGGTGATGGGCGAGAGCTCGGCCAAGAACCTGCGCGGCGAGTCGATGACCGACGTCATCTTCAACGGCTCCACCAGCCGAAAGCCGGTGAGCCAGGCCAGCATCGAGCTGTTGTTCGATAACTCCGACGGCACCCTGGTGGGTGAATACGCCGCGTATGCGGAAATCTCCATTCGTCGCAAAGTGACCCGCGACAGCCAGAACAGCTACTTCCTCAACGGCACCAAGTGCCGACGCCGCGACATCACCGATATTTTCCTCGGCACCGGCCTGGGCCCGCGCAGCTACTCGATCATCGAACAGGGCATGATCTCCAAGCTGATCGAGGCCAAGCCCGAAGACCTGCGCAACTTCATTGAAGAAGCCGCCGGTATTTCCAAATACAAGGAACGGCGGCGCGAAACCGAAAACCGCATTCGTCGCACCCACGAAAACCTCGCGCGCCTGACCGACCTGCGCGAAGAACTCGAGCGCCAGCTGGAGCGTCTGCACCGGCAGGCCGAGGCCGCGAAGAAGTACCAGGAATACAAGGGCGAGGAGCGCCAGCTCAAGGCCCAACTGTCGGCCCTGCGTTGGCAGGCGTTGAACGAGCAGGTCGGTCAGCGTGAGGCGATCATCGGCAACCAGGAAGTCAGTTTCGAGGCCCTGGTGGCCGAGCAACGCAACGCCGACGCCGCCATCGAACGCCTGCGTGACGGCCACCACGACCTGTCCGAGCGCTTCAATCTGGTGCAGGGGCGCTTCTATTCCGTGGGGGGCGACATCGCCCGGGTCGAGCAGAGCATCCAGCACGGTCAGCAACGGCTGCGACAGTTGCAGGAT
Organism: Pseudomonas fluorescens; assembly: GCF_001623525.1. Classification (NCBI taxonomy): domain Bacteria; kingdom Pseudomonadati; phylum Pseudomonadota; class Gammaproteobacteria; order Pseudomonadales; family Pseudomonadaceae; genus Pseudomonas; species Pseudomonas fluorescens. The sequence goes on along the minus strand of NZ_CP015225.1, from coordinate 2,764,432 downwards.
GACTTGAAGGAAGCCGAGCGGGCGCGCCTGGAAACCGAATCCCACCTGGGCCACGACCGCACGCTGCTGCTGACCCTTGGCGAAGAGCTGGACCGGCTCACGCCGGAGCAGGAAATCACCAGCGCCGCCGCCGAAGAGGCCGCCGCAGCCCTGGAAGAAGCCGAGCTGACCATGCACGGCTGGCAAGAGCAGTGGGACAGCTTCAACCTGACCTCGGCCGAGCCACGGCGCCAGGCTGAAGTCCAGCAGTCGCGCATCCAGCAGTTGGAAACCAGCATGGAGCGCCTGGCCGAACGGCAGCGCCGCCTGGCCGAAGAGCGTGCCTTGCTCGCGGCGGACCCGGAAGACGCGGCGATTCTGGACCTGAGCGAGCAACTGGCGACCAGCGAAGCCACGCTCGAAGACTTGCAGGCCAGCGAAGACGCCCAGGTCGAACGGCTTGAGCAACTGCGCCAGGCCTTGCAACTGGCCTTGCAGAATCAGCAACAGGCCCAGGGCGAATTGCAGCGGCTCAATGGGCGTTTGGCTTCGCTGGAAGCCTTGCAGCAAGCCGCGCTGGACCCAGGCACCGGCACCGCCGAATGGCTGCGCGACCAGCATCTGGCCGAGCGTCCGCGATTGGCCGAGGGCCTGAAGGTCGATGCCGGTTGGGAGCTGGCGGTGGAAACCGTGCTGGGTGCCGACCTGCAAGCGGTGCTGGTGGATGACTTCGGCGGCTTCGACCTGTCGGGTTTCACCCAGGGCGATCTGCGCCTGCTCAGCCCGGCTGGCGACGGCGTACGAATCCCCGGCAGCTTGCTGGACAAGGTCGAGGCCCAGGTCGATCTGTCGCCGTGGCTGGGGCAGGTCAAGCCGGTGGAAAGCCTTGAGCAGGCCTTGGCCCTGCGCGGACAGTTGGCGGCAGGCGAAAGCCTGATCAGCCGGGACGGTTATTGGGTCGGTCGGCATTTCCTGCGGGTACGCCGGGCCAGTGAAGCCGAGAGCGGCATGCTCGCCCGGGGCCAGGAAATCCAGCGCCTGGGCGCCGAACGGGAGGAGCGCGAAGCCAGCGTCGAAGCCCTGGAAACCGAATTGCAAAACCTGCGGGCGCAACAGCGTCAGCAGGAGAATGGTCGCGAACACCTGCGGCGGCTGTTGCAGGATGAGGCGCGCCAGCAAGGCGAGCTCAAGGCGCAGTTGTCGGCCGGCAAGGCCAAGGTCGAACAGCTGGCGTTGCGCCGCACCCGCCTGGAAGAAGAAATCGCCGAACTGGGCGAGCAGCGGGCGCTGGAGCACGAACAGATCGGCGAGGCGCGCTTGCAACTGCAAGAAGCCCTCGACGCCATGGCGCTGGACACCGAGCAGCGTGAATTGCTGCTGGCCCAGCGTGACAGCTTGCGTGAGCGCCTGGACCGGGTGCGCCAGGAAGCACGCCAGCACAAGGATCATGCCCATCAGTTGGCGGTGCGCCTGGGCTCGCTCAAGGCCCAGCACGACTCCACGCGCCAGGCCTTGGAACGGCTGGAAATGCAGTCCGAACGCCTGACCGAAAAACGCGAGCAGTTGAGCCTCAATCTGGAGGAGGGCGAAGCGCCGCTCGAAGAGCTGCGCCTCAAGCTCGAAGAGTTGCTCGACAAGCGCATGAGCGTCGACGAAGAACTCAAGACCGCGCAGATCGCCCTGGAGGACGCCGACCGTGAACTGCGCGACGCCGAAAAGCGTCGCAGCCAGGCCGAGCAGCAATCGCAACTGATCCGCGGCCAGATGGAACAGCAGCGCATGGAGTGGCAAGCCCTGACGGTGCGGCGCAAAGCCTTGCAGGACCAATTACTGGAAGACGGCTACGACCTCGACGGTGTGCTCGCCACCCTGGTGGCCGGGGCGAACGAGAAGGACGCCGAGGAGGAGTTGGAACGCATTGCCCAGCGCATCCAGCGCCTGGGGGCAATCAACCTGGCGGCCATCGACGAGTACCAGCAGCAGTCCGAGCGCAAGCGTTACCTGGACGCCCAGAACGACGATCTGGTGGAAGCGCTGGAGACCCTGGAAAACGTCATTCGCAAGATCGACAAGGAAACCCGCAACCGCTTCAAGGATACCTTTGATCAGATCAACGGTGGTTTGCAGGCCCTTTTCCCAAAAGTTTTCGGTGGCGGCAGCGCTTACTTGGAACTGACGGGCGAAGATTTACTCGATACAGGGGTGACAATCATGGCGCGTCCTCCTGGCAAGAAGAACAGCACCATCCATTTGCTCTCCGGTGGCGAAAAGGCGCTGACCGCGCTGGCCCTGGTGTTTGCCATCTTCAAATTGAACCCGGCGCCGTTCTGCATGCTCGACGAGGTCGACGCACCGTTGGACGACGCCAACGTAGGTCGTTACGCACGGCTGGTGAAGGAGATGTCTGAAACGGTGCAGTTCATCTACATCACCCACAACAAGATCGCCATGGAAATGGCCGATCAGTTGATGGGCGTAACCATGCATGAGCCGGGCTGTTCGCGGCTAGTGGCGGTGGATGTGGAGGAGGCCATGGCCATGGTGGATGCCTGAACAACCGGTTGTAGGGCTTCTACTTGGAACGCTGTAGGTATTTTTTACCCTTGGGCCTGTTGTTCAAATCACAGATTGGGCACAAGCCTGTGTGACAGACGGTGTAAAGTTATCTTTGGTCGTGCTAGTTTAATGTCAATTTTTCGTATGCGTGGGCAAAAGGCCATTCAGAACATAGAGTTGGCGCCACGTTTTAAAGCGGTTTGCAAATAGCTAAGCCCCTTATTTTTCAGCATTTTTATAGAGGCACGGGATTACATGGAAATCGGTCTGCGCGAGTGGCTGATCGTCATCGGCATCATTGTCATTGCCGGTATTCTTTTCGACGGCTGGCGTCGCATGCGCGGCGGCAAGGGGAAGCTGAAGTTTCGCCTGGACCGCAGCCTGTCGAACCTGCCGGATGAGGACGACAACGCCGAGCTGTTGGGCCCGCCCCGGGTGCTGGACACCCACAAGGAGCCGCAGCTGGACGAACACGACTTGCCGTCGATGAGCGCGCCTGCCCGTGAGCCACGGGAATCGGGTTCCAAGCGCGGCAAGCGCAACAGTGAGCCATCCCAGGGGGATTTGAACCTGAACCTCGACCTGGATGGTGGTCCGAGCTTCAGCAGTCGCGACAGCGACTTCCCGGACGAGAACAAAACCTCGAGCGCCGACAAGGACCAGGCCCAGGCTGAAGAAGTGTTGGTGATCAGCGTGATCTGCCGCGACCCGGCCGGCTTCAAGGGCCCGGCATTGCTGCAGAACATCCTGGAAAGCGGCCTGCGTTTCGGCGAGATGGACATTTTCCACCGTCACGAGAGCATGGCCGGCAACGGCGAGGTGCTGTTCTCCATGGCCAACGCCGTCAAGCCTGGCGTGTTCGACCTGGACGACATCGATCATTTCAGCACGCCAGCGGTGAGTTTCTTCCTCGGCCTGCCGGGCCCACGTCATCCCAAGCAAGCCTTCGACGTGATGGTGGCTGCGGCGCGCAAGCTGTCCCAGGAGCTCAATGGCGAACTCAAGGATGACCAGCGCAGCGTGCTGACCGCCCAGACCATCGAGCACTACCGCCAGCGCATCGTCGAATTCGAGCGTCGTGCGTTGACCCAGAAACGCTAAGCGATGAACGGCTCTCAAACCCAGAGAGCTTTATGTGGCGAGGGAGCTTGCTCCCGCCGGGGTGCGAAGCACCCCCATATGTATCAAGAAAATCGAGCAGCCTAGGCTGCTCTTTTGCTTTATGAGAGAACACCCATGACTGCCGTCGAAACCCGCATCCAACAGCTGCGCACCGAGTTGGATCAGCACAACTATCGTTACCATGTCCTCGACGAGCCGAGCATCCCCGATGCCGAATACGACCGTCTGTTTCACGAACTCAAGGCCCTGGAAGAGCAGCACCCGGAGCTGGTGACCAGCGATTCCCCGACCCAGCGCGTCGGCAGCATGGCGCTGTCGGCGTTCAGCCAGGTGCGGCACGAGATCCCGATGCTCAGCCTGGGCAACGCCTTCGACGAGGCCACCATGCGCGAGTTCGACCGCCGGGTGACTGAAGGCCTCGACCTGCCCATGGGCGATTTGCTGGGCGGTGGCGCGGCGGTTGAATACAGCTGCGAGCCGAAGCTCGATGGCTTGGCGGTCAGCCTGTTGTATCAGGACGGCCTGCTGGTGCGCGGAGCCACGCGCGGTGATGGCACCACGGGCGAGGACATCAGCGTCAATGTGCGTACCGTGCGCAACATCCCCCTTAAGTTGCAGGGCAGTGGCTGGCCGCCGCTGCTGGAAGTGCGCGGCGAGGTGTACATGTCCAAGGCCGGTTTCGAGCGCCTCAACGCTACGCAACTGGAAGCGGGTGGCAAGACCTTCGCCAACCCGCGCAACGCGGCGGCGGGGAGCCTGCGCCAGCTGGATTCCAAGATCACCGCCAACCGCCCGCTGGAATTCTGCTGCTACGGTATCGGCCAGGTGACTACGGACATTGCCGATACCCACATCGGCAATCTCAAGCAACTCAAGGCCTGGGGCCTGCCCATCAGCCGTGAATTGAAGCTGGCCCATGGTATTGACGAATGCCTGGATTACTACCGCGACATCGGCGAGCGGCGCAACGCGTTGCCTTATGAAATCGACGGGGTGGTGTTCAAGGTCAACAGTATCGCCTCCCAACGCGAACTGGGTTTCCGCGCCCGGGAACCACGCTGGGCCATCGCTCATAAATTCCCGGCCTCTGAAGAACTCACCGAGTTGCTGGACGTCGAGTTTCAGGTCGGTCGCACTGGCGCCGTGACGCCCGTGGCGCGCCTCAAGCCGGTCAAGGTCGCTGGCGTGACCGTGGCCAACGCCACGTTGCACAACATGGACGAAGTGGCGCGTCTGGGCCTGATGATCGGCGACACGGTGATCATCCGCCGCGCCGGGGATGTGATTCCGCAAGTGGTGCAGGTGATCACCGAACGTCGGCCGGAGCATGCTCGTCCGGTCGCGATCCCACAGCAGTGCCCGGTGTGCGGCTCCCATGTGGAGCGCACGCAACTGATCAAGCGCAGCAAGGGCCGTGAAACCATCAGCGAAGGCGCGGTGTACCGCTGCGTCGGTCGCCTGGCCTGTGGCGCGCAGCTCAAGCAGGCGATCATTCACTTCGTCTCGCGTCGGGCCATGGACATCGAGGGGCTGGGCGAGAAGAGTGTCGAGCAACTGGTGGACGAGGGCCTGGTGGGTTCGCCCGCCGACCTGTATGCCCTGACCTTCGAGCAGGTGGTCGACCTGGAGGGTTTCGCCGAACTGTCGAGCAAGAACCTGCTGGCGGCCATTGTCGACAGCAAAAAACCGAGCCTGGCGCGTTTTATCTACGCCCTCGGCATCCCGGACGTGGGCGAGGAAACCGCCAAGGTCCTGGCTCGCTCTCTTGGTTCGCTGGAGCGCGTACAAGCGGCTTTGCCCCAGGTGCTCACCTACTTGCCCGACGTCGGCCTGGAAGTGGCCCACGAGATCCACAGCTTCTTCGAAGACCCACACAACCGCCAGGTGATCAAGGACCTGCTGCGCCACGGTCTCGAGATTCAGGACCAAGGCGAGTTGGGCGCCGAGTTCTCCGCCAGCACAACCCTGGGCGGCTTTCTCGACAAACTGGACATCCCCTCGGTTGGGCCGGGCGGGGCGCAGAAACTGGCAGACAAGTTCGGTTCACTCGAAGCGGTGATGAATGCCGACTGGCTTGACATGCGCCAGGCGTTGCCGGAAAAGCAGGCCAACGCCGTGCGCGAGTTCTTCGCCAATGCCAGCAACCGTCAGCAGGCCGAGGCAGCGGAACGACAGTTGCGCGACTTTGGCATGCACTGGCAGAGCGAGAAGAAGGTCGTCGAAGGCTTGCCCGAGGCGGGGCATACCTGGGTGCTGACCGGTTCGCTGGAGTTGATGAGTCGCGACGTCGCCAAGGACAAGCTGGAGAGCCTGGGGGCGAAGGTCGCCGGTTCCGTGTCGGTGAAAACCCACTGCGTGGTGGCGGGGCCGGGCGCCGGGTCGAAATTGACCAAGGCCAATGAGCTGGGGCTCAAGGTGCTGGATGAAGAGGCGTTCGTGGCTTTCTTGAGCAAGCATGGCATCACGGTTTAATCGTGAGGGCGCCGCTGTGGCGAGGGAGCTTGCTCCCGCTCGGCGGCGCAGCCGTCGTAAAACCTCCTGACGCGGTCCGTCTGGGGAGGTTGCGTCGTTCCGATTGCGGCGGCTGCGCCACCCAGCGGGAGCAAGCTCCCTCGCCACGGTTTATCGGGCACTATGACGCAACGCGTGGGAACGATCATGGATACAGGGTGATCTAGTCTTGCAGGCCCCAGGGAGAGATCGCCATGCACCGCTTCTTCGAACAACTGAGCTCACGCATCGCCGCGCCGTTCCTGGGCGATCGGTCACGTAACAGCAAGGTCTGGCCGTGCCGCTGTGGCCAGTCGTTGTTTTTTCGCAATAGCCAATGCCTGGCCTGCCTGGCGGCGCTGGGTTATCAACCTGAGCAGAGTCGTCTGACGTCCTTGCAACCTGGCGAGCAAGCCGGGACCTGGACGCTGGACGTTGATCCCCAAGCCGGGCTGTTTCGCCGTTGCGCCAACCTCGACACCGCGGCGGCCTGTAATTGGCTGCTGCCGGACAATGGGCACGACACCCTGTGCGTCGCCTGTAGCCTGAACCGCACCATTCCCGACCTGTCGATCCCGGAAAACCCAGAACGCTGGCGCAAGGTCGAGACCGCCAAGCGTCGACTGGTCGCGCAATTGATTACTCTCGGCTTGCCGGTGATCCCGAAAACCGTCGATGAAAGTATCGGCCTGGCTTTTGACTTCATCGGTGTCGACCCCGACGGCACGCCACCCACCACCGGTCACGCCAGCGGGCTGATCACCCTCGACATCAAGGAAGCTGACGATGCCCATCGCGAATATGTGCGCCAGCAGATGCGCGAGCCGTATCGCACCTTGCTTGGGCATTTCCGGCATGAGGTGGGGCACTACTACTGGGACCGGCTGGTCGCCAACAGCCACTGGCTCGAGGCTTTTCGCGAGCTGTTCGGCGATGAGCGCGCCAGCTACGCCGATGCCCTGGAGCAGCACTACCAGCAAGGCGCGCCGCTGGACTGGCAAACCCGCTACGTCAGCGCCTATGCCACCATGCACCCGTGGGAGGACTGGGCGGAAACCTGGGCCCATTACCTGCACATGATGGACGCGGTGGACACCGCCCTGGGGTTCGGTATGAGCGCCCGGGAAATGGATTTCGACTACCAGCCGTTCCCGCCCGAGACCTTGTACGACCCCGAACACGCTGGCGGCGTGGCATTCCTCTCGTTCGTCAACGCCTGGATCGAACTGGCCGGCATGCTCAACGAACTGTCCCGCAGCATGGGCCAGCCGGATTTCTACCCATTCGTCGTACCGGCCGCGGTGATTACCAAGCTGCACTTCATCCATCTGGTGATCCAGGAGGAGGGTGGTCGGGCGGATGGGGTACTGTTGTAGTTTGCTCACGCAGGAAGTTTTGCTCGCCAGATACAGAGTCGACTCTCGATAAGAGGCTGGGCGAAGTTAAAGTGATGCCATTTGTTTTGACAGTGGTTTTATATTCTAGCTTTCCTTTACCCTAAGGCCGCCATGGATGATGGCTATATTTATTATGGAAAATTTTATGAAACATGATCAGATGGATAAGGCAACGACCATTCCCAATATGCCCCGGAGACTTTCCCAGGCAGGACAGAGCACTTACACCATTATATTGGCCTGGCAAATTTCGGATAACGTCTGCCCCGACCAGATTGCCGCTCATACGTTCAGAGTGACTGCCGTGTCTACAGGGCAGGGGCAGTTTGTCCCCGCCACCACTGTCCGGCCGGACCATCGTGGTTGGTACCGCCATGAAATAGGCGTCAGTGGTGGCTCCAGGCCGGTGTACTTCAATGTTCAAGTTCGGGCCCAGGCGCTTAATGGTGAATATGGACCGTTCTGTCCAGCGGTGGTTTGTAATACCTCGTCATGATTAGAAGGGCCAAGTAATAACATCCGCTGTTTTTAGTGGCTGTCATGGCCTTTGTCGGAATATTAAATCTGTCAACGAAAGAAGAATGACCAATAGTCTTTAGGCCATGGGTCTAGCTGTTGCTGAGGTTTAGCATCGATAATCATTTGGGGGTGTAGTTCAAACACTCATATTGAATGTACCGACGCCTTCGCGAGCAAGCCCGCTCCCACACGGGCCCTCGGGTGTTCACCTCGGTGTCCCCACAGATTCCCTGTGGGAGCGGGCTCGCTCGCGAAAGCGGTAGGTCAGCTTGTATTCATGTCGAATGTGCCGATGCCTTCGCGGGCAAGCTTTGCGCCTACAGCAAGTGCTTGAACATCTTCAGTTTTTTAATCCGGCACGAACGGTTGTAACTTCTTGCCAGATAGGTACAATGGCGCGGCTCGCCGTCAGGCGGGCGTCGTTATGGTGACCCCATCGGTCCCCCCGCAACGATTACCCGTGAACCTGGTCAGATCCGGAAGGAAGCAGCCACAGCGGGAACATTGTGTGCCGGGGTGTGGCTGGTGGGGTTGCCTCCATAACGCCCAAGCCTTCGTTCGCAAGGTTTGCCAAATTCCAACCATTAGTTTTATTTTGCTGACCGATATCGATCGTTGCGTTCTGCTGTCTGGATTTTGCCGCGGCCAGGGCAAACGAGTGCCGGAGGAGAGGTCCGGTTCGGACTGCTCGACGGACCGAGCTCCTATCGCAGGCCGATTGGATCAGTATTGAGCTTTAACATATTCAGCAATCGGCTCATGTAGCAAGTCCTGTGGATGGTCCCCGCCAAAGGTCGCCCATTTGCTTTTGCCGGACAGGACCGCAGACCCCAGTGGCTGCTCTTCTGTCGGACCATAAATGGCGAGTTTTACTGCAATCTTGTCGGGGAGCCCCGACCATTCTGTGGCGCGTTCTTCCCAGTGCAGGATTTCTGGGATGACGTAGTAACCCGAAGGGCTGCTCTGTCTCAGGCAGCTCAATTCACGGCACGCGGCTCTTACCGTCACACGGTTGGTGTAATAAGAGAAAGCTGTTTTAACGGCGGCAGCTGTCATATCGCCGGATGCAGGGTAGGGCGTTGTTTCGTAGCTGCCGTCGACCGGTGTGGCGATGGTGACGGGCATTTGCCTATCAAGTTTTGCCTGGTTGGAGAATACGTCTTGCTGAGCGTATTTGGCGGTGCAGCCGGTGGCGAGTATCGAGACAAGAATGACCGAAAATTTATGCACTGTGTCCCCTTGGATTTATTGTGTCGACGAGTCATAAGCGTCATAGGGACGCGGAATCAGCGCTTTGATAGTCGAGGTTCGTGGCGAACGATGTCAATGTGACATTCTGTCTTGCGTCACCCTCGGAATTGGAAGGGCAGGGCAAACAAACGCCAAAGAGAACCCCGGTCTGTCTCCCATCGACAGCCCCGGCTTCTATCTCATCTGCGCATCAAGGCTTGGACAAGGCCTGGTCAACCGCAGCGATCAGCTTTCCCAGATCCTTCGGGGTGGCTCTGTGTATGACACCGAACAGATAGGCCCGCTGTTCGTCCTCATCGCCCATGTCGGCAAAAAAGGCTTTCAGTTGTACATCCAGCACATTGGCAAGCAGGAACAAGGCTTCGACGCTGGGGGTGTAGGTGCCGGTTTCGAAGCGGCTGATGGTTTTGGGGTCAAAACCGGTTTTTTCGCCAAGTTCAGCCTGAGTAAGCCCCGCTACTTTGCGGTAGCGTCTGATGGCTGGACCCAAACTTGAAATTTGCATCGCTTAATTCCCATTTAGAATCAAGAACTTAACGATAGATTTTCGCATTAGGCAACCGCGTGATCCATCACCTTACTTTGCAAAGTGTGATGTGTTTCGTAGAATCGGCCTTTAGCACGGGTATTTGGCGACCTGCTTCAGAAGCCGGGGGCGTGTGCAGGGACCGGGCCTTGCGTTCTTGCCGCGATACTCGGCAAGGGCTGAAGCGCTCCCTTAGTACCGCCAGGGCCCGCGCTCCAGCTTCTCTCAAAGTGTTTGAGCCTAGTTGATTTTCGCCTGTCTTGAAGGCGGTGCAACCGCGCGCGACAAATGAGCCTGACTCATGGATGACTGCTTCGATGGATAAGAAGTACCGCAGAGCCGTTGACGCCGCCGCGATTTTTTCCGAAACCGATCTGAGCGGGCGCATCACCTACGTCAACGATCAATTTTGCAGCCTTTTTGGTTACCGGCGCGATGAGTTGCTGGGTGTGAACCATCGCCTGCTCAATTCCGGCCAGCACCCTGACGAGTTTTTCAGCTCCATGTGGCACACCATTGCCCTGGGCCAGGTCTGGAAAGGGGAAATCTGCAACCGGGCCAAGGACGGTACGCTGTACTGGGTCGACACCACCCTGGTGCCAGTGATCGATGACGATACAGGACAAGTCGAACGCTACCTGGCGATTCGCTTCGATGTCAGCGAAAAGCGTCGCCTGCTGCATTCCCTGCAATGGCGGGTTGGTCACGATGTGCTGACCGGGTTGCCCAATCGCACTTATCTGTCCGATCTGCTGGACCAGGCCCTGGAGTTTTCTCGTGCGGAAAACTTGCCCCTGGCGGTGTGCATGCTCGACCTCGATGGCTTCAAGGCGGTCAATGACGGCTACGGCCACGCCAGTGGCGATCGGCTGCTGGTGGAGGTCGCCAGGCGCCTGCGCAGTATCGTGCGGGGCGAGGATGTGGTGGCGCGGCTGGGTGGGGACGAGTTCGTGCTGGTGCTGCGCCATGTGCGTGGGATGGATGAGTTGCACGCCGCGTTGAGCCGGGTGTTGATCGCTGTTTCCATGCCGTATGGCATTGACGGGAAGGGCATCAAGGTCTTCGCCAGCATTGGCGTCACATTGTTTCCTTGGGATAACGAAGACGCCGAGACCTTGTTGCGTCATGCCGACCAGGCGATGTACGTGGCCAAGCAAAGCGGTCGCAATCGTTTCCATTTGTTCGATGTGTCCCGGGACAAGGAAGTGCGAGCCACTTACCAGACCGTCGAGCGGGTCCGCCAGGCGCTGGCCGGCAATGAGTTGCGGCTGCATTTCCAGCCCAAGGTCAACATGCGCCACGGCACCGTGGTCGGCCTGGAGGCGCTGCTGCGCTGGAAGCACCCGCAACGTGGCCTGGTGCCGCCTCGGGAGTTCCTGCCGCTGGTGGAAGAGACCGACCTGATCGTCGAGATCGGCGAGTGGGTCATGGAGCAGGTATTGACCCAGTTGCAGCAATGGCTGCAAGTGGGGCAGGGCTGGCCGGTGAGCATCAATATCTCGGCGCGGCATTTCCAGCGAGCGGATTTTGTCGAGCGGCTGCGACAGGTGTTGGAGCGACATCCGGCGGTACCGCCACGCCTGTTGGATCTGCAGATTGTCGAATCGGTCGCGGTGGAGAACCTTGCCCACGTCAGCGCTTGCCTCCAGGCCTGCCATGCCTTGGGCGTGGGGTTTTCGCTGGGTGGGTTCGGCACCGGCTACTGCTCGCTCAATGATCTCAAGCACCTGCGCACGCAAACCATCAAGATCGACAAGACCTTTGTCCGCGACATCCTCCATGACCGCGACGACCTGGCACTGACCAAAGCGGTGATCGGCCTGGCTCGGGCGTTTGGCCGTGAGGTGGTCGCCGAAGGGCTGGACAGCCTCGAGCACGGCCAACTGCTGTTGAACCTGGGCTGTGAGGTGGCACAAGGTTATTTCATCGCACGGCCCATGCCGCCCGAACGGATACCCGGCTGGGTGCAGGGCTTCATCCCGCCGTCGCAATGGCAGCAGCGGCCAGGTGATCAGGGGGAGGGTGCCTCTCTCCTGGCCTGCGATGCGTCACTGCGGCCAGTGTAAAGCTGGACGATCGCGTCGATTTCTCCGGACGTCTTCATGTTCAGCAAGGTTCTCAGGATGCGTTGCGCTGGAATGTTCGGATCGTTGCGCACGTAACAGCTCAACTGCTGTTCCTGAAGCACAGCCACGGCACGGATTTGTCGATCCGCCGTATGGCGTTGATTGAACCAGTCCAGTGCCCACTGGTTGCTGACCGCATAGCTATAGCGGCCTGCCAGCAGTTTCGCCAGCACTTGCTCCTGGCTGCGAGCATCGTCTCGGCGCAGTTGGCCGCTGTTGAACAAGGGTTGCAAGGTCGGGTAGGTATAGCTGAGCACCGTGCCTATGGCCTGGTGCGCCAGCATTGCCGGTGTTACTGCCGCAGGTGCGTTTGCCGTGGCGACGAGCAGGTCGCGCTGGAAAAACAATGGGATGCTCCACAGATAATCGCCGCCATCACTCACCCAGTCAGGGCTGACATAGCAACGTACGTCGATCTCGCCGTGTTTCATGGCGCTGTCCAGCCGGGCGCGGGACAGGACGTGGAATTGCGCTGGCAGTCCCATTTGGGTCGCCAGGCTGGTCATTATATCGGGAAGGATGCCCTGGGTCGGGCGACCCCGTTCGATCTGCACCATGGGCATAGCCCAGCCGTCGGTAACGGCAAAACGCAAAGGTACTTCATCAGCAAAACAACCTGTCCCCAACAACAGCAAAGCCCCCATGGCTGAGCGCATAAACTCTCCTGACTGTGCAAACCGCGTCGACAACCGAGTCCCTGATCCCATCTTAGTCAGATTAGACGAGCACACCGGATGCAATTTCGCCCCTGCTCCGCTAGCATTAGCCGCTTATGTTCCTTCGTTGCGACGGTTTTCGATGAGTTATCAGGTTCTTGCACGTAAATGGCGTCCGCGCTCGTTCCGCGAAATGGTCGGCCAGACCCATGTGCTCAAGGCTCTGATCAATGCCTTGGACAGCCAGCGGCTGCACCATGCCTACCTGTTCACGGGTACCCGTGGCGTGGGCAAGACCACCATCGCGCGGATCATCGCCAAGTGCCTGAACTGTGAAACCGGCATCACCTCCACGCCTTGCGGCGAGTGCTCGGTCTGCCGGGAAATCGACGAGGGCCGTTTCGTCGACCTGATCGAGATCGACGCCGCCAGCCGCACCAAGGTCGAAGACACCCGCGAGCTGCTCGACAACGTGCAGTACGCGCCGAGCCGTGGGCGCTTCAAGGTCTACCTGATCGACGAAGTGCACATGCTCTCCAGCCATTCCTTCAATGCGCTGCTCAAGACCCTTGAGGAGCCGCCGCCCTACGTCAAGTTCATCCTGGCGACCACCGACCCGCAGAAACTTCCTGCAACGATTTTGTCGCGATGCCTGCAGTTCTCCCTGAAGAACATGACGCCGGAACGGGTCGTCGAGCACCTGACCCACGTACTGGGCGTCGAGAACGTGCCCTTCGAGGACGATGCGCTGTGGCTGCTGGGTCGCGCCGCCGATGGTTCGATGCGCGACGCCATGAGCCTGACCGACCAGGCCATCGCTTTCGGTGAAGGCAAGGTCATGGCCGCCGATGTCCGGGCCATGCTCGGCACCCTCGACCACGGCCAGGTCTATGACGTTTTGCATGCGTTGATCGAAGGCGATGCCAAGGCGCTGCTCGAAGCGGTGCGTCACCTGGCCGAGCAGGGGCCGGACTGGAATGGCGTACTCTCGGAAATCCTCAACGTGCTGCACCGCGTCGCCATTGCCCAGGCCCTGCCCGAAGGCGTCGACAACGGCCATGGCGATCGTGATCGCGTTCTGGCCCTGGCCCAGGCGTTGCCGGCCGAAGATGTGCAGTTCTATTACCAGATGGGCCTGATCGGCCGTCGCGACCTGCCCCTGGCACCCGATCCGCGCGGCGGCTTCGAAATGGTCCTGCTGCGGATGCTGGCGTTCCGGCCAGCCGACACAGCGGATGCCCCGAGGCAAGCGCTAAAGCCAGTGGGGATCAGCCAGGCCACAGCTGATTCCGCCAAGCCAGTGGCTGCCGCGCCCGTCGTTGCGCCGGCAGTGGCTTCGGCTCCGGTAGCGTCGGCACCTGTGGCACCTGTGGCACCTGTGGCACCAGCGACCCCGACACCCGTTGTCGCGGCCCCTGAGCCAGAACCTGAACCGATCGTCGAGGCGCTGCCCGAACCGGTCGCCGAAGCCGTTGTCGATCTGCCCTGGAACGATCCGATCGAGCCCGAGGTTGTCCAGCAACCTGCCGTGGAACCGGTCCTGGAGACCATCGCCGAGCAGCCCGAGTTGCCGCCGATGCCTTTGCCGACGCCCGACAGCGTGGTGCCCGATGCGCCTGAGTGGGTCGCCGCGCCGGTGCCCGAACCGACAGTGGCCGACGTCGATGTCGCCACGCCAGGCATCGATCAGGATGACGAACCGCCGCTGGACGAGGATTACATCGAGCCAGACCTGGATTCGGCCTACAGCTACCTGGACGACCTGGCCAGCGAGCACGCCGCTGAGCCGGCCCCGGAGCCCGAGCCGGAACCGGCGGCGATGCCGGCCACCGGGCTGGCCCTGCAATGGCTGGAGCTGTTCCCTAAGCTGCCGATCAGCGGCATGACCGGCAGCATCGCCGCCAACTGCACGCTGATGGCCGTGGAGGGCGACCACTGGCTGCTGCACCTGGACCCGGCCCACAGCGCGCTGTTCAACGCGACCCAGCAGCGCCGCCTCAACGATGCGCTGAACCAGTACCACCAGCGCACCCTGACGCTGACCATCGAGCTGATCAAGCCCGAGCAGGAGACCCCGGCCCAGGCCGCATCCCGGCGCCGTGCCGACCGTCAGCGCGAAGCCGAGGAGTCGATCCACGGTGATCCATTCATCCAGCAGATGATGCAACAGTTCGGCGCCGTGGTCCGTCACGATACTATCGAACCTGTCGAGGCCCCGGTCACCCAGGGCTCATAACTGAAGGCGCCGGGCCGAACGGGCCGGGCGCGTTGTTTATCCAAGTACTTTCGAGGTGATTCCCATGATGAAAGGTGGCATGGCCGGCCTGATGAAGCAGGCGCAGCAGATGCAGGAAAAAATGGCCAAGATGCAGGAAGAACTGGCCAACGCCGAAGTCACCGGCAAGTCCGGCGGCGACATGGTGACCGTGGTCATGACCGGTCGCCACGACATCAAGCGCGTCAGCATCGACCCAAGCGTGGTCGAAGGCCTGAGCGAAGACGACAAGGAAATGCTCGAAGCCCTGTTCGCCGCCGCCGTCAATGACGCGGTGCGCAAGATCGAAGCCAACAGCCAGGACAAGATGTCTGGCATGACGGCCGGCATGCAACTGCCGCCGGGCATGAAACTGCCGTTCTGATTCGCCATCCCGGTCGGGATGGGCTACACAGAATGCCAGGCATCGCGCCTGGCATTTTTGTTTCTGTCATAGGCGCGAGCGGTGGTAGAAATCATACCTGTGGGAGCAAGGCTTGCCCGCGATGAACGATGACGCGCCGCTCCGACACACCGAGGTCTCTGTATCGCGGGCAAGCCTTGCTCCCACAGGTGCCCGCTGAACAAACATCGAACGCCACCCCCTCGGCAATGGTCTGCTCCCTATACGTGCCACTCAACGATCAAGGAGACGCTTCCATGTCACAAGCATCGACCTCCAACCAGCGCATCGTCCTTGCCTCCCGCCCCCACGGCGCCCCGACCGCGGAGAATTTCCGCCTGGAGCACGTGACGCTGCCGGAGCTGGCGCAAGGGCAGATCCTGCTCAAGACGCAGTTCCTGTCGCTGGACCCTTACATGCGCGGGCGAATGAGTGACGCGCCTTCCTACGCTGCTCCGGTAAAAATCGACGAGGTGATGACCGGTGGCGCCGTCAGCCGCGTGGAGCGCTCGATGCACCCGAAATTCCAGGAGGGTGATCTGGTGGTGGGGGCCACCGGTTGGCAGAGCCACAGCATCAGCGACGGGCGCAACGTGATGCCCATCCCCTCGGGGCTTGCGAGCCCGTCGATGGCCTTGGGTGTGCTGGGCATGCCGGGCATGACCGCTTACATGGGGCTGATGGACATCGGCCAACCCAAGGCCGGGGAGACCCTGGTGGTCGCAGCGGCCTCGGGTGCGGTGGGCTCGGTGGTCGGCCAGGTGGCGAAGATCAAGGGCCTGCGCGTCGTCGGCGTCGCGGGTGGCCGCGAGAAATGCAAGTACGTGGTCGACGAGCTGGGATTTGACGCCTGTGTCGATCACAAGAGCGCACGTTTTGCCGAGGAGCTGGCGCACGCTTGCGACAAGGGCATCGACATCTATTACGAAAACGTCGGTGGCAAGGTTTTCGATGCCGTCGTGCCGCTGCTCAACGCCAAGGCGCGAATCCCGCTCTGTGGCCTGATCGCTTCCTACAACGATCATCAAGCGCCGAGCGGCCCGGATCGCTTGCCGCAGTTGCAGCGCACGTTGCTTAACAAGCGCGTGCGGATCCAGGGGTTTATTGTGTTCGATGACTACGGCGACCGTCAGCCCGAGTTCATCAGTGCCATGGCCCCTTGGGTGCGCGATGGCAAGGTCAAGTTCCGTGAAGACCTGGTCGATGGCCTTGAGAATGCGCCACAGGCGTTTATCGGGTTGTTGGAGGGGCGCAACTTTGGCAAGTTGGTGGTGCGGGTCGCGCAGGATTGAGTATTTGACGCTAATCGGAGGCGCGGGTATAAACCGCGTCTCGTTGTTATGTCGGACATTTCCTCCATGAGCTTCAGCCCTTTGATTCGCCAACTGATCGATGCCCTGCGAACGTTGCCGGGTGTAGGTCAGAAAACTGCCCAGCGCATGGCGTTGCAATTGCTCGAGCGTGATCGCAGCGGCGGTTCGCGCCTGGCCCAGGCCCTGAGCCAGGCCATGGAAGGCGTAGGGCATTGCCGGTTATGCCGCACCCTCACCGAAGACGATCTCTGTCCACAATGTGCCGATCCGCGTCGGGACGACAGCCTGCTTTGCGTGGTGGAAGGGCCGATGGATGTGTATGCGGTAGAGCAGACCGGTTTTCGTGGCCGTTATTTCGTGCTCAAGGGCCATTTGTCACCGCTCGACGGCTTGGGGCCTGAAGCCATCGGCATTCCACAGTTGATCGCGCGGATCGAAGAGGCGGGTACGTTCACGGAAGTCATTCTCGCTACGAACCCGACGGTCGAAGGCGAAGCCACCGCCCATTACATTGCCCAACTGCTCAACAACAAAGGCTTGATCGCCTCGCGCATCGCCCACGGCGTGCCGCTGGGTGGGGAGCTTGAATTGGTGGATGGCGGGACACTGGCGCATTCGTTTGCCGGGCGCAAGCCAATCGCGTTGTAGCGGCTACACAGTACCTGTGGGAGCGAGCTTGCTCGCGATAGCGGTGGATCAGTCAATATCCATGCGACTGATAAATCGCCATCGAGCAAGCTCGCTCCCACAGGTTCGATTGTTGCCTGCCAATTACCTTTCGCTGAGCGAGAACTGCGTCAGGCAGAACGTGGGAATCCCCATGTCTTCCAGGCGCTGGGAGCCGAGCAGCTCCGGCAGGTCGATGATCGCTGCGGCTTCGTGGACCTTGGCGCCCATACGGCGGATCAGGTTGGCAGCGGCGATCAGCGTGCCGCCAGTGGCGATCAGGTCATCGAACATCACCACCGAATCACCCTCGCACAAGCTATCGGCGTGCACTTCAAGGAAGGCTTCGCCGTATTCGGTCTGGTAACCCTCGGCCAGCACATCGGCCGGCAGCTTGCCTTGCTTGCGAAACAGGATCAGCGGCTTGTTCAGCTGATAGGCCAGGATCGAGCCAATCAGGAAACCCCGCGCATCCATCGCGCCAATGTGAGTGAACTCGGCCTCGACGTACCGGTGGGCGAAACTGTCCATGACCAGGCGCAGGGCGGTCGGGGATTGGAAGAGTGGGGTAATGTCGCGAAAGATCACGCCGGGCTTGGGGAAATCGATCACGGGGCGGATCAGGGATTTGATATCGAAGGAGTCGAAGACCATCGTGGAGGTGTCCTGGCAGGGCTGCAAACGCGGCAGTATAGCGCGGCGAGGCAAATCCCTCAGCCGCGCAGGTTCATCAGCCGTCGATCGAGCCGCCGGCCAGGGCGCAGAGCTGGATCGGGTCGAGAATGTGGATTTCCTTGCCTTCGGCGGCAATCAACTCGTTCTGTTGGAAGCGGGTGAACACCCGGGACACGGTTTCCACCGCCAGGCCCAGGTAGTTGCCGATTTCGTTGCGCGACATGCTCAAGCGGAACTGGTTGGCCGAGAACCCACGAGCGCGGAAGCGTGCCGAGAGGTTGACCAGGAATGTGGCGATACGCTCGTCGGCGGTTTTTTTCGAGAGCAGCAGCATCATCTGCTGATCGTCACGGATTTCCCGGCTCATGACCCGCATCAACTGGCGGCGCAGTTGCGGCAGCTGTATGGCCAGCTCGTCCAGGCGATCGAAGGGAATTTCGCACACCGAGGTGGTTTCCAGCGCCTGGGCCGAGACCGGGTGGGACTCGGTGTCCATGCCGGACAGGCCCACCAGTTCGCTGGGCAGGTGGAAGCCGGTGAGCTGTTCTTCGCCGCCATCGCTCAGGTTGAAGGTCTTCAAGGCGCCCGAGCGCACGGCGTAGACAGAGTCGAAGGCGTCGCCCTGGCGAAACAGGAACTCGCCTTTTTTCAACGGTCGGCCCCGTTTGACGATGTCGTCCAGCGCGTCCATGTCCTCAAGGTTCAGCGAAAGCGGCAGGCAGAGGGGGGCCAGGCTGCAATCCTTGCAATGGGCCTGGTTGTGGGCGCGCAGTTTGACTGGCTCGGACATTTCTTAAATCCTTGTGGGAAATCACGCATAAGGCGTAAGGGTACCCCAGAGATGGCACTCCGGCCAGTGCGGTTTCGTCGTCAAATTGTCGCGCTCAAATAACGCGGGAGAAGCGCTGTCGGTTGTGCTGGTCCAAGTAGGCATCGAACACCATGCACACGGACCGAACCAGCAGGCGCCCGGCGGGCAATACCCGGATGTGGGTGTCATCCAGCTCGATCAGCCCATCCGCGGCCATGGCCCGCAATTGAGGCCATTGCGGGGCGAAGTAACCGCGAAAATCGATGTTGAAGGTTTGCTCGATCTCGGCGAAGGGCAGATGGAAATGGCAGATCAATTGCTGGATCACCGCGCGCCGCAGCCGGTCGTCAGCGTTGCAGATCAGCCCGCGACTGGTCGCCAGTTGCCCGTCGGCGAGGGTGTTCTGGTAATGGCTCAGATCACTGCTGTTCTGGCAGTACAAATCGCCGATCTGGCTGATGGCTGACACGCCAAGGCCGATCAGGTCGCAATGGCCATGGGTGGTGTAGCCCTGGAAGTTGCGCTGCAACGTAGCCTCTTCCTGAGCGATTGCCAGTTCGTCGTCGGGCAGGGCGAAGTGGTCCATGCCGACATAGCGGTAACCGGCGGTGGTCAGTTGTTCGATGGTGCCTTGCAGCATTGCCAGTTTCTGCTCCGGGGTCGGCAAGTCCTGGCTGTTGATGCGCCGCTGGGGCATGAAGCGTTCCGGCAGGTGGGCGTAGTTGAACACCGAGAGCCGGTCCGGTTGCAGATGGATGACTTCCTGGACCGTGCGGGCGAAGTTTTCCGGGGTCTGCTTGGGCAGCCCATAAATCAGATCAATATTGATCGAACGGAACTGCAAGGTCCGGGCGGCTTCGACCACTGCGCGGGTTTCCTCGAGACTTTGCAGGCGATTGACGGCCCGCTGCACTGCTGGATCAAGGTCTTGCAGGCCGATACTGACCCGGTTGAAACCCAGTTCGCGCAACAGGCCCATGGTCGACCAGTCGGCTTCCCTGGGGTCGATTTCGATGCCGTAGTCACCGGAATCGTCGTCCAGCAGGTTCAGGTGCAGGCGCAGCTTGGCCATCAGTTGGCGCAGTTCGTCGTGGCTGAGGAACGTCGGGGTACCGCCGCCAAAGTGCAACTGTTCCACGCGCTGGGTGGGGTTCAGGTGACAGCCGATCAGTTGGATTTCCTGCTCCAGGCGTTGCAGGTAGGCGTGGGCACGACCGCGGTCCTTGGTGATGACTTTGTTGCAGGCGCAGTAGTAGCAAATGTTCGCGCAGAACGGTATGTGCACGTACAGCGACAAAGGCCGCAGGGCCTTGCGGCTGTCGCGCAGGGCATGGAGCAGGTCGAAGGTGCCCACCTGGCTGCCGAACTGCGCTGCAGTGGGGTACGAGGTGTAGCGTGGTCCCGCCAGGTCGTAACGGCGGATAAGATTTGAGTCCCAACAAATGGTGTCGAGCATGCGGGCATTCCCCGGATAGACTGGCATGGGGCGAGTCTAGGGGCGCGAGGGGGTGGCCGTTTTGATTTGCGTCAACGGGGCATTGGGAGTTGTCGATGCTCGCGATTGGGGGCGACTTGGTCAATGGCCCATGAGCCAATGTTGATGTGGCCCCGGCAGTGTCCATGCGCCGAAAATAATCACCAACAAGCCACCGGCCATGCGCACGCTGCGTTTGCGCAGCAGGGCGGTGACGCGTTCGGCGGCCAGGCCCGTGGCGAGCAGCACCGGCCAGGTGCCCAGGCCGAAGGCGAGCATGAGCAACGCGCTGTCCAGTGCATTGCCCTGGCTGGCGGACCACAACAGGGTGCTGTAGACCAGGCCGCACGGCAGCCAGCCCCATAGCGCACCGAGCAGCAAGGCCCGGGGCAGGCTCGACACGGGCAGCAAACGGTTGGCGACGGGTTGGATGTGCCGCCACAGGCCGCGACCGATGCTTTCGATGCGGGTCAGGCCGCTCCACCAGCCCGCCAAGTACAAGCCCATGGCAATCAACAGCAAGCCGGCCAGCACCCGCATGATCATCGCCGCCGGGCTGTTGGACACCGCCCAACCGGCCAGGCCGATCAGCAACCCGGCGGTGGCGTAGCTCAGGATCCGCCCCAGGTTGTACGCCAGCAGCAACCGAAAGCGCCGGCTGCGCTGTTCCTTGGGAATCGCCAGGGTCAGGGCGCCCATCAGGCCGCCGCACATGCCCAGGCAGTGTCCGCCGCCGAGCAGGCCAAGGATGACCGCCGAAACCAACAGGGGTGCCAGGTCAAGCATGGGGCCCAGCCTTGTCGTCCGGCTTGCGGGCCTCGCCACTGGCTTCGTCCACCGCCGCCTTGTGGTTCGGGTCCTGATCGTCGAACAGGATGCTATGGGCCGGCCCGTCGAGGTCGTCGTACTGGCCGCTGTCCACGGCCCAGAAGAAAATGTACACGGCGATGGCCACGATCAGCAGCGCGGCCGGGATCATCACGTAGAGAGCTGGCATGTCGGAACTCCATGCCCGCGCGGCTCAGGCCGGCAGCGGGCGGGTATCGGGCGTGGTGTCGAAAACCTGCGTCTTGGGCTGACGTGTCAGCCTCAGCGCATTCAACACGACGGTCAACGAACTGATGGACATGCCGACCGCCGCCCACACCGGTGTAATCCAGCCGAGGGCGGCGAACGGCAACATGAGGCCATTGTACAGCCCGGCCCACACCAGGTTCTCGATGATCACACGGCGGGTGCGTCGGGCCAGGCTGAAGGCGTGGATCAGGGCGTCGAGGCGGTTGGACAGCAACACCGCGTCGGCGCTGGTCTTGGCCAGGTCGGTGGCCG
Source organism: Pseudomonas fluorescens (assembly GCF_001623525.1). Classification (NCBI taxonomy): domain Bacteria; kingdom Pseudomonadati; phylum Pseudomonadota; class Gammaproteobacteria; order Pseudomonadales; family Pseudomonadaceae; genus Pseudomonas; species Pseudomonas fluorescens. Next base: position 2,742,885 of record NZ_CP015225.1, on the reverse strand, counting down.
AGCCCATGGCGACACTGATGTCCGCCGCCGCCAGCACGGGCACGTCGTTCACGCCATCGCCGAGCATCAGCACCTTACGGCCCTGTTGATGCAACTGCTGCAACACGGCCAGTTTGTCGTCCGGGCGCAGCCCGCCGCGAGCCTCATCGATGCCCAGCTCGGCGGCAACGCTGGCAACCATGGGCGAACTGTCACCTGACAACAGCAGCGTCCGCCAGCCCCGTGCCTTGCAGGCCGCCAGCAGTGCCGGGGCATCGACGCGCAAGCGGTCATCGAGGACGAACCAGGCCAGGGGCCCGATCTCATCGCCCAGCAATAGCCATTGCCCGGGTTCGTCCGGCATTTGCGGTACGTCGGCGCCACTCAGTTCGCAGACAAAACCGGGCTGGCCGATGCGCAGGCGCTGTTCGGTCACCAAACCTTCCAGCCCCAGCCCCGGGGTGCTTTGCACCTGTTCGGCAGCCAATGGCGCACGGCCGAAGGCGCGGGCGATAGGGTGTTCGGAGCGGTTTTCCAGGGCGGCGGCCAAGCCCAGGCATTGATCACTGTCGAGGGCCGCCAATGGCCGAATGGCGCGCAATGCCAGGCGGCCTTCGGTGAGGGTACCGGTCTTGTCGAAAATCACCGTGTCGATCTGGTTCAGGCCTTCCAGCACATGACCGCGCGTCAGCAGCAGACCGAGCTTGTGCAAGGTGCCGGTAGCGGCGGTGAGGGCGGTCGGCGTGGCGAGGGACAACGCGCAAGGGCAGGTGGCGACCAGCATCGCCAGGACGATCCAGAACGCGCGCGAAGCGTCCAGTTGCCACCACACCAGCCCGATGGCGGCAGCGGCGATCAAGGAGAACAGCAAGAACCATTGGGCCGCGCGGTCGGCGATTTCCGCCAGCCGTGGCTTCTCGGCCTGGGCCCGCTCCAGCAGCCGCACGATGGCGGACAATCGGGTGTCTTGCCCGAGGGCCAGCACCTCGACCGTCAAGGCCCCTTCGACGTTCAGCGTGCCGGCGGTGACCGCGTCGCCCACCTGGCGAGGTTGTGGCAGGTATTCACCGGTCAGCAGCGATTCGTCGATGCTGGACTGGCCATCCAGGATCCTGCCATCGGCCGGCAGCACCGCGCCTGGATGCACCAATACCCGGTCGCCGGTGCGCAACTCGCTGAGCAGGATGCGTTCGCTCTGGCCGTTGTCTTCCAGGCGCAGGCACGAGGCCGGCAACAGATTGACCAGTTGGGCGGTGGCGGCAGCGGTACGCTCCCGGGCCCGGCGTTCCAGGTAACGGCCGGCCAACAGGAAGAGGGCAAACATGCCTACGGCGTCGAAGTACAACTCGCCGACCCCGGTAATTGACGTCCAGATCCCGGCAACGTAGGCGCTGCCGATGGCCAGGGACACGGAAACGTCCATGGTCAGGTGGCGGGTGCGCAGGTCGCGCATGGCGCCTTTGAAGAACGGCGCGCAGCTATAGAAGACGATGGGCGTGGTGAGGAACAGGGCAACCCAGCGCAGGATGGTGTGCATCTCCGGGCTCAGGTCGATGTTGAATTCCGGCCAGGTGGCCATGGTTGCCATCATCGCCTGGAACCACAACAGACCGGCCACGCCCAATTGGCGCAGGGCCAGGCGGTTTTGTGCGGCGAGTTGTTCACAGGCCTGGTCGGCCTGGTACGGGTGGGCGACATAGCCGATCTGGCGCAATTCGGTGAGCAGCGTGCTCAGCGGCAGTTGAGCGTCGGCCCAACGTACATGCAGGCGATGATTGGACAGGTTCAACCGCGCCTCGACCACGGCCGGCAGGCTGCGTAATTGCTTTTCGATCAACCAGCCGCAGGCGGCGCAACTGATGCCTTCCATCAACAGGGTGGTTTCGGCCAGTTCGCCTTCACGGCGCACGAATGATTGCTGCACGTCTGGGCGATCGTACAGTGTCAGTTCGTCGGTCAACTGGACGGGCAGGGATTCGGGGTTGGCCGACGCTTCGCTGCGATGCTGGTAATAACTTTCCAGGCCACCGGCGACAATGGCCTCGGCCACCGCCTGGCAGCCCGGGCAGCACAGCTCGCGGGTTTCACCGAGGACAACGGCGGTGAAGCGACTGCCAGGGGGGACGGGCAGGGCGCAGTGGTAGCAGGGCTGTGGAGTGGTCATGGTTGTCGCATGAAGGCCTTTTTGGCTGGGGCGTTTGCTGGTTTATGGGCGCTGTTGTGGCGAGGGCGCTTGCTCCCGCTCGGCTGCGTAGCAGTCGTAATCGGGTGAGCCGGTCATACGACGAACGGGGCCGCTTCGCGACCCAGCGGGAGCAAGCTCCCTCGCCACAGAGAAGCGATTTACTGCTTCAGGTCTTCAGCGCCTTGCAGCGGTTCATCGCCGAGCAGGAGGTCCTGGCCGTGATTGATCTGCTCTTCTTCGAACAGGCGCCAGGTCTTGTCGTTCTCCACCCCCAGCAATTCGACAAAGCGCCGGCCTTCGATCTTGTCCGCCAACTGACCGACGTAGCGCCCTGGTTCACTGTCGTTGCGGGTCAGGACGATCTTGCGGTCCTTCTCCGGTTGGGTCGGCGAGATCAGGCTCAGTTCCAGGGTCTGGGGACGGCTGTTGCCGTTCAGGCGCAGGTTCACCTCACCGGTAAGTTCGTCCAGTTGCACGTTGGCACGCAGTTGCAGGGTCTGGGCCAGCAATTCGCGCTCCAGCGAGCGGTTGATGCCCTTGCCGGCTTCATAATAATTGTCGTTGACCAGGTTGTCCGGGTTCTTCACCGCAATGGTCACCATCGTCAGGCTCAGTGTCACCGAACAGGTCAGGATCGCGATGATGATCCACGGCCAGAGGTGCTTGTACCAAGGGCTGGTGGCGGTTGCTGCAGGCATGTTCAGTTCTCTCAACGAGTTTGTGGGCCGATGAACCGGCTCTTGGCTTCGACATGTACGCTTTCGTCATCGGCGTCCTTGAGGATGAAGGTCACCTCGTTGGTGCTCGATGGCAGTTGTTCCGGTGCGCTGGACAGCTCGACCGGCTGGCTGTAGATCTCGCCGGCCGCGACCTTGATTTCCCGACGGCCTTGCAACTTGAGGTCGGGCAGGCCGGCGGCTTCCAGGACGTACGTATGGTCGCGTTGGTCCTTGTTCATGATCTTCAGGCTGTAGACGTTCTCGATCCGGCCTTCGGCGTTTTCGCGGTAGAGTACGCGGTCCTTGCTGACGTCGAAACCCACCAGCGAGCGCATGAAGAACGCCGTCACCAACAGGCTGATCATGGCCAGCAGTACCAGGGCATAGCCGATCAGGCGCGGGCGCAGTTTATGGGTTTTCTGCCCTGAAAGGTTGTGTTCGGTGGTGTAGCTGATCAGGCCGCGTGGATAATCCATTTTGTCCATGATGTTGTCGCAGGCATCGATGCAGGCCGCGCAGCCGATGCATTCGATCTGCAGGCCGTCGCGGATGTCGATGCCGGTCGGGCAGACCTGGACGCACATGGTGCAGTCGATGCAATCCCCCAGGCCCAGGGCTTTGTAGTCAACGCCCTTCTTGCGCGGGCCACGGCTTTCGCCACGACGCGGGTCGTAGGAAACGATCAAGGTGTCCTTGTCGAACATCACGCTCTGGAAGCGGGCGTAAGGGCACATGTAGATACACACTTGCTCACGCAGCCAGCCAGCGTTGCCGTAGGTGGCGAGGGTGAAGAAACCCACCCAGAAATACGACCAGCCATCGGCCTGGCCGGTAAAGAACTCGAACACCAGTTCGCGGATTGGCGTGAAGTAACCGACAAAGGTCATGCCGGTGACGAAACCGATCAGCAGCCACAGGCTGTGCTTGGCGAGCTTGCGCAGGAATTTGTTGGCGCCCATGGGGGCCTTGTCGAGCTTGATGCGCTGGTTGCGGTCGCCTTCGGTGACTTTTTCGCACCACATGAAGATCCAGGTCCACACGCTCTGTGGGCAGGTGTAGCCACACCACACGCGTCCTGCATAGACCGTGATGAAAAACAGGCCAAAGGCGGCAATGATCAACATCCCGGACAGCAGGATGAAATCCTGGGGCCAGAAGGTGGCGCCGAAAATAAAGAATTTGCGCTCCGGCAGGTTCCACCAGACGGCCTGATGGCCACCCCAGTTCAGCCAGACCGTACCAAAATACAGCAGGAACAATAGCGCGCCGCCAGCCATTCGCAGGTTGCGGAACAGGCCGGTGAAGGCGCGGGTGTAGATTTTTTCCCGAGAGGCATACAGGTCGACGCTTTTGTTCGCGTCCTTGGCAGGCGGGGTGACGTCATGTACCGGAATCTGGTTACTCATCAAATGCATCCCACGGCAGTGGAAAAGTGCCGTGGCCAGTACGTGCTAACCACGGTCAGAAAGGGTGTTGCGGTGGCGCAATGATACGCCTGTCGCTCTAGCCCAAGGGTGCGACCTTTGGTCGCGTTGGGGGTGAGGGCACAATGGTGTAGCGGGATGTAACAAGTCTTGACCCAGGTCAATTGACTATAGACATTCCATGGCACTGGAGAAAAACGAAAGGGCCTGCTGACTCATTCAGCAGACCCTTTCGGATTGGCTTGGTGCGGCTACCTTGGATCGACGTTACCCAGTGCGCGGTTCGCCTGTCGCGGGGGGCTTTGGTTGGACCACGGATCAAGCAACGCCACGCCGCTGCCTCGGAAATCAGTCACATTGCGGGTGACTACGGTCAGCCCATGAACCAGTGCGGTGGCGGCAATCAATGCATCGCATTCATTGCTGCGATCCGGAACGTGCAGGCGAGCGCAGCGCAGCGCAACGGCGCGGTCGACCGCCAGGATTCTTCCGGCGAATGCGGGCATGACATGGTTGTCCAGCCAAGCGCGCAGACGGCTGCCTTGTGCCAGGTCTTTGCGTTCGAAGCGCAATACGCCGGTTTCCAGTTCCAATACGGTAATTGCCGAGAGGTAAAGGCTGGGGGCGGGCACGCTACGCGCCCAGGCCAGTACGTTTTTATCGGCCTGAGGCTTACGCAGTTCCGAGATGACGTTAGTGTCGAGCAGGTACATCAGGACAGGTCCACCGAACGAGGAGAGATGACGGCACGTTCGGTATCGAAATCAATATCCGGCGTGTCGGGCATGACCAGCAATTCGACAATGCTGGTGCCGATGCCGGTCAGTTTCTGGTACTCCTCAATGCTTAGCAGCACATGGGCCGGCTTGCCACGGTCGGTGATGATGACCGGCCCCTGGCGGGTGGCTTTTTTGGCACCACTTGTGTCGTGGTTGAATTCGCGGCTGGAAATAGTGGTGATGGACATGGCGGTGTCCTCGAGAAAACTGAATGTAGGCACGTTACTACCGTCGCTGATTGCGGGCAAGCTAAAACCATTGCCCTGTCGCACCGGCAAACAAAAAGGCCCCGTCAACTTGGGTTGACGGGGCCTTTGGTACATCAGGCGCAGGCTTTACTGGGCGTCAGCCGCAGGCGCTTTTTCGCCGTGAGACAGGCTGTAGACGTAGGCGGCCAGCAAGTGGACCTTGTCGTTGCCTTGCAAGTCGGCCTGGGCCGGCATCTGGCCCTGGCGACCGTAGCGGATGGTCTGCTGCAACTGAGCGAAGCTCGAACCGTAGATGAAACCGGCCGGGTGCGTCAGGTCAGGTGCGCCCATGGCTGGCGTGCCTTTGCCAGCAGGGCCGTGGCAGGCCACGCAGTTGGCGGCAAAGAGTTTCTGCCCATTGGCTGGATCGGCCTTGGCCCCTTCCGGCAGTTTGCGGCTGTGCAGGCTGGTCACCAGGTAAGCGGCCACGTCGGCCACGCCTTGCTCGCCGACCACGGCAGCCCAGCCCGGCATCACGGCGTGACGACCGCCCATGATGGTGGTCTTGATGGTTTCCGGCTCACCGCCCCAGCGCCAGTCGGCGTCGGTCAGGTTAGGGAAGCCATAGGCGCCCTTGGCGTCGGAACCGTGGCAGACCGAGCAGTTGGAGGCGAACAGGCGGCCACCCATCTTCAGGGCTTGCGGGTCCTTGGCGACTTCTTCGATCGGCATGGAGGCGAACTTGGCGAAGATCGGACCGAACTTGGCGTCCGAACGCGCCATTTCCTTTTCCCATTCGTGAACGCCTGTCCAGCCGGTCTGGCCGTTGGCGAAGGCGGTCTGCTTTTCGGTGTCCAGGTAGTTGTAGCCTGGCAGCAGGCCTTTCCAGTTGCCCAGGCCTGGGTAGAGCACCAGGTAACCGAGGGCGAACACGATGGTGCCCACGAACAGCATGAACCACCATTTCGGCAGTGGGTTGTCGTACTCCTCGATCCCGTCGAACGAGTGGCCGACGGTCTCGTCCGTCTGCTCGGCGCGCTGGCCCTTGCGGGTCGACAGCAGCAGCCAGGTCAGGGAGAAGATCGTTCCCAGGCTGAGGACTGTGACGTACAGACTCCAGAATGTAGTCATTCTTTGTTACTCCTAGAAGCTTGCTCGACGTGCTTGATGGCTTCGGGATCATCCGCGAACGGCAGCAAGGTCGCGTCGTCAAACTCCGACTTGCGCTTGGGGCTGAACACCCACAGGGCCAGACCGATGAAGGCCACCATCACGACGACGGTGCCCAGGCCGCGAATCATCCCGATATCCATAAAGAATCACCGTTTGCTTTTGATGATGGTGCCCAGGCCTTGCAGATAGGCCACCAGCGCGTCCATTTCAGTCTTGCCCTTGACGGCATCCTTGGCACCGGCGATGTCTTCGTCGGTGTAAGGCACGCCCAGGGTGCGCAGGACTTCCATTTTCTTGGCGGTGTCTTTGCCGTCGAGCTTGTTTTCTACGAGGAACGGGTAGGCCGGCATTTTCGACTCAGGCACCACGTTGCGCGGGTTATACAAGTGCGCACGCTGCCAGTCGTCGGAGTAGCGGCCGCCAACGCGGGCCAGGTCCGGACCGGTACGCTTGGAACCCCACAGGAACGGATGGTCCCAGACGCTTTCACCGGCGACCGAATAGTGGCCATAGCGTTCGGTTTCGGCGCGGAACGGACGGATCATCTGCGAGTGGCAGCCGACACAACCGTTGGCGATATAGATGTCACGGCCTTCCAGTTCAAGGGCGGTACGTGGCTTCATGCCTTCGACCGGCTTGTTAGTCACGTCCTGGAAGAACAGCGGGACGATCTGGGTCAGGCCGCCGATGCTGACGGCAATGACCATGAAGAAGGCCAGCAGGCCGATATTCTTCTCTACTGCTTCGTGCTTCATCAGTGAGCTCCAACTACGGCGATCTTGGCGGCGGCTTCAGCTTCAGCCGGGTCAGAGGCACGAACGGTGCGGTACACGTTGTAGGCCATGAGCAGCATGCCGCTGGCGAAGAACGCGCCGCCCAGGGCACGCACGATGAAGCCAGGGTGGCTGGCCTGCAGCGCTTCGACGAACGAGTAGGTCAGGGTGCCGTCGTCGTTGATTGCACGCCACATCAGGCCTTGGGTGATGCCGTTGACCCACATCGAGGCGATGTAGAGCACGGTACCGATGGTCGCGAGCCAGAAGTGCGCGTTGATCAGGCCGGTGCTGTGCATCTGCGCACGACCGAACAGTTTCGGGATCATGTGGTAGATGGCGCCGATGGAAATCATCGCCACCCAGCCGAGCGCACCAGCGTGCACGTGGCCGATGGTCCAGTCGGTGTAGTGGCTCAGGGAGTTGACGGTCTTGATGGCCATCATCGGGCCTTCGAAGGTCGACATGCCGTAGAACGCCAACGACACCACCAGGAACCGCAGGATCGGGTCGGTGCGCAGCTTATGCCAGGCGCCCGACAGGGTCATCATGCCGTTGATCATGCCGCCCCAGCTTGGCGCCAGCAGGATGATCGACATTGCCATGCCCAGGGACTGCGCCCAATCCGGCAGTGCGGTGTAGTGCAGGTGGTGCGGACCTGCCCAGATGTACAGGGTGATCAGCGCCCAGAAGTGCACGATGGACAGGCGATAGGAATAGATCGGACGCTCGGCCTGTTTCGGCACGAAGTAGTACATCATCCCCAGGAAGCCGGTGGTCAGGAAGAAACCCACGGCGTTGTGGCCGTACCACCACTGGATCATCGCATCGGTCGCGCCCGAGTAGGCCGAGTACGACTTGAAGAAGCTGACCGGCAGGGAGGCGTGGTTGACGATGTGCAGCATGGCAGTCACGACGATGAAGGCACCGTAGAACCAGTTACCGACGTAGATGTGCTTGGTCTTGCGCTTGACGATGGTGCCGAAGAACACCAGACCGTAGGTCACCCAGACGATGGCCAGCAGGATAGCCAGGGGCCATTCCAGCTCAGCGTATTCCTTGGTGGTGGTGTAACCCAGTGGCAAGGTCACGATCGCACCGACGATGACCGCTTGCCAGCCCCAGAAGGTGAAGGCGGCGAGGCTGTCGGAGATCAGTCGCGTTTGGCAGGTTCGCTGCACGACGTAGTAAGAAGTGGCAAACAATGCACAACCACCGAAGGCGAAGATCACCAGGTTGGTGTGCAGCGGGCGCAGGCGTCCAAATGTCGTCCATGGCAGATCGAAGTTCAACTCCGGCCAGACCAGTTGCGAGGCGATGAAGACACCGAGCCCCATGCCAAGGATCCCCCAGACCACCGTCATGATGGCGAACTGGCGGACTACCTTATAGTTATAAGCAGTCGGACTGATTGCTGTGCTCATTCTAAGGTTCCACGGTTTGGGTGTTTTATTAGGATAAAAATCGGTCGCAAGTATGGAGAAAGCGGGGGGTCATTGCAACGCGCCATGACCTGGGTCAATGCTTTCCAAAGCTGATTCTGCGGCCTTTCCATGTTCCGTGTAGGGACAAAATTGGCCCTCGGCAAAATGTCGCAACGAAGGAAAGAGGCGAGGGGGTCGGGTCGGTTGTAACGGGGTGTGTTCAAACACAGCGTTCGGGGGATGCCAGGCAACTGTCGCAACAGCCGGTATTCACCTGCCTTTGCGGCCTTTTTGACGAACGATTGTCGAACGCATCGGGTCGGGTCGACCTGAAACCGGCAGTCGCCAGTGCACGCAAAGGCAAGCTTAGACCCGATTCCGGGGAACCGAAAGAAAGACTATGGGAGGGGTGCGACAAAAAGAAGCAGCTGCGAGCTGCGAGCTTCAAGCTGCAAGCGAGTGCGCGTCGCTTGCAGCTTTTGCTTTTGCTTTTGCTTTTGCTTTTGCTTTTACTTGAGGCTTGCAGCTTGCGGCTTGCCGCTCAACTGCTCATCAGTCTTTGAAAGACTGTAAACGTAAGCCGCGAGCAGTTGCACCTTGTCATTGCCTAGCAACTCATTCTGCGCTGGCATATGACCCTGGCGCCCGTGACGGATGGTCTGCTGCAACTGGGCCAGGCTGGTGCCATAGATGAAACCGGCCGGTTGCGTCAGGTTCGGCGCGCCCATGGCTTCGGTCCCTTGGCCGTTGGCGCCGTGGCAGGCGACGCAGGTGGTGTTGAAGGCCTGCTGTCCGGCCTGCAGATCGGCACCGCTGTCTGCCGGCAACGGCAGGCCGGCCAGGTCGTGGCGTACATACGCGGCCACGTTCTTGACCCCGGCGTCCCCCAGTACTTCGCCCCAGGCGGGCATCGCCGCCATGCGACCGCCCATGATGGTGGTCTTGATGGTGTCGGCAGCACCGCCCCAACGCCAGTTGCTGTCGGCCAGGTTTGGGAAGCCAAAGGCACCCTTGGCGTCCGAGCCGTGGCAGACCGAGCAGTTGGAGGCGAACAGGCGGCCACCCATCTTCAAGGCCTGTGGGTCCTTGGCCACTTCCTCCACGGGCATGGCGGCGAATTTGGCGAAGATCGGTCCGAACTTGGCATCGGCCTTGGCCATCTCCTTTTCCCATTCATGGGCGCCGGTCCAGCCGCTCTCGTAGCCCGGCAGGATACCTTTCCAGTTACCCAGGCCTGGATAGAGGACCAGGTAGCCGACGGAAAACACCAGGGTGCCGGCAAATAACAGGAACCACCATTGCGGCAGCGGGTTGTCGTACTCCTCGATGCCGTCGAAGCTGTGGCCCATGGTCTGGTCGACACTGCCCTTGGTCTCGCCCTTGCGAGTGCCGATCAGCAACCACGTCAGGCCGATGAGGCTGCCGATGGTCAGTACGCAGATCCACGTACTCCAGAAGGTGGTCATGGCCGGGTACTCCTTGTTGCAGGGTCTTGGGGGGGGACGATGTCGGCAGCTGGCTCGTCGGCGAACGGCAGCAGGCGCGCTTCGGCGAACTCTGGACGACGTTTGTTGCTGAATACCCACAGGGTCAGGCCGATGAAGGCGATGAACACCACGACCGTGCCCAGGCCGCGGATCATTCCAGTACTCATTTCAAGAACCATGGCTCACCTCTTGCTCTTGATGGCAGTGCCGAGCACTTGCAGGTAGGCCACCAGGGCGTCCATTTCGGTCTTGCCCTTGAGCGAGGCCACGCTGGCGGTGATGTCGTCATCGGTGTACGGCACACCCAGGGTACGCATGGCGCGCAGCTTGCCTTCGGTGTGGCTGCTGTCTACCGCTTGGGTCACCAGCCACGGGTAGGCCGGCATTTTCGACTCGGGCACGACGTTGCGCGGGTTGTACAAGTGGGCGCGGTGCCAATCATCGGAGTAGCGCGCGCCAACCCGGGCCAGGTCCGGCCCGGTACGCTTGGAGCCCCACAGGAATGGGTGGTCCCAGACGCTTTCACCGGCCACCGAGTAGTGGCCGTAGCGCTCGGTCTCGGCGCGGAACGGACGGATCATCTGCGAGTGGCAGCCGACGCAGCCTTCACGAATGTAGATGTCACGGCCTTCCAGTTGCAGGGCGGTGTAGGGCTTCATGCCGTCCACCGGTTTATTGGTCACGTCCTGGAAGAACAGCGGCACGATCTGGGTCAGGCCGCCAATGCTCACGGCCAGGACCATCAGCAGCATCAGCAGGCCGACGTTTTTTTCGATTGTTTCGTGTTTCATGGTGGACTCCTCAGGCCATCTGCGCGGCAGCGGCGGCTTCGGCAGGCTGGTAGGCCCGCACAGTGCGCCAGGTGTTGTAGGCCATCAGCAGCATGCCGAGGAGGAAGATCGACCCGCCCGCCAGCCGCACGACGAAGCCTGGGTGACTGGCCACCAGGGTTTCGACGAAGGAGTAGGTGAGCGTGCCGTCCTCGTTCACCGCACGCCACATCAGGCCCTGGGCGATGCCGTTGACCCACATCGAGGCGATGTAGAGCACAGTGCCGATGGTCGCGAGCCAGAAGTGCGCGTTGATCAGGCCGATGCTGTGCATCTGTGGCCGGCCGAAGACTTTCGGGATCATGTGGTACAGCGCGCCGATGGAAATCATTGCCACCCAGCCGAGTGCGCCGGCGTGTACGTGGCCGATGGTCCAGTCGGTGTAGTGGGAGAGGGCGTTGACGGTCTTGATCGCCATCATCGGACCTTCGAAGGTCGACATGCCGTAGAACGCCAGGGACACCACCAGGAACCGCAGGATCGGGTCGCTGCGCAGCTTATGCCAGGCACCCGAGAGGGTCATCATGCCGTTGATCATGCCGCCCCAGCTTGGCGCCAGCAGAATCAGCGACATCACCATGCCCAGGGACTGTGCCCAGTCCGGCAGCGCGGTGTAGTGCAGGTGGTGAGGGCCGGCCCAGATGTACAGGGTGATCAGGGCCCAGAAGTGCACGATGGACAAGCGATAGGAATACACCGGGCGCTCGGCCTGCTTCGGCACGAAGTAGTACATCATCCCCAGGAAGCCTGCGGTGAGGAAGAAGCCCACGGCGTTGTGGCCGTACCACCATTGCACCATCGCGTCCGTGGCCCCGGCGTAGACCGAGTAGGACTTGGTGAGGCTCACCGGCAGTTCCAGGTTGTTGACGATGTGCAGGATCGCCACGGTCAGGATGAACCCGCCGAAGAACCAGTTACCAACGTAGATGTGCTTGGTGTTGCGCTTGGCCACGGTGCCGAAGAACACAATCGCGTAGGCAACCCAGACGATGGTGATCAGAATGTCGATCGGCCATTCCAGCTCGGCGTATTCCTTGGAACTGGTGTAGCCCAGTGGCAGGCTGATGGCCGCCAGCAGGATCACCAGTTGCCAGCCCCAGAAGCAGAACGCGGCGATTTTCGGCGCAAACAGCTGAGTCTGGCAGGTGCGCTGCACCGAATAGAACGAACTGGCGAACAACGCACAGCCACCGAAGGCGAAGATCACCGCGTTGGTGTGCAGCGGGCGCAGGCGGCCGAAGCTGGTCCAGGGCAAATCGAAGTTGAGCTGTGGCCAGACCAATTGGGCGGCGAGAAAAACCCCGAGCCCCATGCCGACGATGCCCCACACCACCGTCATAATGGCGAATTGGCGGACCACCTTGTAGTTGTAGGCGGTACTGATAGAAGTGTTCATGGTTCCCCATCCACGGTTCAGCCGAAGTGAGCGCCTGCGCAAGGCAGTGCGGCGTTCTTCGCCTGGAGTTATAGGCAGACTAAAAGCGAGATCAGCATGGACAAACAGCACAAGGCCAGTATTGACGGGGATCAATGGGTGCGGTGTGTGGCCGAACACGGTTGGCTATGGACGGCCGCGTGGCCGGGTGCCAGTGCCGAGGCGCCGACCCTGATCCTGGCCCACGGCGCCGGTGCACCGATGGACAGCGGATTCATGGAGGAAATGGCCGCGGGCCTTGCCGCGCATGGGGTCAACGTGCTGCGCTTCGAGTTTCCCTACATGGCCCAACGACGTTTGGACGGGGGCAAGCGCCCACCCAATCCGGCACCGAAGCTGTTGGAATGCTGGCGACAGGTGTACGCCACGGTGCGGCCTTATGTCGCTGGGCGGTTGGCCATTGGCGGCAAGTCCATGGGCGGGCGTATGGCGAGCCTGCTAGCCGATGAGTTGGGCGTCGACGCGCTGGTGTGCCTGGGCTATCCCTTCTATGCGGTGGGCAAACCGGAGAAACCGCGGGTCGAACACCTGGCGGCGTTGAAGCCCCCCACCTTGATCGTCCAGGGCGAGCGCGATGCGTTGGGTAACCGGGAGGCGGTGCAGGGGTATGAATTGTCACCGGGCATCGAGGTGATGTGGTTGGTGGCGGGGGATCACGATTTGAAGCCGTTGAAGGCTTCGGGGTTTAGCCATGGGCAGCATATGGAGGTGGCTGCGGGAAAGGTGGCGGCGTTTCTTCTCCAGGATTGATAGCGCCTGTCCTGGCCTCTTCGCGAGCGAGCTATCCAGCCATAAAAAACCCGGAAGCTTTCGCTGTCCGGGTTTTTTGATCAAGCAACGATCAGCGGTTAAACCGCTCCACCAACGAATACTGCGTATTGGCCGTGCGGGTCAGTTCTTCGCTGAGCAGCGCCGAGCTGTGAGCCTGGCCAGAGGTCTGGTCGGCCAGTTCCGAGATATTGCTGATGTTGCGGCTGATCTCCTCGGCCACTGAGCTTTGCTCCTCGGTGGCGGCGGCGATCTGGGTGGTCATGTCGGTGATGTGGGCCACCGCTTCGCTGATCCCCACCAGAGCCTCGTCCGCTTCCATGACCCGTGCCACGCCTTCTTCGGCCTGGCGATGGCCAGCGTCCATGGTCTGCACGGCGTTGGTGGCGGTCTGCTGGAGCTTGGCGATCAGGGCGTGGATCTGCCCGGTGGATTCGCTGGTGCGTTGTGCCAGTTGTCGCACTTCGTCAGCCACCACGGCAAAGCCACGGCCCATCTCCCCGGCACGGGCCGCTTCGATGGCGGCGTTGAGAGCCAGCAGGTTGGTCTGGTCGGCGATGCCTTTGATCACGTCCACCACGCCGCCGATCTCGTCGCTGTCCTTGGCCAGTTGGGTCACGGTCTGGCCGGTTTCGCCGACCACCACCGACAGGCGCTCGATGGCTTCGCGGGTTTCGCCAGCGATGTCGCGGCCGCGGCTGGTCAGGCGGTTGGCTTCCTGGGTGGCATCGGCGGTGCGCTGCACGTGGCTGGCGACTTCCTGGGTGGTTGCCGCCATCTGGTTGACGGCCGTGGCGACCTGTTCGGTTTCCACCCGCTGGCGCTCCAGGCCGCTGGAACTGTTATGGGCCAGGGTATTGGACTGGCGAGCCTGGTCGTTAAGGTGCTCGGCGGTGTCCTGCAGGCGGGTCAGGCAGGTTTTCAGGCGTGCTTCCTGGCTGAGGATCGACATCTCCAGGCGTGCCTGGACGCCGCGGCTGTCGGTGTACATCCGGGCGATCAGCGGGTCGGACGTGGTTTGCTCGGCCAGGCGCAGCAGGCGCTTGATCCCGCGTTGCTGCCATTGCAGGCCCATCAGTCCCAAGGGCACCGACAGCACGGCCGCCAGGGCAAAGCCCCAGGAGGAATCCAGGAACGCGCCGACGACGAAACTCAACTGGCTGACCAGGATAAACGGTAGCCAGTCCTGCAGCATGGGCACCCATTTGTCGCTGCCCGGAACTGCGGACTTGCCTTGGTTGATGCGTTGATAAAGCGCTTCGGCCCGAGCGATCTGTTCGGCGGAGGGCTTGACCCGCACCGATTCGTAGCCGACCACTTGATTGCCCTCGAACACGGGCGTGACATAGGCATTGACCCAGTAATGGTCGCCGTTCTTGCTGCGGTTCTTGACGATGCCCATCCATGGCAAGCCTTGTTTCAGCGTACCCCACATGTGTGCGAACACTGCGGATGGGACGTCGGGATGGCGCACGAGATTGTGCGGTGAACGAATCAGTTCTTCCTTCGAATACCCGCTGATGTCAACGAACGCGTCGTTGCAGTAGGTGATCACGCCCTTGGCATCGGTGGTCGAAATCAATCGTTGCTGGGCCGGGAAGGTCCTTTCGCGTTGTGTGACGGGTTGGTTGTTACGCATGTGTGTTGATCCGCAAGGCTTTGAAAGGCTATGAAAGGTTGTCGGCGGTGTCAGGTTTTAATTGAAGTTATTTTTGCCTGTCGCTATCACGCCAGCATCGGGTAGGTAAATAGGGCGAAATGAAGCAGATTGAGGAGAAAATGCGTAGCAATCGCCGCGCCCAGGCCGCCAAAACGATACGCCAGGCCGTAGCCGACCCCCGCCAGGCCCGACAACAGCACCCATTGCCAACCTGCGCCAGCGTGTACCAGGCCGAACAGCAGCGAGGTCAGGAGCAGCGCCAGGTTGTCGCCGTAACCCAGGTGTTTGAAGCGTCGGCTCAAGCCTCCTTGAATGTAGCCACGAAATAGCGCTTCCTCCACAAGCGTCACCAATAAAAGATTATTGAGCACCCACAACCAGGCGTGCTCCGGCCATTTTGGTGCCCAGTGGATCATGCCCAGCAGCATCGCCCCGCCGAGGGCCAGCACCGCGCTCAGCGCCAGCCCCAAGGCCGTGGCATAGACCGACAGGCGAAATGACCGCCGGCCGACGATCCAGGGGCAGGCCAGCAGCAGCCAGAATCCGATCAGGGGCTTGTCCTGGTTCAGGTACATGGCAAATGGCGCGGCGTCGTCGGTCAAGCGTTGCGCCGGGATCGCCCGCCCGTTGAAGAAGCCGGGCATCCAATGCAAGGCCAACGCCAGGGCCAGTACCACAAATAGAATGTGACCGAGAAACCGGCCGATTGGCATGGGTTGCTGGCGAACGGCATATCCGGCGAACAGCAATAGCGCGACTGAGATGAGGGCGGTCCAGGCCAACTGGCCGTAGGCCAGGGCCAAGCCATAGCCGATGGCGAGCATGGCCAGGTAGGGCCAGGGTAAAGCGGGCATACAACATCCTTTTAGACGGTAGAGCTTTGGGCGAAAGTGGCCGCCGCGTCTATGACGCTGCCATATTGCGCAAAGAGCACGTTTTGTATCCATGCAGGTTCATGCGTAGGAGGGGGCAAGCCGTTGGCTGACTCTGTTCCGTGATTGCCGACGGGATTATAGGCGGGCTCGTGCAAAAACGCCGCTTGTTAAAACGCTAATGACGGTCAGTAAGCCACAGGACCTGTGGAGCGAGCTTGCTCGCGATAGGGGCTTGTCAGTCAACATCGATGTTGGCTGTTCTACCGCTATCGCGAAAGCTTGCTCCCACAGAGGGGCTTGTTTTTCACTGACCCGTGTTCGCTGTAAGAAACGGGTCTTTCTAGCCGGCAATCAATTGCCGCAACACATAGTGAAGGATTCCGCCGGCCTTGAAATATTCCACTTCATTCAAGGTATCGATCCGGCACAACACTTCGATTCGCTCCTGGCTGCCGTCCTCGCGGGTAATGACCAAGGGCAGGTTCATGCGCGGCGTCAGTTCGACGTCATTGAGCCCGAGGATGTCCAGGGTTTCCTTGCCCGTGAGGTTCAGGCTCTTGCGGTTCTGGTCGAGCTTGAACTGCAACGGCAGCACGCCCATCCCCACGAGGTTGGAGCGATGGATACGCTCGAAGCTTTCCGCGATCACCGCCTTGACCCCCAGCAGGTTGGTGCCCTTGGCTGCCCAGTCCCGACTGGAGCCGGTGCCGTATTCCTGGCCCGCGATCACCACCAGCGGCGTGCCCACGGCCTGGTACAGCATGGCGGCGTCGTAGATCGGCATTCGTTCGCCACTGGGAATGTAGATCGTGTTGCCGCCTTCTTCGCCGTCGAGCATTTCGTTGCGAATGCGGATATTGGCGAAGGTGCCGCGCATCATCACCTGGTGGTTGCCACGCCTGGAACCGTAGGAGTTGAAGTCTCGCGGCTCCACGCCTTGTTCGCGCAGGTAGCGACCGGCCGGACTGTCCGCCTTGATGTTGCCGGCCGGGGAGATGTGGTCGGTGGTGACCGAGTCTCCCAGCAGCGCCAGGATCCGGGCGCCTTCGACGTTCTTGACGGCCGGTGGCGGCCCGTCGATGGCGTCGAAGAACGGCGGATGCTGGATGTAGGTCGAGTCGTCCTGCCAGACGTAAGTCGCCGCCTGCGGCACTTCGATGGCTTGCCATTGCTCGTCACCGGCAAATACGGCGGCGTATTCCTTGTGGAACATGCTGGTGTTGACCTGGGCGACGGCGGTGGCCACTTCCTGGCTGCTGGGCCAGACATCCCGCAGGTACACCGGCTTGCCGTCCCGGTCGTTGCCCAGCGGCTCGCTGCTGATGTCGATGCGCACGGTGCCGGCCAGGGCATAGGCGACCACCAGCGGTGGCGAAGCCAGCCAGTTGGTCTTCACCAGTGGGTGCACCCGGCCTTCGAAGTTGCGGTTGCCCGACAACACCGAAGCCACCGTCAGGTCGGCTTTCTGGATGGCTTTTTCGATGGGCTCCGGCAACGGTCCGGAGTTGCCGATGCAGGTGGTGCAACCATAGCCCACCAAGTCGAAACCGAGTTTATCCAGGTACTCGGTCAGGCCGGCCGCCTTGTAGTAGTCGGTGACCACCTTGGAGCCCGGGGCCAGGGAGCTCTTGACCCAAGGTTTGCGGGTCAGGCCTTTCTCCACGGCTTTTTTCGCCAGCAACCCGGCGGCCATCATCACGCTGGGGTTGGAGGTGTTGGTGCACGAAGTAATGGCGGCAATCACCACCGCGCCGTTTTTCAGGCGATGGGTGTGGCCTTCGAATTCGTATTCGGCTTCGCCCACCTGGTCGGCATTGCCCACCGCGACGCCACCGCCACCTTCACTTTCCAGGCGACCTTCTTCTTTACTGGTGGGTTTGACCTGCAACCCCAGGAAGTCGCTGAAAGCCTGGCCGACATTCGGCAGCGAAACCCGGTCCTGCGGGCGTTTCGGTCCGGCGAGGCTGGCCTCGACGCTGCCCATGTCCAGCTCCAGGGTGTCGGTGAACACCGGTTCCTGGCCGGGCAAGCGCCACAGGCCCTGGGCCTTGCAATAGGCCTCCACCAATTTCACCGTTTCCGCTGGACGTCCCGACAGGCGCAAGTAGTCCAGGGTCACCTCATCCACCGGAAAGAAACCGCAGGTGGCGCCATATTCCGGCGCCATGTTGGCGATGGTGGCGCGGTCGGCCAGGGGCAGGTCGGCCAGGCCGTCGCCATAGAACTCGACGAATTTGCCCACCACGCCTTTCTTGCGCAGCATCTGCGTGACGGTCAGCACCAGGTCGGTGGCGGTGATGCCTTCGCGTAGCTTGCCGGTGAGTTTGAAGCCGATGACCTCGGGAATCAGCATCGACACTGGTTGGCCGAGCATGGCGGCTTCCGCCTCGATCCCACCGACGCCCCAGCCCAGCACGCCAAGGCCATTGATCATGGTGGTGTGGGAGTCGGTGCCCACCAGGGTGTCCGGGAACGCGTAGGTGCGACCGTCTTCCTCTTTGGTCCACACGGTGCGGCCCAGGTATTCGAGGTTGACCTGATGGCAGATGCCAGTGCCCGGCGGCACCACGCTGAAGTTGTCGAAGGCGCTCTGGCCCCAACGCAGGAAGGCGTAGCGTTCGCCGTTGCGTTGCATTTCGATGTCGACGTTCTGCTCGAACGCCTGGCTGCTGGCGAATTTGTCCACCATTACCGAGTGGTCGATCACCAGGTCCACCGGTGACAGCGGGTTGATCCGCTGGGGATCACCACCGGCCTTCTCCACGGCGGCGCGCATGGCGGCCAGGTCGACCACGGCGGGGACGCCGGTGAAATCCTGCATCAACACCCGTGCCGGGCGGTATTGGATCTCTCGGTCGGATCGGCGCTCTTTCAGCCAACCGGCCAAGGCCTTGAGGTCGGTGCCGGTGACGGTTTTTTCATCTTCCCAACGCAGCAGGTTTTCCAGCAGCACTTTCAGCGACATGGGCAGCTTGTCCAGGTCGCCGAGGCTTCGGGCGGCCTCCGGCAGGCTGAAATAGTGGTAGGTCCTGGCGTCGACTTGCAGCGTTTTAAGGGTTTTCAGGCTATCGAGGGACGGCATTGCAATCACTCCTTTAAGTCCGCACGGCTACGGACTGACGGAACGGACAGAGCCTTTAACCTAGCCCTGTTTTGAGCGTATGACTAATCACTGGACTCTATGGGCAGGTTCGCGGTTCCGAACTCCGCTATCATGCGGCGGTTTTCGTGACAGGCTTTGCTACGGAGTTTCAATGAACACGCTTTTCATGCACTGCCGGCCGGGCTTCGAAGGCGAGGTCTGTTCCGAGATCGCCGAACACGCGGCCCGACTCAACGTTGCCGGCTACGCCAAGGCCAAACCGGCCAGTGCCTGCGCTGAATTTGTCTGTACTGAAGAGGACGGCGCCGAGCGGCTGATGGGTGGTCTGCGTTTCGCCGAACTGATTTTTCCGCGCCAGTGGGCGCGGGGTACTTTCATCGATTTGCCGGAGACCGACCGCATCAGTGTCATCCTGGCCCACATGGCTGCTTTCCCGACCTGCGGCAGCCTGTGGCTGGAAGTGGTGGATACCAACGACGGCAAGGAACTGTCGAACTTCTGCAAGAAATTCGAAGGCCCCTTGCGCAAGGCGCTGATTGGCGCCGGCAAGCTGGTGGACGATCCGCGCAAGCCGCGCCTGCTGCTGACGTTCAAAAGCGGCCGCGAAGTGTTCCTGGGCCTGGCCGAATCCGATAACTCGGCCATGTGGCCCATGGGCATTCCCCGCCTGAAGTTTCCCCGGGAAGCGCCGAGCCGTTCCACCCTCAAGCTTGAAGAGGCCTGGCACCATTTCATTCCCCGGGACCAGTGGGACGAGCGCCTGCACAGTGACATGACCGGCGTGGACCTCGGCGCGGCACCGGGTGGCTGGACTTGGCAACTGGTCAACCGTGGGATGCTGGTGACGGCCATCGACAACGGACCGATGGCTGAAAGCCTGATGGACACCGGCCTGGTGCAGCATTTGATGGCAGACGGCTTCACGTTCAAACCCAAGCAGCCGGTGGACTGGATGGTCTGTGACATCGTCGAGAAGCCAGCGCGTAACGCGGCGATGTTGGAAGAATGGATCGGCGAGGGTCATTGCCGCGAGGCGGTGGTCAACCTCAAGCTGCCGATGAAGCAACGGTATGCCGAGGTCAAGCGCTTGCTCGAACGCATCGCCGACGGTTTCAAGGCGCGGGGTATCAAGGTCGAGATCGGTTGCAAGCAGCTGTACCACGACCGTGAGGAAGTGACCTGCCATTTGCGGCGGTTGGATACGAAGAAACCGAAGTCCCGTTGATGCTGTCTTGAACAGCTTTTGTGGCGAGGGAGCTTGCTCCCGCTGGGTTGCGAAGCAACCCCGATCCAGAGAGCGACGACTGCTGCGCAGCCGAGCGGGAGCAAGCTCCCTCGCCACAGGGATGGATGCAGGTCTGTTAAGGGCGCCGACATTGCGCGACAATGCCGGGCAGTTTCAGGAGTAGAACATGAGTGAAATGAACGATACACCGGTCGACGGCACGCTGGATGCCACCGGTCTCAATTGCCCGGAGCCGGTGATGATGCTGCATCAGCACATTCGCGACCTGGCCCCCGGCGGATTGCTGAAGGTGATCGCCACCGACCCTTCGACCCGCCGCGACATCCCCAAGTTTTGCGTATTCCTGGACCACGAACTGGTGGCCCAGCATGAAGAGGCGGGTACCTACCTCTACTGGATCCGCAAGAAACTCGCTTAATCCGTCGAGCGGCTGATGCGGATCTGCTTGCGCGCGCTGCGGGCCAGACGGATCGACAGCATCAGCGCCGCGCAGCTCAAGCCCACGATCAAACCCTGCCACAGCCCGCTCGGGCCGCTGGCTGCGCCGAGCCAGTCGGTCAGGCCCAGGGCGTAACCCACTGGCAGGCCGATACCCCAATAGGCGAACAGCGTCAGGATCATCGTCACCCGGGTGTCCTGATAGCCGCGCAACGCGCCCGCCGCCGTGACCTGGATCGCATCGGAAAACTGAAACAGCGCCGCGTAGACGATCAGCATCGACGCCACCTCGATCACCACCGGGTCGGCGGTATAGATCGCGGCGATGGGGCCGCGCAATGCGAACATCAGGCTCGCCGACAGGCAGGCGTAGGCCAGCGCCGTGCCCATGCCCACTCCCGCGGCGAAGCGCGCTTCACGGGGCTGAGCGCGCCCCAGGGCCTGGCCGACCCGCACCGTCACGGCCATGCCCAGGGAGTAGGGGATCATGAACACCAGGGAACTGAAGTTCAGTGCGATCTGGTGCCCGGCCACCACCGTGGCGCCGAGGCTGCCGATCAGCAGGGCAATCACTGCGAAAATACTCGACTCGGCAAACACCGCGATGCCAATCGGCAGGCCGATGCCCAGCAGGCGCTTGATGACCGCCCATTGCGGCCAGTCGAAACGGCTGAACAACCGGCTCGACTGATAGGCCGGTGCCCAGCGGGCCCAACCGGCCATGCCCAGGGCCATGACCCACATCACGATGGCCGTGGCCCAGCCGCAACCGACGCCGCCCATGGCGGGCACGCCCAAGTGCCCGTAGATGAAGATGTAATTGAGCGGAATGTTCAGCGCCAACCCGCACAGCCCCAGCACCATCGCCGGGCGCGTGCGTCCCAGGCCGTCGCTGAAGCAGCGCAGTACGTGGTACAGCGCCACGGCTGGCAGGCCCGTGCCGATGCCGCGCAGGTATTCCATGCATGGGCCAATCAATTCGGGGTCGACATTCATGATGTGCAGGATCGGTTCGGCGCTGAACAGCGCCAGTGAGGCGATCAACCCCACCACCAATGCCAGCCACAGCGCCTGGCGCACCAGCGGGCCGATCTCGGCGAACGTACCGGCACCGAAGCGTTGGGCAACTTTCGGCGTGGTCGCCAGCAATGTGCCGGTCATCAACAGAAACACCGGCACCCAGATCGAGTTACCCAATGCCACCGCGGCCAGGTCCCGTGGGCCGACGCGACCGGCCATCACCGCATCGACGAACCCCATGGCGGTGGTTGCCAGTTGCGCCACCATGATCGGCAAGGCCAGGGCCAGCAAGGTCCTGAGTTCCAGGCGAACGCGGGCCGGGCGGGAGAGGGTGGTGGGGGTATCGATTACAGGGTTCACGGGGAAAGCGTCCGAAAAGATTAAGCGCAAGGCGGCGAATTCTACGCCTTGACGCAGTGGTCAGGAAAAAACCTGTGTTGTGGATTTGTAATTGCTCGCTCCCTTGTATCCAGCCTGTACTCTTTGGACCGGGAACAGGGTGACCCGTGGCGAGGGAGCTTGCTCCCGCTCGGCTGCGCAGCAGTCGTCGCTCTTTGGATTGGGGTTGCTGCGCAACCCAGCGGGAGCAAGCTCCCTCGCCACAACAGCATTCACTGAAGGAATGCACGGAGTTACTGGAACGCCTACACTGCCTACCCCGCCAAAGGAGCTTTGCCATGCTGATCGTCGCCGACGAAAACATCCCCCTGCTTGATGCATTTTTCCAAGGATTCGGCGAAATCCGCCGGGTACCGGGCCGGGGGATCGACCGGACGATGGTCGAGCAAGCCGACGTGCTGCTGGTACGTTCGGTCAGCCAGATCAATCGGGCTCTGCTGGAGGGCAGCAAGGTGCGCTTCGTCGGCACCTGCACCATCGGCACCGATCACTTGGACCTGGATTATTTCGCCGAGGCCGGTATTCGCTGGGCCAGCGCGCCGGGCTGCAATGCCCGTGGCGTGGTGGACTATGTGCTGGGCAGCCTGATGACCCTGGCAGAAATCGAAGGTGCGCAACTTGAGCAACGAACCTTCGGTGTGGTCGGCGCAGGCCAAGTGGGCGGGCGGTTGATCGAGGTGCTCAAGGGGTTGGGTTGGACCGTGAAGGTCTGCGATCCGCCGCGTCAGGCTGCCGAGGGGGGCGACTATATGAGCCTGGAGCAGATCATCGAACAGTGCGATGTGATCAGCTTGCACACACCGTTGACCCGCGACGGTGAGCAACCGACCTGGCACCTGTTCGACGAGGCGCGTCTGAACCAGCTCAAGCCCGGGACCTGGCTGATCAACGCGGCCCGCGGCCCGGTGATCGACAACGCCGCGCTACGCGAAGTGTTGCTGGAACGTGAGGACCTGCAAGCGGTGTTGGATGTCTGGGAGCAGGAACCCACCGTGGATGTGGACCTGGCCGATTTGTGCGTGATCGCGACCCCGCACATTGCCGGTTACAGCCTCGATGGCCGCCAGCGCGGCACGGCGCAGATCTACCAGGCCTTGTGCGCTTTCCTGGAGCGGCCGGTTGAAGTCAGCCTCAGCGACCTGTTGCCTCGGCCTTGGCTGGGTGGCATCACCCTGGATGCCGCAACCGACCCGGCCTGGGCCTTGGCGGTGTTGTGCAGGAGCGTGTATGACCCCCGTGGCGACGACGCGAACTTTCGCCGCAGCTTGGTTGGAACGGTCAGCGAGCAACGCAGTGCATTCGATGCCCTGCGCAAGCACTACCCACCGCGGCGGGAAATCGACAGCCTGAAGGTGCGTATCGACGGGCAGTCGGCGGCCTTGCAACAGATCGTGACGGCGCTGGGTGCCACCGCCCTTTAAGGGGAAATGCTCTTGTGGCGAGGGAGCTTGCTCCCGCTGGGTTGCGAAGCAACCCCAATCCAAAGAGCGACGACTGCTGCGCAGCCGAGCGGGAGCAAGCTCCCTCGCCACAGGTTCCTGCAAAATCAACAGGCATAAAAAACCCGACATCAAGGTCGGGTCCAATTGAAGACGGGCTGTATCACTTTTGTTCGGCAGGCTTGACCAGTCGTTTTTCCAGCTCGCTGCAGGCTTTTTGGATCATGTCTTCGGTGATCGGTACTTCGCGCCCTTGGGCATCGATGAACGAGCAGCCCAGAGACTGGTCCGGTTGCGTGCGGATTACTTGAATCTTGTCGTCGCTGCTGTGTTGCAAGGACATGGCCTGTCTCCTCATCAGGTTGTGTGCCTACTTTAATGTCGCCAGGTGACCGAGCCATGACACTCCTTGTAGGTTCATGGCGACACCTCCACTCAATCAGAAACACAGTTGCGTTTCCAGCCAGCCTTTAGACCGATAACATCTAGCCTCTAGTCGTTGTGGTCATATTTAACCTGACTCATTCTGATTCAACTTGGTTCCGCTACGCTTTGGCGTCGCTGGCCGGCCTTTTTCCTGCTGCATTATCGGATGCCCTTGATGCTTTCTTCCCGACATCGCCGTGCCATACGCCTGGCCAGCGGCTTCATCGCCCCTTACCGCAAACAGGTCGCCGGCGCTTTGCTGGCCTTGATTGTCACTGCCGGTATTACCTTGTCCATGGGCCAAGGCATCCGCTTGCTGGTGGACCAGGGCTTCATGACCCGCTCACCGCACCTGCTCAATCAATCCATCGGCCTGTTCATGGTGCTGGTGGTGGGGCTGGCGATCGGTACGTTTGCACGTTTTTACCTGGTTTCCTGGATCGGCGAGCGGGTGGTGGCCGATATCCGGCGGCAGGTCTTCAACCATCTGGTGTACTTGCACCCCGGTTTCTATGAAAACAACCGTAGTTCGGAAATCCAGTCGCGGCTGACCGCCGATACGACCTTGCTGCAATCGGTGATCGGTTCGTCGCTGTCGTTGTTTTTGCGCAACGCCTTGATGGTGGTGGGCGGCATCGTGCTGCTGTTCATCACCAATCCCAAGTTGACCAGTATCGTGGTGATTGCCCTGCCGCTGGTATTGGCGCCGATCCTGGTCTTTGGTCGTCGGGTGCGCAGTTTGTCGCGCCAGAGCCAGGACCGCATTGCCGACGTCGGCAGCTACGTCTCCGAAACCCTTGGCCAGATCAAGACCGTGCAGGCTTACAACCACCAGGTCCAGGACGAACAACGATTCTCCGTGACGGTGGAGCAGGCTTTCGACACTGCCCGCAAGCGCATCGCCCAGCGGGCCTGGCTGATCACCCTGGTGATCGTGCTGGTGCTGGGTGCGGTGGGGGTGATGCTCTGGGTCGGCGGCATGGATGTGATCGCCGGGCGGATTTCCGGCGGTGAGCTGGCGGCATTTGTGTTCTATAGCCTGATTGTCGGCAGTGCCTTCGGCACGCTGAGCGAGGTGATCGGCGAGTTGCAACGGGCGGCGGGTGCTGCCGAGCGCATTGCCGAGTTACTGCGTTCGCAGAACATCATCCAGCCGCCGGCCTCAGGCCTTGTCACGTTGCCGGAGCGGGTTCGGGGCGATCTGCGCCTCGAGGGCGTGCGTTTTTCCTACCCCTCCCGACCGGACAGTTATGCGGTCGACGGTCTCGACCTGACCATCAAGGCCGGCGAGACCCTGGCCCTGGTCGGGCCTTCCGGTGCGGGCAAGTCAACGGTGTATGACCTGCTGCTGCGCTTCTACGATCCGGTGCAAGGGCAGATCCTGATCGACGACGTGCCGTTGACTCGACTCGATCCGCTGGACCTGCGCCGCCACTTCGCCCTGGTCTCACAGAACCCGGCGCTGTTTTTCGGCACGGTCGAAGAGAATATTCGCTACGGCAACCCTGGGGCAACGTCCGAGCAGGTGCGTGAGGCTGCGCAGATTGCCCACGCCCACGACTTCATCGAAAAAATGCCCGGCGGCTACCAGACCCACCTGGGCGACGGTGGCCAGGGTCTGTCCGGCGGCCAGCGCCAACGCCTGGCCATCGCCCGGGCATTGCTGGTGGACGCGCCGATCCTGCTGCTGGACGAAGCCACCAGTGCCCTCGATGCGCAAAGCGAACACCTGATCCAGCAAGCCCTGCCCAACCTGATGAAAAACCGTACGACCCTGGTCATCGCCCACCGCCTGGCCACGGTGAAAAACGCTGACCGGATCGCGGTGATGGATCAGGGCAAGGTGGTTGCCGTGGGCACTCACCAGGAGCTGGTCGCCAGCAATGCGCTGTATGCGCGGTTGGCGGCGTTGCAGTTCAATGTGGGGCTGGAGTCGACAGCTGACTGAGAACTGCTCCCGAAAGGTCCAGACAACCGATCAAAAAAAGCCCGTATCTTTCGATACGGGCTTTTTTTGCTTTTGAGGAACAGCTTGCCGCTTGAAGCTCAACGCTTGCCGCTAACCCTCACTGATCATCGAAATACCGCTCATGCCAGTCCACCAGCGGTTGCGGCGAGTTGAGTTTCTGGCCGTAGATCACCGAGTACGACAACACGTTCTGCACGTATTGGCGGGTTTCGTCGAAAGGAATGCTTTCGACCCAGACGTCGAAGCTCAAGTGGTCGGCGCCGCGCAGCCACTGGCGTACGCGACCGGGGCCGGCGTTGTAGGCCGCCGAGGCGAGGACGCGGTTGCCGTTGAACTGGCTGTGAACCTGGCTCAGGTAGGCCGCGCCCAACTGGATGTTCTTGTCCGGGTTCAGCACTTGCTGTGGTGAGGCCAGGGGAATGCTGAACTTGCGTGCGGTTTCCTTGGCGGTGCCAGGCATCAATTGCATCAGGCCGGCGGCGCCGACGCCGGAGCGGGCGTCGTCCATGAAGGCGCTTTCCTGGCGGGTAATGGCGAACGCCCAGCTTGGATGCAAGCCGCGGATCTTGGCTTCGCGTACCAGGGTGTCGCGGTGGGCCATCGGGAAGCGGATGTCCAGGTCGTCCCAGTACTTGGCCTGGCTGATGGTGCGAATGGCCGGGAAATACCACTTCAGGTCATAGGCCAGTTTCGCCTGGGCAACCATTTCGTCCCGGTTGAAATGCCGGCTGACGTGATACCACTCGCGGCGCCCGTCGACGATGTCCCCACGGGCATGAAATTCCAGCGCCCGACGCACGCCAGGGGTGTTGCGCACTTTGTTGATCAGCGCCTGGCTCATCACCAGCGGCTTGTTGACGAGCGAGTACGGTGACTGGGAGCGGTCGGCGGCCAGGAAGCCATAGAAATCTCGTTCACGGGCCAGGTGCTTGTAGAGCGCCAGCGCCTCGGGGTTCTGCGGCTGCGCCAGTTCCAGCGTACGGGCTTGCCAATACCGCCAGCGATTGGTGCTGGCCAGTGTCTCGGGCAGGCGACGGGTCAGTTGGTAGGCATCGTCCCAGCGGGCCAGGCGCAGCAGCAGGCGCAAGCGCCATTCCGAAACGGTGTCATCGCGCAGTTCCGGGTCGTATTTCGTCATCACGTCCAAGGCCCGGCTGTCGAAGCGCTTGGCCAGGGTCAGGCCGATTTCCCGGGCAATCGCAACTTTTTCATCACGGGAAAAATGCATGGTGCTGGCGTAGCCGTCCAGCAGCGCCATGGCCTTTTCCGGATCCTGGCGAGCCAGGCGACGCAGGCCGAGGCTGACGATGTCGGACATGGGTTCATCGGCCGGGGTGAAGCGCGAGGGCTGGTTGAGCAACTCGGGTTTTTGCGCCACGTCCACCAGCAGCTTGCCGCGGGGGGCGAGGGTGGTCAGACCGCTGACCAGGCTGTTGGCCAGCGGATAGTTGCGGGCCTGGGCCGCCAGTTTTGTGCGTTCCCAGCGTTTCTGTTCGGTCAACTGGCCCTGGGAGGCCCATAGGCCGAACAAGGCATCGCACGCCTGGGGTTGGGATTTGCCGGAGAGCCACAGCTTTTCGGTATTGGCATAGCCTTCGGCCTTCAAGCCATGGCTGAGCTGGTACTGGGCGTTGAGGCAATCCAGTTCGGTGAAATTGAGCTTGGGGTCGTAATACTTGACGAAGGTCTCCCAGTCACCGCGCTCGGTCAGCCAACGCAGCCAGCGCAACTTCATCCAGTTGGCCTGGGGCAGATCACCGTGTTCGGCGAGGAACTTCTCGATTTCGGCGTTGCTGGCGCTCTTGAGGCGAGCGGTCAATTCGTCGTAGGCCAGGTAGGGTTCCAGCGGATAATCGCGCAGGGCCTGGCTGTAGCGAAAGTAAGGGCCGGAATCACCCTTGGCCAAGGCGCGCTTGGCCTCGTCGTAATATTGGCGTTGAGTGGAGATATCCACCGCCTGCGCGGATTGAACGGCAGTGGCACATACAAAAAGACACGATAAAACACTGAAAAGGCGACTGCGCATGAGACGTCCGGGCATAGAAAACATGACAAGCCCAAGGGGTAACCCAGGGTAACTGTCTGTAGCTTAGCCTTTTGCCAGCAGCCGGCGAAAGCTTTGCAGGGCCGTCGGTGCAAGTTCGCAACATTTGTTATGCCGAGTGCTTCGGTGGCGAAATTGGCGGACCCCTGAGGCCTCATCTCAGGTAGAATGCGCGCCCGGTTTTTGGAGAAGCTCATGACCCTGCTCAAATTCAGCGATGTGTCCCTTGCTTTCGGCGCTATGCCGTTGTTGGACAAGGTGTCCTGGCAGATCGCCCGTGGTGAGCGGGTGTGCATCATCGGCCGCAACGGCACTGGCAAGTCCAGCATGATGAAGCTGGTCAAGGGCGATCAGAAGCCCGATGACGGCTCGGTCTGGCGCGCGCCAGGCCTGAAAATCGGCGAATTGCCCCAGGAACTGCCGGTGGCCGACGAGCGGACCGTATTCGACGTGGTCGCCGAAGGCCTGGACGGTGTCGGCGCGCTACTGGCCGAGTATCACCACCTGAGCCAGAACATCGTCACCGACGCTGACCTGGACAAGTTGATGCATGTGCAGCACGACCTCGAAGCCCGTGATGGCTGGCGGTTGCAGCAATTGGTCGACAGC
Organism: Pseudomonas fluorescens; assembly: GCF_001623525.1. Taxonomy (NCBI): domain Bacteria; kingdom Pseudomonadati; phylum Pseudomonadota; class Gammaproteobacteria; order Pseudomonadales; family Pseudomonadaceae; genus Pseudomonas; species Pseudomonas fluorescens. The sequence continues at coordinate 2,714,493 of NZ_CP015225.1, read as the reverse complement.
ACCCTGAGTCGCTTGCAACTGCCTGCCGACAAAACCCTCGCCGAGCTGTCCGGCGGCTGGCGTCGTCGCGTCCTGCTGGCCCAGGCCCTGGTGTCCGAGCCGGACCTGCTGCTGCTCGACGAACCGACCAACCACCTGGACATCGGCGCCATCGCCTGGCTTGAAGAAGCCTTGAAGGACTTCCAGGGGGCGGTGCTGTTCATCACCCACGACCGTTCCTTCCTGCAAAACCTGGCGACCCGCATCCTTGAATTGGACCGCGGCGGCTTGATCGACTGGAACGGCGACTACGCCAGCTTCCTGGTACACAAGGAAGCGGCGTTGGCAGCGGAAGAAACCGCTAACGCGCTGTTCGACAAGAAGCTGGCCCAGGAAGAAGTCTGGATTCGCCAGGGCATCAAGGCGCGTCGCACCCGCAACGAAGGCCGTGTGCGGGCGCTCAAGGCGTTGCGCGTGGAGCGCAGCGAGCGTCGCGAGCGCACCGGCAAGGCCAACATTCAGTTGGACACCGCTGACAAGTCCGGCAAGCAGGTGATGGTCCTGGAGAACGTGAGTTTCGCCCACCCTGGCGGTCCGTTCCTGATCAAGGACTTCTCCATGGTACTGCAGCGGGGTGATCGCATTGGCCTGCTGGGTGCCAACGGTACCGGCAAGACCACTTTGCTCAAGCTGATGCTCGGCGGCCTGGTGCCGACCAACGGCAAGGTGGAAGAGGGCACGAAGATCGACGTCGCCTACTTCGACCAGTTGCGCCATCAGCTGGACCTGGAAAAGACCGTGATCGACAACGTGGCCGAGGGCCGCGACTTCATCGATATCGATGGCCAGAGCCGTCACGTGTTGAGCTACCTCGGCGATTTCCTGTTCAGCCCCCAGCGTGCCCGCACGCCGGTCAAGGCGCTGTCGGGCGGTGAACGCGCCCGTTTGTTGCTGGCCAAGTTGTTCAGCAAGCCGGCGAACCTGCTGGTGCTCGACGAGCCGACCAACGACCTGGACGTGGAAACCCTGGAATTGCTGGAGGAGGTGTTGTTGACCTTCAATGGCACCGTCCTGATGGTCAGTCACGACCGGGCATTCCTCGACAACGTGGTCACCAGCACGCTGGTGTTCGAAGGCGAAGGCCTGGTGCGCGAATACGTCGGTGGTTATCAGGACTGGCTGCGCCAGGGCGGCTCGCCGCGTCTGCTGGGGGTCACCGAGAGCAAGTCCGGCAAGGCCGACCTGAATTCAGCGGTGGTCAAGGCCGAACCGGCTCCGGTCGCCGCCGCAGCCCCAGCGAAGAAAAAGCTCAGCTACAAGTTGCAGCGCGAGCTGGAAGCGCTGCCGGGTGATATCGACGCGAAGGAGCAGCAGATCGCAGCGGTAGAAGCCGAAATGGCTGACGCCGGGTTCTACCAGCGACCTGCTGCCGAAACCGCCAAGGTGATTGCGCACCTGGAGCAACTGCAGGCTGAGCTGGATGCATTGGTCGAGCGCTGGGCCGAGTTGGACGCTTGAGCCCGCACGCTCAATGACTGTGGCGAGGGAGCTTGCTCCCGCTGGGCTGCGAAGCGGCCCCTGGCGGTGAGTGCTTCGCACTCAAGCGGGAGCAAGCTCCCTCGCCACAGGTTCAGTGAGTTCCTTGGGGGAATCAGCTGCGCTTGACCAGGTGCACCGCCAGCACGTCGCAAGGCGCGCCATGCAGCACGTCGTTGGCGGTCGAGCCCAGCAGCAATGCCAGGCCATGGCGGCCATGGCTGCCGACGACGATCAGGTCGCAACCCTGCTCTTTGGCCAGGTGATGGATCTCCTGGCGCGGCTGGCCGTAGGTCAGGTGGCAGTTTTCCTTTTTCAGGTCAGGGTACTTCACGATCAGTCGCTCAAGGCGTTCCTTGGCTTGATCGAATTGCTGTTGCTGCAACTGGGAAAGGTCCATTGGCACATCACCACCAAAGGCCATGGCCATCGGCTCGACGATATGCACCAGCGACAGCTTGGTGTCTCTGCCGTCGCACAGGGCGCGAGCGCGTTTGACGACGGGATCGCATTCTTCAGTGAGGTCAACGGCGACCAGGACGTGGTTGTAGTACATGGAAGGCACTCCAGAGAATTGCGATACGGTAAGTATGGCTGGTTTCAAGCGCATTGACGGCGACGTGGCTCAATGGGCTCATCAGAATTCGGGAGTACGAATATGACGGTCTGGATAGTGGTGTCAATCCTGTTGGTGGTGTTAAGTCCGCTGGCATGGTTGCGACCGTCCCGTGTCCAGAGTGGTCGCATGGCCCTGCGCATGGAGGCGCGACGCCTGGGCCTGGCCATGCAGCTGGCGCCGCAGGAGTGGCCGCACTGGCTCGGCCAGCAGCCGCCAAACCCCTGTGCCCAGTACCACCGACCCCGGCGCGGCAAGGAACCGGCTGTCTGGAGCTATTGGCAGACTGCGCCAGGCGTCTGGGTCAACCAGTGGCGAGAAGCCTGCCAGGATGAGTCCCTGCTCAATCATTTCGAAAAATTGCCGGCCAACGTCTACAAGGTTGAAGCCGATCGGCAAATGATTGCCTTGTACTGGGGCGAGAAGGGCGAAGCGACTGTTTTGCAAGATATTTGCGCGGTGCTCAAGGCGCTGGCCTGAGGCATAAAAAAGCCCGACAGACTCATCGGGCGGGTTGGCCAGGCAGGCCGGTAATCAATCTCATGTCAGGGCGTGCGTTCGTAACGTCCTTTGTTCCCAATCTTCAATCGCGTCCCGACAGCGTAGACGGCTGGATCCAGTCTGTCTGGAATTAGGGCGATTTTTCTAATTATTGATCCTATGAATAGCTATGCATGCGGCGCCGTGTTGCGGATCCGTATGGTACGGAAATGACCGTGAAGTCGCGTTCACGCCCGTGTTTAGGGCGATTGACAATTGTCGGAAATTCCGTGAAGGTGACGTACCCAAATCAAACGGGCGTATGAATTGAGCGTTTGTATTTTCAGAATGCTCCTACAGACCCCGACTATCGCGTTGACGGGTGTGCCTGGCGGATTGGCGTAGCATCGACGGTAAACGTCAATGCCGAACCAGTGGTCAGCGTTCAACGTGTACTGTTCAGCTTCCATATCGTGGAGATCAGTTGATGATTTACGAAGGTAAAGCCATCACGGTTAAGGCTCTTGAAAGTGGCATCGTCGAATTGAAATTCGACCTCAAGGGTGAGTCCGTCAACAAGTTCAACCGTCTAACCCTGAATGAATTGCGTCAGGCCGTGGACACTATCAAGGCAGATGCTTCGATCAAGGGTGTGATCGTCAGCAGCGGCAAGGACGTGTTCATCGTCGGCGCCGACATCACCGAATTCGTCGACAACTTCAAGCTGCCCGATGCCGAACTGATCGCTGGCAACCTCGAAGCCAACCGTATTTTCAGCGATTTCGAAGACCTCAACGTACCGACCGTCGTGGCCATCAACGGCATCGCCCTGGGTGGCGGCCTGGAGATGTGCCTGGCAGCGGATTACCGCGTCATGTCCACCACGGCCAAGATCGGCCTGCCGGAAGTCAAGCTGGGTATATACCCAGGCTTCGGCGGCACCGTGCGCCTGCCGCGCCTGATCGGTGCCGACAACGCCATCGAGTGGATTGCCGCCGGCAAGGAAAACCGTGCTGAAGACGCGCTGAAGGTCGGTGCCGTGGATGCCGTGGTCGAACCTGGCAAACTCCAGGAAGCGGCCCTTGAAACCATCAAGCGCGCCATCAGCGGCGAGTTCGACTACAAGGCCAAGCGTCAGCCGAAGCTCGAAAAGCTCAAGCTCAACGCCATCGAACAAATGATGGCCTTCGAAACCGCCAAGGGTTTCGTGGCCGGTCAGGCAGGCCCGAACTACCCGGCGCCGGTCGAAGCGATCAAGACCATCCAGAAAGCCGCGAGCTTCGGTCGCGACAAGGCTCTGGAAGTCGAAGCCGCCGGCTTCGTCAAGCTGGCCAAGACCTCGGCTGCGCAAAGCCTGATCGGTCTGTTCCTCAATGACCAGGAACTGAAGAAAAAGGCCAAGGCCTACGACGAAATTGCCCGTGACGTGAAGCAGGCCGCCGTGCTCGGCGCCGGCATCATGGGTGGCGGTATCGCCTACCAGTCGGCGTCCAAAGGCACGCCGATCCTGATGAAGGACATCAACGAACACGGGATCGAGCAAGGTCTGGCCGAAGCCGCCAAGCTGTTGGTCGGTCGTGTCGACAAAGGTCGCATGACCGCTGCGAAGATGGCCGAAGTGCTCAACGGCATTCGTCCGACCCTGTCCTACGGCGATTTCGGCCATGTCGACCTGGTGGTCGAAGCCGTTGTCGAGAGCCCGAAGGTCAAGCAGGCGGTATTGGCTGAAGTCGAAGACAAGGTCAAAGAGGACACCATCCTGGCCTCGAACACCTCGACCATCTCCATTTCGCTGCTGGCCAAGGCCCTCAAGCGTCCGGAAAACTTCGTCGGCATGCATTTCTTCAACCCGGTGCACATGATGCCGCTGGTGGAAGTGATCCGTGGCGAGAAGTCCAGCGAACATGCCGTTGCCACCACCGTGGCCTACGCCAAGAAAATGGGCAAGAACCCGATCGTCGTCAACGATTGCCCGGGCTTTTTGGTTAACCGTGTGCTGTTTCCGTACTTCGGCGGTTTCGCCAAGCTGGTCAGCGCTGGCGTGGATTTCGTGCGCATCGACAAGATCATGGAAAAATTCGGTTGGCCGATGGGCCCGGCGTACCTGATGGACGTGGTCGGCATCGACACCGGCCACCACGGTCGCGACGTCATGGCTGAAGGTTTCCCGGACCGCATGAAGGACGATCGCCGTTCGGCTGTCGACGTGCTCTACGAAGCCAAGCGCCTGGGCCAGAAGAACGGCAAGGGCTTCTACGCCTATGAGACCGACAAGCGCGGCAAGCAGAAGAAAGTCGCCGACTCGTCGGTGCTGGAAGTGCTCAAGCCGATCGTCTACGAGCAGCGCGAAGTCACCGACGAGGACATCATCAACTGGATGATGATCCCGCTGTGCCTCGAAACCGTGCGTTGCCTGGAAGACGGCATTGTCGAGACCGCCGCCGAAGCCGACATGGGTCTGGTCTACGGTATCGGTTTCCCTCCATTCCGTGGCGGTGCGCTGCGCTACATCGATTCGATCGGTGTCGCCGAGTTCGTTGCCCTGGCTGACCAGTACGCTGATTTGGGCGCGCTGTACCACCCGACCGCGAAGCTGCGTGAAATGGCCAAGAACGGCCAGAGCTTCTTCGGTTAAGCGCCCAACGACTAGAGCGAGAGAACATTTATGAGCTTGAATCCTAGAGACGTCGTGATTGTCGACTTCGGTCGTACGCCGATGGGCCGCTCCAAGGGCGGCATGCACCGCAACACCCGCGCCGAAGACATGTCGGCGCACCTGATCAGCAAGCTGCTGGAACGCAACGTCAAGGTCGACCCCAACGAAGTCGAAGACGTGATCTGGGGCTGTGTGAACCAGACCCTGGAGCAGGGCTGGAACATCGCCCGCATGGCCTCGCTGATGACCCAGATCCCTCACACGGCGGCGGGCCAGACCGTCAGCCGCCTGTGCGGTTCGTCCATGAGCGCACTGCACACCGCCGCCCAGGCGATCATGACCGGTAACGGTGACGTGTTCGTCGTCGGTGGTGTCGAGCACATGGGCCACGTGAGCATGATGCACGGCGTCGATCCGAACCCGCACATGTCGCTGTACGCGGCGAAAGCCTCGGGCATGATGGGTTTGACTGCGGAAATGCTTGGCAAAATGCACGGCATCACCCGCGAACAGCAGGACGCCTTTGGCGTGCGCTCCCACCAGCTCGCCCACAAGGCGACCGTGGAAGGCAAGTTCAAGGATGAGATCATCCCGATGCAGGGCTACGACGAGAACGGCTTCCTGAAGCTGTTCGACTACGACGAAACCATTCGTCCGGAAACCACCCTGGAAAGCCTGGCGGCCCTCAAGCCGGCATTCAATCCGAAGGGCGGCACCGTGACAGCCGGTACCTCGTCGCAGATCACCGATGGTGCCTCGTGCATGATCGTGATGTCGGCCCAGCGTGCCCAGGACCTGGGTATCCAGCCGATGGCGGTGATTCGTTCGATGGCCGTGGCGGGTGTGGACCCGGCGATCATGGGCTATGGTCCAGTACCGGCCACGCAGAAAGCCTTGAAGCGTGCAGGCCTGGGTATTGCCGATATCGACTTCTTCGAACTCAACGAAGCTTTCGCCGCACAGGCCTTGCCAGTGCTGAAAGATTTGAAAGTGCTCGACAAGATGAACGAGAAGGTTAACCTGCACGGCGGCGCGATCGCCCTGGGTCATCCGTTCGGTTGCTCCGGTGCGCGTATCTCCGGCACGCTGCTCAACGTCATGAAACAGAATGGCGGCACCTTTGGTGTGTCGACCATGTGCATTGGCCTCGGCCAGGGCATTGCCACTGTCTTCGAACGCGTCTAAGCGTTGCGTTGATGGAAGCCGGGGCCAAGTGCCCCGGTTTTTGTTTTTTCCGGGTTTAGTAGAAAAATTTTGTTTTTATTTTGAAAAGATTTGAGTGAGGGCCAAGACATGCCGATACAACCTGGGCTCTACCAGCATTACAAAGGTCCGCAGTACCGCGTATTCAGCATTGCGCGGCATTCCGAGACCGAGGAAGAAGTGGTCTTCTATCAAGCCCTGTATGGCGATTACGGCTTTTGGGTGCGTCCCTTGAGCATGTTCGAGGAGTCCGTCGAGGTTGACGGCGAACAGGTGCCACGCTTTGCTTTGGTGCAGGCCGAGGAGAGCATTTTTTCCAAGCCTTGAGGCCGGTATGCGGGCAACCCTGCGCTTGACCTCACCTTGCAGCCACTATATATAGCGGTGCCGCGTCAGGCGCCAACCGCCTTTCACTTTTTAGAATTCAGGAATTTTCTGATCCATGGGCAAATCGCTGGTCATTGTGGAATCCCCGGCTAAGGCCAAGACCATCAACAAGTATCTGGGCAACCAATACGTGGTGAAGTCGAGTATCGGCCATATCCGAGACCTGCCCACCAGCGGTTCGGCTAGCGCCAGCAAGGAGCCAGCCGCCAAGCGCGGCAAGGCTGCGGCTGGTGAAGCGCCGGCGCTGTCGCCGAAAGACAAGGCGCGCAAGCAGCTGGTCTCACGCATGGGGGTCGATCCGGAACACGGCTGGAAAGCCAAGTACGAGATCCTCCCGGGCAAGGAAAAGGTCATCGAAGAGCTGCGCCGGCTCGCCAAGGATGCCGACACCATCTATCTCGCGACGGACTTGGACCGCGAAGGGGAAGCCATTGCCTGGCACCTGCGCGAAGCCATTGGTGGGGATGACAGCCGCTACAAGCGCGTGGTGTTCAACGAAATTACCAAGAAGGCCATCCAGGAGGCCTTCTCCCAGCCGGGCGAGCTGGACATCGATCGGGTCAACGCTCAACAGGCGCGTCGCTTCCTCGACCGCGTGGTGGGCTATATGGTCTCGCCCCTGCTGTGGGCCAAGATCGCCCGCGGCCTGTCGGCTGGTCGCGTGCAGTCGGTTGCGGTGAAGCTGGTGGTGGAGCGCGAGCGCGAGATCCGCGCGTTCATCCCTGAAGAGTACTGGGAAGTTCACGCCGACCTCGGCACCGCGAAGGGCGCCACCGTGCGCTTCGACGTGGCTCGGGAAAAGGGCGAAGCCTTCAAGCCGCTCAACGAAGCCCAGGCCATGGCTGCGCTGGAGAAGCTCAAGGCGTCCAGCTACAGCATCGTCAAGCGCGAAGACAAGCCGACCAGCAGCAAGCCGTCGGCGCCGTTCATTACCTCCACGCTGCAACAGGCCGCGAGCAATCGCCTGGGCTTTGGCGTGAAGAAAACCATGATGATGGCCCAGCGTCTGTACGAAGCCGGCTACATCACCTATATGCGTACCGACTCGACCAATCTTTCGGCCGATGCCGTGGCGATGGCGCGCACTTATATAGAAAGCGAATTCGGCAAGAAGTACCTGCCGGACACGCCGAACGTCTACAGCAGCAAGGAAGGCGCACAAGAGGCGCACGAAGCGATTCGTCCGTCCGATGCCAACACCGAGCCAAGCAAGCTGTCGGGCATGGAACGCGATGCCGAGCGTCTCTACGAGCTGATCTGGCGCCAGTTCCTGGCCTGCCAGATGCTGCCGGCGCAATACCTGTCGACCACCGTCAGCGTCGGTGCCGGCGACTTCGAGCTGCGAGCCAAGGGCCGCATCCTGAAGTTCGACGGCTACACTCGCGTCATGCCGCAGATCACCAAGCCTGGGGATGACGACGTCCTGCCAGACATGGCCCAGGGCGACGTGATGAAGCTGATCAAGCTTGATCCGACCCAGCATTTTACCAAACCACCGGCCCGTTACTCCGAAGCCAGCCTGGTCAAGGAAATGGAAAAGCGCGGCATCGGTCGTCCTTCGACCTACGCGGCGATCATCTCCACCATCCAGGACCGCGGCTATGTGGCGCTGCACAACCGTCGTTTCTATTCGGAAAAGATGGGCGACATCGTTACCGAGCGTTTGTCCGAGAGCTTCTCGAACCTGATGGACTACGGCTTCACCGCCGGTATGGAAGAGAACCTCGACGATGTGGCCCAAGGCGAGCGCGACTGGAAAAACGTTCTCGACGAGTTCTACGGCGACTTCAAGAAAAAGCTCGAAGTGGCCGAAAGCCCTGACAGCGGTATGCGCGCCAACCAGCCGGTCATGACTGACATCCCGTGCCTGACCTGTGGGCGCCCGATGCAAATCCGTACCGCCTCGACCGGTGTGTTCCTCGGTTGCTCGGGCTACAGCCTGCCACCCAAGGAGCGCTGCAAGGCGACGGTCAACCTGGTGCCGGGCGACGAAATCGCAGCCGACGACGAGGGTGAATCGGAATCCCTGGTATTGCGCGGCAAGCATCGCTGCCCGATCTGCAGCACGGCGATGGACGCCTACCTGCTGGATGAAAAGCGCAAGCTGCACATCTGCGGCAACAATCCGGACTGTGCCGGCTACGAGATCGAAGAGGGCACTTATCGCATCAAGGGCTACGAAGGCCCGAGCCTGGAGTGCGACAAGTGTGGCAGTGAGATGCAGCTCAAGACCGGCCGTTTCGGCAAGTTCTTCGGTTGCACCAACCCGACCTGCAAGAACACCCGCAAACTGCTCAAGAGCGGTGACGCGGCGCCGCCGAAGATGGACCCGGTGAAGATGCCTGAGCTCAAGTGCGAGAAGGTCAACGACACCTACATCCTGCGCGACGGTGCCTCCGGCCTGTTCCTGGCGGCCAGCCAGTTCCCGAAAAACCGCGAGACCCGTGCACCGTTGGTAATGGAAATCGTGCCGCACAAGGACGAAATCGATCCAAAGTACCATTTCCTCTGCGAAGCGCCGCAGAAGGATCCGGACGGGCGCCCGGCGGTCATTCGCTACAGCCGCAAGACCAAGGAGCAGTACGTGCAGACCGAAGTCGACGGCAAGCCGACCGGCTGGAAGGCCTACTACGACGGCGGTAAGTGGACGGTTGAAGACAAGCGCTGATCGCCAGGGCTTGTCTGGAGGGTGGGGTTGAGGCTCTTGTGGCGAGGGAGCTTGCTCCCGCTGGCGGCGCAGCCGCCCTCTGCAATCGCTAAATTCGCAGACCTGACAAAAAGGCCGCATGACAACCCGTAGGTTTTCATGCGGCCTTTTTGTTTTTGGCTTGCAGTGGCCTCGGTTGATCAATGACACTGTCGCACTTGCGTGAAGCTTTCATTTCGTTGGGGAGATGCCGCCATGGCCCACGAACTCTATACCCGCACCAATCAGAAAATCTATTTCGCCGGTCTGTCGCTCGAAGCGCTCACCAGGGCCGAAGACGGACGTGCGATGAATTCCCCGGCGCTGCTCCAGGCAGGACGCGAATCCGCGCTGTTTCACCTGTACGGTGCGTTGTTGGGGTTGTGTCATGAAATTGCCGGCTTCTATCGCCTGCCACAAGCGAACGCACCTCGGGCTGAGCTGTTGTTGACCCGCGAAGCGTTGGAAACCATTGCAATCCCGGAGTTGGCCGAGATGGTCGAGCTGGCGCATAACCCGGAAACCTGGCTGGCGAAGCTCTTGGCGGCCCATGCGGCGCTGTTCGAGCCGCCCAGGGCCCCACGCAAGCCCAAGGGGGACGTGACCCAGCCGTTGATCGTGGCGGTTAATCTGGATGAACAAGAACCCGAGCCGGAGTTGAGCCGGGAGGAGCTGGAGAGCTGGCGTCAGAACCTCAAGAGCCTGGCGATACGCTTTCGCGAAGGTTTGAACGAGTGCTGAGTTTCCCCACGGCCCGTTACGTTCATTGATAACGCTTGGTCAAGATCCCGAGCGGAGCCTGGCCGATGACTATATAATCCTCGCCTTTCGTGGAGAACAGACTTTTATGCCTACGTCCTTTCTAGAAATTGTCGAACTTCCTGATGGCCGCATCGAGCTGCGCAGGGCTGAGGACGAGGGTTCTCTGGTTACCCTGAACTTCTCCGAAGATGCCAAGGTATTCCTCCAGGGCCAACACGTCGAAGTCGCCAAGGCGATGCTGAGCGTGGGCGTTCAGATGGCAGGTCGCCTGGTTGAAGGCGAATTCAACAAGGAAGAGGGGCCGCGGGTTCTTCATTGATCCCGTCTGTCGGCTTTTTTGAAGAGTGTGGCTGGTCGGCTTCTCTGCCTTGGAGAAGCCCCGCGTTTGTCTTAGCCCAATCGAATATTCAGACTTTGTGCGTCCCCGGTGCGGGCGGCGCTGATCAACTGTTGCCGTGCGGCGGCGGTCAATGGGTTGAGCCAGCTGACCACAGTGTGGCTACGGCCCAGGCGCAAGGCCTCGCAAGTCAACTGTTGGGCGCTTTGGGTGCCCCGCGGCTGCAACAACAGGATACGCTCACGGTTCAGGCCGGCATCCCGCAACCAGGCCTGGGTGACGCTGGCCGGTGGTGCGATCAGCGTAAGCCAGCGAGCATCCTGGTCCTGGCTGAGTTCTCGCAGAATCGGCGCCAGCAGGTTCAGGCAGTTTCCGGCCGCACCACGTAACGACAGTTCGCTGAAGGCCTCGGGTTCGACGCCCCAGGGCGACTCGATGACCTCTTTCAGGACTGGAACCAGCGGTTGGGCCATGAATGCCTCGAACAGCGGAAGTTGTGTGTGTTGTGGTGTGTGAGGGAACTGCATAAAGCCTCCTTTAGCGGCGAATGACGCCGACGCTCAAGCCTTCGATGACCAGGTCCTGATCTTTCAGGTTCACTTCGATGGGGGCGAACTCCGGGTTCTCGGCAATGAGCCAGACCTTGCTGCCGTCGCGCTTGAAGCGCTTGACGGTCACTTCGTCGCCGATTCGCGCCACCACGATCTGACCATTGCGGGCTTCGCGGGTGGTGTGGACGGCCAGGAGATCACCGTCGAAGATGCCGATGTCCTTCATGCTCATGCCGTGTACACGAAGCAGGTAGTCGGCACGAGGATGGAAGAACGAAGGATTGATGTTGCAGGACTCCTCGACATGCTGCTGGGCCAGGATCGGTGCGCCTGCCGCTACCCGGCCGATGATCGGCAGGGTGGTTTCGTCGGCCTTGGCTTCGAAGCCGGGGATGCGAATGCCACGGGATGCGCCCGGGGTCATTTCGATAGCACCCTTGCGCGCCAGCGCCTTGAGGTGTTCTTCAGCCGCGTTGGGCGACTTGAAACCCAGTTCCTGGGCGATTTCCGCGCGGGTTGGCGGGTAGCCGTTGTCTTCGAGGCAGCGTTTGATGAAGGCCAGAATCTCTGCTTGGCGTGGCGTCAGCTTTAGCATATTGATCGCTCTGTCTTTTTATACAGTGACTGGGATTATATACAGTGGGCGGCGCTTGGCAATCCTCCTTTTTTCGCGAGGCGCTGGACGGTCGGTCGGGCTGTTGACTGCGACATGACTACCACCCGTGAAAAGGTGTGGTTAAATACGTGACCGGGCGTTCGCAAAACGCCCCGGCAGGCTTGACAACCCCAGGGCTGAAACGTATGTTTCAAACAAGTGTTTGTCAGGCGGAGTAACCATGGCCCAGTCGGAAACCGTTGAACGCATTCTCGATGCTGCCGAGCAGTTGTTCGCGGAAAAAGGTTTCGCTGAAACCTCGTTGCGTCTGATCACCAGCAAGGCCGGGGTGAACCTGGCGGCGGTGAACTATCACTTCGGCTCGAAAAAGGCCCTGATCCAGGCCGTATTCTCGCGGTTCCTCGGGCCGTTCTGCCTGAGCCTCGATCGCGAGTTGGAGCGCCGCCAGGCCAAGCCCGACGTAAAGCCGACCCTGGAAGAGCTGTTGGAAATCCTGGTCGAGCAAGCCCTTGTCGTGCAGCCGCGCAGCGGTAACGATCTGTCCATTTTCATGCGCCTGCTGGGCCTTGCCTTCAGCCAGAGCCAGGGGCATTTGCGGCGTTATCTTGAAGACATGTACGGCAAGGTGTTCCGCCGCTACATGTTGCTGGTCAACGAGGCGGCGCCGCGTATCCCGCCGATCGAGCTGTTCTGGCGTGTGCACTTCATGCTCGGCGCCGCGGCGTTCAGCATGTCCGGTATCAAGGCGCTGCGGGCTATCGCGGAAACCGATTTCGGCGTGAACACCTCTATAGAGCAGGTGATGCGGTTGATGGTGCCGTTCCTGGCTGCCGGCATGCGCGCCGAAACCGGTGTGACCGATGAAGCCATGGCAGCCGCGCAATTGCGCCCGCGCAGCAAATCCGCCCCGGCGCTCGCCAAGGCGTGAGAGCATGGGTGTGCGCAGCGGCCTACATCCGCTAAGCTAGCCACCCATGCCGACTCTCGTTTCTAATCCGTCTTATCCTCCCTTGCGTCACCGCGACCTGCCGGGCCTGGCTCCTGGCAACGCTGTCGTGGGTGTGTCGCCACGCGGGTTCATCTTTATCAAGGAAATCCTATGACTGCCGGCCTGCAAGGCTCGTTGATGGTGGACGTCGCCGGTACCTGGCTGACGGCCGAAGATCGCCACCTGTTGCGTCAGCCCGAAGTGGGCGGCCTGATCATTTTTGCCCGCAACATCGAACACCCACGTCAGGTGCGGGAATTGAGCGCGTCGATCCGTGCCATCCGTCCCGACCTCCTGTTGGCGGTGGATCAGGAAGGCGGCCGCGTCCAGCGCCTGCGCCAGGGGTTCGTGCGCTTGCCGGCGATGCGGGCCATCGCCGACAACCCGAACGCCGAATACCTGGCCGAACAGTGCGGCTGGATCATGGCCACTGAAGTGCTGGCGGTCGGTCTCGACTTGAGCTTTGCCCCGGTGCTTGACCTCGATTACCAGCGCAGCGCCGTCGTCGGCAGTCGTTCCTTCGAAGGCGACCCCGAGCGCGCGGCGTTATTGGCCGGTGCCTTCATCCGGGGCATGAGCGCCGCCGGGATGGCTGCCACTGGCAAGCATTTCCCAGGGCATGGCTGGGCCGAAGCCGATTCCCATGTGGCGATTCCGACCGATGAGCGCAGCCTCGAACAGATTCGGGCCAATGACCTGGTGCCGTTTGCCAGGCTGACCAAGCAACTGGCCGCCGTGATGCCAGCCCATGTCATCTACCCGCAGGTTGACGCCAATCCGGCTGGGTTCTCTCGCCGCTGGTTGCAGGACATCCTGCGTGGCGAGTTGCAATTCGAGGGCGTGATCTTCAGTGATGACCTGTCAATGGCCGGTGCTCATGTGGTCGGTGATGCCGCCAGTCGTATCGAGGCTGCCTTGACGGCCGGTTGTGACATGGGGCTGGTGTGCAACGATCGCGCGGCTGCCGAGCTCGCCTTGAGCGCCGCCCAGCGCCTGAAGGTCAAGCCTTCGGCACGGATCGCCCGCATGCGTGGCAAGGCCTATGCTTCAACGGAATATCGCCAGAACCCTCGCTGGTTGGCGGCGCTCGGCGCGCTTAGGGCTGCCCAGCTGATTGATTAGCGCTGAGCAATGTGGGAGCCGAGTTCGCTCGCGATGACGGCAGCACAGTCGACATTTGCGCCAGCTGAACCACCGCCATCGCGAGCAAGCTCGGCTCCCACAGGAATTGAGGGGGTCAGCGCTTTTCCAGTTTGTCCGGCAGCGGCGCGAACAATGCTTCGATATCGTCGCTCTGCAATTTCCAATCCCCGGCCACGCGTCCGTCCAGCACGCCGGCCGCGAGGTCGGACTTTTCCTTTTGCAGCAGCTGGATCTTCTCTTCCACCGTGCCTCGGGCTATCAGCTTGTAGACGAACACCGGCTTCTCCTGGCCGATACGGTAGGCGCGGTCGGTCGCCTGGTTTTCGGTGGCCGGGTTCCACCATGGATCGTAGTGAATCACCGTGTCGGCCTCGGTCAGGTTCAGGCCTACACCACCAGCCTTCAGGCTGATCAGGAAGATCTGACGCTTGCCGCTCTGGAATTCCTTGACGGGCGTGCGCCGGTCGCGGGTCTGGCCGGTCAGGAGGGCGTAATCGACGCCGCGTTTCTTCAGCTCATCTTCAATCAGCGCCAGCATGGACGTGAACTGGGAAAACAACAGCACCCGGCGACCTTCTTCGAACAGTTCTTCGAGCATTTCCATCAGGCTGTCGAGCTTGCCCGAGGTGCTGCCTCGGGCGGGCAGGGTGGCGTCGTTGATCAGGCGCAGGTCGCAACACACCTGGCGCAGCTTGAGCAGCGCCTCGAGAATGATGATCTGGCTGCGGGCCACGCCTTTGCGAGTGATCTCGTCGCGGACCTTCTTGTCCATCGCCAGGCGCATGGTCTCGTAGACGTCGCGCTGGGCGTCGCTGAGTTCGACCCAATGGATGATCTCGGTCTTGGGCGGCAACTCCGTCGCCACTTGCTCCTTGGTCCTGCGCAGCAGGAAAGGTTTTATCCGACCGTTGAGGTGCTGCAGTCGTACATCGCTGCCGCGCTTTTCGATCGGTACACGGTAATCGCGGTTGAAACTCTTGACGTCCCCAAGCCACCCCGGCAGCAGGAAGTGAAACAGCGACCACAATTCGCCCAGGTGATTTTCCAGCGGCGTGCCGGACAGGCACAGCCGCTGGCGGGCGTTGAGCTCGCGGGCGGCCTGGGCGGCTTTGCTGGTGGGGTTCTTGATGTACTGGGCTTCATCGAGGATCAGCACGTGCAGCGGCTGCGCGGCCAGGCGCTCGACATCCTTGGGCAGCAGGGCATAGGTGGTGAGGACCAGGTCGTAATTGGCCAGTCGGTCGAAATATTTCTTGCGCCCGGCGCCGTAAAGCGCCAATACCTTGAGCTGTGGCGTGAAGTGAGCCGCCTCGTCGAGCCAGTTGGGGATCAGGCTGGTCGGCATGACGACCATGCACGGCCGGTCCAGGCGCCCGGCGTTTTTTTCGCTGAGAATGTGCGCCAGGGTCTGTAGGGTCTTGCCCAGGCCCATGTCGTCCGCAAGAATGCCGCCGACTTCCAGCTGTCGCAGCGATTGCATCCAGCTCAAGCCTTCGAGTTGATAAGGTCGCAGCGTCGCGTTCAGGCCCTCGGGCGCGATGGTGGTGTAATCCTTGATGTCCCGCAGGCGTTGCGCCAGGCCGCGAATGTGTTCGCCACCTTCCCAGGTCAAGGGCATGTCTTGCAGCGGGTTCAGGCGCAGGGCATCCGCGCTGTTGAGGCGCAGTTTGGTGGTGCCGGGCTCTTGCAGGTAAAACTCGCCCAGGGTCGCCAGCACTGGCTTCAGCCGGCCATACGGCAGGGCCACCTGCTGCGGGCCGAACTCCGAGTTCGGGCGGTTGGGCAGGTTGACCAGGATGAGTTCGTCGTCCCGACGCCGGGCCAGGCGTTCCGGGTTGAACAATTCGATGTGCGAACGCATCAGGTTCAGCAGGATCGGCAGCAGGCTCAGGCGTTCGCCGTTGACGATGATCCCCAGTTCCAGGTCGAACCAGTCCCGCTCCGGCGTTTCCTCGACGGTGGCGTACCACTCGTCCACTGCCGTCAGGTCGAAGCCGAAGTCCTCGTCGATCTGCAATTCCCAGCCTTGGCTGCGCAGTTTCGGCAGGTCATTGAGGGTGAAGGTCAGCCAGGCACTGTCGTTGACCATCTCGTACAGCTCGCCGGCGCTTTCCGGCAGGGCCTTGCTTTGTCGGGTCGCGACCTTGAAGCCGAGGATTCGCAGCTGTTCGCGGTAGGACTGTTCCACATCGGTGTGGCGTTTTATCCGCAGCGTCTGGGTTTCCTGGCGAATCAGCACGTCGGTGTTGCGCTGGCCACTGACGTATTCGTCCAGGTAACTGAATGACAGTGCGGCGCGGTGTTGAATGTAGCGCTGCATCTTGCCGTTGCGCGGCTCGAAGGCGCTGAACTCGATACTGGCCAGCCACAGGCGCGGCACTGGTTGCACGTTGTCCACCAGTACTTGTGGCGGGGCCTTGGGGCTGCGGTTGTCCAGCACGGCCTGGAGCTTCTCCAGCAACTGCGCGTCTTTTTCGGCGGCCGGGTAGGCCAGGGTTTCCTGGACTTGCAGCAACACGGCCGCGCAGTGTTTGCAGTTGATGCGCACCGGGCAGGAGCACGCGGCTTCGAGCAGAATCAGCGCGCCCTTGGCTGACTCTTTAAGGCGAATGGTCTGACGGTAGACGTTACCGCCAGAGCCTTCGCAACTGGCGGTGATGGTGCTGTCGCCGGCTTCGACAATCCTGACGCGGTTTTCCAGCGCATAACGGCGCCCGCGCTCCAGGCTCTGTTCCTTGAATCGATTGACCCAGGAAGGTGCCAGGGGTTTGCTCAGGGGCGAGGGCATAGGCGCGCCACTCAGTCCGGAATGACTTCAGGTGCCTGCCGTGGCGCGGGCGCGGTCAACGAGGTGATCTTGATCAGCAGGCCAAGATGCCCGTTGTCGAGGAAGTTCAGTTGGCCATTCTTGGTATGGCTCTGCTGCTTGAGGCGCTCGCTGGAGGTGACCAGGCCATTGGCGTTGATCTGGTTGATCCAGAAATCGGCATCCACGTCGGTGAAACGGCCCAGCTTCAGTTCCAGGGTGCCCTCGATGGGGAATTGCCCGAATTGTTCGGCGCCGTCGCTGATGGCAACTTTGCGCCCCTGTTCACCGAGCGTCTGCTGCCAGGCCTTGTGCATCAATACCGTGTATTGGCCGCTTGCGGTGAGTTTCTCGACGATGTTGCCCATGGCCGGCGTGCGCTGGCTATCCGCGCCCAGGCGTTGCGCGCCGGCGTCCCAGTCTTCCGGTGCGGCACGGCTGATAATTGCCGGTTCGGCATTCTGGCGCACCAGGATCATTTCAACCTGATACAGGTCGTCGGCAAACGCCAGGGGGGCGACCAGGGTCATCAACAAGGTCAGTGAGCGGAACAGGCGCATGTGGCGTCCTTCAAGCAGTGGTCGGAGTGAGGCGCTCGAACAGCGCCTCCACGGTATTGAAACGCTCTTCCGCGCGTTCCATGGGCACCATGAATTTGAACATCGTGGCACCTTCGAACTTGTAGCGTTTGGGCTGGCCCTGGATCAACTTGATCAGCACCAGTGGATCGACCGGGGTCTGGGCCTCGAATTCGATACGCCCGCCGTTGGGGCCACCGTCGACTTTCTTGATGCCCAGTTGTTCGGCCTTGAGCTTGAGCAACGTGGTGCGCACCAGGTTCTTGGTCGGTTCCGGCAGCAGGCCGAAGCGGTCGATCATCTCCACCTGCAGGTCCTTGAGGCCTTCCTCGTCGCTGGCCGAGGCGATGCGTTTGTAGAGGATCAGCCGCGCGTGGACGTCTGGCAGGTAGTCTTCCGGGATCAGCGCCGGCACCCGCAGGTTGATTTCCGGCCCGCCGCCCAGGGGTTGATCGAGGTTCGGCTGCTCGCCCTTGCGGATCGACTTGACCGCGCGTTCGAGCATTTCCATGTACAGGGTGAAGCCGACGGCCTGGATCTGGCCGCTCTGGCCGTCGCCCAGCAATTCGCCGGCGCCACGGATTTCCAGGTCATTGGTGGCCAGCACGAACCCGGCGCCCAGGTCCTGGGTATTGGCGATGGCCTCCAGGCGCTTTTCCGCATCCGGAGTGATCTGCTGGCGCGGTGGCGTCAACAGGTAGGCATAGGCCTGGTGGTGGCTGCGCCCGACCCGGCCGCGCAACTGATGCAACTGGGCCAGGCCGAATTTGTCGGCGCGCTCGATGATGATGGTGTTGGCGCTCGGCACGTCGATGCCGGTCTCGATGATGGTCGAGGCGATCAGCACGTTGAAGCGCTTGTGGTAGAAGTCGCTCATCACCTGTTCGAGTTCACGCTCGCGCATTTGCCCGTGACCGATGCCGATCCGCGCTTCCGGCACCAGTTCGGCCAGGTCGGCGGCGCACTTCTCGATGGTCTTCACGTCGTTGTGCAGGTAATAGACCTGGCCACCCCGCAGCAACTCACGCAGCAAGGCTTCCTTGACCGTGCTTTTGTTCTGCTCCATGACAAAGGTGCGCACCGACAGGCGCCGGGCCGGTGGCGTGGCGATGATCGACAGGTCGCGCATGCCCGACACCGCCATGTTCAGCGTGCGCGGGATCGGCGTGGCGGTCAGGGTCAGGATGTCGACTTCGCTGCGCAGGGCCTTGAGCTGTTCTTTCTGGCGCACGCCAAAGCGGTGCTCTTCGTCGATGATCACCAGCCCCAGGCTCTTGAACTTCACGTCGTCCTGCAGCAGCTTGTGCGTACCGATGACGATGTCGATCTTGCCCTCGGCCAGGTCGGCCACGGCGGCGTTCACTTCCTTGGTGGATTTGAAACGGCTCATCACTTCCACGGTCACCGGCCAGTCGGCAAAGCGGTCGCGGAAACTGTTGTAGTGCTGCTGGGCGAGCAGGGTGGTGGGTACCAGGATTGCCACCTGCTTGCCACCGTGCACGGCAATGAACGCGGCGCGCATCGCCACCTCGGTCTTGCCAAAGCCCACGTCGCCGCACACCAGTCGGTCCATGGGCTTGGGCGCGAGCATGTCGGCGCGCACGGCTTCGATGGTGGTCTGCTGGTCGACGGTTTCTTCGAACGGGAAACCGGCGCTGAAGGTTTCGTAGTCGGCTTTCGGATCGGCGAAGGCGTAACCCTCGCGGGCGGCGCGCCGAGCATAGATGTCCAGCAGTTCGGCGGCGACGTCGCGCACTTGTTCGGCGGCCTTGCGCTTGGCTTTCTGCCAGGTTTCCGAGCCCAGGCGATGCAGCGGGGCCAGCGCGTCGTCGCTGCCGGTGTAGCGGGCGATCAGGTGCAGGTTCGCCACCGGCACATAGAGCTTGGCGCCCTCGGCGTATTCCAGGGTCAGGAACTCGGCGGCCTGGTTGTCGATTTCCAGGGTCGCCAGGCCCAGGTAGCGGCCCACGCCGTGGTCGATGTGCACCACGGGCGCGCCTTCGCGCAGTTCGGTGAGGTTCTTGATGACCGCGTCGTTGGCGGCGTCGGCACGTTTCTCGCGCCGGCGGCGCTGCATGACGCGCTGGCCGAACAGCGGGCTTTCCGCCACCAGGGCCAGGGCCGGGTCATCTAGGACCAGGCCATCGTTAAGCGGTGCGATGGTGATCGCCAGGCGATCCTTGCCTGCGACGAAGTCCGGCCAGCTGTCGACGGTCTTTGGTCGCAGCTTCAGGCGTTCGAGCAGCTCCAACAACACTTCACGGCGGCCGGCGGACTCGGCGGTGAACAGCACGCGACCGGGGAACGCATCGAGAAAGCCTGCCAGTGCCGCCAAGGGCTGCGTGGCCTTGGCTTCGATCGCCAGGTCCGGCAATGCCCTGGCCGGGAAGCGCTCACGGCCGACGCCGGTTTCCACGTCCTGCTGGCTCGCCACTACCCGCGGCCAACTCTTGAGGCGGGCAAAGCAGTCTTCCACCGGCAGGAACAGCTCGGCGGGTGGTAATAAAGGACGGGAAGGATCGACGCGACGCTCTTCGTAGCGATTGCGCACATCGTTCCAGAAATTTTCCGCCGCCTGTTCGATGCCGGGCAGGGAAAACACCTGGGTGTCCTGGGGCAGGTAGTCGAACAGGGTGGAGGTTTCTTCGAAAAACAGTGGCAGGTAATACTCGATGCCGGCGGGGGTGATCCCGCTGCTCAGGTCCTGGAAGATCGGGCAGCGGCGGAAATCCACGTCGAAGCGCTCGCGAAACCGCGCCTTGAAGCGGGTCACGGCGTCTTTTTGCAGCGGGAATTCCTTGGCCGGCAACAGGCGGATCGACTGCACTTTGTCGATGGACCGCTGGTTTTCCGGGTCGAAGGTGCGCAGGGTCTCGATTTCGTCGTCGAACAGGTCGATTCGATAAGGCAGTTTGCTGCCCATCGGGAACAGGTCGATCAAGGCGCCGCGTACCGCGAACTCGCCGTGTTCGTACACCGTGTCGACGCAGCGATAGCCACTGGCCTCAAGGCGGGTGCGCATTTGCTCGACATCGAGCTTCTGGCCGATGTCCAGCACCAGGCTGCTGCCAAGCAGGAATTGGGTCGGTGCCAGGCGATGTAGGGCCGTAGTGATCGGCACTACCAAAACGCCATGACTGAGTTCCGGCAGCCGATAAAGGCTGGCGATTCGCTGGGAAATGATGTCCTGGTGCGGTGAAAACAGATCGTAGGGCAGGGTTTCCCAGTCCGGGAAATGCAAGACCGGCAAATCCGGAGCGAAGAAACTCAGCTCCTGTTCCAGCCGCTCGGCGCTTTGGCTGTCGGCGGTCAGCAGCAGGGTGAAGCGCTTTGCAGCGCTGGCAGCCTCGGCGATGGCCAGGCTCAGGGCGGCACCGGGCAGGTTGCCCCAGTGCTGTTTACCTGCCGCGGCAGGGAGAAGCGGAAGACGCAGAACGGGCACGGAAGGTTGAGCTCCAGCGTTGCGACAAAGTCGACAATTGTAGCGGGGGAAGGGGGCTGCTGTCAGTCGCAGACTACCCAGGCAGACAGGAAAACCACGGTGCGACAGGCGCGCATTGCTCCGCCGAGGACTCGGCGGCATAATGTAGCCCCTTTTTTCAGCCCCTACATGTGGAAGGTTACCGTGACTCAGAAGCCCGACCAGTGTCTTGGTGAATGGATTGATCGTGAAGCTCTCGCAGAAGCGATGATCCCTCTCATCGGTCAGCTCTACCGCAATAACAACGTGGTGAGCTCGATCTATGGCCGCAGCCTGATCAACCAGTCTGTCATCGCGATCCTCAAAGCCCACCGCTTTGCTCGCCACCGTTCTTCCGACGACAGCGAACTCTCCGTCCACGAAACATTCCCCCTGCTCAAGGCCATGAGCGAGCTCAAGCTCGGCGCGGCTTCGGTGGACCTGGGCAAGTTGGCGTTCAAATTCCGCAGCGAAGGCAATGGCCGTAGCGCCGAGCAGTTCGTTCGTGAAGAGATGGCCGATGTGGTTGGCCAGCAGAACGCTTCGCCTCGCAAAGGCACTGACGTGGTCCTGTACGGCTTCGGTCGTATCGGCCGTCTGCTGGCGCGCATCCTGATCGAAAAAACCGGTGGCGGCGACGGCCTGCGCCTGCGGGCCATCGTGGTGCGCAAAGGCGCCGAGAACGACCTGACCAAGCGCGCCAGCCTGCTGCGTCGCGATTCGGTCCATGGTTCGTTCAACGGCACCATCATCATCGATGAAGAAAACAACACCATTCTCGCCAACGGCAACCTGATCCAGGTGATCTACGCGAAGAACCCGACCGAGGTCGACTACACCCAGTACGGCATCAAGGACGCACTGCTGGTGGACAACACCGGCGTATGGCGTGATGCCGAGGGCCTGGGCCAGCACCTGGCCTGCCCGGGCATCGACCGCGTCGTGCTGACTGCGCCTGGCAAGGGCAAGCTGAAGAACATCGTTCACGGCATCAACCACGGCGACATCACCGCTGACGACAAGATCGTTTCCGCGGCTTCTTGCACCACCAACGCCATCGTGCCGGTGCTCAAGGCGGTGAACGACAAGTTCGGCATCGTCAACGGTCACGTTGAAACGGTTCACTCGTACACCAACGACCAGAACCTGATCGACAACTTCCACAAGGGCGACCGCCGTGGCCGCAGCGCCGCGCTGAACATGGTCCTCACCGAGACCGGTGCCGCCACCGCCGCTGCCAAGGCCCTGCCTGAGCTGGCTGGCAAGCTGACCGGCAACGCGATCCGTGTGCCGACGCCGAACGTGTCGATGGCCATTCTCAACCTGAACCTTGAGAAAGCCGCCACCCGTGAAGAGATGAACGAGTACCTGCGCTACATGGCGCTGCACTCCGACCTGCACAAGCAGATCGACTTCGTCAATTCCCAGGAAGTGGTGTCCACCGACTTCGTCGGCTCGCGCCATGCCGGCGTGGTCGACGCTGAAGCGACCATCGTTCAGGACAACCGCGTTGTGTTGTACGTTTGGTACGACAACGAGTTCGGTTACAGCTGCCAGGTGGTTCGCGTGATGGAAGACATGGCTGGTGTAAACCCGCCAGCATTCCCGCGCTAAGCCTTAGCCGCACATGAAAACGCCCCGACTTGTCGGGGCGTTTTTGTATCTGGAGGTTTTGTGTTGAGTGGCCGGGCCTCTTCGCGAGCAGGCAAACTATCAGGCGCCGCCCACCACCGAAGCTTGCGCAGTCCGCAACTCATGACGGTCGCCCTTGAACAACACCAGGGTCGCAATCAACCCCAGCACCGCCGCCCCACTGAGCCATATCCCCGGGGCGGCCTTGTTGTCGAGCACATGGATCAGGTAGGTACAGGCCGCCGGAGTAAATCCGCCAAAGGTTGCCGTCGCCAGGCTGTAGGCCAGGGAGAAACCGGTGGTGCGCACCTCGACCGGCATGATTTCCGTCAAGGCCACGACCATGGCACCGTTGTACGATCCATACAGGAACGACAACCACAACTCGACAATCAGCAAATGGCTGAAGCT